>NZ_LGEG01000114.1 GCF_001280125.1 Streptomyces sp. NRRL F-6492
CCCCCGCACGCCCCCGCCCCGGTCCTTCCCCGCGTGCCGCCCGGCCCCCGCGTCGGCCGCACGGGCTACGGTGCGCGTGCGATCCGCGCCCGGCCGTGGCGCGCGGCCCGCGCCCCCGACCCGCATGGCCCGCGCCCCCGACCCGCACGGCCCACGACCCAGGAGCACCCGCCATGACCGACCCCGACCGGACCCGCCCCTACCCCGACGCCCTCCGGCCGGACGCGGCGCCCGCGCCGCATCCCCTGCTCGCGCCCGTCCTCGGGTTCCTGGGGACCTGGACCGGCCGGGGACGCGGCGGATACCCGTCGCTCGACGAGGACTTCGCGTACGAGCAGGAGGTCGTCCTCAGTCACGACGGGCGGCCCTTCCTCCACTACGAGGCGCGCGCCTGGCTGATCGACGGGGACGGCGTCCCGCTGCGGCCCTCGGCGCGGGAGAGCGGCTGGTGGCGGCTCCAGCCGGAGGGGCGCGTCGAGGCGCTGATCACCCAGCCCACCGGCATCGCGGAGATCTCCGTCGGCCGCGCGGACGGCACCGCGGTCGACCTCACCACCCACGAGGTCGCCCTCGCCCCCACCGCCAAGCGGGTCGACGCCACCCGCCGCCGCTACACCCTGGCCGGCGCGGACGCGCTCGACTTCGTCCACGACCTCGCGGCCGTCGGCCACCCGCTCCAGCACCACCTGGGCGCACGGCTCCACCGGACCGCCTGAGACCGACGGCCCCCTTCGGCCGCGCGCCCCGGTCGCGCACAATACGGGGGTGAACGATGACGACCCGTACCTGTGGCTGGAAGAAGTCTCCGGCGACGCCGCCCTCGCGTGGGTGGCCGAGCGGAACGCCGAGACGGCGGAGGCCCTGGCCGCCGACCCCGGGTTCACCCCGCTGAAGGAGCGCCTGCGGGAGGTGCTCGACGCCTCGGACCGCATCCCGTACACCACCCGGCGCGGCGCGCACCTCTACAACTTCTGGCAGGACGCCGGGCACGTGCGCGGGGTGTGGCGGCGCACGACCCTGGAGCAGTACCGCAAGGACGAGCCCGAGTGGGAGGTCCTCCTCGACGTCGACGCGCTCGCCGCCGAGGAGGACGAGAAGTGGGTGTGGAGCGGGGCGACCGTGCGCCGCCCCGACCACGACCGGGCCCTGGTGGAGCTGTCGCGGGACGGCGCCGACGCCGCCGTGGTCCGCGAATTCGACCTGAACACGCGGGAGTTCGTCGAGGACGGCTTCCGGTTGCCGGAGGCGAAGACGCAGATCGGCTGGATCGACGCCGACACCGTCTTCGTCGGCACGGACACCGGACCGGGCTCCCTGACCGACTCCGGCTACCCCCGCACGGTCCGCCGCTGGCGGCGCGGCACCCCCCTCGAAGAGGCCGCGACGGTCTTCGAGGCCGAGGCCGGGGACGTGTCGGCCTGGGGGTACCACGACGACACCCCCGGCTTCGAGCGGGACTTCGTCGGCCGCTCGCTGGACTTCTTCCGCGGCGAGACGTACCTCCTGGAGCCCGACGGGACGCACGTACGGATCGACGTGCCCGACGACGCCTCCGCCTACGCGCACCGCCGGCACCTGATCGTCACCCTCCGGTCCGAGTGGCTGGGGCAGCCGAGCGGCTCCCTCCTCGCGTTCGGCTTCGACGCCTTCCTCGCGGGCGACCGCGCCTTCGAGGTCCTGTTCGCCCCCGACGAGCGGACCGCCCTCGCCGGGCACGCCTGGACCCGCCACCACCTGATCCTGGAGACGATGCGGGACGTCACCACCCGCATCGAGGTCCTCACCCCGGCCGACGAGGGCCCCTGGGAGCGGGCGCCCCTCGTCGGCGTCCCGCCCCTCTCCGCGGTCGACGTCGTCGACACGGACCCGGACGTCTCCGACGAGTACTTCCTCGACGTGTCGGGGTTCCTCCAGCCCTCCACCCTCCACCGGGGGAGCGTCGGCGGCGACACGGAGGTCCTCAAGCAGGCCCCGGACCGCTTCGACGCGACCGGCCTGACCGTCGCCCAGCACTTCGCGACCTCCCGGGACGGCACGCGCGTGCCGTACTTCGTCATCGGCCCCGACCACTCCGCCACCGGCCCCGGCCCGACCCTGCTCTACGGCTACGGCGGCTTCGAGGTCTCCCTCACCCCCTCCTACGGCGCCGTACGGGGTTCGGCCTGGCTGGAGCGCGGCGGCACCCACGTCGTCGCCAACATCCGGGGCGGCGGCGAGTACGGCCCCGAGTGGCACCAGGCCGCGCTCGGCGCCGAACGGCCGCGCGCCTTCGAGGACTTCGCGGCCGTCGCCGAGGACCTCGTCGCCCGGGGCATCACCACTCCGGACCGGCTCGGCGCGGTGGGCGGCAGCAACGGCGGCCTGCTCATGGGTGCGATGCTCACCCGGTACCCCGAGCTGTTCGGCGCGATCGTCGCGCAGGTGCCGCTCCTCGACATGACCCGCTTCCACAAGCTGCTCGCGGGCGCGTCCTGGATCGCCGAGTACGGCGACCCGGACGACGAGGCCGACCTGCCGCACCTGCGGGACCTCTCCCCGTACCACCGCGTCGAGGCGGACCGGACCTACCCGCCCGTCCTCCTGACGACCTCGACCCGCGACGACCGCGTCCATCCCGGCCACGCCCGCAAGACGGCGGCGCGGCTCCGGGAGCTCGGCCACCCCGTCCTGTTCCACGAGAACACCGGCGGCGGCCACGCGGGCGCGGGGGACAACGAACAGGCCGCCCACAACAGCGCCCTCCTGCACACCTTCCTGTGGCAGAACCTCGCGAAGGCCGGGCCGGGGACGGCCGGCGTCACAGCCACCCCGAGCGCTGCGCCTGGAGCGCCAGCTGGAACCGGCTCGTAGCACCGAGCCGGGCCATCAGGACCTGGATCCGGCGGAAGAGCGTACGGCGGCTGACCCCGAGCTCCCGGGCGACGACGTCGTCGCCCGCCCCGGCCGCGAGCAGTCGGAGCAGCCGGCGGTCGGCGGGCAGCAGCCCCGCCGGCCGCACCGAGCGGCCGTGCAGGGGCAGCGCGCTCCGCCAGGTCTGCTCGAAGAGCGCCACGAGCGCCGAGAGCAGGCCGCAGGGCTGCACGACGAGCATGCTGTTGTGGACGTCGGCCTCCCTGATGGAGAGCGAGACCAGCGCGTACGCCTCGTCGATGACCAGCAGCTTCACCGGCACCGACGGCAGCACCCGCGCCTGCTCGCCCGCCTCCACGCACGGCTCGATCGACTCCTCCAGCTGCCCCGGGAACTCCAGGGACGCCTGCGAGTAGACGACCCGCTGCGTCACCCCGCGCGCCAGGGTCGCCAGCGCGTCGTCGGTGGCGCCGGGCAGCGGGAAGTACGGGGGCGAGTCCAGCTGCCGGATCTGCTCCCGCGCGCTGGCCCAGGCCTGCCGCATCCGGGGGCCGACCGCCTCCCCGGTCACCACCTCGACCAGGTCGTCGTGGTACGCCGCGAGCCGCTGCCGCCGGAACGCCTCGAACGCCCCGCCGACCGTGATCCGGGACTCGTCCAGCTCGGCCGCCCGGTGCCGGCCCAGGATCTCCAGGCCCGCCGCCGGAGGCACCGGCGCCACCGGGTCCCCGCCGTCCGCGACGGCGCTCGCGAGCCCCGCGTCGACCAGCTCGCCGTACGCCGCCGCGAGCCCGCCGCCCGCCAGACCGGCCGCCGCGCCGATCGCGTCCAGCGGCGCGGGCCCGAGTTCCAGGAGACGCGGGTAGAGCCGCCGGGCCCCCTCCCCGATCCCCAGCAGCCGGAGCGCGTCACCGAGCCTCGCGTCGTTCGCCATGACCGCATTATCGGCGCCCTCCGCACCCGGTGTGGCCGATCCGTGCCACTGGCGGACCCCGGCCACCGGCGGGCGCCGGTCGCAGTACCGTCCGGGGGCCGCCGACGCCCGGCGGCCGTGCCCCCCGAAGAACCGGGAAGAACCGGAAGAAGGAGCAGACCGTGGCGAAGGGTCGCAAGAACGGCCTCTACGAAGGCGTCTCCGAGGAGCTCTCCGCCCTGATGAGGACGGGGTGGGCGGACACCGAACGGCGCGGACTCGAACCCGGCGAGCAGGCCCCGTACGCGGCCCGCCGCCGCGCCGCGCTCTCCGCGCTCTTCCCCGGCGAGCGCCTGGTCGTCCCCTCGGGCAACCTCACGTACCGCTCCAACGACGACGTGTACCCCTTCCGCCCCCACTCGGGCTATGTGCACCTGACCGGCGACCAGGCCCGCGACGGCGCCCTCGTCCTCGAACCCCGCGCCGGCGGCGGCCACGACGCGTACTGCTACCAGCTGCCCCGCGACAGCCGGGAGGACGACGAGTTCTGGATCGGCTACACGGCCGAACTGTGGACGGGCCGCCGCCCCTCCCTCGCCGAGTCCGGCGCCGTCCTCGGACTGCCCTGCCGGGACGTCCGCACCGCCGCCGACGACCTGGCCGCCGGCTCCGGCGTCCCGACCCGGATCGTCCGGGGGGTCGACCCGGCCCTCGAAGCGGCCGTCACCACCGACGAGGACCGCGACGAGGAGCTGGAGGAGGCGCTGAGCGACCTCCGGCTCGTCAAGGACGCCTGGGAGATCGGCGAGCTGCGCAAGGCGGTCGACTCCACCGTGCGCGGCTTCACCGACTGCGTCGGGGAGCTCTCCCGCGCGGTCGCCTCCTCCGAGCGCTGGATCGAGGGCACCTTCTTCCGCCGGGCCCGCCTGGAGGGCAACTCCGTCGGCTACGGCTCGATCTGCGCCGCCGGCGAGCACGCCACGATCATGCACTGGACGGACAACGACGGCCCGGTGCGCCCCGGCGACCTGCTGCTCCTCGACGCCGGAGTGGAGACCCGCTCCCTCTACACCGCCGACGTCACCCGCACCCTCCCGATCAGCGGCACCTTCACCCCCGTCCAGCGCCGGGTGTACGACGCCGTGTACGAGGCGCAGGAGGCCGGGATGGCGGCGGTGAAGCCGGGCGCCCCCTACCGCGCCTTCCACGAGGCGGCGCAGCGCAGTCTGACGGCCCGCCTCGTGGAGTGGGGCTTCGTCGAGGGCCCGGTGGACCGCGCGTACGCCCTCGGCCTCCAGCGCCGCTTCACCATGGCCGGCACCGGTCACATGCTGGGCCTGGACGTCCACGACTGCGCGCACGCCCGCACGGAGGAGTACGTCGGCGGCGTCCTCGCGCCGGGCATGGTCCTGACCGTCGAGCCGGGCCTGTACTTCCAGCCCGACGACCTGACCGTGCCCGAGGAGTGGCGCGGCATCGGCGTCCGCATCGAGGACGACCTGCTCGTCACCGGGGACGGCCACGAGAACCTGTCGGCGGGCCTGCCGCGCTCGGCGGACGAGGTCGAGGCGTGGATGGCGAGGACGGCGGGCTGACGGCACGGCGGGCCGGACGGACGGCAGCCCGGGGGCGCCCGCCGTCCGTCGCGGGGACGGCCTCTGGACGGGACGGGGAGCGTACGGTTAGCTACTTCTGCACCTACTCAACTAGTTGTCTATGGAGTCGCGCCGTGCACCCGTTCCGTACTGCCGTGGAGAACCGCGACCTCGACGCCGTCGAGGCCCTGCTCGCCGAGGACGTGGTCTTCACCAGCCCCGTCGCCTTCAGGCCGTACCCCGGCAAGGCCCTCACCGCCGCGATCCTGCGCGGGGTCCTCCGCGTCTTCTCCGACTTCCGGTACGTCCGCGAGATCGAGGGCGCGGACGGCCGCGACCACGCCCTCGTCTTCACCGCGAAGGTCGGGGACAAGGAGATCAACGGCTGCGACTTCCTCCACTTCGACGAGGAGGGCAGGATCGACGAGTTCACCGTCATGGTCCGCCCCCTCTCCGCCGCCCAGGCGCTCGCCGCCGCCATGGGCGCCGAGTTCGGCCGCATCCAGGAGGAGGCCGCCGCGGCCCTCGCGGCGGACGGGCGGTGAACGGACCCGGGCGGGGGAGGCGGCACGTCGGCGGCCGACACGGCGAACAGGGCTGATGTTCGCCGATTCGGGTGATTGCGGACAGCCTAAACCCCCTCTCCGGGTAGGGGATGGTCACGCTCGGTGCGACACGCGGAACCACCCCCTGGAGAGGTCGATGCAGCTGATCCCCCGTCAAGGCCGACACCTGGAAGCACGTTCGTCCGGCGGACACACCGTCGCCGCCCTCCGGGGCGAGCTCGACCTCGTCCTGGTGCGGCACCTGCGCCCCGAACTCGACGCGCTCGCACGGGAGTCCGACGCGCTGACCCTCGACATCCGGGGGCTCACCTTCTGCGACGCCGCCGGACTCGGCCTCCTCGTCCGCTGCGCCCGGCGCACGCGCGAACGGGGCGCGCGCTGGCGGCTCCTCTGCGACCAGCCGAGGATCCTCCGGCTCATCCGCCTGACCTCGCTCGGCGACCTCCTCCGCCCGGAGGCCGCCCCGGCCGGAGCGGTCTCCGGGGCCGCCCCGGCGAGGGCCCGCCGGGCGGAATAGGGCCGGGGTACGGTCGCCGCATGTCTGAAGTCCGGTTGACCACGCCCTCCTACCTCGTGCTCGGCATCATCGACAAGCTGGGCGAGGCCAGTCCGTACGACGTGAAGGTCGAGGCCGCGCGGACCGTGGCGCCGTTCTGGTCCATGCCCCACGCGCAGGTCTACGCGCAGTGCGACCGGCTCCTGGAGGCGGGGCTCCTCTCGGAGGTGCGGCAGCCCGGCGGCCGCAACCGGCGGCTGATGAGCCTCACCGGGGAAGGGGCGGCCGCCCTGCGCGACTGGCTCGCCGACCCGGCCTTCGTCCCCGTCGAGGCCCGCGAACGCGGCATCCTCAAGCTGTGGTTCGGGGCCAGCCCCCGCGTCCACGCCCCCGTCCAGGTCGAGGAGCACCGGCGGACCCTCGACGGGTACGAGGAACTCGCCCGTGACGTGGGCGAACTGCTGACGCGCGGGCAGCGCGAGGCGCTGGAGTTCGGCATCCGCTACGAGCGGATGATGGTCGACTTCTGGCAGTGGGTCGAGAGCCGCGAGCCCTGACGGCCGCCGTGGACCGCCGGCGCGGATCGTTGTCACCGACCGGTTGACCCGGCCCCGGGGCGGCCCTACCTTCCTCCGTAGTCCCTCCATGGTCCAGACAGGACTATCGCGACCGTGGGCGCGCGGGGACGGTGACAGGGGGGAGCCACCGTGGAACGTCGACGTACGGCGGGCACGAGGCGGGGACGGGCGGCCGTCCTCGCGGTGACGGCGGTCTGCCTCGCGTACGCGCCGATCGCCGTGACCGAACTCTGGCCGTACGCCCGGCCGGGCGCGCCCGCCCTCGGCGAATGGGTCCTCGGCCGGACCGTCTCGCCGGAGTTCGTGGCCGAGGCCGTCCGCGACCGGACGGGACCGTACGAACGCAGCCTGGTCCCGCTGATCGCGCACTCGGTCCTCGGCGGCCTGCTGATGCTGCTCGGACCCGTGCAGCTGCTCTCGGCCGTCCGGCGCCGGATCCGGCTGCACCGGGCCGCCGGGACCGTCTTCGCCGTCACGGTGTACGCGTCGATGGCGGGCGCCGCCCTCTACCTGGTGCGCACCCCGCCGGCGGAGGCGTTCAGCGGGGCCGCGTTCTGGATCGTCCTCGCCACCATCCTGGTCGGCACCGTCGGCAGCGTGACCCTCGGCGTCCTCGCCGCCGTCCGCGGCCTCCCGGACCTCCACCAGCGCTGGATGCTGCTCTGCTACGGCTTCCTGATGACCGCCCCGCTGCTGCGGCTCGAATGGGGCGCGCTGCCCCGGCTCTACCCGGGGCTCGACATCCTCGACGTCAACCGCGTCGCGATCATGCACCTCGGCGCGCTCGTCTCCTTCGGCGCGCTGCTCGCCTCCCGCGCCCTCGACCGGCGCACCGCCGTCCCCGGCCTGACCGGCACCTGGTGCCCGGCGCCGGTCCGGATCGCCGTCCACCTCGCGGGCGCCGCGGGCCTCGGGTG
Organism: Streptomyces sp. NRRL F-6492; assembly: GCF_001280125.1. GTDB lineage: Bacteria > Actinomycetota > Actinomycetes > Streptomycetales > Streptomycetaceae > Streptomyces. Next base: position 7,916 of record NZ_LGEG01000114.1, read on the forward strand.
GATCACGGTCTCGTTCCTCGACGGGGGCACGGCGGGACGGCGGCTCCTGCTCGCGTACCTCGTCCCGTACGGCGTGACGTACGCCGTCATCGCCGTGCGGGCGGCCCGCGCCCGCGCCCGGGGAGCCCTCTGGCCCGCCGAGGAGTGGAGCCTGCACCTCGCCGCCCTGTGCCTGGCCCCCGCGTTCTCGGCGGTGGCGGTCCCGGTCCTGGAGCGCACCCTCGGCCTCGACCGGGTGACGGCCCTGATCGCGGGCGTCGGCATCGGCTGCGGCGTCCTCGCGTACGCGGCCGTCACGGTGGTGAGCCTGCGGGTCCTGCACGCCCGGGAGGTCGTGAAACGGCGGGAGGCGCGACCGGCGCTCGTACCCGCGGATCCCGTACCGGTCACCACCGGGGAAGGGGAACGGGCATGAGCGCCACCGGAGAACGGACCGCCGTGGACGGCGGGACGCCCGACGGCCGGGAACTCTCGCCCGGCATCGTGGTCCTGAGCGGTGTCGTCGGGGGCGTCGGCCTCACCGTCGGCGCCCTGCTCGCCGTCACGAGCCTGGCCGGGTACGCGGCGGGGGCCTGGGTGTCCCCGGAGGCGCTCAGCCCCGGACTCCTCGGCGCGGCGACGGCCGGAGTGGCACCCGCCCTCCTCCGGATCGGCCGGGCCCGCGTCTGGGAGGAGGCGCGGAGCCTCGTCCTGCCGCTCGCGACCGTCCTCGTCGGCCTCCTCGCGGTGAGCCTCCTGAACGCCGGCAGCCTCCAGGCGGCCGAGGGGAGGCCGCTGTTCCTCGCGCTGTTCAGCCTCGGCTGGGTCGCCGTCCTCGGCGTCCTCGCGCTCGGCGCCGTCGGCTGCCTCGTCGCGCAGTACCGGGTGCGGGCCCGGCCGGCGGACGCGGGCCGGCGGGAGCCCGCCGCCCCGCTGCCCGGCTGGTCGAAGCCGCCGCTCGCCGTGCTCGGCTCCGGCTGGCTCGGCATCGGCGCCGGTCTCCTCGCCTTCCCCGGCTTCTGGGGCCCGCTCGTGCCGTGGACGGTGAACCGCGCCGACGCGCAGGGCCTCGGGGTGTGGGCGCTCGCCCTCGGCGTCGGCGTCCTCGCCTCCCTGGCCGAGGACGACCTGACCCGCCTCCGCCCGGCCCTCGGCGCGGTCCCGGTCGTGGCCCTCGCCGCCGCCGTCGTCCTCGCCGTCCACGCCGCGGAGGTCGACTGGGCGTCGGGCCCCGGCGCCTGCCTCGTCGCCCTGCTCGCCGGCCTCCTGGCGACGGGCGTCTCCGGCCGGTGGCTCCTGAACAGGGCGTCCCGCGGGTCGGACGGCTGACCGCCCGCCCGACCCGGCCGAAATCCCTTGGCGGCACGGCCCGGTGGGGGGCGAGGATGGCGGGATGACCGACAGCGCGCAGCCCGTGGACACCCCGCCCGTCGACACCCTGATCGTCGTGGACGTGCAGTCGGCGTTCGTCACCGGAGCCGGGGCCGTGCCCGCGGCGGAACGGCTCCTCGACCGCACGGCGGACCTGATCGCCCGGGCCCGGCGGGCCGGGGCGCTCGTCGTCCACCTCCAGAACGACGGCCCGCCCGGATCCGAGGACGAACCCCACACCCCCGGCTGGGAGTTGCACCACCGGGTGGAGCCGGGCCCGCTGGAGCTGGTGATCCGCAAGCCCGAGGACGACGGCTTCCTGGAGACCCCGCTGGGCGACGCCCTCACCGGCGCGGGGGCCCGGGCGGTCGCCGTCTGCGGGGTGATGTCGGAGATGTGCGTGCAGGCGACGGCCCGTACGGCCCTGGCGCGCGGCTACCGGGTCGTCGTGCCGTACGACGCGCACGCCACCCAGGACGTCCCGGCGGTGCCGGGCGTCGCCGAGGGGGTTCCGGCCGCGACGGCCTCACGGGTGGCGGCGTACGCCCTCGGGAGCGACGCGGAGGTCACCGTACCGGCCGCCGCCGTCACGTTCACGGCCCCCGGGAAGCCCTGACCGCCCGGCTCCCCGCCCCGGGGGGCGAGCGCCGGACGCGGTCCGGCGGGCTCCGCGCCGCTCATGCGGGGCCCTCGCCGCGCCGCGCCACCGGCCGGCCGGCCGGAGCGCGCCTGCGGCGTCCACGAGGAGGGCGGCGGCCCCGTCGCCCCGGCCCCGCGGGCGCGTCTGAGCGCGTGGGAGGGCGAACAGCCGTGCGTCCCTAGGGCGCGTCCCGGCGCGTGAGGCCGTCCAGGACCAGGCCGAGCAGGTGCTCGCGCCGGGCGGCCAGCGAGGGAGCCTGGCCGGCGGCCCAACTGACCGCGTTCACCAGGGCGAAGAGGTCCGTGCCGTCGACGTCCGGCCGGATCCGCCCGTCGTCCTGGGCCGCCCGCAACAGCCGGCCGGCCGCCGCGCGCATCGCCACGCAGGAGGCGTGCAGGGCGGACTCCTCGTCGCCGAGCGTCGCCATCAGCGACGCCGGAAGCCCCCGGAAGGAACCCGACCGGAGGGTGAACTCGCCGAGCCACAGGGCCAGCGCCCGCTCGGACGGCAGGTCGTCGGCGAGGAGTTCGTCCGCGCGGGCCGCGAGCCGCTCGAAGCCGGTGCGCAGCAGGGTCTCCAGGAGGTCGTCACGGGTGGGGAAGTGGCGGTAGAGCGTCCCCAGACCGATTCCGGCACGACGGGCCACGTCCCGCAGCGAGGCCTGGGTGCCCTCCGCGCCGACGACCTCGGCGGCGGCCGCCAGGATGCGTTCCCGGTTGCGCAGCGCATCGGTGCGCCGCCCCGGCGGGACCGGCTCGTCCGGCATGGGAAATCCTCCGCGTTGACAAGCGGAGCACTGCTCCGTTTACTGGGCGGAGCAGTGCTCCGCTTACTGCCGGGATCCTACCGGGCGGGGCACGTCGCACGACGACGGGGGACGGACGGCATGGGCACGAGAACGATGGGGGCCGTGCGCGTGCACGCCTTCGGCGGACCGGAGCGACTGGTGTACGAGGAAGTGGCGCGGCCGCAGGCCGGACCGGGAGAGGTCCTGGTCCGGGTGCGCGCCGCCGGGTTCAACCCGCCCGACCGGTACGCGCGCAGGGGCTTCGTCGACGTCCCCGAAGGGATGCGCCCGGCCCGGCCGCTGCCGTTCGTCCCGGGCTCCGACCTCTCGGGGACCGTCGCCGCCGTGGGCGAGGGCGTCACCGAGTGGCGGATCGGGGACGAGGTGTTCGGCCTCGTGAACTTCCCCGGCAGGGCGGCGGCCTACGCCGAGTACGCCACCGCGCCCGCCGCCCACCTCGCGCGCAGGCCCGCCTCCCTGAGCCACGAGGAGGCCGCGGCCGTACCGATGGCCGGCCTCACCGCGTACCAGCTCCTCTTCGAGCACCTCGGCCCCCGCGAGGGGGGCACCGTGCTCGTCAACGGCGCCGCCGGCGGGGTCGGCCACTTCGCCGTGCAACTGGCCAGGGCCGCCGGCGCGGGGACGGTCGTCGGCGTCGCCTCCGGCCGCCACGAGGCCTTCCTGAAGGACCTGGGCGTCGACCGGTTCGTCGACTACACGCGGACCGACGTCACGGAGGCCGTCCACGACGTGGACCTCCTCGTCGACACGGTCGGCGGCCCGGACGGCCACCGGCTCCTGCCGCTGGTGCGCCGCGGCGGCCACCTCGCCCCGGTCTTCTTCGGGGCGTACGCCCCGGAACGCGCGGCCGCGCTCGGCGTCACGGTCGGCGGGTGGCAGGTCCGCTCCCACGGCGGGCAACTGGCCGAACTGGCGGCCCTCCTGGACTCCGGCCGCGTGCGGGTCGGCGTCGAGGCCGTCTTCCCGCTGCGCGAGGCGGCGCGGGCCCACCTCCGCGCCGAGCGGGGGCACCTCCAGGGGAAGATCGTCCTGAGCGTGGCGGAGGACGGGGCCTGAGCCGGAGCACCGCCCCGGAGCGCCGCCCCGGCCCGCCCGGCGGTCCTCCCCGGACGCCGTCAGTACGCCCCGAACGACCAGAAGACGCCCACCTCGTCGTCGTTGACCACGATCAGGCCCAGGTCCTCGAAGAGGTCCAGGCCGTTGAGGTACGCGGAGGTCAGGGAGCTGTGGGACCGGGTGCCCCGGAGGCCCGCCGCGAGGAGGTCCGGGGCCGGGTCGCCGGCGGCGGCCGTCGCGTTGGTCCAGTGGCGCGCCGCGGGCCCGTACCGGTCGAGCAGGGTGCGGGCGTCCGCCAGCAGGGCGTCCCGGTCCGGGCGGGAGCGGACGGGGGCGGGCTCCCCCTGCCACTCCTCGGCCATGACGGCGAGCGCGCCGACCGCCGCCCCCGCCTCCAGGGGATGGAGGCGGCCCGGGATCTCCGACGCGTCCGGAGGGGCGAAGGGGTACGAGGGCACCGTGTGGCGGGCCGTGTTGAGGCGGTCCCCGTCCAGGCGGACCCAGCCCCGGGGGTCGGGGACCGACCGGTGCATCACGGCGTGCACGTCGTGCGCCCAGTCCTCGTGCCGCCGGGGCCCGGTGGCCACGAAGACGTACGTGTCGTCGAGCAGCCGCAGCGCCGCCGCGTTCCAGGGGCAGCGCCGGCCCCGGAACTCCACGAGCAGGCCGCCGACGTGACGCGCGAAGGCGTCCGCCGGTTCGCGGGGCACGTGCCGGAGCCGGTCGAGGGCCCAGCGGACGAGTCCGTTCCCCCCCGTCGACGGCCGGACCGTCCGGACCGTCTGGATCTCGCGGGAGGAGCGGGAGGAGCGGGAGGAGCGGGAGGTCCCGCCCGTCCCGGAGCGCCTCCAGGTGCGCGTCGATCAGGTCCAGGGCGGCGCGGTCGGCGGGCGGGGACATCCCGCCACCCCAGGCCGCCCCGGCCGTCAGTCCTCGCGGGGGTAGACGGAGGTCACCCGGCCCTTCGCGTCGGCCGCCAGATAGGCGGACCCGTACGCGTCGGACAGGTAGACGCTCATCCCGGCGCCGCTCCCCGTGAGCGTCGAGGCCGGGCTGACGACCAGATAGCGGCTGGTCGGCTCCGTCACCCCCAGCTCCTTGTCGGCGCGCTTCAGGAGGGCCGGCAGGGCGTCCCACGCGAAGGAGTCCAGGTCGACCGGGACCGAGCCGGGGAAGGCGGTGCCGCCGGGGCCCTGCCGGACGGCCACGTCCCCGCCCCGGTACATGTACCGGTCGTACCGCTTCGTGCTGCCCTTGACCACCGCCTCGGCCGTCGCGTACTCCGGGTACACGACGAAGCTGGTGACCTTGGCGTCGCCCGAGGCCGCCTGGACCGCCTCGACGGCGGTCCGGATCCCGGCGGGCGTCAGCAGGTCGAGCTTCCCGGCGGTCGCCTCCGCCGCGGGCTCCTTCGGGGGCGCCGTCGTGGGCGCCGTGGACCCCGAGGGACGCTGGGCGCCGGGACCCCGCCCCGAGGGCGCGGCGGCGGTCGGCCCGTCGTCCGGCTCGTGCGTGCCCCGGTCCCAGTTCACGACGGCGACGGGTATCCCCACCGCCAGGACCGCCGCCGCGGCGGCCGCCACGACGGCCCGTCGCCCGCGCCGCCCGGGAACGCCCGCCACCGGGGCGGTCGTGGGGGACGCGCCCGGGAAGCCCGCGGGTCCCGCCGACGGCGGCGCGAGGGGGAACGACGTCGGCCCCCCGGAACCGAGACCGGAAGGGGAACCGAAGCCGGGTGCGGAGCCGGGCCCGGGGCCGAAGCCGGGTCCGGGACCGAAACCGGAGCCGGAGCCGGGCGTCCCCGGGACCGGCTCCCCGAAGCCCGGCACCCTGTCCCGTACCGCCCCGCCGTCCCCCGGCGCCCCCGCCACGACGGCCGCCAGCGCCCGGTCCACCTCCTCCGCGTCCGGCCGCGCCGCCGGGTCCCGTACGAGCAGCCGGGTCAGGACGCCGGTCAGCGCGCCGGCCCGGACCGGGGGAGGCACGTCGTCGGAGATGACCGCCGCCAGGGTCGCCAGGGTGTTCTCCCTGCGCAGCGGATGGCGGCCCTCCACCGCCACGTACAGCAGCATGGCCAGCGACCACAGGTCGGCCGCCGGGCCGCTCGTGCCGCCCCGGATCCGCTCGGGCGCCATGTAGTCGGGCGAGCCGATGATCGACCCCGAGGCGGTCAGGGAGGTGGACTCCTGGATCGCCGCGATGCCGAAGTCGGTGAGGACCGGCCGCCCGTCGGGCCGCAGCAGGACGTTGGCGGGCTTCACGTCGCGGTGCTCGATGCCCAGGCCGTGGGCGGCGCGCAGCGCGGAGAGCAGCTCGCGGCCGAGTCCGGCGGCCTCGACGGGGCCCATCGTGCCCCGGTCGAGCCGGTCCTGGAGGGAACCGCCGGTGACCAGCTCCATCACGAGCCACGGATAGGTGCCCTCGCCCGCGTCCACGATGTGGTGGATCGTCACCACGTTGGGGTGGACGATCCGGGCCAGGGCGCGGGCCTCCCGCAGCACCCGCGCGCGCAGGGTCCGCGCGCCCTCGGTGTCGTACTCGGCCATCGCGGGGTCCGGCGGGCGCACCTCCTTGAGCGCCACGTCGCGGTGGAGGGCCAGGTCCCGGGCGCGCCACACCGTTCCCATGCCGCCCCCGCCCAGCCGCTCCACCAGCTCGAAACGGCCGTCGATCACTCTGCTCACGCGCGCACCCCTGTACTCGGGTCGTTCTCTGGTCCTCGGAGCGGTACCGGCCCCCGGCCGGGCCGCCGCCCGCTTCGCCGTACACGTTCACCGGTCGGCCTCCGGAGGTCCGCACGGGACTCCGGGAGGGAGCCGCGCGGTTCCGCCCGGGGGCGTCCGTCCAGATCTTCGCCGCTCCCGGTCCGTACTGTCACCTCCCGCCCCCGGGCGGCCGGGATCACCGAACGGCCGCACGCGCAGCGCCCGCCGTCGCCGTCTCCTATAGGGTGATTCGGTAGGGATTGCGCCCCCTGGGGCCGGGCCGAGGCGTAGGGCGATGCATTGGAGACTCACCAGTCGTCGAGCAGGGTTCCGCAGCCGCCCCGGGCGGTCGTGGGGGACGCGGGCGTGCTCCGCGAACTGCTGCCGATCGCCCTCTGGCGGGAGGACGCCGACGGCCGCGTCGTCGAATGGTCCCTCGCCGCCCAGGACCTCCTCGGCCACCGTCCCGAGGACGTGCTCGGCCGGCTCGCCGCCCCGCTCCTCGTCCCCGACGCCAACCGGGAGCTCGCCGACCGGCTCACCCTCCGCGTCCAGGCGGGCGAGACCATCATGGGCACGCTGCCCGTCCGCCACCGCGACGGCCACACGGTCGCCATGGAGATGTGGATCGTGCCGGCGGCCGACCCGGAGGGGCGGACGGGGGCGATGCTCATCGCCGTGGAGACCTCCGAGGTCCTGCGGATGCGCGAGAACCTGGCCGCGATGGAGAGCCTCTTCACCCAGTCGCCCATCGGCCTCGCCCTGCTCGGCCCCGACCTGCGCTTCCTGCGCGTCAACGACGCCCTGGCCCGGATGAACGGCGTCCCGGCCGCCGAGCACGTGGGCCGCCGCCTCACCGAGGTCGTGCCCGGCGTCAACGCCGACTCGCTCGAAGCCCTCATGCGCCAGGTCCTCCACGACGGCGCCGCCGTCGTCGACGCCCGCCGGGTCGGCCGCACCCCCGCCGACCCCGGCCGCGACCACGTCTGGTCCTGCTCCTACGCCCCGCTCCTCGACCGCGGCGACCGCCGGCCGCTCGGGCTCATCGCCTCCCTCGTCGACATCACCGAGAGCCAGGAGGCGCACGACGAGGTCGAGCGGGCCCGGCGCCGCTTCGCCCTGCTCGCGGAGGCCGGCGCCCGGATCGGCACCACCCTGGACCTCGGGCGCACGGCCGAGGAGGCCGTCCGCTTCCTGGTGCCCCAGCTCGCCGACTCGGCCGACGTGCAGATGCTGGAGTCGGTCCTCGCGCCGGACGAGTCGGCCGCCTCCACCCGCGGCGTGCTGCGGCGGCTCGCCGCCCGGTTCCCCGATTCGACGGCCCCCACGTCCCAGCTCGTGCCGGGCCAGACCTTCCAGATCCCGCTCGACTCCGCGTACGAGCGGGCCGTCGCCCAGGGGCGGCCCACCAATCTCTACACGTCCGACCTGCCGGCCCTCTTCGGCGGCCCGCGCGCCGAGCCGCTGCGCGGCTACTTCGCCGCCCGCATCGGCTCGGCGCGGCTCGTCCCCCTCGTGGCCCGGGGCAAGGTCCTCGGCACGGTCACGGTGACCCGGCTGCGGTCCCGCGAGCCCTTCGACGCCCAGGACCGGGTCCTCATCGACGAGGTCGTGGCCCGCGCCGCCCTCAACATCGACAACGCCCGTCTCTACACCACCCAGCGGGAGGCCGCCCTCACCCTCCGGCGGTCCCTCACCAACAACGTGCTCCCCACCGTCACCGGCCTCGAACTCACCGGCCGCTACCTGCCCGCGAGCTCCCACGACGTCGGCGGCGACTGGTTCGACGCCATCGCCCTGCCGGGCGGCAGGACCGGACTCGTCATCGGCGACGTCATGGGCCACGGCATCCACGCGGCGGCGGTCATGGGCCAGCTGCGCACCGCCGTGAGGACCCTGGCCCGCCACGACATCCCGCCGGCCCGGATGCTCAGCTCCCTCGACGCGGTCGTGGCCGACCTCGGCGAGGACGAGATGGCGACCTGTGTCTACGCGGTCCACGACCCGGCCACCGGCCGCTGGGCGATCGCCCGCGCGGGGCATCCGCCGCCGGTCGTCGCCACCCCGGACGGGACCGTCGGCTTCCTCGAAGGCCCGCCGGGCACCCCGCTGGGCACGGGGGCCCACGACTTCGGCACGGAGGAGGTCGTCCTGCCCGGGGGCGGACTCCTCGTCCTCTACACGGACGGCCTCGTCGAGGCCCGCGACCGGGACCTCGACGAGGGCATGGGGCAGCTCGCCCGGGCGCTCCGGCCCCTGGACCGCCCCCTGGACGCGCTGTGCGACGAGGTCCTCGTACGGCTCCTCGGGGGGACCGCCCAGGACGACGTGGCGATGCTGGTCGCCCGCAGCGTCCGCTGAGCCCGCCGTCCCGGGGGCGGGGTCAGGCCAGGTCGATGTGCACGCTGGTCGACTTCACGCGCGCGGTGGCCTGCATGCCGACCTGGAGGCCCAGCTCCTCCACGGCCTCCCGGGTGAGGAGCGAGACGAGCCGGTGCGGACCGGCCTGGATCTCGACCTGGGCCGCGACGTCCCCGAGCTTGACCGCGGTCACGATCCCCGGGAACGCGTTGCGCGCCGAGGTGTACGGCTCCTCGCCGTCCCCGGCGGCGCCCTGGCCGACCTCGACGGAGAAGGCGGCGAGGTCGCGGCCGTCGATGAGCCGTCGGCCGTTCTCGTCGCGGTGGGTGGTGACCCGGCCCGCGTCGGCCCAGCGGCGTGCCGTGTCGGGGCTCACGCCCAGCAGGCGCGCCGCCTGTCCGATGGTGTAGGACTGCATGCGCGCAAGGTTAGGTGCCTGATTGCCGCACATGCAAGGAGAAGTGGGCACTTCTCGCCGCATCTGCGAGCCCGGTGGGAGGCTCAGGAGGCTCCCGGCCCCCGTCCGACCGCCTCGACCAGCGGCAGCAGCCGGTGGGGGACCCGCTCGCGCAGCGCGATCTCGGTGCGGGTGCGGACCACCCCGGGCAGCCGGATGAGCCGCTGGATGACGTCCTCCAGGTGTCCGGCGTCCCGTGCCACCACCCGGGTCAGCAGATCGCCGCCGCCGGTGATGGAGAAGGCCTCCACGATCTCCGGCACGGCCGCGAGGGCGTCCCCGACCTCGTCGAGGCGTCCCTGGGTCACCTCGACGTGCACGAAGGCGAGCACCGGGTGGCCGAGGGCGGCGGGGGAGAGGACCGGTCCGGTCGCGGTGATCACCCCGTCCCGCTCCAGGCGGTCGATCCGGGCCTGTACGGTGCCCCGCGCCACGCCCAGGATTCGCGCGTACTCGCGCACGCTCGTCCTCGGCTGCTCGATCAGCAGCCGCAGGATCCGGGTGTCGAGCTCGTCCACCGCCATGCCCCGCCGGCCTCCTTCGGTCCCGCCTGCCCGGGGCCGACTCTACGCTTCCCGGGTCCCGCCGCTCCTCAGTCCTCCGCGCGGGCCGCGTGCCTGGCCCAGAGGACCAGGGGCAGCTGGAGGGGGAGGCGGCCGTAGGCGACGGCCCTGGCCGCCGCCGGGCGGTGGCGCCAGTCGTACGCCATCTTCACGTTGGCCGGGAAGACGGCCGTGAAGAAGAGGGCGGTCGCGCGGGCGCTCGCCCGGCGCGTGCCCGGCACCGCGAGACCGGCGGCGAGCGCCAGCTCGGCGACCCCGCTGATCCGCGTCCACGTCCTCGGGCTGCCCGGCAGGGCGCGCGGCACGATCGAGTCGAACGTCCTCGGGGTGAGGAAGTGGGCGGTGCCCGCGGCGGCCATCAGGCCGGCGAGAGCGAGGGCGGAACGTGCGGGCCGGGGCATGGGGATCCTCCGAAACGACGGCGCGGAACTGTTACTGACGGGTAAGTAAGCAGTGAGAATAGGCATGCGCGGGGCGAAGCGTCGAGACCCGGAGCCGTGTCCCGCCGGAATCCGGGCCGCCGTTCCCGCCCGCCGCGACGACGGGGTTCCGGCGGAAATGGTCCGTTGGCCCACCAGTGGAGCACACCGGCCTCCTCTCGCCGGGCCAATGGACCAGCGGATCCGGGATGAGTTGAGCCAATGGGCTCCGGATGTTTTCCTGTGTCGTATCCACGTACTTTCGGCGCCGCGCAGCGCCGGGGCGGCGACGAGGCCGGTCCGGACCGCGGCGCCTTCGTCGTGTCCGCGCGACCCCACCACCCCGGGGCACCGCACGGCAGGCGAAAGGCAAGACAAGGGGGCGGCCCTAGCCGTGAAGAAGATGTTCGTGGCCCCGGATCCGGGCCTCGTCCGACTGCGCGTCTCCCTGCGGGCGGTCCTCGGCATCGGCCTCGCGGTCGCGCTCGCCGAGCTCGCGGGGTTCTCCCTCACCGCCTCCATCACGGCCGGCCTCGCCGCGCTGCTCGCCCTCTTCACCGTGGGCGACCCGACCGTGCGCCGCCAGGCCGTCACCACCGCCCTGCTGCCGGCCGCCGGCTTCCCCGTCCTCGCCCTGGCGACCCTCCTCCACGACGCCCCCCTCCTCCGTGACGCCACCTGGCTCCTCGTCGTCTTCGCCGGGGTCTACGCCCGCCGCTGGGGGCCGCGCGGACACGCCCTCGGCATCTTCGCCTTCATGCAGTTCTTCGTGACGCAGTTCCTGCACGCCCTGCCCGCGCAGCTGCCCGAGCTGTACGCGGCCGTGGCCCTCGCCCTGCTCGCCTCCGGCGCCGTCCGCTTCGGCGCCTGGTGCATCGAGCGGCGCGTCCCGCCGCCCGCCGGGCCCGCCCCGATGCCGGGCGCCGGCCTCGCCCGCCCCACCACCCGCCAGGCCTTCCAGGCCACCGCCGCCTGCGCCGTCGCCCTCGCCGCCGGCCAGCTGATCTCCCCCGAGCGCTGGTACTGGGCCGTCGGCACCGCCTGGTGGATCTTCGTCAACACCGCCTCGCGCGGCGAGACCCTCGTCCGGGGCTTCCGCCGGGTCCTCGGCACCGTGACCGGCATCGCCGCCGGACTCCTGATCGCCGTCCCCCTGGGCGGCGCGCCCGCCCCGACCGCCCTCCTCGTCGCCGTGTCCGTCTTCGGGATCTTCTACACCGCCCCGCTCTCGTACAGCTGGATGATGTTCTTCGTGACCGTCATGGCCGGACTGCTGTACGGGCTGCTCGGCGTCCTGCACCCCGGGCTGCTGCTCCTGCGCTTCCAGGAGACCGCCGTCGGCGCGATCGGCGCCGCGATCGGCGTGGCCCTGCTGCCCGTGACCACCCACGCCGCCACCAACGCCTGGATCGAGCGGGCCGTGACCTGCGTGCACACCTGCACCACGGCCGCCGCCCGCCGGCTCGCCGGCGACCCGGACGCCGACCCGGCGCCGCACGCCGCCGAGCTCGAACTCCTCCTCGGCCGGGTCCGGCTCTCCCTCGCGCCGCTCGTGCACCCGCTGAGCCCGCTGCGCGCCCGCAAGGCCCGCGCCCGCCGGGTCCTCGCGCTCCTGGACGACTGCGCCCGCGAGATCAGGGGCCTGGCCGCCGTCGCCGCCGACCCGGACGCCTCGCACGACGCCCGGCTCGCGGCCGCCGCCTGGCGCGTCGAGGCCGCCGTCCACGCCCTCGTACCCCCGGCGCGGCCCGTACGGTCCTCGGTCGCCGAAGCGGCCGGAGTGCCGCGCCACCACCCCGGCGCCGAGGCCGCCCTCGGCCATCTGCACGGCCTGGAGCAGGCGCTCGTCGACCTCGCGACGCCCCTGCGCACCTCCCCGCGCGCACCCCTGGTCCCGGCCGCCTGAACCGGAACGCTCCGACCCGGGGCTGGAACCGATCCCCGGTTCCGGCCCCTTGGTCTAGACCCCTGCTACCGTCGGCCGCGGAACGGCCGGCCGAACGCGACCGGCACCGGGACAGGGGAGACGCCGTGGGCGACACAGGGACGGTTCGGGACCGGGAGCACGGGAGCGCGGTACGCGCGTACGTCGGCTCCTTCACCTCGGCGGGCGGACGCGGCGTCCTCACCGCCGAGGTCGACGGCGAGACGGGCGCGCTGACCGTCACCGGCGCCAGTGACGCCGTGACCGACCCCTCCTTCCTCGCCCTCGCGGGACCCCTGCTGTACGCCGTGTCCGAGACCGACGCGGGCGCCGTCGCCGCCTTCGACGTCACCGGCCCCGAGCCCCGGCCGCTCGGCGCGACCGTCCCCGTCGACGGCGCCGGACCCACCCACCTCTCCCTGGCCGGGGGGCAGGTCCTCACCGCCAACTACACCTCCGGCAGCGTCACCGTCCTGCCCCTGGCCGTCGACGGCGCCGTCCGCCCCGCCACGGCGGTCCTGCGCCACGAGGGGAGCGGGCCCGTCGCGGACCGCCAGAGCGGCCCCCACGCCCACCAGGTCCTCCCCGACCCCAGCGGCCGCTGGGCCCTGAGCGTGGACCTCGGCACCGACTCCGTGTGGACCTACGCCCTCGACCCCGCCACCGGGGAGCCCGCCCTCCACGCCGAGACCGCGCTGCGCCCCGGCACCGGACCGCGCCACCTCGCCTTCCACCCGGCCGGCACCCACGCGTACGTCCTGCACGAGCTGGAACCCGTCCTCACCGTCTGCCGCTGGGACGCGGAGACCGGCACCCTCGAACCGCTCGGCGAGACCCCCGTCGTCCCCGAGGGCGCCCCCGGCCCCAGCTACCCCTCCGAGGTGGTCGTCGCCCCCGACGGCCGCTTCCTCTGGGCCGCGATCCGCGGCGACGACACCCTCGCCGTCCTCGCCCTCGACCCCGACGGGTCGAAGGCCGGACTGACCGCCACCGTGCCCTGCGGCGGCACCTGGCCCCGCGACCTGACCCTCGCCCCCTCGGGGCGGCACCTGTACGCGGCGAACGAGCGCTCCGGCGACGTCACCTGGTTCGCCGTCGACCCCGAGACCGGCGTCCCGGCCCGCGCGGGCTCGATCGAGGCCCCGGCCGCCTCCTGCGTCGTCCTCGGCTGAGTGGCCGCCCCCGGCCGGACGCGCCGAAGGGCCCGCACCGCCCGGTGCGGGCCCTTCCGTGGGAGCGGCGAACGGCGTCGCGGCCCTCAGAGCGCGGGCGCGCCCTGCGGCTGCTGCGGCGGGATGCCGAGCACGGCCGAGTACTGCGAGAGCACCAGCTTGCCGATCGCCGGGTAGGCGCCCAGCGGCTCGGCGGCGGCGCACCCGGACTCCTTCGAGGCCTCGTCGAGGAGCCCCTCGGCCAGCTCGGGACCGATCAGGTACGGCGCGAGGGCCAGCTGCTCCGAACCGGCGGCGCGCAGCTGCTCGGCGACGGAGGCGATCGAGCCCTCCTGGTCGAGCGCGGCGGCGATCACCGGCACGGCGAGGCGCGCGGCGAGCAGCATGCCGGTGATCCCGGCGGCCTGCACGGCCTCCTCGCCGCCGACCGTGGCCAGGATGATGCCGTCGGCGGCCGTCGTGACCGTGAACAGGCGGGCGCGGTCGGCACGGGCCAGGCCCGCCTCCGACAGGCGCACGTGCAGCGCCTCCGCCAGCAGCGGGTGCGGACCGAGGACGTCGGTCAGCTCGGCGGTGTTGCCGCCGTCCATCACGGCCTGGCGGACCCGGCGCATCTGGGCGCTGTCCGGACCGGCGAGCAGCGGGACGACGACCGCGGCCGGACCCGTCGGGGCGGTGACCTCGCGGCCGGCGGCCACGGCCAGCTCGTACCGCTCGGTGCGCAGGGACTCGACGGCCGTCAGCACGTTCGCCAGGGACGGGAACTCGACGTCGTCGCCCTCCAGGAAGCCGATCACGGCCTCCAGGCCGGGCAGCTCGGAACGGGCGATGCTCACGACCTCTTCGGCGAGCGAGCGTATGGCGGCGGAGGGCACGCCGGGCACGGCGAGAACCAGTGCGGGAGCGCCCTCGGGCGCCGCCGCGGGTTCGGGGCGACGGTGCCGCCCGGACTGGCGGGGTCGAGGCATTCGTACAGGCAGGCCGGAAGCAGGCCCAGTGGGGGAGCTCATGGCGCCGCATGCTACTGGTTTCGCCCCCGGCGCCGTTCGCTGAGGTGCGGTCACGCGCCTTCTGTCCCCCTATGTCCGGTCCCCGGCGCCCCTTCCGCCTCCCCCGGCCCCGCCTCCGCCCGCGCCCGGCCCGCCGCACCCGCTCCCACCTGGGCGGACGTCCCGCTACGAGACCCCTTCGCCGAACAGCCGGAGCAGCGAAGAGTCCTCCGGCAGCCGGAGCGTCCCGGCGGCGAGCGCCGAGGCGAGGGCGACCGCCCCCGCCAGCGGATCCCCCGCGGCCTCCACCGTCCGGGCATGCGGGAGCAGCTCCCCGAGCGCGGCCCGCAGGGGTACGAGCAGGGGGTCGCCCATCTTGAACAGGCCCCCGGTCAGGGCCACCACGGCCCCCGGCCCGGCCGGGCACGCGGCCGCGGCGGCCTCCGCGACGTGCGTACCGGCCCGGACGAGGACGTCCGCCGCCACCGGGTCCTCCGGGGCGCAGCGCCCCACCTCGGGCGCGAAGGAGGCGAGCACCGCGGGCCGGTCCGTCCGCGGATAGAGCACGCCCGGAAGGCCCGCCACCGGCCCGAACAGCTTCTCGGCCCGGTCCAGGAGCGCCGCCGAACCGCCGCGCCGCCCGTCGTGCGCGCGCATCGCCGCCTCCAGACCGGCCCGGCCGATCCAGGCGCCGCTGCCGCAGTCGCCCAGGAGGTGCCCCCAGCCGTCGGCCCGCCGCCAGGTCACCAGGTCCGTGCCGAGCGCGATCAGCCCCGTCCCGCCCGCGACGACCGCGCCCGGCCGCTGCCCGAGCGCCCCCGCGTACGCGGTGACCGCGTCGGCCGCGAGCGCGAGCCGCCGCACCCCCCACGCCTCCGCGAGCGCGCCCGGCAGGCCGGCCCGCAGCTCGTCCCCGAGGGTCGCCATGCCGGCGGCGCCCACGGCCGCGGCGAGCACCGGCCGCCCGCCGAGGGGACCGGCGAGGTCGCGGACGGCCGGCAGGACCTGCTCCAGGAAGTGGGCGGCGGAGATCCCGCCCGGCCCGGTCCGCACCGGCTCGCGCGAGGCGCGGACGTCGAGGACCGTGCCGGTCGCGGCGTCGGCCAGGGCGATCCGCAGCCCCGAACCGCCGGAGTCGACACCGACGACCAGGCCGTCCGGATCGACCGGATCGACCGAACTGCCCGAGGAGCCGGAGGGGTGGTCGTTCACGGAGACCAAGGTGCACCGTCCTCGCGGGGAGTGGGCGGAGTCGGGCCCGCCGGACGTCCGGGCCGATTGTCACTGTAGGCCGGTAGAGTGACGGACCGTGACAGCGCGACCTTTGAACGAACTGGTGGAGCCCGGCTGGGCGGAGGCCCTGAGTCCCGTCGCGGGGCGGGTGGCGGCGATGGGGGACTTCCTGCGCGCCGAGATCGCCGCGGGCCGGACCTACCTCCCCTCCGGGCCGAACGTCCTGCGGGCCTTCCAGCAGCCCTTCGACGACGTGAGGGTCCTGATCGTCGGTCAGGACCCCTACCCCACGCCCGGGATGGCGATCGGACTGAGCTTCGCGGTCGCGCCCGAGGTCCGCTCCCTGCCCGGCAGCCTGGAGAACATCTTCCGGGAGCTGCACACCGACCTGGGGCTGCCCCGGCCGTCGAACGGCGACCTGACCCCCTGGACCCGGCAGGGCGTCCTGCTCCTCAACAGGGCGCTGACCACCGCCCCGCGCAAGCCCGGCGCCCACCGGGACAAGGGCTGGGAAGAGGTCACCGAGCAGGCGATCCGCGCCCTCGCGGCCCGGGGCAAGCCCCTGGTGTCGATCCTGTGGGGCCGCGACGCCCGCAACACCCGCCCCTTCCTGGGCGGCCTCCCGGCGGTCGAGTCGGCGCACCCCTCCCCGATGTCGGCGGACCGGGGCTTCTTCGGCTCCCGGCCCTTCAGCCGCGCCAACGAACTCCTGCTCGGCCTGGGCGCGCAGCCGGTGGACTGGCGCCTGCCCTGACCCGGCGCGCGGGCGGCGGCGCGGCTCAGACCACCGCCGCCCGCACGCACAGCACGTCCGGCAGGTGCTCGGCGAGGAGCCGCCAGGTGTCCCCGTCGTCCTCGCTCGCGTACAGCTCGCCGTTCCGGTTGCCGAAGTAGACGCCCGCCGGGTCCGCGTCGTCCGTGCACAGCGCGTCCCGCAGCACCGTGCCGTAGTGGTCGCCCCCGGGCAGCCCGGCCGACAGCGGCTCCCACGTGGCCCCGGCGTCGGTCGTGCGGTAGACCCGGCACCGGCGGCCCGCCGGCACCCGGTCGGAGTCCGCCGTGATGGGGAAGAGGTAGGCGGTGCCGGGGCGGTGGGGGTGCGCGGCGACCGCGAAGCCGAAGTCGGACGGGAGCCCCGAGCCGATGTCGGACCAGACGGCGCCCGCGTCGTCGCTGCGGAAGACGCCCCAGTGGTTCTGGAGGTAGAGCCGGTCCGGATCGCCCGCGTCCTGCGCGATCTTGTGGACGCACTGGCCGAACTCGGGGTGCGGGTCCGGCAGGAACACCGCCGACACGCCCTCGTTGGAGGGCTCCCACGCCGCTCCGCCGTCCCGCGAGCGGAACACCCCGGCGGTCGACACCGCGACCGTGAGCGCCTCCGGACCGCGCGGGTCGGTGACCACGGTGTGCACGGCCTCGCCGCCCCCGCCGGGCACCCACCGCGAACGGGTCGGGTGCTCCCACAGCGGCCGGACCAGCTCGAAGGACTCGCCGCCGTCCGCCGACCGGAAGAGCGCGGCCGGCTCCGTCCCCGCGTACACCACGCCGGGGGAGTGCTCCGGCGCCGGGTGCAGCTGCCAGACGCGCTCCAGGGAGGCCCCGGTGTCCTCGGGGAACCGCACGGCCGGCCGGGCCGGCTCCGTCCAGCTCCGGCCGAGGTCGTCGGAGTGGAAGACGGACGGGCCCCAGTGGGCGCTGTCCCCGCCGACGAGCAGGCGCGGGGCCGGCCCCCGGGTGTCGACGGCGACCGAGTACACCGCCTGGGCGGGGAACGCCGGGTCGTCGAACTCCCACCGCCCGTCGTGCCTGCGGCCGATGAAGAGGCCCTTGCGGGTTCCCATGGTGAGGAGTACGTCGGGCATGGCTGCCACCTCCAGGACGTCCTTGTCACGGATACGGCCAGTCTGCACCCGCCCACCGACAACGCCCCCCGGACGCGCCTCCGGGCCCCGGGAACCCGTCAGATCGCCCAGGCGTACTGCGCCGGCGCGTGGGTCCGCGCGCCCAGCTCGCGGGCGGCGCGGCGGGGCCAGGAGGCGTCGCGCAGCAGCTCGCGGCCGAGGAGGACCGCGTCGGCCTCGCCGTTGGCGACGATCTTCTCGGCCTGCGCGCTCTCGGTGACGAGGCCGACCGTGGCCACGGGCAGCCCGGTCTCCGCCCTGACGCGGGCGGCGAAGGGCACCTGGTAGCCGGGGCCCACGGGGATCCGGGCCGGCCCGCCGTTGCCGCCGCTGGAGACGTCGAGGAGGTCCACGCCGTGCTCGCGCAGCAGCGCGGCGAACCGCACGGTCTCGTCGGCCGTCCAGCCCTGCTCCTCCAGCCAGTCGGTGGCCGAGATCCGGAAGAAGACGGGCAGGTCGTCGGGCCACACGGCCCGCACCGCGTCCACGACCTCCAGGGCGAGACGGGTCCGGTTCTCGAAGGAGCCGCCGTACGCGTCCGTGCGCCGGTTGCTGTGCGGGGAGAGGAACTCGCCGATGAGGTAGCCGTGGGCGCCGTGCACCTCGACCACCTCGAAACCGGCCTCCAGGGCGCGGCGGGCCGCGTCCGCGAACTGCCCGGTGATCTCCCGGATCCGCTCCTCGGTCAGCTCGGTCGGCACCGGGTGGCCCTCGTCGAACGGGACCGGGCTGGGGCCGACGGGCTGCCAGCCGTCGCCGCCGGGCGCGACGGGCCCGCGGCCCTCCCAGGGGCGGTTGGTCGAGGCCTTGCGTCCCGCGTGGCCGATCTGGATGCCGGGCACGGTGCCGTGCTCCTTGAGGAAGCCGGCGATCCGCCGCAGCCCCTCGGTCTGGGCGTCGTTCCAGAGGCCGAGGTCCGCCGGGCTGATGCGGCCCTCGGGGGAGACGGCGGTCGCCTCGACCAGGATCAGTCCGGCGCCGCCGGTGGCGCGGGCGGCGTAGTGGGCGAAGTGCCAGTCGTGGGCGACACCCGCGTCCGGGCCGGTGGTCTCCGCCGAGTACTGGCACATGGGCGCCATCCAGACCCGGTTGGGGAAGGTCAGGGACCGCAGGGTGTAGGGCTCGAACAGGGCGACGCTCATGACGGACTCCGTTTCGGGGTGCCTGGGTTGCGGGATGCCTGGGTTTCGGGATGCCGCGAAGACACTCGTACGATACTCACCGTAGTACGGCGCCTGTCAAACTACGAGACTCCTCGTACAATGGGCGTCTTCCCGGAGAAGTGGAGCCGCCGCCATGACGACCACCGCCAGCCCGCGCGTCCTCGAACACCCCACGCGCGACCAGATCCGCCTCGAAGAGGTGCTGCACGCGCTCGCGGACGCCGTGCGCCTGCGGATCGTGCGGGACATGGCGCGCGAGGACGCCGAACTGAGCTGCTCCCACTTCGACCTCCCGGTGACCAAGTCCACGACGACGCACCACTTCCGGGTGCTGCGCGAGAGCGGGGTCGTCCGGCAGGTGTACCGGGGGACGGCGAAGCTCAACGCCCTGCGCAGGGAGGACCTCGACGCCCTCTTCCCCGGTCTCCTCGACACCGTCCTCGCGGCGGCGGCGGCCCAGGCCGGCCGCGAGGGGGCGGGAGCGGACGCGGGCGCGACGGCCTGACGGCCGCGAGGCCCGTGACGGTCGCGGGAGCCCGGCGGCCGTCACGTTCCTGACGGCCGCGAGGACCTGACGGCCGCGAGGACCTGCCGGCTCCGACGGTCCGGCGGGAGGCGCCGTCCCTACAGCGAGCGCATCCGGTTGATCTCCGACGTCTGCTGGGCGATCACGTCGTTCGCCATCTCCTCCACGAGGCCGTTGTTGCCCCCGCCCAGCAGCTCCGCCGCCATCGTCACGGCCCCCTGGTGGTGCGTGATCATGAGCTTCAGGAAGAGCGCGTCGAAGGCCTTGCCCCGGGCGTCGCGCAACGCGGCCAGCTGGGCCTCGGTGGCCATGCCCGGCATCGAGTGGTGGTCGTGCGCCCCCTGGTCGCGCGGCCCGCCGTTGTTCTTCAGCCACCCCTCCATGGCGCCGATCTCCGGCTTCTGGGCCGCCGAGATCCGTTCGGCGACCTTCCTGACCCCGGCGGACTCCGCCCGCCCCGGCGCCAGTCCGGTCATCGTCAGGGCCTGGCGGTGGTGCACGATCATCATCTGGACGTACCGGAAGTCCGCGCCGTTCGGGCTCTCGTCGGGAAGCAGCCGGGCCGCCTCCTCGGGGCTCACCCGCCGGGCCGGTTCACCCGGCTTCCCCGGCGCGATCACCGTCCCCCCGGTCGAGGCCGCCCGCGGAGCATCCTCGTCCGGCGCCGAGTCGCAGGCGCCCAGGGCGAGTACGGCGGCGGCGGACAGGGCCACGGCGGCGACGGCACGCTGACGGCGGATCAACAACGCGACCTCCAGGTCTTCTTGCGGGCACGGAGACCGTTCCTAGCACTTTTCTCCGGGGGACCGATCGGAATCCTTCATTACGTCTGTGTTGCCATCTGTTGAGATGTGCACGGCAAGGAAGATACTGCCGGGGTCCAGAACCCGTTCAAGACTGAACGGACACCAGGGAGGACGGAGTGACTTCGTTGCGTACCCCGCGTACCACGACCGCCGCGCGTGACCCGCGCGGACGGATCAGACGCCTGGGCGTGGCATCCGCCGCGGCCGGACTGCTGGCCACGCTGCTCACCGCCGGCCCCGTCGCCGCCACCCCCGACCCCGGAGACGCCCCCGCGCGGGCCACGGTCTCCTCGGAGCGGGCGGCCGACGCGCGTTCCGCGATCCGGAGCGGCGAGATACCCGGCGTGGACGAGATCGTCCACACCCGGAACATCGAACACCTCGCGAACATCCCCAAGGACGCCCTGCCGGGGCTCAACACGGATCTCGCGTTCCAGGGCAAGTACGCCTTCGCGGGCAACTACGACGGCTTCCGGATCTTCGACATCAGCAGGCCGAAGTCCCCGAAGACCGTCGCCCAGGTCCTCTGCCCCGGCTCCCAGAACGACATCTCGGTCTCCGGGGACCTGCTCTTCCTCTCCACCGACTCCTCCCGGAGCGACGACTCCTGTGCGAGCACCACGCAGCCCGCCACGGTCAAGGAGTCCTGGGAGGGCATGAAGATCTTCGACATCAGCGACATCAGGAACCCGAAGTACGTCGCCTCCGTCGAGACCGCCTGCGGCTCCCACACCCACACGATCGTGCCGCAGCGCAAGAACGTGTACGTCTACGTCTCGTCGTACGGTCCCGCCGACGCGTTCCCGGACTGCCAGCGCCCGCACGACGGCATCTCGGTCATCAAGGTGCCCCGCAAGGCGCCCGAGAAGGCCAGGCTCGTCGGCTTCCCCGTCCTCTTCCCGGGCGATGGCCCGGACGGCGGCGGCAACCCGGGCGCCCCCAGCAACCCGGGCGTCTCCAAGACCACCGGCTGCCACGACATCACCGTGCTGCCGGAGGAGGACCTCGCGGCCGGCGCCTGCATGGGCGACGGCATCCTCTTCGACATCTCGGACCCCGAGCGCCCCCGGGTGATCGACCAGGTCCAGGACAACGTCAACTTCGCGTTCTGGCACTCCGCGACCTTCAACCTGAAGGCGAACAAGGTCGTCTTCACCGACGAGCTCGGCGGCGGCGGCGCGGCCACCTGCAACGCCGAGGTCGGCCCGAACCGGGGTGCCGACGGCATCTACGACATCGTCGGCAAGGGCAAGAAGCGCAAGCTCGTCTTCCGCGGCTACTTCAAGATCCCGCGCCACCAGGCCGCCACCGAGAACTGCGTCGCCCACAACGGCTCGCTGATCCCGGTCAAGGGCAAGGACCTCATGGTCCAGGCCTGGTACCAGGGCGGCGTCTCGGTCTGGGACTTCACCGACTCGGCCAAGCCGAGGGAGATCGCCTACTTCGAGCGCGGCCCGCTCTCCGACACCACCCTGTCGGTCGGCGGCTCGTGGTCCGCGTACTACTACAACGGCCACATCTACTCGAACGACATCGCCAAGGGCTTCGACGTCCTCAAGATCTCCGACCGCCTCACCGACCCCGCCAAACGGGTCCGGCTGGACGGGCTCAACGTCCAGACGCAGCCGGACTACTTCGACTGATCCGGCCCGGCGCGGCCCTCGCGGCCCGTCGGCGACCTGAACGACGGCGTGCCGTCGGGCGGACCCCCGTCCGGCGGCACGCCGAGTTCCCAGTCCAGTCCGTACCGGGCGAACAGCTCCGACCGCAGCCGCGTCCACGGCATCGGGGCCCCCGGCAGCAGCACCGCCACCACCGCGCCCATCAGCAGGGCCCGCAGCAGCGGATAGTCCGTGTCCACGTCCTCGGAGCCGTACCGCTCGACCGTGTCGCGCAGCAGGAAGGCGAGGCGCTGCTGCTCCTCGCACCGGACGAAGCCCTCGGCCTGCAGGATGCCCGCCATGTGGGTCCGCATCAGGGTCGGGCGCTCCACCGCGAGGCCCAGGATCGCGTCGATCGCGCGGGCGAGCAGCTCCCGGCCGTCCTCCGTGCGCGGCTCGCGCACGAGCGCGGCCTCCAGGGTGAGGTGCATCAGCCGGTGCACCGCCGACTGGAGCAACTGCCGCTTGCCGGGGAAGTAGTACGAGACGAGCCCCCGCGCCGTACCCGCCCGCTCCGCGATGTCGCCGAGCGTGGTCGCCTCGTAGCCCCGCGTGTCGACGAGCTCCACGGTGGCCTGCAGAATGCGCTCCCTCGACCGTCGTCGGAGCTCTTCATTGACCGATGGGCTACGCGGGGACATGCTGGACTCCTGCGTTGACTGGCTGCCGGCCAATATACTCGGCGCATCCCGTCGGCCTGCCCCCGTGGCGGACCGCCGGGGACGCCGTCTGTTCTGGGCGACACGGGGGATCGTCCAGAACAGACGGCTTCATCGTGTCCTCCCCGTTCCGCCCCGGCCGTCGTCGCCCCCACCGGCCCCGGAGGCGGCCGGCACGCCGCGCCGCTCGCTCCGGCGGTACGCGAGGATCGCCACGGCCACGCAGAACCAGCCGAGCAGCCAGCCCCCGACGACGTCCGAGGGCCAGTGGACGCCCAGATAGGTCCGCGTCCACCCCACCCCGAGCACCGACACCACCGCGGCGACCGCGAGCGCGCCCCAGCCGCGCCACTCGTCCCGCCAGTGCAGCGCGAGGACCCACAGCAGCAGCCCGCAGGTGACCGTCGCCGTCATCGCGTGCCCGGACGGGAAGGCCGCGTAGCGCGCCCAGTCGACCGGGTCGGGCCACTGGGGCCGCTCCCGCCCCACGAGGGCCTTCAGTCCCTGCTGGAGCAGCACGGCGAGGGCGCTCGTCCCGACCACCCACAGGGCGAGCCGCCGCTCGCCCCGCCACCACAGCAGCACCGCCGCGCCGGCGGCCAGGGCGCGCATCGTCAGGGGGTCCCACACCCAGTCGCTCAGGACGCGGTTGACCCGGGTGAGGCCGGGGTGGGCGACGGCGCTGCGGTGCAGTTCCTCGGCGACCGACCGGTCGAAGGAGAGCAGTGGCGACCATCCCACGGCGACGAGCGCGAGCAACAGGGCGGACAGGACTCCGGAGACCACGGCGGAGGAGCGCATGGGCCGATCCTCCCCCAGGATCGGCCCGGCACGATCCCTCACACGCCCCGCGCGCCTCCCGGGACGCCCGGCCGGACAGGCCCGGGGTCTGTCCGGCGCCGCGGCCCACTCGACCCCGATCCGCCGGACAGGCCCTAGCCCAGCGCGCGGAGGGCCGGGACGAAGGCCACGAGCACCGGGACCACGGGCACCAGGGACGCGGCCGCCGTCAGGCGCAGCCGACGTCCGGCGGTGAGCCGGGGCGCCGCGGTCAGGAGGCGGTTCACCCGCTGGGGCAGGCCCGCGCCCGGGGCCGGACCGGGCCCGAACACCCCGCGGTCCTCGTTCAGTTCGACCAGCGCGAGCGCGATCGTCAGCCGCCCGAACCGGCGCGAGGCCACGTCGTCGGCGGCCAGCTCCACCAGGCGGTGCATCTCCTCGCGGAAGGCCGTGAAGACGGGGACCCCGGGGAAGCCGGCGGCCAGCGCCGCCGAGCAGTGCAGCAGCCAGTCGTGCCGGGCCCGGGCGTGGCCCTGCTCGTGCGCCAGGACCGCGTCCAGCTGACGCCCCTTCAAGCGGCGCAGCGCCGCCGTGGTGATGACCAGCTGGGGCGTGGGCCCCGCCAGCCACCAGGCGTCCGCCCGCTCGCCCTCCAGGACCACCAGGCGCTCGCCGGCCGGCTCCTCCCCGGGCATCAGGGGCGCCCGGACGAGCAGGTCGCAGCGGCGCTGCCGGCGGCGGGCGCGGGCCCGGCCGATCTCCCGGCCCAGCATCGCCCCGGACCACACCCCGCCGGCCGCGAGGACCACCGCGAGCACCGCCGACCAGGGGCCGGTCGTACCGAGTTCGTACGCCTCGACCACGGCGCTCGGCGCGGGCGCGAAGACCTGCCCCCGCACGGCCTGCCAGGCGGTCGACGCACTGAACGTCATGGAGAGCGCGAAGCTCAGCAGGACGGCGGCCACCACGCACTGCCAGACCCACAGGGCCACCACGGGTTCTCGCTCGACCCAGTCCGCCCGGGACAGCAGCCGGGGGGCCACGAGGGCGGTCAGGAGGCCGAGCAGGAACAGCGCGAGGGAGACCCACATGACGCCAGCCTATGAGCGCGGTACCGGTCGGGGGTACGGGCACGGAGAGCAAGTGACGTACGCCACGGTTTCGTTGCCCCGGCTGTCCCTCCCCCGCTCCCGATTCCCGCAGCTCCTGCCCTCCGGGCCCTCCCGCCTCCTCAGAGCGTCACGAGCATCGCCACCATGCCCAGCGCCATCGACAGCCGGCACGCCAGCGTCATCTCCGGCCCACCCGCCCGGACGGCCCCGCCCGCCCGGACCGTCCCACCCGCCCGGACCGTCCCGCCCGTCGGCGCGGAAGGGCCCGCGGGGCCGCCCGCCGGCGCCGTCACCGGAACGAGCCGCGCCCCCGCGCGCAGCACGTACACCACGTAATAGAGGAGGAGTCCGCCCGTGAGCACGGGTATGCCCCCCGCGCCCGCCGTCATGTGCCCCGCGTGCGCCCCCGGCGCGCCGGGGGCCGCCATCGCCACCGCCATGTAGACCATGGCGAGCGAGCCCACCAGGTGGTGCAGATGGTGGGCGCCGTGCCGGACGGCGAGCAGGCCGTGCAGGGCCGTCGCGCCGAACACCGCCGCGTACACCGCCCAGCTCCACCCCGGCGGAGTCAGGACCGCCGCGGGCAGCGCCATGAACGCCATCCCGAACCCCATCACCGCCTCGCCGCCCGCGGCCCGCCGCTCCTCCCCGGCACACACGCGCATCCGCAGCAGGCAGTACACGCCCGTCAGCGCGCACAGGGCGACCAGCAACCACCCGGACAGAGCCGGTCCGTGCACGGCACACCTCCCCCTCGACACCGTCCCCTCCGGGGAGGGATGCCCGTCCGCCCGGAGCGGTACGCGGGCGCACGGTTGCGCACAGGCGTACGAGGGGGAGCGAAAGGTGCGCGCGTTAGGCTCGGGACGATCGCGCACGCCGATCGTCGACGCTCGAGGGGAGCCCCATACATGGAGACCGCCACGTCCCAGGAGACCGGCCGGATCAGCTATCGCGAAGCGGTCCTGGAGGACGTCCCCGTCCTCGTCCCGCTCGTGGAGTCGGCCTACCGGGGCGACGCCAGCCGGGCGGGCTGGACCACGGAGGCGGACATCCTCCAGGGGCAGCGCACCGACCCCGAGGGCGTGGCCGCCGTCATCACCGCCCCCGGCAGCCGGCTCCTGGTCGTCGAGCGGGACGGCGAGGCCGTCGCCTGCTGCCAGCTGGAGCACCGCGGCGAGGCCGCCTACTTCGGCATGTTCGCCGTCCGCCCCGAGCTCCAGGGCGCGGGTCTGGGCAAGCGGATCATCGCCGAGGCCGAGCGCCGGGTGCGCGAGCTGTGGGACGTGCGCGAGATGCACATGACGGTGATCTCCGTACGCGAGGAGCTCGTCGCCTGGTACGAGCGGCGCGGCTACCGGCGGACGGGCCGGACGACGCCGTTCCCCTACGGCGACGAGCGCTTCGGCCTGCCCCAGCGCGACGACCTGGAGTTCGAGCTGCTGGTCAAGCCGCTGGTGTGAACCCGGGACCCCGGACCCCGGATCCCGGATCCCGGGATCCGGCCGGACTCGAACGGCCCTGAAGGGCGGAAGCGTGGCCTCACCCCTGACCGACAGGAAAAACTTCTGTCGCCAGGGGGGTCTCGCAGGAGATTTTCTCTTGCTCCCCTTGTGGGAAGGAAGCACGGTGGTTACGGTGTCTTGACGCGAGGTTCTCCTGTGGAGGAAGAGGCATGACGGAAATTCTTGTGCAGGACGTGACCGGTGAGGCGATATCCACCGACGCCCGAGTGATCGACCACCCGGCCTGGCCCGAGCTCAAGAACGCCGTGGAGGAGATCCGCGCCTGGCAGCGCGCGGACGGGTCCGTCGACTTCGAGGCCGAGGGCGCCCCCGCCCGCTCCCTCGTCGAGCTGGCCCTCGACCGGATCGTCGCCGCGGTCGAGCAGCTCTCCCCGCTCCTCCCGCACGACGCCGCCTACCACCGCGCCCTCGTCTCCGACCTGCGCAAGTGGGCCGAGAGCGGCTTCGCGGTGCCGGACTTCCTGGACGCGCTGCTCGCCTTCCAGCCGGCCGCCGACCGCGCCGACGGGCTCCAGCACCTCGTGCTCTTCCCGATGTACACGCAGAACGGCAACCCGGACCGCAACCTCGAAGCCGTCGTGCTCCGCATGGTGTGGCCCGAGTGGCTCGCCGACCTGGAGCGCACCCGCTACGACAACCCGCTCTTCTGCGGCATCACCTTCGAGGACTTCACCGCCGGGTACGACACCAACTCGGCCGTCCTCTTCCCGGAGACCATCGCCGTCCGCGAGGCCCCCGAGCGCTTCACCTGGGGCGGCATCTTCTGCGACCGCGAGGCCGCCCGCTTCCGCAAGGTCACCGAGGCCGCCGTCGACACCCTGGGCATCGAGCTGCCCGCCGACGTCGCCGCGATGATCGACGACCAGGAGCGCTGCGAGAAGGCCTTCGTGCTCTGGGACATGGTCCACGACCGCACCCACAGCCACGGCGACCTGCCCTTCGACCCCTTCATGATCAAGCAGCGCCAGCCCTTCTGGATGTACGGCCTGGAGGAGCTCCGCTGCGACCTCACCGCCTTCAAGGAGGCCGTGAAGCTGGAGGCCGAGGGCAACGGGCACGGCCGTGACGTGCAGTACGCCGTCCTCTTCGACCGCATGTTCCGCTTCCCGCTCTCCGGCGACCGGAACCGCAACTACGACGGCCTCGGCGGCCAGCTCCTCTTCGCGTACCTCCACAAGCACGACGTGGTGCGCTGGACGGACAACACGCTCAAGATCGACTGGCAGCGGGCCCCCCAGGTCACCAACCAGCTCTGCGCCGAGATCGAGAAGCTCTACCGCGACGGCATCGACCGCCCCAAGATCGTCCACTGGTTCAAGGCGTACGAGCTGGTCTCCACCTACCTCGCCCCGCACCCGGGCTCGAAGTGGGCCAAGGGTCCCGACGCCCTCGACCTGTCCCTGCCGCCGCGCAAGCTCGTCGACGACGTGCTTCCGGACGAGTTTCCGCTCAGCATGTTCTTCGAGGCCCTCGCCAAGAAGCTGAAGGGCGTGATCGCCGACACCAAGGGGATCACCGCCGCCGGCGCCCCGCGCACCGAGCGGGCCGCCGCGTGAGCGCTCCTGCCGAGTACACGGGGAACGCCGAGCGCACGGAGGAGACGGTGCCCATGAACGCCGAAGGAAACGGCGGGCCGCTCGACGGCGCCGTCATCGCGGTCGCCGGAGCGGCCGGCCCCGCGGGCCGCGCCACGCTGCTGCGGCTCGCCGAGGCGGGCGCGACCGTCGTCGCGTCCGACGCGGACCCGGCCCGCCTCGCGGAGGCCGTCGACGCCGCCCGCTACGCGCACGGCGGCGCCACGGTGGTCGGCGACACCGTCGACCTGCTCGACCCGGCCGCCACCCGCGACTGGGCCGCGAAGACCGAGGGCGAGTTCGGCCGCATCGACGGCCTGGTCCACCTCGTCGGCGGCTGGCGCGGCAGCCCCTCCTTCACGGAGACCGAGCTCAAGGACTGGGACTTCCTGGAGAAGCTCCTGATCCGTACGGTCCAGCACACCTCGCTCGCCTTCCACGACCCGCTGCTCCGCGCGGGCGGCCGCGGCCGCTACGCCCTGATCAGCCAGGTCGGCGCCCACAAGCCGGTCGCGGGCAACGCCGCGTACAACGCGGGCAAGGCCGCGGCCGAGGCCTGGACCCTCGCCATGGCCGACTCCTTCCGCAAGCTGGGGGGCGACGACGGCCCGCAGGCGGCGGCTGCGATCCTGGTGATCAAGGCATTGGTGCACGAGGCCATGCGCGCCGAACGCCCCAACGCGAAGTTCGCGGGCTTCACCGACGTCGACGACCTGGCCGCAGAGATCGCCGGCCTGTGGGACAAGCCCGCCCAGGAAGTGAATGGACAGCGTCTGTGGCTGACCCCCAAGCCGTGACCGCGGCCCTCGGCCCCAGGACCGACGCACGTCGTCACCAC
Source organism: Streptomyces sp. NRRL F-6492 (assembly GCF_001280125.1). Taxonomy (GTDB): domain Bacteria; phylum Actinomycetota; class Actinomycetes; order Streptomycetales; family Streptomycetaceae; genus Streptomyces. The sequence goes on from NZ_LGEG01000114.1 coordinate 36,139, forward strand.
GACCCGTCGGTCCGGGGCTTCGCCAGCGACAACTACGCCGGCGCCCACCCCGAGGTCCTCGCGGCCCTCGCCCTCGCCAACGACGGCCACCAGGTGGCCTACGGCGAGGACCAGTACACCGATCACCTCCAGCGGATCGTCCACAGCCACTTCGGGCCGAGCGCCGAGGCCTTCCCGGTCTTCAACGGGACCGGGGCCAACGTGACCGCCCTGCAGGCGCTCACCGACCGCTGGGGCGCCGTCATCTGCGCCGAGTCCGCCCACATCAACGTGGACGAGGGCGGCGCGCCGGAGCGGATGGGCGGCCTCAAGCTGCTCACCGTGCCGACCCCGGACGGCAAGCTCACCCCCGAGCTGATCGACCGGCAGGCCTGGGGCTGGGAGGACGAGCACCGGGCCATGCCCCAGGTCGTCTCGATCACCCAGAACACCGAGCTGGGCACCGTCTACACGGTGGACGAGATCCGCGCGATCACCGAGCACGCCCACTCCAAGGGCATGAAGGTGCACCTCGACGGGGCCCGGATAGCCAACGCCGCCGCCTCGCTCGACGTGCCCATGCGCGCGTTCACCAACGCGGTGGGCGTGGACGTGCTCTCGTACGGCGGGACCAAGAACGGGATGGTCTTCGGCGAAGCCGTGATCGTGCTGAACCCCGACGCGGTCAGCCACATGAAGCACCTGCGCAAGCTGTCCATGCAGCTCGCGTCGAAGATGCGGTTCGTGTCGGTGCAGCTGGAGGCCCTGCTCGCGAAGGACCTCTGGCTGCGCAACGCCCGCCACGCCAACGCGATGGCCCAGCGCCTCGCGGCCGGGGTGCGCGCCCTCGACGGGGTGGAGATCCTCTACCCGGTCCAGGCCAACGCGGTCTTCGCCCGCCTCCCGCACGAGGTGAGCCGCCGGCTCCAGGAGCGCTTCCGCTTCTACTTCTGGGACGAGATCGCCGGGGACGTGCGCTGGATGTGCGCCTTCGACACCACCGAGGACGACGTGGACGCCTTCCTCCAGGCCCTGAAGGAAGAACTGGCCCGCTAGCCCGGATTGAATGAATATGCGGCCGGACGGAAAGTCATTGACTCCGTCCGGCCGTCTTCATAGGGTCGTCCCGCATGGAACTCATCCAGCAGGACCCGGACGTCGACGCCTACCTCGCCGCGGGCGAAGCCGTCGACCACGAGCACCCGCGCGTACGGGAGGTGGCGGACCGTCTCTCCGCCGAGCACCCCGACGCATACTCATACGCCGAAGCCGCCTTCGCGTACGTACGGGACGCCGTCCCGCACTCCATGGACTCCGGCGACCCCCGCGTCACCTGGCGCGCCTCCGACGTCCTGGCGCTGCGCACCGGCGTCTGCTACGCCAAGACCGTCGCGTACGCGGCGCTGCTGCGGGCCCGGGGCATCCCGGCCGCCCTCTGCTACCAGCGGCTCACCGACGACGACGGGTCGCACCCCGTGGTGCACGGCCTCACCGCCGTCCTGCTGCCGGGGGAGCGGGCCTGGGCCCGCCAGGACCCGAGGGGCAACGTGCCGGGCGTCGACACCCGCTTCTCCCTCGGGGAGGAGAGCCTCGCCCGGACCGTGCGGCCGGAGCTCGGCGAGGTGGACTACCCGCTGCTCCACGCCGAGCCCCACCCGGTCGTCCTGGCGGCCCTGAGGGCCGCGCCCGACCGGCCGCACCTGGACCGGACCCTTCCCGCCGGACTCGAACCGGTCAGGCTTCCTTGACCTGGGCCGGCGTCGGAGCCGTACCGCCGAGGTGCGCGGGCACCCACCAGGTGTCGCCCGCGTCCCGGGGGCGGACCGGGTAGGCGCGCTGCGCGGCCTCCAGGAGTTCCTGCACGCGCTCGCGCAGCCGCCGGGTGATGGCGCCCGCGTACTGGTCGGCGGGGGCCTCCACGGCCTCGCCGACGCGGATCGTCACCGGGATGTGGCTCCGCTTGAAGTTCCGCGGCCGGCCCTTCGTCCAGACCCGCTGGGTGCCCCACAGCGCCATCGGGATCAGCGGGACGCCCGCCTCCTGCGCGAGGCGCGCCGCGCCCGTCTTGAAGCCCTTCAGCGTGAAGGACTGGGAGATGGTCGCCTCGGGGAAGACGCCGATGATCTCGCCGGCCCGCAGCGACTCCAGGGCGTGCTTGTAGGCGTGCTCGCCCTGGGAGCGGTCCACCGGGATGTGCTTCATGCCGCGCATGAGCGGCCCGGAGACCTTGTGCCGGAAGACCGAGTCCTTCGCCATGAAGCGCACCAGGCGCTTCTGCGGCAGCGCGGCGAGGCCGGTGAAGATGAAGTCCAGGTAGCTGATGTGGTTGCTGACCAGGACGGCTCCGCCGGTCCGCGGGATGTGCTCCGAACCCTGCGTGTCGATCTTCAGGTCCAGCGCCTTGAACATGGTCAGAGCGGCGCCGACGACCGGCCGATAGACGAGTTCTGCCATCGGAGAGGAACCCCTTCTTCCTGCTTGTCCGGGGAGGGTTCTCCCGGCGAAGTTACGCGGCCGTAGGTTTTCGGCTTTGGGCAGATCGTGCCCCATGAGGGACGCTGTGACCAGCCTGAGCGCCGTCGTGGGGGGAGATTCTCGTCACTAGGGATGGCCGGAACGGGAATCGAATACCCGCCCCGCGGCGCTGTATCCCGCGACACGCGGAAACAGGTGCGCGGGCGGAGGGAAGCGGGAGAGCGATGGACGAGGTCCTGGGGCCGGAGGCGCTCGGCGCCGAACTGGGGGAGCGGGCCACCCTGGTCCAGTTCTCGACCGCCTTCTGCCAGCCCTGCCGGGCCACCCGCCGCACCCTCGCCGAGGTGGCCGCGATGGTGCCCGGCGTGGGCCACGTCGAGATCGACGCCGAGGAACGGCTCGACCTGGTGCGCGCGCTCGGCGTCGTCCGCACCCCCACCGTGCTCGTCCTCGACCGGACCGGCCGCGTCGTCCGCCGGGCCGCCGGACAGCCCCGCAGGGCGGACGTCATCGCGGCCCTGGGGCGGGCGGTCTGACGCGGTGACACTTCCCCCGGTCCGCGCGGCGGCACATCGCCCGGTCCGCGCGGCGGCGCACCCCCCCCGGTCGCGCGACGGAACCCCGCCCGGCCCGTCCGGTCCGCGCGGTGACGCTCCTCCCACATCCCGGTACGCACTTGACTGCACCCTCCACCGATCGTCACCCTGGCGGAGTGACTCTGGAACTCCTTCTCTACGGCCGGGCCCACGTGGACCTGGCCCGCAACGCGAGCGCGCGCTGTCCGGGCGTCTGACCCACCCCAGGACTCCTCTCATGCCGCCCTCGCAGAAGGACAATTCCATGACGGTTTCGCCCGAACTCCGCACCGTTCCCACGATCGGCGCGCCCCGGCAGGCCTCTCCCGATCTGCTCCGCTCCGTCTTCCGCCGGCACGCGGCCGGCGTCGCGGTCGTCACCGCGCGGGGCGAGCGCCCCGTCGGGTTCACCGCGACCTCGCTCAACTCCGTCGCCGCCGAACCGCCGCTGGTCTCCTTCGGCGTGGGCACCGCGTCCTCCTCCTGGCCCGTGGTCTCCGAGGCCGAGTTCATCGGCGTGCACATACTCGGCGAGCACCAGCAGGAGCTGGCCGCCACCTTCGCGCGCAGCGGCGCCGACCGCTTCGGCGAGGGGACCCGCTGGAGCGTCGGCCCCGAGGGGGTGCCCGTGCTCGACGACGTCCTCGCCTGGCTGGTGTGCCGCGTCGTGGCCCGGGTGCCCGCCGGGGACCACCGGATCGTGATCGCGCAGGCGGTCGCGGGCGACCCGGACGGAGCGGGCCGCCCGCTCCTCTACCACCACGGGCGCTTCAACGCGCTGCGCGACTGAGGGTTCCCGCGCGCGCCGCTCTCCGCGCGTTGGCAAGGTCACACGGCTGAGCGCTTGCTCAGTGGTAACGAACTGGGTGTACTGGCGAGTAATATTTTGGACGGGGCGTCCGGCGCCCCGACCGGAAACCCGCCCTTCAGGCGCCTATGCTGCGAGCAACAAGGCAGCCCAGTTATGACGATGCAGTAGGAGAGCCGGCGTGAGCTTGAGGATCGTTGTCTGTGTGAAGTACGTGCCCGACGCCACCGGCGACCGGCACTTCGCCGATGACCTGACGGTGGACCGCGACGACGTCGACGGCCTGCTGTCGGAGCTCGACGAGTACGCGGTCGAGCAGGCCCTGCAGATCGCGGAAGAGGCCGACGACGCCGAGGTCACCGTGCTCACGGTCGGCCCCGAGGACGCCAAGGACGCGCTGCGCAAGGCGCTGTCGATGGGCGCCGACAAGGCCGTCCACGTCGAGGACGACGACCTGCACGGCTCCGACGTCATGGGCACCTCGCTGGTGCTGGCCAAGGCGATCGAGAAGACCGGCTACGACGTGGTCATCGCCGGCATGGCCTCCACCGACGGCGTCATGGGCGTGCTGCCCGCGATCCTGGCCGAGCGCCTGGGCGTCCCGCAGGTCACGCTGCTCTCCGAGGTCAAGATCGAGGGTGGCCCCAACGGTAAGGTGACCGGCCGCCGCGACGGCGACGCCGCCTCCGAGCAGCTGGAGGCCTCCCTGCCGGCCGTCGTCTCCGTGACGGACCAGTCGGGCGAGGCGCGCTACCCGTCCTTCAAGGGCATCATGGCCGCCAAGAAGAAGCCGGTGGAGTCCCTGGACCTCTCCGACCTCGACCTGGAGGCCGAGGAAGTCGGTCTGGAGGGCGCGTGGACCGCGGTCGACTCCGCCACCGAGCGTCCGGCCCGCACGGCCGGCACGATCGTCAAGGACGAGGGCGAGGGCGGCAAGCAGCTCGCCGAGTTCCTCGCGAGCCAGAAGTTCATCTAAGGCTTCAGCCGCGCGGGCCGGGCCTCCGGCCGGGGACCCGCGCGAGCCGCTCAGACCTCCCCCTCACCTTCGCAGGAGATTGAATTTCCATGGCTGAGATCCTCGTCTACGTCGACCACGTCGACGGAGCCGTCCGCAAGCCCACCCTGGAGCTGCTGACGCTCGCCCGCCGTCTGGGCGACCCGGTCGCCGTCGCGCTCGGCAACGGCGCCGCCGACACCGCCCCGGTCCTCGCCGAGCACGGCGCGGTCAAGGTCCTGACCGCCGACGCGCCCGAGTTCGCCGAGTACCTCGTCGTCCCCAAGGTCGACGCCCTCCAGGCCGCCTACGAGGCCGTGTCCGCCGGGGGCTCCCTGGCCGCCGTACTGGTCCCGTCCTCGGCCGAGGCCAAGGAGATCGCGGCCCGCCTCGCGGTCCGCATCGGCTCCGGCGTCATCACCGACGCCGTGGACCTGGAGGCCGGTGCCGAGGGCCCGGTGGCGACGCAGGCCGTGTTCGCCGCCTCCTTCACCACCAAGTCCCGCGTCTCCAAGGGCACCCCGGTCATCACGGTCAAGCCGAACTCGGCCCCCGTCGAGGCCGCCCCGGCCGCCGGCGCCGTCGAGGCCCTGTCGGTCTCCTTCGGCGCGCTGGCCACCGGCACCAAGGTCACCTCGCGCACCCCGCGCGAGTCGACCGGCCGCCCGGAGCTGACCGAGGCCGCGATCGTGGTCTCCGGCGGCCGCGGCGTCAACGGCGCCGAGAACTTCGCGGTCATCGAGGCCCTCGCCGACTCGCTCGGCGCGGCCGTCGGCGCCTCGCGCGCCGCGGTGGACGCCGGCTGGTACCCGCACGCCAACCAGGTCGGCCAGACCGGCAAGTCGGTCTCGCCGCAGCTGTACATCGCCTCCGGCATCTCCGGCGCGATCCAGCACCGCGCGGGCATGCAGACCTCGAAGACGATCGTCGCGATCAACAAGGACGCCGAGGCGCCGATCTTCGAGCTCGTCGACTACGGCGTGGTGGGCGACCTCTTCGAGGTCGTCCCGCAGCTGACCGACGAGGTCAAGACCCGCAAGGGCTGACCTGCGGTTCTGTCGGACCGGGGGCCGCACGGTGAACTCTCACCGTGCGGCCCCCGGCCGTTTCGGACACCCATTGACTCAGCTCCGGCCGCCCGTTAACTTCGCCATACGGATTGTTTATTCCGTTCAGCGGAAAACAGGAGGGTAGTGGGATGGGTCAGCAGGAGAAGGTGTCGACGAGCCTCGCGGGCACGGTCAGCGAGGGCATCAGCGCCTCCCTCGCCGCGGTGGACGCCGAACTGGACCGCCGCTACCCGGGAGACCCCGGCACCCGCCAGCCCGTCCACACCGTCTACGTCCCCGGCAACCTCTTCGACGCCGGCACCGTCCGCTCCTGGGGCGACCGGGCCCTCGCCGCCCTCGACGAACACGCCCCCGACGCCGCCTCCTTCGCCGCCGTCCTCGGCCTCTCCGACGACCTCGCCGAGGACGTGTACGGCCGCGTGCGGGCGAAGCTGGAGCGGGAGCCGATCGAGGACCTCCGGGTCGACTTCGAGGACGGCTACGGGGGCGAGGACGAGGACCGGGACGCGGCCCGCGCCGCCCGGCTGGTCTCCGAGGCGTACGCCGGGGGCACCGCCGCCCCGTACACGGGCATCCGGATGAAGTGCATGGAGGCCGCCGTGCGCGACCGGGGCATCCGCACCACCGACGTCTTCCTCACCGGCCTCCTGGAGCACGGCGGCCTCCCCGAAGGACTCGTCCTCACCCTCCCCAAGGTCACCTACCCCGAGCAGGTCACCGCCTTCGTCCGCCTCCTGGAGGCCTTCGAGAAGGCCCACGGCCTCGACGCGGGCCGCCTCGGCTTCGAGATCCAGATCGAGACCAGCCAGGCCATCCTCGCCGCCGACGGCACCGCCGCCGTCGCCCGCATGATCGGTGCCGCCGAGGGCCGCGCCACCGGACTGCACTACGGCACCTTCGACTACAGCGCCTGCCTCGGCGTCTCCGCCGCCTACCAGGCCAGCGACCACCCGGCCGCCGACCACGCCAAGGCGATCATGCAGGTCGCCGCCGCCGGCACCGGCGTCCGCGTCTCCGACGGCTCCACCAACGTCCTGCCGGTCGGCTCCACCGAGCACGTCCACGAGGCCTGGCGCCTGCACTACGGCCTCACCCGCCGCGCCCTCGCCCGCGCCTACTACCAGGGCTGGGACATGCACCCCGGCCACATCCCCACCCGCTACGCCGCCGTCTTCGCCTTCTACCGCGAGGGCTTCGAGGCCGCCGCCAAGCGCCTCTCCGCCTACGCCAACCACGCGGGCGGCGACGTCATGGACGAGCCGGCCACCGCCAAGGCGCTCAGCTCCTACCTGCTGCGCGGCATCGACTGCGGCGCCCTCGACACCGCCGAGGTCGACGCGCTCACCGGCATGACCCGCGCCGCCCTCGACCGCTTCGCGGCCCCGCGTCGCGGCGACCTCACGGCCTCGGCCGAGTAGCCGCCCGGGAAAGACCGGTCGCCCGGGGAAGGCCGTCCGGCCGGCGTCAGACGGCCGGCGGCGCGATCTCGCCCGAGCCCCGGGCGAGGAGCGTCGTGCCGAGCACCACCCGCTCCGGCGCCCCGTCGACCCCCTCCAGGCGCCGGAACAGCCGCTCCGCCGCCGTCCTTCCGAGCGCGGCGGCGTCCTGGGCGACGACCGTGATGCCCAGGAGGTCGGCCAGCTCGATGTCGTCGAAGCCGACCAGGGCGACCGGCCGGTCCCGCCCGGCGAGGGCCCGGACGGCCGTGACGGTGACCCGGTTGTTCCCCGCGAACAGCGCCGTCACCGGCTCCGGCGCGGCCAGCATCCCCCGTACCGCCGCGTCCACCCGCTCCGGATCGGTCGGGCCCGGCGAGACCCACTCCTCCCGGACCGGGAGCCCCGCGTCCTCCATCGCCGCGCGGTAGCCGCGCAGCCGCTCGGCCGCCGTGTGGATGCGCGGGCGGTCGCCGACGAAGCCGATCCGGCGGTGGCCGTGGGCGATCAGATGGGCCGTGCCCTCGCGCGCCCCGCCGAAGCTGTCGGAGAGGACCGCGTCGGCGTCGATCCGCCCGGCGGGACGGTCGACGAACACCGTGGCGACGCCCGCCCTGATCTCGGGCTCCAGATACCGGTGGTCGTCGCCGGCCGGGATGACGATGAGGCCGTCGACCCGGCGCGCGCACAGCGCGAGCGCCAGCTCCTGCTCCCGGTCGGGGTCCTCGGCGCTCGACCCGTTGATCAGGAGGGCCCCGTGCGCCCGCGCGACCTCCTCGACCGCCCGGCTCAGCGGACCGTAGAAGGGGTCGGCGAGATCCTCCAGGACCAGGCCGACGGTCGCGGTCCTGCCCTTGCGCAGGACCCGCGCGCTGTCGTTGCGCCGGAAGCCGAGGACCTCGATGGCCTCCTGCACCCGCCGCTCGGTGTCGGGGGTGACGCCCGGCTCGCCGTTCACCACCCGGGACACCGTCTTCAGGCCCACGCCCGCCTTGGCGGCGACGTCCTTCATCGTGGGCCGGTTGCCGTAGCGGTGCTCGGGGCGGTGGGCGGTGTCGGCCACGGTCTGCGGCTCCTCCGTCGTGTCGGGACCCCGCCGTGGCCGGGCCGTCTTTCGGACTCCGAACGAGCATAGGGCCTGGACAACGTTGTCATGAGGCGTGAGAACATACGGAACGCCCGACCGTCCCCGGCCGTCCCCGGAGGTTCCCCGCCCATGCACACCGACCTCGCCACGGGTCTCGTCGCCGCCCTCGACATCGGGGGCACCAAGATCGCCGGCGCCCTGGTCGACGGCGAGGGCCGCGTCCGCGTCCGGTCCCGGCGGCCCACGCCCGCGCGTGAGGACGGCGAGACGGTGATGGCGGCGGTCGAGGACGTCCTCGGCGAACTCGCCGCCTCTCCGCTGTGGGAGGCCGCCGAGGCCGTCGGCATCGGCAGCGCGGGCCCGGTCGACGCGGCCCGGGGGACCGTCAGCCCCGTCAACGTCCCCGGCTGGCGCGACTACCCGCTCGTCGAACGGGTCCACCGGGCCGCCGGCGGCCGGCCGGTCACCCTCGTCGGCGACGGCGTCGCCATGACGGCGGCCGAGCACTGGCTCGGAGCCGCCCGGGGCCACGACAACGCCCTCTGCCTCGTGGTCTCCACGGGCGTCGGCGGCGGTCTCGTCCTCGACGGCCGCCTCCACCCGGGCCCCACCGGCAACGCCGGGCACATCGGGCACATCGTGGTCGACCTGGACGGCGAACCCTGCGCGTGCGGCGGGCGCGGCTGCGTCGAACGCCTCGCCAGCGGCCCGCACCTGGCGCGGCGCGCCCTGGAGAACGGCTGGCGGCCGGGGCCCGACGGCGACGTCTCCGCCGCCGCGGTGGCAGCCTCCGCGCACGCCGGGGACCCGGTGGCCGTGGCCTCGTTCGAGCGCGCCGCCCAGGCCCTCGCGGCGGGCATCGCCGCCACGGCGGCCCTGGTCGAGATCGACATCGCGGTCGTCGGCGGTGGAGTGGCGGGCGCCGGCGAGGTCCTCTTCGCCCCGCTCCGGCGCAGCCTCCGCGGCTACGCCACGCTCTCCTTCGTACGGGACCTGGCGGTCGTCCCCGCCGTCACGGGCGCGGACGCGGGCCTCCTGGGCGCGGCGGCGGCCGCCGGTCGCACGCGGGAGCGCGGGTCGCGCGCCGACGCGAACGCGGGTGTCGGCACCGGTTCTTGAGGCTGCGGCACGACGCGGGGGAGGAGGGGGCCGCGACGGCCCCGTCTTCCCGTGTCCGGCCTGCTCCCGTAGCCGCTCGTTCTCGTAGCCGCTCGTTCTCGTACCCGCTCGTTCCCGTACCCGCTCGTTCCCGTACCCCCGCGTTCTCGTACTCGCTCCCGTATCCGCTCACTCCCGTACCAGCTCGGCCCTCCTCTGACCGATCAGCCTTCCCTCGGCCGTCCTGCGCTCCGGTGGTCTCTGCTCGACGACCACCAGGAACGTGTCGGACTCCAGGTCCATCACGACCCGGGCCGGCACTCCCTCGTCGCGCCGCGCGCCGGCGAACTCCTCCGCGGGCCAGCTGCCCCGCGGACCGCCGGCCGGAAAGCGTTCGAGAACCGTACGACTCATGTCCACACCCCTCGTGCTTGGCGTTTTCCACGACGGTTTCCCCGAAGTGTCACGCCCATGCCGGTACCGACGCCGATCCATACGTTCGTGGTTTCCGTGGCAGGGTGTTGCGGGCAAGCCACAGGGGGCTACCGAAGAGGGGGAAACGTGATCGTCTGGATCAACGGGGCGTTCGGCGCGGGGAAGTCCAGCACCGCGCGTGAACTGGTCGAGCTGATCCCGCACAGCACCCTGTACGACCCCGAACTCGTCGGCGGGGCGCTCGGCCGGCTGCTTCCGGCCAAGCGGCTCGCCGAGGTCGAGGACTACCAGGACCTGCCGATCTGGCGGCGGCTCGTCGTCGACGCGGCCGCCGCCCTGCTCGCCGAGGTCGGCGGCGTCCTGGTCGTCCCCATGACCCTGCTCCGTCAGGAGTACCGGGACGAGATCTTCGGCGGGCTCGCCGCCCGCCGCATCGAGGTGCGCCACATCCTGCTCTCACCTGAGGAAACGATCCTGCGACAACGGATCGACACCCGGGCGGAGTACGGCGATCCCGAGGCCGACGCCCGCGTCCGGGAGTGGTGCCACGCGCACGTGGATCCGTACCGCACCGCCCTCGGCTGGCTCGCCGCCGACGCGTACCCCGTCGACAACTCCGCGCTCACCGTGGCCGAGACCGCCCGGACCGTCGCCGACGCGGTCCGGGGCGGGCTCGCCGCCCCCTGCGGGATCGTCCAGACGCCCGAACCGACCGGCGAGACCGTCGCCGCCGGCGTGCTGCTCTTCGACGAACAGGACCGCTTCCTGCTCGTGGACCCCACCTACAAGCCCGGCTGGGAGTTCCCCGGCGGCGTCGTCGAGCCCGGCGAGCCCCCGGCCCGGGCCGGGATGCGGGAGGTGGCCGAGGAGGTCGGCCTCGCACTCGACGCCGTGCCCCGGCTGCTGCTCGTCGACTGGGAACGGCCCGCGCCCCCGGGGTACGGGGGGCTGCGCCTCCTCTTCGACGGGGGCACCCTCCGCGCCGCCGACACCGAGCGGTTGAGCCTCCCCGGCGCCGAACTGCGCGGCTGGCGCTTCGTCACCGAGGAGGAGGCCGCCGACCTGCTGCCGCCCGTCCGCTACCAGCGCCTCCGCTGGGCCCTGCGCGCGCGGGAGCGGGGCACGGTCCTCAACCTGGAGGCCGGGGTCCCGGTGGGGTGACCGGCCGGGACGGCGGCGACGACCGGGACCGACCGCTCAGGCCGGAACCGCTCCGGCCCTCGCCGCCGCCCTCAGCCGGGCCGCCGTGTCCGTGACCACCGGCGCGCCGTGCCCGCAGCACAGCACCGACGGGTCCAGCTCCGCCAGCCTCCGCATCGACTCCAGGGCGAGGGCGCGGTCGACGTGGAACACGCCGAAGGTCACCTCTCCCACCGAGGCCACCGTGTCCCCGGCGAACAGCACGCCGTGGCGGGGGAGGTGCACGGCGATCGAGCCCGGGGTGTGGCCGGGGACGTGGACCACCACGGCCCCGTCGCCGAAACCGAGCTCCTCGCCGTCCTCCACCTCCCGGTCCACCCGGGTCGGCGGCGCTTCCGGCACGGTCAGACCGTGCTCGTACAGCGGGAGTTCCCAGTCCAGGAGGTCGGGCTCGGGGACCGGGGCCTCGCCCCGGACCACCGGCGCGTCCAGGCGGTGCGCCACGATCTCGGCCCCGTGACGGTCCGCCAGCTCCTGGGCCGCGCCCACGTGGTCCCCGTGGCAGTGGGTCAGCACGATGCGGCGCAGCCGGTCCGGGTCCAGACCGGCCGCCCGTACGGCCGCCGTCGTCGCGTCCGCCGTACCCGCCCACCCCGCGTCGACCAGGGTCAGTTCCTCCTCGTCCCGCCAGAGGTAGGCCTGGCCTATGGAGTAGTCGAGCACGTGCAGCCGCGGAGTCACGATGAGGGGTTCCATGCGGCGAACCTACGCGTCCGCGCAGGTCCGCCGCCCGGTTCTACGCTCTCGGCGAGCTTCGCCGAACGCTGAACCCGATCAGGAACCGAAAGCGCGTCAGGCCTGCTTCGAGCGCGCGTAGTTGACGAGGAAGTGCGCCTCGGCCACCGACAGGCGCTCCAGCTCCTCCGGCGACACGGACTCGTTGGGCGCGTGGATCTGCGCCTCCGGCTCGCTCAGGCCGATCAGCAGGATCTCCGCCTCCGGGTACAGCGAGGCCAGCGTGCTGCACAGCGGGATCGAGCCGCCCAGACCGGCCGTCTGCATCTCCTGACCGGGGTACGCGACCTCCATCGCCTCGGCCATCGAGGCGTACGCCGGGCTCGACGTGTCCGCCTGGAAGGCCTGGCCCTGGCCGACCTGCTCCAGGGTCACCCGGGCGTTCCACGGCGTGTGGTTCTCGATGTGGGCGAAGAGCAGCTTCGTCGCCTCGGCCGCGTCCTGGCCCGGCGGCACCCGCAGGCTGACCTGCGCGCGGGCCGTCCTCGGGACGGACGGGGTGGCGCCGGCCACCGGGTGGCAGTCGATGCCGACGACGGTGACGGCGGGGCGCGCCCAGATGCGGTCCGCGACCGTGCCGCCGCCCGGCAGGTCCACGCCCGGCAGCACCTTGGCGTCCTGGCGGAAGTTCTCCTCCGGGTACTGGAGGCCCTCCCACACGGCGTCGCCCGGCAGGCCGTCGATGACGGTCGAACCGTCCGGGCCGCGCAGCGAGTCGAGCACGCGGATCAGCGCGGCGAGCGCGTCCGGGGCGGCGCCGCCGAACTGGCCGGAGTGCAGGTTGCCCTCCAGGGTGTCGATCCGCACCCGGATCATCGTCATGCCGCGCAGGGTCGCGGTCACCGTCGGCAGGCCCACCCGGAAGTTGCCCGCGTCGCCGATCACGATCGCGTCGGCGGTCAGCAGTTCGGGGTGCTCCTCGGCGTACCGCTCCAGGCCGCCGGTGCCCTGCTCCTCCGAGCCCTCGACGATCACCTTGACCGTCACCGGGACGCCGCCGTTCGCCTTCAGGGCGCGCAGCGCGAGCAGGTGCAGGACCACCCCGCCCTTGCAGTCGGCCGTGCCGCGTCCGTACCAGCGTCCGTCGCGCTCGGTCAGCTCGAACGGCGGGGAGAGCCACGCGGACTCGTCCAGCTTCGGCTGCACGTCGTAGTGCGCGTAGAGCAGGACGGTCGGCGCGCCGGCCGGGCCGGGGAGCATGCCGTACACGGCCTGCGAGCCGTCCGGGGTGTCGAGCAGCGCCACGTCCTGGAAGTCCTCGGCGCGCAGCGCGTCGGCGACCCAGTTCGCCGCCGCCTCGCACTCGCTGCGCGGGGCCACGTTCTCGTCCGCCACCGACTCGAAGGCCACCAGCTCCGTGAGCTCCGTCCTGGCGCGGGGCATCAGGGACCGTACGGTCTCGGCGATCGGATTCGCGGTCATGGGCACGCTCCTGGTGGGTGCGACGTTACGACGGGAGGAGGGCGTTCGTCGCGTGTCGTGGCGCGGCGAACGCACCGTCGATCCTACGGCCGGGGCCCCGGCTACCGCGCCGTAGGATGCGTCAGGAGCAGACCCCCGGTCGGATCAGGAGCAGAAGCACATCGTGAGCAGCGAGCACGCAGGGAACGCCGGTCCGGAGAACACCGAGCCCGAGGGCGCGGCTCCTGAGGGCACGGGTGCGGAGGCGGCGAGGGACGAGACCCCGGGCGCGGCGGGCGACGGGGGCGCGGACGGCCTCGCGGACGTGGTGGAAGGCGGCCCGGCGGACGCGGCCGCCGCCGTGGACGGCGGGGCGGCGGACCCGGACGGCGGGGCGGACGTCTGGGACGTCGTGGTCGTCGGCGCCGGACCGGCCGGCGCGTCCGCGGCCTACGCGGCGGCGGTGGCCGGGCGCCGGGTGCTCCTCCTGGAGAAGTCCGAGCTGCCCCGGTACAAGACCTGCGGCGGCGGCATCATCGGCCCCTCCCGCGACTCGCTCCCGCCGGGCTTCGAACTGCCCCTCCAGGACCGGGTGCACGCCGTCACCTTCTCCCTCGAAGGACGCTTCGCCCGCACCCGCCGCTCGCGCCGGATGCTCTTCGGGCTCATCAACCGCCCCGAGTTCGACGCGCAGCTCGTCCAGCACGCGCAGAAGGCCGGCGCCGAGCTGCGGACCGGCGCCACGGTGACCCGGTTGGAGCAGCACGGACCGGCGGTGCCGGACCGGCGGACCGCCGCCGTCGTCCTGGCCGACGGCGAGACGATCCTGGCGCGCGCGGTCGTCGGCGCCGACGGCAGTGCCAGCCGCATAGGCGCTCACGTCGGGGTGAAGATGGGCCAGGTCGACCTGGGCCTGGAGGCGGAGATCCCCGTGCCGCCGTCCGTGGCCGAGGACTGGAAGGGGCGCGTCCTCATCGACTGGGGCCCGATGCCCGGCAGTTACGGCTGGGTGTTCCCCAAGGGCGACACGCTGACCGTCGGCGTCATCTCGGCGCGCGGCGAGGGGGCCGCCACCAAGCGGTACCTGGAGGACTTCGTCGCCCGGCTCGGTCTGGCCGGCTTCGAGCCCTCGGTCTCCTCCGGCCACCTGACGCGGTGCCGCACCGACGACTCGCCGCTCTCCCGCGGCCGGGTCCTGGTCTGCGGCGACGCGGCCGGTCTCCTGGAGCCGTGGACGCGCGAGGGCATCTCGTACGCGCTGCGCTCGGGCCGCCTCGCGGGCGAGTGGGCGGTACGGGTCGCCGAGGCGAACGACGCGGTCGACGCCCGCCGCCAGGCCCTGAACTACGCCTTCGCCGTCAAGGCGGGCCTCGGCGTGGAGATGGCGGTCGGGCGGCGGATGCTCGCCGTCTTCGAGCGCCGCCCGGGGCTGCTGCACGCCACGCTCACGGGGGTGCGGCCGGCCTGGAACGCCTTCGCCGACATCACCCGGGGCTCGGCCACCCTCGGCGGCATGGTCCGCTCGAACGGTCTGGCCAGGCGGGCCCTGGAGCTCCTGGACAAGCGGATGGACACCTCGTCCGGCGTCGGCCCGGCGGGCCGGGGCGTCACGGCGAAGGACCGGGACGTGTCGGAGCCGGAGGAGCCGGGGGCCGCGGAGTCCGAGGAGCCGCGGGCCGCTGAGGGTGCGAAGGGCGCGGAGCCGGACGCCTGACGCGCGCTCCCGGCGGTTCGGCACGGCCGCCGGGGAGCGCGATCGACTCGTACGGGCCCCGCCGGTCCGGTCCGCTCACGCGGCCGGAGTGGCGGGGCCCGTCGTCGTGATGCGGAAGACGGGGTGCTTCGGCGCGACGGCGCGCAGTTCGGCGTCGGAGGAGTCGGGACCGACCCCGTCGAAGAAGATGCCGACCTCGGCCTTCCAGCGCTTGAGGTAGGCGCGGAGCAGCGCGGGCTTGGCGTCGTCGGCGACCTCGGCGGCGGTGAACTCCTGCACGTGCTTGCCGAGGTGCAGCTGTCCGCCGCCGGCGGCCCGCATGTTGTGGGTCCACTGGACGTGGCCGCGGGGGGCCACGAGGTACTGGGCGCCGTCCACCGTCAGGAGGTTGACGGGGGTGCGGCGCCATTCGCCGCTCTTGCGGCCGCGGACGGCGAGCACGCGGGACCCCCAGACGCTGATGCCGCGGCGGGTGGCCCAGGCGACCAGCCGGTTGAAGACGTTCACGGTGAACCAGCCGGGCTTGATGACGTGGGTGCTGGCGGGCTGGGCGGACATGGCTGCCTCCTGGGGCTTCGGGGCGAGGGCGGGGCTTCCGGCGGTGAGAAAATCGTGAGCAGTGCTCTCGCTTGAGATCAGTGTGCACGGCTTGGTGCTCACATTCAAGAGCGGTGCTCTCATTTAGTTTCGGCGCTCCTTTTCCGTTCCACCGCTCTCGTTTCGTTCCGGTGCTCCGAAAGTGACACACTGCTCTCCATGACGACCGTCCGAGGAGTCCGCGCCCGCGCCCGCATCGAGATCACCGCCGCCATCAAGGACGAGGCCCGCACCCAGCTCGTGGCGGAAGGCGCCGCCAAGCTGTCCCTGCGGGCCGTCGCCCGCGAGCTGGGCATGGTGTCCTCCGCGCTCTACCGCTACTTCCCGAGCCGCGACGACCTCCTCACCGCCCTGATCGTCGACGCCTACGACGCCGTCGGCGCCGCCGCCGAGCAGGCCGCCGCCGACTCCGCCGGGCAGCGCCCGCTGGACCGCTGGACCGCCGTCTGCCGGGCGGTCCGCGCCTGGGCGGTCGCCCACCCCCACGAGTACGCCCTGATCTACGGCTCCCCGGTCCCCGGCTACGCCGCGCCCCGGGACACGGTGGCCCCCGCCGCCCGCGTCGGTCTCGCCCTCATCGGGATCGTCCGCCTGGCCCACGCCGGTGAGGGCCTCGCCCTCCCTCCGCTCCCGGACGCGCTGCGGCCCGAGGCCGGGCGGATCGCCGCCGACCTCGCCCCGGACCTCCCCCCGGCCCTCGCCGTCGCGCTCGTCGCCGCCTGGTCGCAGCTCTTCGGCCTGGTCTCCTTCGAGGTGTTCGGCCAGTTCCACCGCGTCGTCGAGGACCGCGACGCCTTCTTCACCGCGGCCGCCCGCCGCCTGGGCCAGGACGTGGGCCTGCTTCCGCGCGGCTGAACACGCGGGGCCGCCGGGCCGCCGAAGCACCGGTCTTCCCGAAGCACCGGCGCGCGTGACACCCTGGCGGTGTGATCATCAGGGTGAGTGAGGCGCGCGTACGTCCTGACCGGTTCGAGGCGTTCCACGACATGATCGTCTCCGCGGTGCGCGAGTTCCCCGACCGCTACCCGGGCCTCGTGGACCACGAGGTGCTGCTCGCGCCGCCCGACGCGCTGCTGTACGTCAGCCGCTGGCGCGACGAGCGGGCCCTGGTCGACTACGCCGGCGAGCACTGGCGCGACCGGCCCGTCGTCCTGCCGGGCGAGGACGAGTACCTGGCCGCGCCGCTCCGGGTACGGCACTTCACGCTCGCGCCCCTGGAGTGAGGGGCCTCCCGTCCGGCCCCTGAACGCGTCCGCCCGGACGACTGCCGGTCGTCCTACCGGGCGAAGCCTCCCTCCGGCCGGATGATCTCCAGGTTGGTGCCGTCCGGGTCGTTGAAGTAGGCGACCCGGGTGCCGAGGGCCGCGTCCGGGGTGACCTCGCCCGCGAGGAACGTGTAGGCGTCGCCCAGGAAGTCGTACCCCGCCTCCCTCATCCGCTCGTGCACCGCGTCGAAGTCGTCGACCTCGAAGCACAGGTGCATGGAGCCGGGGCGGTTCGCCCTGCCGTCCGTGCGCTCGCCCACCGGGTCCCGGAACTCGACGAGGTCGATGCCGAGGCCGTCGATGTTGATCGTCGCGTACCGCAGGTCCGCCGTCGGCAGCCCCTGCGAGCGGCCGAACGGCACGCTGCTCATGGTCCCCTCCGCGACGGGTTCCCGGCTGGTCAGGGCCGTGTAGAACGCGATCGAGGTGTCCAGGTCCGAGACCGAGATCCCGACGTGGGCGGCCCGGGTGAGGTTCATCGAGGTGCCGGTGGCAGCCATGGAGGGTTCCCTCTTTCCGGCCCCGTGGGGGGCCATCGGGAACCCATTCTTCCGAGAGCTCCGCGTCGCGCATCTCGTCGTACCGGAGCGCGTGCGTCGTCGGCGGCGTCTGCCGGGAGCCCCCGGCGTCGGGTGCGGCGGCCCGGCGGGCCCGCCCGGGAGCGGGCGTTCAGGCCGTCCGGGCGGGCTTGGTGTCCCGGGCCCAGTACCCCATCACCGCGGCCCCGGCGGCGAGCAGCGCGACCGTGGTGAGCGCGGCCGGCAGGGAGAACCAGTCGGCGAGGAACCCGATCGAGGGCGGGCCGAGCAGCATCCCGCCGTACCCGAGGGTGGACGCGGTCGCCACCCCGCCGGGGCCGGCGATCGCGCCGGCGCGGGCCACGGCGACGGGGAAGATGTTGGCGAGGCCGAGACCGGTCACGGCGAAGCCGAGGAGCGTGGCCCAGACGGTCGGCGCGAGCGCGCCGAGCAGCATCCCCGCCGCGGCGGTCGCGCCGCCCGCGACCAGGGTGCGGGTCTGGCCGAGGCGTTCGAGCAGCGCGGTGCCGGAGAGCCGGCCGGCGGTCATGGTCAGCGCGAACACGGAGTACCCGGCGGCGGCCACCCCGGGATGGGCGTGCAGGTCCTGGGTGAGGTGGAGGGCGCCCCAGTCGGCGAGCGCGCCTTCGCCGTACGCCGTGCAGAGCGCGATCACCCCGAAGACGAGGACCGTGCGGCGCGGGGCGCCCGACCGTGCGCCGGGGGCGGGGGACGGCGCCGGAAGGGCCTCGGGCGGGGCGGGGGAGGGGCGGCGCAGGAGTACGGGTCCGGCGACGCCCGTCAGGGCCAGGCCGACGAGCGTGAGGCCGAGGAGGTGGGTGGTGGGGGAGAGGCTTCCGGCGAGCAGGCCGCCGAGCCCGGCCCCCAGCATGCCGCCGAGGCTGAACGCGGCGTGGAAGCTCGGCATCACGGGGCGCCGCAGCGCGGTCACGACGTCCACGGCGGCACTGTTCATCGCCACGTTGATGCCGCCGTACGCGGCGCCGAAGACGAGCAGGACGAGGCCGAGGGAGAGCGGCGAGCGGGTGAGCGCGGGCAGGGCGACGGAGAGCGAGAGGAGGACGGCGGTGGCGACGGTGACGGCGTGGGAGCCGTACCGGCGGCAGAGCCGCCCGGTCAGCGTCATGGTCACCACGGCGCCCGCCGACACCCCGAGGAGTGCGAGGCCGAGGTCCCCGGCGGAGGCACCGGTCTGCTCCTTGACGGCGGGGATGCGGACCACCCAGCCGGCGAACAGGAAGCCGTCGAGCGCGAAGAAGAGGGTCAGGGCGGAGCGGAGGCGGGACAGGGAGCGGGTGGCGGTGTCTCCGCCGGGGCCCCCCGATACGGCCGTCCGTACTTTGTTTAGTAGCGGCACAAACTCAGGATAGGGGCGAGGGGCGGGGGAATCAACCGTGTGGACGGGTACGCGAGTCCGGCCGCGAGTCCGGCCGCGAGCCCGGCCGCTCTGGGCCGTGAGCCCGGCTGCTCCGGGCCGTGCGGCCGGGGTCCCTCCGGGCTGTCCGGCTGCGACCCCCGGCGCGGCGGTGGTTCCTCGCAGCGTGCGGCCGTGCCCCCTCGGTGTCGTGCGGCCGTGGGTCCTTCGGGTCGCACCGCCGTGCCCTTCGGTGTCGTACGGCCGTGGGTCCTTCGGATCGCACCGCCGTATCCCTCGGCGTCGTACGGCCGTGGGGCTTTCGAGTCCTACGGCCGTCGGTCCTTCGAGTTGCACGGCCCTGGCTCCTTCGAGCCGTGGTCGCTCCTCGGGGCGCGCGGCCGTACCTCCTCGGGCTTCGAGGCCCGTCCCCTGAGGTCACGGGGCTGAAGCCCTCCCGGACCGCGAGGCCCGATTCCCTCAGGCCGAGGGCTCGGCCTCCTCGGGCCGTGGGGTCGAGTTCCTTCGGGCCGAAGGCTCGGCCCCCCGGGCCGTGAGGTCGGGGGCGTCGTCCGATCATGGGAGACTCGCCCCCATGAACGGCAAGGCGACGACGACCCGGACGCGACTGGACAGGGGGCGCAACGCGCTCGGCCCCGCGCTTGAGCTGGTGCACACCGGCAGGGCGCCGACCCGGGCCGTCCTCACCGCCGAGCTCGGCGTCACCCGCGCCACCGCCGGCGCCGTCGCCGCCGAGCTGGAGGCCCTCGGCCTCATCAGGGTCGACTCCAACCCCGGTGCCGCGGCGGGCTCCCAGGGCCGCCCCTCGCACCGGCTCGCCGTCGACGAGAAGGGCCCCGTCGCCCTCGCCGCGCAGGTCCACGCGGACGGCTTCCGGGCCGCGCTCGTCGGCCTCGGCGGCACGATCGTCGCCACGGCCCCCGGATGCGTCACCGTCTCCGCCGACCCCGCCCAGGTCCTCGGCGCCGTGGTCGACGCCGGGGCGGCCCTCCTCCGGGAGAGCGGCCGCCGCTGCGTCGGGGCCGGTCTGGCCGTGCCCTCCGCGGTGGCCGAGCCCGAGGGCACCGCCCTCAACCCGCTCCACCTCGCCTGGCCCGCCGGGGCGCAGGTCCGGCAGATCTTCGCCGAGCGGGTACGGGAGGCCGGCATCGAGGGCCCCGCCTTCACCGGCAACGACGTGAACCTCGCCGCCCTCGCCGAGCACCGCCACGGCGCGGGGCGCGGCGCCCGGGACCTGCTCTGCGTGGCCACCGGCCACCGGGGCGTCGGCGGCGCGCTCGTGCTCGACGGGCGCCTGCACACGGGCAGCGCGGGCCTCGCCCTGGAGGTCGGCCACCTGACGGTGAACCCGGAGGGCCGCCCGTGCCACTGCGGCGGCCGGGGCTGCCTCGACGTCGAGACCGACCCGCTCGCCTTCCTCACGGTCGCGGGCCGCGTCCCCGGCCCCGAGGTCTCGCTGCTCCAGCAGTCCCGCGACCTGCTGCGCACCAGCCGGGACGACCCCGGCGTCCGGGTCGCCGTGGGGGAGCTGATCGACCGCCTCGGACTCGGCCTCGCCGGTCTGGTGAACATCCTCAACCCGGACCGGATCGTCCTCGGCGGCCTCCACCGCGAGCTCCTCGACGCCGACCCCGAGCGCCTCCGCGCGGTCGTCGCCGACCGCAGCCTCTGGGGCCGCAGCGGCGGCGTGCCGATCCTCCCCTGCACCCTGGACCACAACAGCCTCGTGGGCGCCGCCGAACTCGCCTGGCAGCCGGTCCTGGACGACCCCCTGGCGGCCCTCTCCCGCGAACCGGTCTGAGCCGTCCGGCCCCCACCGGTCCCCACCGGCCCCCGCCGTCCCCGCTTCGCGGGCTACGGCTCCGGGCGCCCTTCGAGCAGCGCCGCCAGCCGGTCCAGGGCCATGCGAGTGCCGGTCTCGTTGTCGGCGGCGGGGATCGCGTCCGGGACGCCCTCGTGGACGACCAGGACCTCCGTGCCGCCGCCGTCCGGGACCAGGGTCGTCGTCAGGGTCATGGCGCCGTGCAGCAGCGGGTTCGCCGTCTCGAACTCCACGATCTCGACGACCCGTTCGTCCGGCACCAGCTCCACGAAACGGCCGTGGTACGTGTCCGTGCGCGGCCCCGACTTCCCGGCGCCGCCCTCCGCCCCGTACCGCAGCGAGACCCGGAACGCGCCCCCTTCGCGGGCGTCGAACTCGTGCACCCGGCAGCTCATCCCGTACGGCACCCGCCAGCGCGCGACGGCCTCCGGGTCGAGGAGCGTCCGGTAGACGTCCAGGGGCGGGGCGTCGACGTGGCGGGACACGCGCGTGGTGTACACCCTTCCCAGGCTAGGGGATGTCCGGAAGGCCCCGCACGGCGCCCACGAGTGTCCGCGTCTCCGCCCGGGTCCGGATCCTCCCCGGCGCGCGCGCCGAAAACCGGTGGGCCCGTCCGGCCGTACGACGTAGCGTTCCGCCCCATGACCTCTTCCGACTCCGCCCTTCCCCCGCGCCTCGGCAGCCTCACCTTCCACGGGCCGCTCTCCGAGGCCCGCGCCACCCGCCTCCTGGGACGGCTCGCCGCCTCCGGGCCCGCCGACGTGCTCGACATCGGCTGCGGCTGGGGCGAGTTGCTCCTGCGCGTCCTCGAAGGGGCCCCCGGAGCCGAGGGGGTCGGGATCGACATCAACGCCGAGGACCTGGCCCGCGGCCGCGTCCTCGCCGAGGAGCGCGGACTCGCCGGCCGCGTGTCCTTCGTCGAGGAGTCGGCGCTCGGCACCGACCGCGGCCCCGTCGACGCGATCCTCTGCCTCGGGTCCAGCCAGGCGCTCTGCGACCCCGACCTGCCGCACGACCCCGCCGCCGCGCTGCGCGAACTCCGCCGGCTCGTCCGGCCCGGCGGCCGCGTCGTCCTGGGGGAGGGCTTCTGGGAGCGCACCCCCACCGAGACCGAACTGGCCGGCATGTGGCCCGGCGCCCGCACCGGCGACCACCTCTCCCTCGGCGCCCTCGTCGACCTCGCGATCGGGGCCGGGTTCCGGCCCGCGTGGATCGAGACGGCGAGCGCCGAGGAGTGGGAGGAGTTCGAGTCCGGCTACCGGTACGACACGGAGGTCTGGCTCGCCGCGAACCCCGGCCACCCCCTGGCCGCCGAGACGCGCGACCGGGTCGACCGGCAGCGTTCCAGCTGGCTGAACGGCTACCGGGGCGTCCTCGGCATCGCCTACCTGACCCTCGTGGCCGTGGCCGGGGACTGAGCGTCCCCGCCGGTCCGGGGCCCTCAGCCCGCCCGGCCCGCCAGGACCGGGCGGGCGGCGGCCACCGCGGGGGCGGGGCTCAGGACCGGATCGGCCGGGATGCCGAGGGGCACGGCGGGAACCCGCTCGTACCCGGTGAAGGGGCCCTCGGTCGCGGCGCCGTACACGGCTTCCTCGCGCGTCCCGACGGGGCCGCCCACGGGCGGCGCCGCGAGGACGAACCACACGACCTTCCCGTCGTCCCCGCACGGCCGGACGCCCCAGCTCTCGCTGACCGCCCCGACGAGGGCGAGGCCCCGGCCGGAGGTGGCGAGGCCGTCGGCCGGATCGCCGGCCGGATCGCCCGCCCGGTCGCCGACCGGATCGCCGGTCCGCGGCAGACGGGGGTCGTGATCCCTGACGGAGACCGTGAGGCGGTCGAGCAGCAGCTCGATCTCCACGGTGCACCGCTTGTCCGGCCGGGCGTGCCGGTGGACGTTGGTCAGGAGCTCGGTGACTCCCAGCAGGGCATGGTCGACCAGGGCGTCGAGATGCCAGTGGCGCAGATGCGCCGAGACGATCCTGCGGATCTGTCCGATCCGCTGCGGCAGGGCCTGGAGCTCCACCGCGTAATACCTGCTCGGTTCGCTGATCACGGCTGCGACTCCCCGAAGTAGTCCGGAAGAAGACGAAGGTTCGGATCTCTCGTGCGGTCCAGGGGGCGGTGACCACGACGTACTGTCACCACCTGTCAACCCTCGGTGAGGTGATTCCAGCGTGAGCCAGTGGTGACCGTCCCGCAACTCACGGCGAACCGCGCCGGCCCGGAGGGCGCCGCGCGGCCCCCGGCGTCAGCGCCGTCCCGCCGCCCGCCTGAGCGCGGTCAGGAAGCGTCCCGACCTCTCCTCCGACCCCTCCGGCTCCCGGGGCTCCGCCGTGCCGTCGTCGCGGCCGTTCCCGTGCAGGGTCAGCCGGTAC
The DNA here is from genome assembly GCF_001280125.1 of Streptomyces sp. NRRL F-6492. GTDB lineage: Bacteria > Actinomycetota > Actinomycetes > Streptomycetales > Streptomycetaceae > Streptomyces. The sequence goes on from NZ_LGEG01000114.1 coordinate 59,119, forward strand.
CGGGTGCCGTTCACGGTCGCCACCGCCTCGTCCGGCCCCGCGAACCACGGGCGTCCCGCCCGCACCGCCGTCACCGGCGCACTGTCGATCTCGCTGCCGTAACTGGTGAGCAGGGCGAGCCGCCCGTCCTCGATCCGCACCTCGCCCGCGCGCGTCAGCGAACGGGGCCAGCGGGTGATCCCCACGCCCCTGGCGCTGAACTCGGGTTCCGACATGTCGATCCGCCCCTTCCCCACCCGTTCTCCCGGGTCGCCGTTCCCAAGTGTGCCGGGCCGTCCGCGACCGCACCAGTGGCCCTCTCGCACACCCTTCCGCAAGTCTTCCCTATGGAAGGTCAAAGGGAACGTTTGCCCAGGTGGGAGCGGTATCGTCGGCAGTGGAGCACCCGGGGGAGCGCCCCCGGGGAAGCGATCGAGGAGAAGCGCGGATGAGCACCACCGAGCACAGTGCGCACAACGGTTCGGCGGCCACCGCCGGGGGCGCCGCCACCGCCACGGCGACCGTCGACGTCGACCGCAGCGATCCCGTCTACCGGGCCTGGCTCAAGGAGGCCGTCCGCAAGGTCCAGGCCGACGCCAACCGCTCGGCCGACACCCATCTGCTGCGCTTCCCGCTCCCCGAGCGCTGGGGCATCGACCTCTACCTCAAGGACGAGTCCACCCACCCCACCGGCAGCCTCAAGCACCGGCTCGCCCGCTCTCTCTTCCTCTACGGCCTGTGCAACGGCTGGATCCGGCCGGACAGGCCCGTCATCGAGGCCTCCAGCGGCTCGACCGCCGTCTCCGAGGCGTACTTCGCCAAGCTCATCGGCGTTCCCTTCATCGCCGTCATGCCCCGCACGACCAGCCCCGAGAAGTGCCGGCTCATCGAGTTCCACGGCGGGCGCTGCCACTTCGTCGACGACTCGCGCACCATGTACGAGGAGTCCGCCGCCCTCGCCGAGCGCACCGGCGGCCACTACATGGACCAGTTCACCTACGCGGAGCGGGCCACCGACTGGCGCGGCAACAACAACATCGCCGAGTCGATGTACCAGCAGCTCCGTCTGGAGCGCTACCCGGAGCCGGCCTGGATCGTGGCCACCGCGGGCACCGGCGGCACCTCGGCGACCATCGCCCGCTACGTGCACTACATGCAGCACGACACCCGGATCTGCGTCGCCGACCCGGAGAACTCCTGTTTCTTCGACGGCTGGACCCACCACGACCCGCACGCCACCGCCGACTGCGGCTCCCGCATCGAGGGCATCGGCCGTCCGCGCATGGAGCCGAGCTTCGTGCCCGGGGCCGTCGACCGCATGATGAAGGTCCCCGACGCGGCGAGCGTCGCCGCCGTCCGCGCCCTGGAGACGGCCATCGGCCGCAAGGCGGGCGGCTCCACCGGCACCGGCCTGTGGAGCGCCTTCAAGATCGTGGCCGAGATGGTCGGGCAGGGGCGCACCGGCAGCGTCGTCACCCTGATCTGCGACCCCGGCGACCGCTACCTCGACAAGTACTACTCCGACGACTGGCTGGCCGGGCAGGGCCTCGACATCGCTCCGTACGCCGCCGCTATCGAGAGCTTCCTGGCGACGGGGGCCTGGCCGGAGTGAGCCGCCGGTCGAGGCGGTCCGCCGCGCCCCGGAAGGACCGTCCGAGCCCCGGCCTCGCGAGCCGCAGCCCGAGGCGGAACGGGGCCGGGCCGTCGGCGGCCATGGTCCACCGCAGCAGCGTGCCCCGCCCGGCGGGGGACAGGGCCCACTCCTCCGCCATGGCCGTCACCCCGGGGGCGTTCGTCGAGTCCACCCGGTAGGCGTAGCGGACTTCCGGCTCGGCGGCCAGGATCGTCTCCTCCAGGACGATCCCGCCCCGCAGCCGGACGCTGCGGCCCGCGCCGTCGGCCGTCGGGACGGCGGAGACGAGGGCGGTGAACCAGGAGGGCGTACTCCCCACCTCCACGGCCAGGGAGCGGTAGACGGCCGCGGGCGGGGCGGCCAGCGTCGCCGTGAACACCAGGCGGACGGGCGCGGACGCGGTGAAGTCGAGCTCCACCGGCCTCAGTCGGCGTGCCATGGACCGGACCTCCGGGGGCGTGGACGGAAGGAGCACCTTAACTGACTTTCCGTCAACAGCACAGGGAGCGGGGGCAGTTGAAGCCAATGCCGCAGTGAGGGCCCCGGCGGTCGCCGTGCCGAACACCCCGGAGGGCAAAAACCCGCCGACGCGGCCCCCGCCTCAGACCCCGCGCAGCAGCCCGTCCACCGCCCGTCCGAACACCACCCGTCCCGCCCGCGCGAGCACCGGATCGAGGGCGCGCGGCACGCCCCGTACCGTCAGCTCCTCCGTCCACACCACCCGGCAGCCGCCGGGCGCCTGCGCCACCTCGATCAGCGCCCAACCCCGCACGACGCGGCCGTACTTCTCCAGGCGGCACGCGCCGGGGCGGCCCGCCGCCGGGGGCTCCCAGCGGACCACCTCCATCGGGTCGTCGAAGGAGAGGCGGCCGATCCCCGTCCGGGCGGTGAACCGGGTCCCCGCGCCGTTCGGCCCCGGCGTCAGCACCCGCGTCCGGGTCAGCGGCACCCGGCGCCCGTGCGCCGGCCAGTCCGTGAGCCGCCGCCACACCTCCTCGGGCGCCAGCGGCACGGTCCGCTCGACGCGGAAGGGGCTCACGCCCGCTCCTCGCCCGCGACCACGAGCCCCGGCACGTACTCCGTCACCTCCGCCCGCACCCCCTCGGACACGCCCCGGTCCGTCACCCAGGTGTCCACCTCGTCCAGGGAGGCGAACGAACTCAGCCCCACCGTCCCCCACTTGGTGTGGTCGGCGACCACCACCACCCGGCGCGCCGAACGCATCAGGCAGGTGTTCGTCTCGGCCTCCGCCAGATTCGGCGTCGAGAGACCGGCCTCCACCGAGACGCCGTGCACCCCCAGGAAGAGCAGGTCGAAGTGGAGCGAGCGGATCGCCCGGTCCGCCACCGGCCCCACAAGCGCGTCGGACGGCGTGCGCACCCCGCCCGTCAGGACGACCGTCGCCGCCCCCCGCCGGGCCTCGCCCGCGCCGCCCGACCGCCCCGCCTCGTGGAACACGTCCGCGACCCGCACCGAGTTGGTCACCACCGTCAGGTCCGGCACGTCGAGCAGGTGCCGGGCCAGCGCGTAGGTCGTCGTCCCGCCCGACAGGGCGAGCGCCGTGCCCGGCGCCACCAGGGCCGCCGCCGCCCGCGCGATCTCGTCCTTGGCGCTCGGTTCGAGCACCGACTTGGCCTCGAAGCCCGGCTCGTGGGTGCTCGCCTCGACCACCGGGACGGCCCCGCCGTGCACCTTCGCCAGCACGCCCTGCCGGGCCAGCGCGTCCAGGTCGCGGCGGATCGTCATGTCCGAGACGCTCAGACGGCGGGTCAGCTCGTTGACCCGTACACCGCCGCGCCGCCGGACCTCGTCGAGGATCAGGGCGCGCCGCTGCTCCGCGAGGAGGTTCTGGTTGTCAGTCACCGCCGGGGCCGGTCCTTCCGCAGGAGACAAGGGATGGGGGGATGTGGGGAGAGGGGTGAAATTCGGTGAGAGGCCGTGCGCGGCCGTACGGCCGTCCGCGATCCTGTCTCCGACGTCGCATCTTCCCACTCCGAGAGGGAGCCGCCCCAGTGTCCCCTGCCACACCCGCCCCGGAGAGCGGGGGCGCGGCGCTCGAACTCCTCGTCCACGGAGTCGGCGGAGCCACCCCCCAGGACATGCTCGACGACCCCAGGACCGTCCGGATCACCGGCGACGGCACCGCCGCCGTGTACCGGCGGATCGAGGACGCCGACGCCGAGGACCACCCCGAGCGGTACGCCGGCCGCCCGGTCCCGGAGGCGTACTGCTGGTCCAACCTCACCTCCGGCGACGGCACCCGCGCCTTATGGCTGCTGCTCCTGCCCTTCATGGTCGTCAACCTCGCGCACTGGATGCGCCCGCCCGGCCGGGGAGGATCCCGGCTCGTCCGGTTCTACGGGGTCCTCGTCCGGCTCGTCGCCCTCACCCTCACCGTCCTGCTCACCGCCGCCGCCTGCGAGGTCGCGCTCGACCTGACGGCCTGGCAGTGCGCCGCCGCCCCCGCCTGCGTCGACTCCGCCTCCTGGCTGGGCTTCCTCTCCGTCGAGCGCGGCGGCTGGTGGTCCGCGCCCGGCCGCCGCCTCGCCGTCGCCGCGCTCGTGCCGACCGTCCTCGTCGGCCTGCTCTGGTACCTGTCCAACCGGACCTGGAGCGCGTACGAGGCCCAGCGCCCGCCCACCGGCTACGACACCCCGCCGGCGCAGCCGGGGGACACCGCCGTCGAGCCGGGGTCCCGCGCCGCCCTCGGCCGCCCCGGATTCTGGTACGGCCGCCGCATCGTCGCCCGGCTCAGGGCCGCCCACACCGCCGCCGGGTTCCTCACCGTCGCCGCCGCCCTCGTCACGGCCGCCGCCCGCCACGACGCCGCCGCGCCCGGGTCCGGGGCCGTCCTCGGCCGGATCCTCCAGGCCGCCGTCGCCGCCCTCGCCGTCGTCGTCCTCTGGGTCGTCTGCCGGCGCGGGCGCAGCGAGAACCGCCTGGACCTGCGGCTCGAACGCGCCCTGGTCTCCTGGCTGCCCGGCGCCTCCCTCGCCCTGCTCGTGCTCACCGCCCTGTACGCCGGCCGGGCCCACCCCGGCTGGACCTCCTCCGGAACCCTCCCCGGCGACGCCGTCTTCAGCGCCCTCACCGTCGCCCAGGGCGCCCTCGTCGTCGCCCTCGGCGCGGTCGCCCTCCTCCTCCAGCGCCCCCGCCGCGACCCCCGCACCGCCCTGCGCGGCCTCGGCGGGCCCGCCGTCGCCATGCTCGCCTGCGCCCTCGGCGGGATCATGTCCGGAGGCGTCGCCCAGCGCGTCGCCGACTGGCTCGACGGACCGGCCACCCCCGGCATGGGCGATCCGGGACCCCGGATAAGCCCGCCCGTCCTGCTCAGCTGGCAGGCGTCCGTCATCCCCGTCCTGCTCCTCCTCCTCGCCGTGCCCGCCGCCCTGCTCGTCGCGCGGACCGTGCTCGCCGCCCGGCGCCTGCGCCCCGAGGTCGAGGCCGACTACGGGGTCACCGGCGAGGGCGACCCGGTCCGTACGGAACGGATCGCGACCGTCCGGGCCCGGACGGCGCTCACCGACTCCGCGCCCGTCCTCGTCGGCGTCGTCTCCGGCGCCACCCTGCTCCTCGGGGCCGCCTCCGTCGTCGGCGCCTGGGCCAGCGGGAACGTGCCCGGCCGCGCCTTCGACGGCGCCCATCCCGCCGTCGCCGCCCTGGCCTCCGCCACCCAGGCCCTCGGCTCCTGGATGATCGGCTTCGGCTTCCTCCTCTTCGTCACCTGGGGCCGCCGCGCCTACCGGGACCCCTCCGCCCGCCGCACCATCGGCATCCTCTGGGACGTCGGCACCTTCTGGCCCCGCGCCGCCCACCCCTTCGCCCCGCCCTGCTACGCCGAGCGCGCGGTCCCCGACCTCACCTGGCGGATGGGCTCCTGGACCCGGCGCACCGGCGGCCGGCTCGTCATCTCCGGGCACTCCCAGGGCAGCGTCCTGGCCGCCGCCGCCGTCTGGCAGCTCAAGCCCGCCACCCGCCGCCGGGTCGCCCTGCTCACCTACGGCTCACCCCTGGAGCGGCTCTACGGACGCTGGTTCCCCGCCTACTTCGGCCCCGAGGCACTGCGCTCCCTGAACCGCACGGTCCACTGCTGGAGCAACCTCTACCGCGCCACCGACCCGATCGGCGGACCCGTCCGGGTCGTCGCCGAGGACGGGCGGCCCGCCGTCGACGAGCCGGTCCTCCTCGACCCGGTCGCCTACGGGCGCACCCGCGACCACCCGCTGCCCGAACCGATCCTGGGCCACTCCGACTACCGGGCCGACCCGTGCTTCTCCCACTGCCGCGGCGGCCTCCTCGACCGGCTCCCGTCCGCCCTGCCCCGGCAGCGCGAGGCCGGGGAGCCGCCCGAGCGGGACGCGTCGGGCCCGGGGGACTCCGGTCAGGGCAGCTCGGGCAGGTCGTCCGGATAGAGCAGGGTCAGGTCGTCCGTGCTCGGCTCGCCGAGCGCGGCGACCCGCCCCGCGTGCCGCTCCACCATCGACTCGAAGGTCTGCCGCGCCGTGCGCCCGTTGCCGAAGGCCGGACCCTTCGGCAGCTTCGCGAAGTAGGCGAGCAGCGCCCCGTCCGTGCCCGGGGCGAGCCGGTACTCGTGCTCGTCCGCCTGCTGCCCCACGATCCGCAGCAGCTCCTCCGGCTCGTAGTCGCCGAAGGTGATGGTCCGTGAGAAGCGCGAGGCCACCCCCGGGTTCACGGTGAGGAAGCGCTCCATCTCCGCCGTGTACCCGGCGACGATGACCACCACCGCCTCCCGGTGGTCCTCCATCAGCTTCACCAGGGTGTCGATCGCCTCGCGGCCGAAGTCGCGCCCCGAGTCCTCCGGCGACAGCGCGTACGCCTCGTCGACGAACAGCACCCCGCCGCGCGCCCGGTCGAAGGCCTCCTGGGTGCGGATCGCCGTCGAGCCGATGTGCTCGCCGACCAGGTCCACCCGGGACACCTCCACCAGGTGCCCGCGCTCCAGGACCCCGAGCGAGGCGAGGATCTCGCCGTACAGCCGGGCCACGGTCGTCTTGCCCGTGCCCGGGTTGCCCGTGAAGACCAGGTGGCGGCGGACCGAGGCCGCCTTGAACCCGGCCTCCCGGCGCCTGCGCCCCACCTCGATCATGTTGGTGAGGGTCCGCACCTCGTGCTTGACGCTCTCCAGGCCCACCAGGGCGTCCAGTTCGCCGAGCACGTCCTGCGAGGAGCGGGCCGCCGGGACGGGCTGCGGCTCGGGGGCCGCCACCGGGGGCCGGGAGGCCGGTACGGTGCCGAGCAGCCCGGCCGTCCGCATCTCCGCCAGGACCGTTCCGCCACCGGCGGGGGAGGGGCCGGAGGAGTCGGGCACGGAGGAGCGGACCGCGCTCTCGTCGCTGGTGCACTCCTCGGCGACCGCGCCCTCCTCCGGGAACTCGTAACCGCCGCGCGCGCACCGCTCCGTACGGCACTTGCGCAGGGTCGTCCGGCAGCCGTCCGTGACGTGGAAGCCGTATCCGCCGCTGCCCGTCACCCGGCAGCCGTGGAAGGAGCCGCGCCCCTCCGCCGACACGTAGAAGCCGGCCTCGGCGGGCGAGGTGACCGTGCACCGCTCGATCGTGGGGTCGGCGCCCTTGGTGACGATGACCCCGGTCTGTACGGAGTCGATGGCGCAGCCGGCCAGGGTGCCGCCGCTGCCGTGGTCCCGGAACCAGGCGCCCGTGGACGCCTCCCTGATGCGGCAGTCGTCGAGCTGGGCCGTCGCCCCGTCGCTCACCGACACCGCCGTGTTCCGCACCTGCGACAGGTCGCTGTCGACCACGTCCACGCGCGAGCCCCGATCGAGGACGAACAGCGCGTCGGGCACGTCGTGCACCCGGCAGGCGTCGAGGACGGCGGTCGCCCCGTCGCTCACCCACACCGCCGGGTAGTCGCCCGTGCTGTCGTGGATCTCGCACTGGTTGGCGTCCACCCGGGTCCCCGGGTCCCACACCGACAGGCCGTTGCGGCCGAAGCGGCGGACGGTCGACCGGGTGAGCGTCAGGACCGAGCGCGAGCGCAGGTCGACCGCGTTCTCCGGGACGTCGTGGATGTCGCAGTCGGAGAGGGTGAGGACGGCGTCGGTGTCGAGGGTGATGCCGTCCGCCGACGTGCGGTGCACCGAGGAGTCGGTGAGGTGGGCGGTGCCGCGGGACGCGATCTGGAGACCGGCGCCCTTGATCTCGTACACCTCGCAGCCCACGCCCTCCAGGGCGCTGCCCTCGCCGGTGACGGCGATCCCGGCGCCGGAGGCGTGGTGCACCCGGCAGCGCTCCAGGCGCGGGTGCGCGCCGCCCCGCACCGAGACGCCCGCCTGCCCGGCGGACACCACCTCGCACTCCTCGAACACGCCGCCCGCGCCGTCGAGCACGGCGATGCCGATCCCGGCCGCGTTGTCGACCGTGCAGCGGCGGACCGTGGGCCGGGCGGCGCCCCGCACCTCGATGCCGGCGGCCGAGCGGGTCATGATCCTGAGGTCGAGCAGTTCGGGCGTGCCGTCCTCGACGAGCAGCGCGGGCGCGGCCACGTCCTGGCCCTCGACGTGCAGGTCCTGGAGAACGACGGAGGCGCGGACGGTCAGCGGGACCCCGTCCGGGGGCGCGATCCGGACCGGTCCGGCCCCGCCCTCGGCGCCGCGCAGGGTGACGGCCCGTCGCACCACCAGGTTCTCCCGGTAGGTCCCCGGGGCGACGGTGAGCACGTCCCCGTCGCCCGCGGCCTCCAGGGCGGCGGCGAGGGAGGGGTACTCACCCGTGCGGCGCCGCCACCGCGATGTGCCGGTGTGCGTCACCTGGACCGTGCCCTGTGCCATGGGTGTGTCCTGCCCCCGCCTCATGCCTCGCCGCTGATCCGATGCCCCACCGTAGCGCGCGCGGCGGTGTGGGGTTGACGGGTCGCGTACCCCCGTCCGCACCGGGAACGCACCTGGTGCCCGGGGCGCGTCACCGCCGGTCCGGGCCGGTCCGGAGCGGTCGGGACCGGTCGGACCCGGTCAGCTTCCGGCGCCGGCGCGGCCCCAGTCGGGACCGGTCGCGGCCCACGCGCGGTCGAGGCGCGCGTACCGCGTCAGGACGAGCCGGCGCACGACGAGCCGGCGGACGGTCTCCACCAGGAGACCGCTGAGGAGCGCGGCCATGAGCCCGGCGGTGATCGCGTGCGCGCGGGCGGTGTCCGCGCGCATCGGCGGCGGCACCGGACGCCCGTCCCGGTCCGTCCACAGGGAGAAGGCGGCGCCGGGCGCCGAGTGCCGCCGTGACGTCGTCACCGTTCCCGTACGGGGTGACCCGTCCGGGGCGGTCCAGCGGGCCACCACGGAGCGGCGCAACCGCTCCTCCCCGCCGGACTCGGCGGTCCGGGGTCCGTGCGCGGACGTCTCGGCGAGCCGCACCACCCGGGCCGTCACCGGCGTCCGCCGCTCCTCCTGGGCGCGGACCGCGAGCCGGAGCGAGTCGTGCGCGGACGCGCCGGCGCTCCAGCCGACGAGGGGCACCGCGACGCAGAGCAGGACGACGGAGACGAGGGCGGCCCACGCCTCGACGAGGTCGGTGGTCCGGCGCAGGGGATTGCGCCGCCAGCGCCGGAGTCCCAGGGCTGCGCGCACGTCCCGGCCCCCTCGTCGTTCGCCGCTTCTCCGGCCTTCTCCGTCTTCTCCGACGAGTGTGCCCCGGGGGCGGGTCGCCCGCCCGCCGGGCCGGCGAAGTGTGACGCGCGCCCCGCCCGGAGGAGGGTTCAGTCGAGGATCTTGACGGCGTCGCCGACCCGGACCGTGCCGGTGTGCTCGGGGACGAGGTTCTGGCCGAAGACGACCCGGCCGTCGCTCTTGCGGTGCCGGGCGAGGGTCCGCAGCGGCTCCTTGCCGCGCGCGGCGGTGGACTGGTCCGTCGTGGTGACGACGCAGCGCCCGCAGGGCCGGGCGACCCGGAAGGTGACCTCGCCGACGGCGATCCGGGTCCAGTCGTCCTCCGCCCAGGGCTCGGTCCCGCCGATGACCAGGTTCGGCCGGAACCGGTTCATCGGCAGGGGGCCCTCCTCGGCCAGGTCGCCCCGGGCGATCAGGGAGTTGAGGGCGTCGAGCGAGGCGGTGGTGGTGACGAGCAGCGGATAGCCGTCCGCGAAGCTCACCGTCTCGCCGGGCAGCGCGTACGCGGGGTCCACCGGGCGCCGGTGCTCGGGCGCGTCCATGTGGACGAGCCGGAAGTCGCCCTCCAGGAACGCCGAGAGCCACGCGGCCGCGTCGGGACCGGCGGGGACCGCCTCCACGGGCCTGTCGAACACGTCCACCGTGACGGTGGCCGAGGGGTGCGGCACCTCGACCGCCAGCGGCGGGTGTCCGGCCGCCGACAGGACGATCCCGCCGCCGGGCAGCGGTTCGGCCGTGGCCAGCGCCATCCGGGGGTGACGGCGTTGGGTCACGACCTTGCCCGCGGCGTCGACGACGGTCCAGCGACGGTCTCCGGCCAGCCCCCAGAGCTGCACTTCGGCCTCCGGGTACGTCAGCGCGCGCATGGCCTTCACCGGGTGGACGTGGACGGAGCGGAGCACGGGAGTGGACATGGAGTCATCCTGCCAGCCGCTCCGGCCACGGTGCCGCCGGTGCCGGGGGTCGGCCGGGGCCGGTCAGTAACCCCCGCCCTGGTAGGGCCGGTTGTACGGGTCCGCGTAGGGCGCGGGGGCGGGGACCGGAGCGGGCCGGGGCGCCGCCGGGCGCATCGCCTCGTAACCGGCGGCCGCCGGACGGGGCTGCTGCGGGTACGGACCGCCCTGGTAGCCGCGCGGGGCCGACGGCTGCTGCGGGATGTACGGGGCGGGCGCCTGCTGCAGGGGGACGGGGGCCATCTGCGGCGAGGGCTGGGGGTAGCCGTAGCCGCCGTTGTAGGCGGGGGCGGGCTGGGGGGTGGACGCCGCCGGGAGGGCGGGCAGCGCCGAGGGGAGCGCCGGCAGGTAGGAGCCGCTTCCACCGGTGGGGAAGCTGCTGCCGGTGTCGTAGGCGGCGGGCACTCGGATCGGGTCGATCTGAGGCGTGCCCCGCTCCGCGACCAGGGAGTCGTAGATCGGGGTGTCCGGGAAGGACGGCGCGGTGTGGTAACCGCCTCCATAGGTGGAGCGGGGGGAGGTCATGGCACATAAGTTAAGCCCACGATGTGCCGCTTGGGGAGACCGATTAGAAGGTTGTTTGACAGGCTTCGTGAAGCGTTGGTTCCGCAATCCGAGCGAACGTGACAAAAACGGACGGCGTCGCGTCTCAAGATCACGTAAAAGCCGAGTTCGGAGGGGGTTACCGGTGGGTCGGGGTCGGGGCCGCGCCGCACGGCGCCCCCGGCATGAAGAAAACATAAAGAAAAAGTGCCGGGAAGGGGCGCGAGGAGTGATCATGGGCATGATTGGGCGCCTTGATCGGTCACGCCTGATTGACCGTCAATCCGGCTCCTGGAGGGGGAGGTGTACGCGCCGAATTGACGGCACTACTCCCCGTAATTGAAAACGCTACTACCCGTATCGAAAATGCCATTTCCACGGGGGCGCCCGTTCACCGCTCAGGCGCCGCCTCGGGGCGCGCGTACGTCCGTCCCTTCCACGCCGCGCCCCGGCCCCGGTGGTGCCGCACCGCCGAGTCCACCGTCATCAGCAGGTAGAGGAACGCGGTGAACGGCAGGAGCGGGGCGAGCCACGGCGGCTGCCGGTAGTAACGGAGCATCGGCACGTACGAGCCCGCCATCACCGCCCAGGCCGCGCCCCCCGCCCAGGCCGCCGGCGCGTCCCCGAACGCCGCGCCCGCCACCAGGGCCACCGGCGGCACCAGATAGACGACCACCAGCCCGGCGACCGTCCCCAGGAGCAGCAGCGGGTTGTGCCGCAGCTGCGCGTACGCGCTCCGCGCGACCATCCGCCACAGCTCGCCGAGCCCCGGATACGGGCGGACGCTGTCGACCCGCTCCGCGAGGCCCAGCCAGATCCGCCCGCCGGCCCGCCGCACCGCCCGCGCCAGCGACACGTCGTCGATCACCGCCTGCCGGATCGCCTCCGGCACCCCCGCCGCCACCGCCGTCTCCGTCCGCAGCAGCACGCAGCCGCCCGCGGCCGCCGTCGCCCGGGGCCGCGCCCGGTTGATCCGGCGGAAGGGATAGAGCTGCGCGAAGAAGTAGACGAACGCCGGCACGATCAGGCGCTCCCACACGCTCTCGGCCCGCAGCCGGGCCATCTGCGACACCAGGTCCAGATCGTTCTCCACCGCCGCCGACACGAGGAGGCGCAGACTGTCCGGCCCGTGGGCGATGTCCGCGTCCGTCAGGAGCAGGAACTCCGGTCCACGCGCGCGTGCCAGCGCCATGCCGTGCCGCAGCGCCCACAGCTTCCCCGTCCACCCCGGCTCCGGCTCGCCCGGCGACGCCACGGTCAGCGGCAGGCCGCCGCACCGGCCGGCCAGCTCGACGGCGAGTGCCCCCGTGCCGTCCGTGCTCCCGTCGTCGACGAGGATCACCTCCGCGACCCCCGGATAGTCCTGCGCGAGCAGCGGCGGCAGGCTCAGCGGCAGCACCCCGGCCTCGTCCCGCGCGGGCACCACGACCACCACGCGCGGCCACGCGGCCGGCTCCTCGCGCGCGTGCCCGCCGGGGATGTGCCCGTCGAGGGCGGAGCCCGGCTTCCCGGACCGCTCCTCGCGCGCGTGCCCGCCGCGCGCGACCGGCAGCCGCTGGTCCGTGCGCCAGAAGAACCCCTGGCAGAGGAGTAGCCAGACCCAGGCGGCCAGGGAGACGGACGCGAACCAGGCAAGGGTGCTCATTCGCGGCAGTCTGCCCCAGAACGCGGGGCGCACAGGGCTCATCGGCTAGGGTGACCGGGTGAAGATCGCGCTCATGGACTCCGGAATCGGCCTCCTCCCGGCGGCGGCCGCGGTGCGCCGGCTGCGGCCGGACGCGGATCTCCTCCTCTCCAACGACCCCGACGGCATGCCGTGGGGCCCGCGCACCCCCGAGGACCTCACGGGGCGCGCCCTCGCCGTCGCGCTCGCGGCCGCGGAGCACCGCCCGCGGGCGCTGATCGTGGCCTGCAACACCGCCACCGTGCACGCCCTGCCCGCCCTGCGCGCCGCCCTCGAACCGGACGTCCCCGTCATCGGCACCGTGCCCGCGATCAAGCCCGCCGCCGCGGGAGGCGGCAAGATCGCCATCTGGGCCACCCCGGCCACCACCGGCAGCGCCTACCAGCGCGGACTCATCCGCGACTTCGCCGGGGACGCCGAGGTCACCGAGGTGCCCTGCCCGGGCCTCGCGGACGCCGTGGAGCACGCGGACCAGGAGGCCGTGGACCGGGCCGTCGCCGCCGCGGCCGCGCTCACCCCGCCCGACGTCCGCGCCGTCGTCCTCGGCTGCACCCACTACGAACTGGTCGAGGGGCGCATCCTCGCCGCCCTGGAGGCACGCCGCCGGACGGGCCTCCCGCCCCTCGTCTTCCACGGCTCCGCCGACGCCGTCGCCGCCCAGGCGCTGCGCCGGATCGGCGCCGAGCCCGCCCCCGCCGCCGACCCCACCGGCACCCTCTCCGTCCTCCTCAGCGGACGCCCCGGACGGCTCCCCGCCCCGGCCCTCGCCTACGCCGAGGGCCGCGGCCTCACGGAGACCGCCCCCGCTCACTGAGCGTGACGGAAGGGCTCCTTTCCGGCGCGCCGTCCGGACCGGGTCTGGGTATTCTTTCCGGTATGAGGGAATATTCCCGGGACCCCCGCGCCGACGAACGGGCGCCCGCCGTCTGGACCGGCCGCGCCACCAACCGCTTCCAGTGGGTCGCGGCGGCGGCCGGCGCCGCCTGCGTGGCCCTGGGGATCGCCCTCGCGGTCCAGTTGCAGTGGACCTCGGGCATCGCGGCCCTCCTCATGGCGGTGATCGGCTGCGTCACGGTCGGACTGCTCGTCCTCTTCGGCACCCTCGCCTTCGTCCACGTGGCCGTGAAGGTCGACGACCGGGCCATGGAGGTCCGCTGCGGCCACATCGGCCTGCCGCGCCGCCGCATCCCGCTCTCCCACGTCGTCGGCGCCGACTTCGCCCCGAGCGTCACCCCGCGCCACTGGGGCGGCTGGGGCTACCGCTGGCGGCCCGAGAAGGGCACGGCCGTGGTCGTCCGGCGGGGCGAGGGCCTGGTCCTGCGCCTGGACGACGGACACACCTTCACGGTCACCGTCGACGGCGCCGAGTCCGCCGTCCGCGTCATCCGCGACCGCCTGCGCCGCCTGACCCCGCCGGGCCCGCCCGCGGCGACGGGGGCGTGACACGGGCCCGACGACCCGGCTCGGGAGACCCCGGACCGCGTGTCCCGCCCGCCCGCGTCCGAGCCGGTCAGAGGGGGGTCGCACCGGACGACCGGCGGACGGGCACGACCCGTAGACTCCGCAGGGTGAGCGCCACCATCACCCCCGCCGACGCGTCCGAGACCGACACCGCACCCGCGCCGGCCCACCGGCTGCGGCGGTTCGCCCGGCCCGCGGCGGCCCTGCTGTCCGGCTTCGTGCTCTACCTGAGCTTCCCGCCGCGTCCCCTGTGGTGGCTCGCGCCGCCCGCCTTCGCCCTGCTCGGCTGGGCCCTGCGGGGCCGCCGCCTCCGCGCCGGCTTCGGCCTCGGATACCTGGCCGGCCTCGGCTTCCTGCTCCCGCTCCTCGTCTGGACCGGCGAGGAGGTCGGCCCCGGCCCGTGGCTCGCGCTCGCCGCCGTCGAAGCCCTCTTCGTGGCCGCCGCGGGCCTCGGTATCGCGGCCGTCTCCCGCCTCCCGTGGTGGCCCTTCTTCGCCGCCGGGGTGTGGATCCTCGCGGAGGGGGCACGCGCGCGCGTGCCCTTCGGCGGCTTCCCCTGGGGCAAGGTCGCCTTCGGACAGGCCGACGGCTTCTTCCTGCCGCTCGCCGCCGTCGGCGGCACCCCCCTGCTCGGCTTCGCCGTCGCCCTCTGCGGCTTCGGCCTGTACGAGGCGGCCCGCCTGGTCCGCGACCGGCGCGCCCAGCGCGCCCTCGGCGCCACCGCTCCGGACTCCGCCGGGGGCACCCCGCCCACCACCGCCACCGCTCCGGACTCCGCCGGAGCCGCCTCGTCCGACACCGCTTCGAGCCCTGCCACCGCTTCGAGCCCCGCCGACGCCACCGGGCCCGCCACCGCTGCCACCCCGCCCGCCACCGGCAACGCCCCGCGCCGCACCGGCGCCGCCCCGCGCGGCCCGCTCGTCGCCGCCGCGCTCGCCGTGCTCCTCCCGGTCACCGGCGGGCTCGCCGCGCTGCCGCTCGTCGACGACTCCGCCGAGGACGGCACCGCCACCGTCGCCGCCGTCCAGGGCAACGTCCCCCGCCTCGGCCTCGACTTCAACGCCCAGCGCCGGGCCGTCCTCGACAACCACGCCGCCCGCACCCGCGAGCTCGCCGAGGCGGTGAAGGAGAAGCGCGAGCCGCAGCCCGACTTCGTGCTGTGGCCCGAGAACTCCTCGGACATCGACCCGTACGCGAACGCCGACGCCGCCGACGTCATCGACGAGGCCGTCCGCGCGATCGGCGCGCCCACCGTGATCGGCGCGGTCGTCGCCCCCGAGACCGGCAAGCTCCGCAACACCCTCATCCAGTGGGAGCCCGGTCGCGGCCCGGTCGCCACGTACGACAAGCGGCACGTCCAGCCCTTCGGCGAGTACATCCCGATGCGGTCCCTCGTCCGGATCTTCAACAGCAACGTGGACCGGGTGAGCCGCGACTTCGGCCCCGGCACCGAAGTCGGCGTCTTCGACCTCGCGGGGACGAAGGTCGGCCTCGCCACCTGCTACGAGGCGGCCTTCGACTGGGCCGTGCGCGACACCGTCACCCACGGCGCGCAGCTCATCACCGTCCCCAGCAACAACGCCACCTTCGGCCGCAGCGAGATGACCTACCAGCAGCTCGCGATGTCCCGGGTGCGCGCCGTCGAGCACAGCCGGGCCGTGGTCGTGCCCGTCACCAGCGGGGTGAGCGCGGTCATCCGCCCCGACGGCGAGGTCGTCGCGCAGACGAGGATGTTCACCCCGGACGTCCTGGTCGAGAAGGTGCCGCTGCGCTCCTCGCAGACCCCCGCGACCCGCATGGGCACCCTGCCCGAAGCCCTTCTCGCGGCGCTCGCCGCCGCCGGTCTCGGCTGGTCGGCGCTCCGCTCGGTACGGGCCCGCCGCACCCGGGCGGAGTGACCCGGGGCCACCGGGAGCGGCCCGGACCCGAGGGCCGACAGGGGCCGCCCGGCAAGTGCCGGGGGGCCGTCCGGGAGGTGGCCGGGGGTCCGCCGAGGAGCGGCCGTACATGATCTAGGGTCGAGCCATGGCTACTCCTGACTTCATCCGCACCCTGCGCGAGACGGCCGGTCACCAGCTCCTCTTCCTGCCCGGCGTGAGCGCCGTCGTCTTCGACGACCGGGGCCGGGTGCTGCTCGGCCGGCGCTCCGACAACGGGCGCTGGGCGATCATCGGCGGCATCGTCGAGCCGGGCGAGCAGCCCGCCGACTGCGCGGTGCGCGAGGTGTACGAGGAGACCGCCGTGCGCTGCGAGGTCGAGCGGATCGTGATCGTCGAGACCCTCCGCAGGCCCGTCGTCTATCCCAACGGGGACCAGTGCCAGTTCATGGACGTGACCTTCCGCTGCCGCGCCGTCGGCGGGGAGGCGCGGGTCAACGACGAGGAGTCCACCGAGGTCGGCTGGTTCGCGGTGGACGAACTGCCGGAGATGAAGCGTTTCTCCCATCTCCGGATCGAGAAGGCGCTCGCCGACGAACCCACATGGTTCCGCACCACAGCAACCAGCTGAACTGTGGGTCCGACGCACATCGGTGCGGAAAGGGGCCCTTCATAGGGTGCGGAGCATGAGCGCTCCCGTCACCGCCCCCGGTACCGACCTCGCCGCACCCCTGCCCCGCGCGGCCGGACTCGCCCTCGACCTCACCGGCCGCACCGCGCTCGTCACCGGCGCGGCCGGCGGCATCGGACGCGCCTGCGCGCTGCGGCTCGCCGCCGCCGGAGCCCGGGTCAGAGCCGTCGACCGGGCCGCCGAGGGCCTGGACGCCCTGGCCGGGGAGGCCTCCGGGCTCCCCGGGGAGCTCGAACCGCGGCTGCTCGACCTGACCGACCTGGACGCCGCGGAGACCGCCGCCGCGGGCGCGGACATCCTCGTCAACAACGCCGGGCTCCAGCTCGTGCGCCCCATCGAGGAGTTCCCGCCGGACGTCTTCCACACCGTCCTCACCGTGATGCTGGAGGCGCCGTTCCGGCTCATCCGGGGCGCACTCCCGCACATGTACGGCCAGGGCTGGGGGCGGATCGTGAACATCTCGTCCGTCCACGGGCTGCGCGCCTCCGCCTTCAAGTCCGCCTATGTGGCCGCCAAACACGGTCTGGAGGGCCTGTCCAAGACCGCCGCCCTCGAAGGCGCCCCGCACGGGGTCACCTCCAACTGCGTCAACCCCGGCTACGTCCGCACCCCGCTCGTCGAACGCCAGATCGCCGACCAGGCCGCCGCCCACGGCATCCCGCCGGAGCGGGTCCTCGCGGACGTCCTGCTCAAGGACTCGGCGCTCAAGCGGCTCATCGAACCGGAGGAGGTCGCCGAGGCCGTCCTCTACCTCTGCGCCCCCCAGGCCTCGTTCATCACCGGCACCTCCCTCACCCTCGACGGCGGCTGGACCGCCCACTGAAGGTGCCCCTGTGAAGGTTGTCCACAGGGGTGGTGCGACCACACGTACGGCAGGTATCCCTGTGTCCATGTCCCACGAACACGTCTCCTACCTGGAACTCCTCGCACGGGGAGCCGCGACGGAGGCCTACGACCGGCCCGTGCTGCTCGCCCGCGCGAGCGGCGCGGGCCCCGAGGCGCTGGCCGGCCTCGAAGAGGCCAAGCAGCTCGCCCTGCGGGTCCGGGCCGAGCTGGAGGGGCGGCGGCGCCGCGAGGCGGAGCTGTCCGCGCTCTTCGAGACCGCCCACGACCTCGCGGGACTCCGCGACCTCGACGCGGTGCTGCGCGCCATCGTCCAGCGCGCCCGCTCCCTCCTGGGCACCGAGGTGGCCTACCTCAGCCTCAACGACCCGGCCGCGGGCGACACGTACATGCGGGTCACCGAGGGCTCCGTCTCCGCGCGCTTCCAGCAGGTGCGGCTGGGCATGGGCGAGGGGCTCGGCGGACTCGTCGCCCAGACCGCCCGCCCGTACGTCACGGACGACTACTTCGGCGACGCGCGCTTCCAGCACACCCGCACCATCGACACGGCGGTGCGGGACGAGGGCCTCGTCGCCATCCTCGGGGTGCCGCTCAGCCTCGGCAGCCAGGTCATCGGCGTCCTCTTCGCCGCCGACCGCAGGGCCAGGGTCTTCGAGCGCGAACAGGTCGCGCTGCTCTGCTCCTTCGCCGCGCACGCCGCCGTCGCCATCGACACGGCCAACCTCCTCGCCGAGACCCGCACGGCCCTCGCGGAGCTGGAGCGGGCCAACGACATCATCCGCGAGCACAGCGGCGTCATCGAGCGGGCCTCCGAGGTCCACGACCGCCTCTCCGAACTGGTCCTGCACGGCGGCGGCGTCCACGACGTGGCCCGCGCCGTCTCCGAAGTCCTGGGCGGGACCGTCGAGTTCACCGAGGCGGGCGCCGGTTCCGCGCGCCGCGCCGAGGGCCACGCGGTCCGCGAGGGCGACGACTGGGCCGCCGCGGTCTCCGCCGGCGGCGAGACCCTGGGCACCCTCGTCCTGCGCGGACGGCCCGACCTCGACCCCGTCGACCAGCGCACCCTGGAGCGCGCCGCCCTGGTCACCTCCCTCCTGCTGCTCGCCCGCCGCTCGGCGGGCGAGGCCGAGCAGCGGGTGCGGGGCGAGCTCCTCGACGACCTCCTCGACGCCCCCGACCGGGACCGCCGCCTGCTGCGCGAGCGCGCCGCCCGGCTCCGTACCGACAGCGAGGCCCCGCACGTGGTGCTCGCCGCCCGGATCGACCGGGCCGCCGACGGCGCCGCCGACACCGAGGCGGGCCGCCGCGAGAGCGCCGACCGGCAGCGCCTGTGGTCGGCCGCCTCCCACCTGGCCGCCACCCGCCACGGACTGGCCTCCGCGCGCGACGGCGGCACGGTCCTCCTGCTGCCGCTCGGCCCCGGGGAGACCGCCGCCGAACTGGCCCGGCAGACCGCCAGGAACCTCGGCGGCACCCTGCGCGAACAGGTCACCGTCGGCGCCTCCGCCCCCGTACGGGCGCCCCTGGACCATCCGGACCAGGTGGCCGTCGCGTACGAGGAGGCCCGCCGCTGCCTCGACGCGCTGCGGCTCCTGCACCGCTCCGGTCAGGGCGCCGCCGCCGAGGACCTCGGCTTCCTCGGCCTGCTGCTCGCCGAGAGGCGGGACGTCGACGGCTTCGTCGACCGCACCGTCGGCCAGGTCGTCGCCTACGACCGGCGGCGCGGCACGGAGCTGGTCCGCACCCTGGACGCGTACTTCGCGAGCGGCATGAGCCCCGCCCGCACCAAGGACGAACTCCACGTCCACGTCAACACGGTGGCCCAGCGCCTGGAGCGGATCGGCCGGCTCCTCGGCCCCGACTGGCAGTCCCCGTCGCGCGCCCTGGAGATCCAGCTGGCGCTGCGGCTGCACGCCCTCTCGGACGCGGTCGCGGGGACGTGACGTACGGGAAGGCCCCGGGCCCCGCTCACGGCGAGCGGGCCCGGGGCCTTCGTACGTCCCGCGGATCAGGCGTCGGCGCGGACCCGGGAGTCCTCGGGGGTCCGCTCGGCGACCTCGCCGAGGTCGCTGTCGCGGGTCTCGCGGGCACAGACGATCGCGACGACGGTGAGCAGCGCGGCGGCGATCACGTACAGGGAGATCGGCGTCGAGGTGCCGTGGTCGGCGAGCAGCGCGGTCGCGATGAGCGGGGCGGGCGCGCCGGCGGCCACGGAGGAGAACTGGGCGCCGATGGAGGCGCCGGAGTACCGCACCCGGGTCGCGAACATCTCGGAGAAGAAGGCCGCCTGCGGGGCGTACATCGCCCCGTGCAGGACCAGGCCGACCGTGACGGCGAGCAGCAGGCTGCCGAAGGTGCCCCGGTCGACGAGCGCGAAGAAGGGGAACATCCAGGCCCCGACGCCCACCGCGCCGATCAGGTACACCGGCCGGCGCCCGAGCCGGTCGGACAGCGCGCCCCACAGGGGGATCACCGCGAAGTGGACGGCGGACCCTATGAGGACGGTGTTCAGGGCGGTCTGCTTGGAGAGCCCGACCTGCGTGGTCGCGTACACCAGGATGAACGCGGTGATCACGTAGTACGAGATGTTCTCCGCCATGCGGGCGCCCATCGCGACGAGCACGTCCCGCCAGTGGTGGCGCAGCACCGCCACGAGCGGCATCTTCTCGACCTGTCCGGCGACCGCCTTGCGCTCCTCGGCGGCGGCGAGCGCGGCCTTGAAGACGGGCGACTCGTCGACCGAGAGGCGGATCCACAGGCCGACGATCACGAGGACGCCGGAGAGCAGGAACGGGACGCGCCAGCCCCAGGAGGTGAAGGCGGCCTCCGAGAGCAGCGCGGTCAGCGCGGAGAGCACACCGGTGGCGAGCAACTGCCCGGCGGGCGCGCCGGTCTGCGGCCACGAGGCCCAGAACCCGCGCCGCTTCGCGTCCCCGTGCTCGGACACGAGCAGGACGGCCCCGCCCCACTCCCCGCCGAGCGCGAAGCCCTGGACGAGCCGCAGCACGGTCAGCAGGACGGGCGCGACGGAGCCGACGGTCGCGTGCGTCGGCAGCAGCCCGATGGCGAACGTCGCCCCGCCCATCAGGAGCAGGCTGAGCACCAGCAGCTTCTTCCGCCCGAGCCGGTCGCCGTAGTGCCCGAACACCAGCGCCCCGAGCGGCCGCGCGGCGAACCCGACGGCGTACGTCAGGAAGGACAGCAGGGTGCCCACCAGCGGATCGGAATCGGGGAAGAACAGCTTGTTGAACACGAGCGCCGCGGCGGACCCGTACAGGAAGAAGTCGTACCACTCGATGGTGGTGCCGATGAGGCTGGCGGCGACGATCCGCTTGAGGGATCCGGGTGGGGTCGGGGAGGGAGTTGCGGCGGCCATGTGCACCACTTCCAGGCAAGGGCGGGGACGTTTCGGTGTCGCCACACCGTAGGAAGTGGCAGGTCAGGGGCGTATGTGGTGGGACACCATAGTTCGAGGTGGACGAGTGCGCTCGGCCGCCATGACAACGCCTCGCGGCCTTCCCGGAGGGCCCGGAAGGACTGTGGGAGCGGCTGTCTCTGTTGCCCTTGTTCGGGGTGATTTGGCGGTGCGGTGCTGACTCCCGTGCTGGATTGGTGCTGACTACGGAGAATGGAAACACCGCATGTGTGGCGGATCAGGCGCGGTGGTAGTTGCAGGGCGTCCCGTGTCCGAGGAGCCGCTCACGGCCCTTCCGGGACGCGCGGCACCTGGGCGTCAGCCGGCAGAACGTCCAGCGCGTCGCCAACGACCTCGTGGCGCTCGGGCTGATCGACCTCATGGTGAACCCGGACCACCGGTCCTCGCCGCTGCTGACTCCGACGCCCGCCGGCAAGGATGCGCTGGTCCGCGTGACCGCGCGGGCTGAGGAGTGGCACTGTTCCCTCTTCGCGGACCTCTCCGACGAGGAAATCCGTGCCACGCACGCCTCCCTCCGTCGCCTCCTGGGCGCCTTGGGCGAGCGTAGAGGATGGCGGGTCGCTGGTAGATGGCTTTGTCGGACCACAGCCGAGCTAAATGGGGACGGCGTTCTTTTGGTGGTACTACGTCCCACAAGTTGTAAGAACCTTCCAGGGGCGTCCTGCTGGTCCATGTGAGACACATAAGGCCAGGTCAACTCGTTTTAGTCCAGGTGCATCGAGGTTGTTGGTGATACGCATGTGAGAGATGACGCCTCTGTCGGCAGTAGTCGGCGGGGCTTCGTGTGGAGCGGCTGTAGCAATGAGAGATGACTGCAACGCGCTGCTGTGCTCGCCTGTTGGATCGAGGCAGACGGAAAATTACTGCTAACTGGCCGACGCACCTCTGATCGTCTGACTGAGATCGTTGCCGTCGGTGAAAGTGGCGTCGGTGAACACCACTGGACAGTCAGTGAAGTGCGCGGTGAGCTCGACACGAGTTCCCTCGAAGTGTGCGTACCCGAAGTGCAGCTGGCCTCCGCTGAAGGAGGCTTCCTCGAAGTCGATCCGGCCGCCGCTGAAGGTGCTGTGCAGGAAACCCACCGCACTCCCCGAGAAGGCCGCTCCCAGGAACGACACGCTTCCCCCAGCGAACGTCGTTCCTCCAAAGTTGACCGAACTGCTCGCGAAGGTGGCTCCATCGAAGCTGATAAACCCACTGCTGAACGTCGCGCCGGCGAAGCTGACAGGGCTCGTGGCAAATGTGCAGCCTTCGAAACTGACATTGGCGCCCCGGAAGGAACAATCGCCAAAGTCGATCCCACCGGTCGCGAACACGGCATCGGCGAAGCTGATGTTGCCGCCGCTGAATGCGGATCCTACGAAGCTCACGTGCTTGCCGTCGAAAACTGCGCCGGTGAAGTCGAGGTCGTGGCCCTGCCAGGAGTGAGGGTGGCCGGCGTCGAGGCGGAGGTGGTCGCGGATGAGACGGATGATGGTGTGCCGGACTTCCCGTAGGGCGAGATGTTCGTGCTGGGCGGCGACATCCCCATCGGGAAGTTGCCCTTCGGGGGTGTAAGGGAGGCGGAGGTAAGCGCACAGGACGTCGATGCAGGTCTGGCGCAGTGCGCGAGTGGGGGCATCATCGGCGAGTCCGGCGAGCGCGTGAACACCGCCGAGACGTACGGCGGGAGAAGTCTCGCCGAGCTGGGAGACGGCAGTGGCGAACCGCTCGTTGTGCAGGCGGGTGGCATCGCGCATGGCACCGTCCTCGTCAACCCTTTGCCGCCGGTAGGCGACGATGAGCGCGACGAGCGCGCCGGACCCAGCGACGACACCGAAGGACAGCTTCACGAGGTCGAAGAGCGTCTTGGAGTCCAGACGCCGTTCAGTCTTGACGCCTTGCACGCCGAGCAGGTCCCATCCCGCGTAAAACACCGAACCGGCTACGGCAATGGCAGCGAGGAACGCGAGGACGAGTACAGAGCCGACAGGCCACAGGCGCAGACCTGACTGGCCCCTTGCGCCGCGGCGACGTATCCGAATGGGGTTCACACCCCGCAGCAACGCCTACAGCACCTGGATGGTTGCAGTACTGCCTGATTTTTCAAGGTGGCCATGCGGCGACTGTCGCTGTAGTCCTAACGTCTGTGAAGTTCTGGCAGATGGATGCGCGCCGTATCCGCACTTGTCCGAGCTATGAACGGGACGCGGCTGACGAGCCCTGAGACGGCCACCCACTAGGGTGTGTCCGGCGGATCATGGCCGGAGCCGCGACGCCCGGCACGGCCTACCGACCCTGATCCGCCGGACCACCCTAGCCGACCCATCTCCGCTCGCGCGGAGAGTACCGATGGCGTCCTCCAGGATCAGGTGCAGGATGTGACCCACCTCCGCTCGCGCGGAGAGCACAGGACCCACACGCCCACGGGAAGGGAACCGAGCAACCCACCTCCGCTCGCGCGGAGAGCACCGTACCAATGACAGTCCACATCTCCGTGGAGTTCGACCCACCTCCGCCCGCGCGGAGAGCACAAGGAGACGGTGACGATCTGCGACGTTGGAGCCGGCCGGCCCATCTCCGCTCGCGCGTAGAGCACTCCTATCCAGGGCCCTACATGTGATTTAGAAGCCGTTGTCGTACCGATCTTGGTGAGCATGGGTTCGAATGCGGCGGCTCGGTCGGGCAATCTTCGGTCTGTCCGTGCATGAAGACAGGGCCTCTGGCGCAGCTCGGGGTTGTCGAGACCTTGAGCACACCAGGAGGCCCTACCGACGGCATCCCGGCACCTCCACCGCAGAGACGACACAACACCTCGTCTCTGCCGCCGAAACACCGACCCTATGCCTGACCAGCGTAAACGAACCCGTCACTCTCGGAAGGACAGCGGCTTCTAACCGGCCCGCACGGGAATCGTGTCAGAAGTCTGGTCTAGGTTTGGCCTGTGAACCACAGCAGCTCCAAGGCCGGGGCGCCCCGCGAGCCTGACTTGCCGCCGCATCAGGTAGTCCTAGCGGAGACTGATTGGGGTTCGCTCCAGACGGCTTTCGGGAACGGTGAGTGCCTTCCCGAAGTCCTGGCACGGTTGCTGGAGCCTGATCCCAAGGTGCAGGTCACCGCTTTGTCGGAACTGAGTGAGCTGGTCGGCCACCAGAACAGCATCTACGAAGCCACAGCCCCCGTCGCCATGTATGTCGCCGGCATCCTCACCCACCCGGCGGCCATGACCCTCCGGCCGTATCGTAACGTCCCCATCCGCGCGACATTGTTGAACTGGTTGGTTTCCACGGCCTACGACGCCTCCGACGAGATTGTCGACCGCACCGAGCAGTACTTGCCTGGCTTCCTCACCCACGACACCACGCTGGCGGCCTTCCGGGACCTGCGCCCGATGCTTTATCGAGCCGTCGCGCCCTTCCTGCAGGACAGTCACGAGGACGTGCGCGAAGCCGCCGGCCTCGCCGCGCTCATCCTCGCCGAACACCCCGCGCTCGCCCAGCACCGCGATCACCTCGCCGTGCACGCGCGCCGCATCCTAGACACCAGCAGCGACGACCCTAACCGGCGCGTTGCCTGGAAGGCCCTCGAAGCATGGGGCCACGACGTCACCGACATTGAACCTTTCCAGGAGGAGCCCTGGGACTGCGGGCCACATAGCGATGGCCGCGGCGATCTTGAACCTCCCTTCTGACTGATAGGCGCACGGCCCGCAGGTTCGAACGGGGGCCGGATCGGGTGAGTTCGCGGTTGGCAGCGCATGAAGGAAGCGCCTCCTGAACAGCTCGTGGTTGTCGAAGCCCGAGCGCCAGGAGGCCCTGTTGTCGCAGTTGTACGTGGTCGTTCCGGTGGCGTCCAGCCTGTTCACCCCGGGGTGTGACTGTCTTGCTCACAGGTTCGGGAACGCGGCCGACAAACCGGGCCGCCGGCCTCGCTACACCTCGGACATGACGGACGCGGAGTGGGCCGTGGTGCGGACGATACTGCCGGTCCCGGCATGGATGGACGGCCGGGGAGGCAGGCCGGAGAGCTACTGCCACCGGCAGATGGTCGACGCGGTGCGGTATCTGGTCGACAACGGGATCAAGTGGCGGGCGATGCCGGCGGACCTCCCGCCCTGGGACCGGGTCTACGCGTTCTTCCGACGCTGGCGCGACAACGCTCTGATCAGGGAGTTCCACGACCGGCTGAGGGAACGCGTCCGCGAGGCGGAGGGCCGGGACGCGGAGCCGACCGCGGGGATCGTGGACTCGCAGTCGGTGAAAGGGGACGCCGTGGTCGGCGCGGCCTCCCGCGGCTTCGACGGCGGCAAGTTGGTCAACGGACGCAAGCGGCACCTGGTCGTGGATTGCCTCGGCCTCGTCCTGGCGGTGCTGGTCACCCCCGCGTCGGTGACGGACCGCAACGCCGCCTGCGGGATGCTGCCCGCGCTGCGGAAATGCTTCCGCCGGCTCCGGCTGATCTGGGCGGACGGCGCCTATACCGGCGACGTCCTCACCGAAGCCGCCCACCGGCTCGGCCTGCGCCTGGACATCGTCCGACACAGCGACGACAGCCGCGGGTTCACCGTCCTGCCCCGCAGATGGGTCGTCGAGCGGACCTTCGCCTGGCTGATGCGCAGCCGGCGGCTCGCCCGCGACTACGAACGGCGCTCCGACACCAGCGAGGCGTTCGTCCTGTGGTCGATGACCATGATCATGAGCCGCCGCCTCGCCCGCCGCGCCACCCGCCGCCAGCAGCAACGGCGGAATCTCGCTCCGGCAGCGTGAACATACCCGGCCGGCTCTCCGCCAGCCAGCCCCGCTTGACCAGCCGCTTCAGCCTGCCCCGCGCACCCTCCACCCGGGCCGGAACCGAAACGTCCCAGCCCAGGCCCACCGCCACTTGCCGCGCCGACAATCCGTCACCGCCCGTCTTTTCGAGCATGGCCATGATCCGTCGGTAATCCGGGCCGAGAATGTCGACCTCGACCCCGTCCTTCCTGCGGGCCACCACCCGCCGAGCCCTGGCTGTCGACGTGGCCGCCGCGTCGTCCACCACCGGCTCACGAACAGGCTCAGGCTCGGACGGCCCTGAAGCCTCGGCGGGCTCGGGACCTCCCAGTTGGGTCAGCGTCTCGAGATACTCCTCCAGGCCGATCACCCGGCGGTTCAGCACCTTTTCTGCGTCGGCGAGAGCCGCCCGCACCCGCTCGAATTCGGCATGCAGTTCCTCCACTCGCGCCAGCGCGGCCCTCTCACGGCTCTCCATCACAGCCCGCATCGACGGCATCCGCCACCTCACATCACCCACGACGAATCAGACGGCCCCAGCCTGCCTCGACAACGCGCACATCACACCTGACCTGCGGAAACACACATATGAGATCCGGAAAAGCAACGGCTTCTTAGACCCGGCCCACCTCCGCTCGCGCGGAGAGCACAAGGCCGAGGTGCTCCGCGAGCTGCGGGACAACGGCCCACCTTCGCTCGCGCGGAGAGCACGGAACGGCGTGGACCGCCAAGCCCCCGCTGTACGGCCCACCTCCGCTCGCGCGGAGAGTACCGGCTCGACGACGACCCGGACGACAGCCGCCCCGACCCACCTCCGCTCGCGCAGAGAGCACTTCCTCCTCTTCATGGGCGTGGGCAAGGTCTGCGACCCACCTCCGCTCGCGCGGAGAGCACGGCGGTCAGGGTGAGGCGGACCGTACCGCGGTCGACCCACCTCCGCTCGCGCGAAGAGCACGTCCTGGTGGGGCTGGTAGCCGGCCAGGGCCGCGACCCACCTCTGCTCGCGCGGAGAGCACACGTTGTGGACGCCGACGGCGCCATGGGGGTTCGACCCACCTCCGCTCGCGCGGAGAGCACCTGCTCGTCGACGGTGACCTTGGCGCCGGCGGCGACCCACCTCCGCTCGCGCGGAGAGCACCAGTATTCGGGCGGGCGGCCGGCTCCGGTCGCCGACCCACCTCCGCTCGCGCGGAGAGCACCGCGCCCACGGTCCGAACCCGCGCTTGGTGAGCGACCCACCTCCGCTCGCGCAGAGAGCACTTGATCCTGGCCCCCTCCAGCGGCCGTCGAGCGACCCACCTCTGCTCGCATGGCGAGCACCACGGAGTCGTAGACCTCCGCCGCGACGACCTCGACCTGCTCCCGCTTGCACGGAAAGCACGAAGCGGAGGACGATCGCAGCGGCGTCAAATGCGACCCATCTCCATTCGTGCGGAGAGCACGCGAAGGCATCCGAACACAACGATCCGGTGGCCGACCCACCTCCGCTTGCGCGGAGGGTACTCGAAAACGAACACATAGCGGAGGTCAGTGGGCGACCTACATCCGCTCGCGCGGAGAGCGCACAGGGCAAGGCGACCCCGCAGGGGCCGCCGGCGGCCCACTTCCGCTCGCGCGGAGAGCACTCGTTCACCATCTCGACCCCACGCACGTAGTGCGACCTACCTCCGCCTGCGTGGAGAGCACCCTTCCTGACCTGCGATTCTAGAAGGAGTTTGCCATTTCTTGGCTCTGTTTCCTGAAGGTCATAAGCGTGAGGCCGTCGAAGTCGATGGGGACGCGGCGTCGGTTGCCGACGGTCCGGAGGGTGAAGCCTTGTTCGTTGGCGGCAGGGTAGGCAAGGACGGCGGCGCCGTCGGCGGTGCAGGCGGTGACGGAGGTCCAGAGTTCGTCACGGACGCGGGCGGAGACGGTGCCGATGTACAGCTCGGGGGTGACTTCGAGGAGCCAGCGGGTGAGGGCGCCGCGGAGGTGGTCGGGTACGGCGGTGGCGGAGATGACGATCATCGAGGGCATGGTGGTGGGGTCCTCCTGCGGGGGCGGTCAGGGGCTGGGGGTGTGGTTGGTGCCGCCGGGGACGGTTCCTGTGATCGGGTCCCAGAGGTCCACGAGTTGTTCTTCGGGGTCGGGGATGTCGATGGGGTGGCCGGGTGCGAGGAGGGTCTGGATGTCGTTGACGATGCGGGGGAGCAGTTTGAACAGCCGCAGGCCGTCGCGGAAGGAGCGGCGGGCTGCGGCTTCTGGGTCGGGTGAGTTGTGGAGGGAGAAGGCGAGGGGAATGGTGAGATCTGCCTTGTAGAGGTCGGCGATGTCGTAGACGAAGGCCTGTTGGTTGCCGCTGTGGACGAAGCCCAGGGCGGGGGAGCAGCCGAGGGCGAGGATCGCGGCGTGGACGATGCCGTACAGGCAGGTGTTGGCCGAGGACAGGGCGAGGTTGACGGGGTCCTGGGTGTCCCAGGAGGCCGAGTCGTAGGCGCGGCGGAAGCGTCCGATCTTGTACTGGCGGGCGAGGAGTTGGTACAGGGCTTTGACGCGCTGTCCCTCGAAGCCGCGGAGTTGGTTGAAGTTGCTGCCGATGGGGACGGTGCCGGGGCCGAAGCGCTTTTCGTACATGGCGGTGGCGACGGCGAGCCGTTGGGTGTCGTCGGCCCAGGCCCGTGTCTGGTGTTCCAGCCAGGTGGTGGTGAGGGAGTCGGGCACGGTGGCGGCGTAGCAGCGGACGCCGCCGGCGCCTGTGATCAGGACTGTGGTGCCGTGGCGGGCGAAGGTGGCGAGCGCCCGGGCGGTGATGGAGGTTCCGGGGCCCAGGAGGACGCAGGAGAGGGCGGCGGTGGGGAGGTAGACGGTTTCCGTGCCGCGTCGTTCGCTGGTGACTTCGGCGCACACTCCGGTGTCGTCCTGGTGGATGCGGACGATGTCCAGGTAGAGGAAGGAGAGGGAGTCCGCGATGCGGGGCAGCATGGCGACGGTGGGTGCGGCAAGGCGGCGCCGCCCGCGGGAACGGGCGGCGTTCGGCTTCGGATCGGCAGCGGTCACTGGGGGCCTCGGGCGGGGGCGATGGTGAGCAGGCCGCATCCGTAGGCCTTGCCGCGTCCGATGCCTTCGGTGATTTTCGTGCGGAGCAGTTTCGGGTCCTGGATGGTGGCGGTGCCGTCGAAGCGGGTGCGGGCGTGGCGGATGAGGGCGTGGGTGGTGGTGCCGCGTTTGCCGTGGCGTCCGCCGGCGGCGTCGAGGGAGGTGGATTCGATGGTGTGGGGGGTGAGGCCGGCAGCTTGTGCCTGGCCTTCCCACCAGGTGTCGGCCGCGGCGCCGTGGAGGGGGACGACGGCGGGGAGGTTGTAGTGGGCGCGGGTGGTGTGTCCGGGGCGGCGGACGGCGTTTGCGATGCAGCGGTAGCGGACGGTGAGTCCGGGACGCAGGGCGTCCAGGAGGGCGTCGAGAGGGCGGGAGAGGCTGGTTCCGTAGTTCTCGGGGAGGCGGGTCAGGTCGGGTTGGTGGGTGCTCTGCATCAGCAGGTGCAGGCCGTGGGGGGTGTCCTCGGTGCGGAAGAGCACGTTGAACCGGGCCCGCGGGTCCTCTCCGGCGTCCGTCGGGAAGAGGGCCATGAGGCGCTGGTGGAGGGCGAGGCCCATGCGTGTGCCGGTGGTGTCGTTGCGGGCCTGGGCCGAGCGAGGGTCGGGGGCGATACGGGTGAGCCAGACGGTCACAGACGGTTTCCTTCCACGGTTTCCGGCAGGTGGCGGGTCAGATACGAGGTGAGGGCATCGAGCTGCTTGGTGCCCAGCCCCGCGTACTGGTCGGCGGGCAGGTGCAGGGAGCGCCGGTAGAGGGGGCGGGCCCGGTAGGTGCGGCGTGTGGTGTGGAAGGTGAGGGGTTCGTCGGTGGCCTGGCCCGAGGGGTGGGCGCCGTCGCTCGCGTCGGCGGTGAGCAGGTTTTCGGGGACGGGCAGGGTGTGCAGGGGCCGGTCGGAGATGAACTCGATCCCGGCCGGCGCCGGGGCGGTTGCGGCCAGGGGGAGGTGGATGAGGTGGTGCAGGGCGTTGTTGGTGCGTGCCAGGAGAAGGGGGCCTTCCGGCGGGCAGGAGCGGCGGCCGAGGTAGAGCGGCCACTGCGGGAAACGCAGGGCGTTTTCGCAGCGCGCGAGGAGGTCGTGGGCGTCGGTGCGTTCGATTTCAGTGGTGTGGGGTGTGGTGAGGGCGATGGTGAAGGCGGCGTCGGCGAGGTAGTGGCGGTGGGTGAGGAGGGTGGTGGTCTCGCCGCTGCGTTTCTTGCCCTCGGCGGTGGTGACGGTGGCTTTGGCGGGCAGGCCGCCGCCGACGGTGTGCAGGTCGCGCAGGCGCACGCCGGGCCGGTCGGCCCGCACGGTCAAAGACAGGCGGGTCAGGTCGGCGATGGACTCGCCGCGGCGCCGGCCGAGTGCGGCGGCCAGCAGCCCGATGACTCCGGAGCGGGTGGGGAAGGCGGCGGTGTCGCGGTCGGTGAAGTGGCTGTGTTCGCCCCAGGACTGCAAGGGGCCCGCCAGTCGGAGCAGCAGGCCCGGCTCGGGCAGGGGAAGAGTGGGGCTGCTCATGCGCCGGCTCCGGACGGTGCGGGGCTGAGCGCGGTGGCCAGGGCGGTCTCCAGGAGCTCGTCGAGGGAGCCGTAGCGGATGCCGAGGCCGGGCAGGTCCTTGCCGCTGATGCTGAGGAAGCCGGAGGTGAGGATCCGCGTGTTTCCGAGCATGGTGTTGGCCGCCTGGGCGTAGGCGCTGAGGTGGTCGGCGGAGGGCTCGGCGAAACCGCTGGTTTCGGTGGCGCGGACCGGCTTTTCGAAGGCCGCCGCGTAGGAGACGGGACGGTCGGCCCGCACGGAGAGGTGGATCAGGCTGGGCAGGGTGTGCGGCGCGGTGGAGTTCTTCTTGGCGTGCGGCACCGATTCGATGAAGGCGGACAGGAAGGCTGCGGTGAGCTCGCGCAGCGCGTCCGGTTCGTCGCCGATGTTCGCCGCCAGGTCACGCAGGTCGACGGTGGCGAACCGGTAGAAGGTGCCGGCACTGTACTCGGCGTGCCCCATGTGACCGCTGCCGGTGCTGTCCTTCCAGACCGCGGTGATGTCGTCGACCGCGCTGAAGTAGTCCACCTCGACGTCGGTGGTGTGGGTGGTCAGGGCGTGGGCGACCTGGACGGCGCCGTCGACGCCGGCTTCGTCGACCTCGGCGAGCATCCGGCCGAACAGGTTGATCACCCCGTTGCGGGAGCGCAGGATCGCCTCGATGCGCTCCTTGGGCAGCACGCTCTTGTCCGCAGGCTTCTTGATGTCCTTGGCCGCCTCCAGCAGCGGCTGGAACTCCTCGGCGAGGTCGGCGAGTTCCCCGACGGCCGTCTCGGGGACGTAGACCATGGCGTTGGTCAGGACCTTGTTGGGGACGATCTCCTTGTCCTTGTTCTTGGCCAGTTCGAACTTGATGCTGCTGCCCGCCGCGAGGTGCCCGCCGGCCCGCAGCGCCAGGCCGGCCTCCCATCCTCGCTCCTGCAGTTCGCTCGCGACCCGCTCACCGATGCGCCGGGTGCGCAGGGCGGCCTGCCCGATGTGGGTCTGGAAGTCCTCGCGGGCCGCGCGCTTCCAGCACTGGCTGCTGACCCGCGTACGCAGCGTGCCGCCGTACTGCACGGTCTTGACGGCGTTGGCGTCGTCCCGGTTCAGATTCGAGAACGGGATGGGGTGAAGGACGTGGACGTCGATGAAGCGGGCGGTGCTCGATGTCATGGCTGATCGCATTCTTGGGTGAGGGTGATGGCGGTGTGCAGTGGAAGGGTCGGTCGTGGACAGCTCGGCGAGGGGTTGAGTTACGTGGCGCCGTTCAGGAGGTCGTTCTCGTCCTCCTGGTTGCTCTTTTTGTTGCGGTTTTCATCGGTCTGCCGGTAGTAGTCCTGGAGCCAGCGGCGGCTGATGCGTCCTGAGAACGTCGGCCAGGCGATCAGGTCCTCCATCAGCCGGACCCAGTCGACATCGGTGTCGGTCTGCCTCAGGTGGCGCACGGTGGCCGGCAGGTGGCGGTGGAGCCCGGCGGCGCTCTGCCGGGTCAGCAGGTGCAGCCGGGCCTCGGCGGCGGAGACGCGCATCTCGCGTTCACGTCCGGGGCCCTCGACGACGGCCTGAGCGAGGCAGTAGCCCAGGCTCCGGCCCCAGCGTTCGGCCGGCTCGAACTGCCCGCCCCTGTCTGCCGCCACGGAGCCGAGGTCATCGGCCACAGAACCCGAGGGGGCGTCCGTTGCCTGCGGTTGTTCTCCGGCTGCTTCGGGGCCCGGAACGGATTCCCCCTCTTCGGCGGTGTCGTCCACGTCGTCTTCGGTGGCGAACGTGTACCGCGGCCGGTCGGCGATCATCGAGGCGACCAGGTAGTAGGCGCGCTCTTCCGTCTCGGGAACATGGCGTTGACGGGGAAGCCAGGGCGCCACGATCCGGTGCATCGGGCGCACGTGGTCCAGGTCCCGGCGCAGGCCTGCGCGCAGTGCGCTGCGGATTCCGGGGTCGCGGCACGCGTCCGTGATCCAGGCGACGTACTTGTGCAGGTGCTCTCGACGAACGTCAGCAGCCGTTCGTGGTGACTCGGTGGTCATACGGAAACTCCCTGATCCGATCCGGTGGGCTCAAGGCCGGAACCGGCTGTGCTGCCGCTTCCGGCGCCCTTGGTGGTGCGCCGGCCCCCGTACAACTCGGCACGCGCCTCGGCGACAGCCCTGGCACCGCGCACATGGGACGTGAGAGGTGCGGTGACCGTGTCGTAGCTTTTTTGCGCCAGGGCGAGGAAGGCTTCGCGTGTCGCCTTTCGGTCCAGCCCGGCGTCGAGCGAGGCCGAGGAGCGGTCGAGCCTGCGGTAGCGCGCCCAGAACTCCGTCTCGGCCTGCGGCCAGTAGCGGGCGCCGGCCTCGGCGGACCAGGTGGAGTGCTCCGCCTTGGGGTCGTTGACGTAGAGGGCCCAAGCTTTGCGTACCGCGCGCTCCAGCCTGCGGCCGTACAGCTCACCGAGCCGGCGCAGTCGGCCCACCGCAGCTTCGGTGCGCGGAGCGTCTTCCTCCACGAAGCCCAGCAGGGGCGGGGTGGACCCCTCGACGAACTGTCGGTCCTTGGCCTGGCCCTCCTGCTCGAACCCCAAAGCTCTTACCCGCAGTGTCTCGGCAACCTCGAAGGCGGTGTTGAACACCTTCGGCCGTCGCGGTTGCGCCGGCCCGCCCGCCTCGTACAGCAGCAGGGCGTCCACATCACGCCACAGCGCCCGCCCGGAGTCGGCGGGCCGCGGGTAGCGGTTGCCCTGCTGACTGATCTGCCAGATCAGGTAGGCGTCGTCCCGGGGGAGACGCTCGCCGCGATAGGCCCACGTGATGAACGCATCCGCTACCACGCCTTCCTGTTCCTTATCGGCCACGAGCAGCAGGGCGTGCGAGGAGCAGGCGGTGAGCAGCGCCAGCGGGCCGGTCCTGTCGGCGGGCGGGGTCTCGGGGTCGGGCAGCTCCTCCCACTCCCACGGACACAAGTCGACCTCACGGCGGACCGTGGCCTGGGGCGGGGTGAGTCCTGCCAGGAGGGTCTGGAAGAGGGTTTCACCCTCGGGGTGGTAGGAAAGCGCGGTCCGCAGCGGGCCAGCGGTGGCACTGGCGCTCTTCACACCTCCCACCTCACGGGCCGAGCAGCGGCCGGAGGGCCCGTAGAAGTGCCAGACCAGCAGATTGAGAACGGCCTCGGACACCGTCGGGAGCGTGGGGGACGAGGGGTTGACGTGGGTGAACCAGGAGTGGTTGTTGCCGGCGGGCCGGGTCACGATCAGCTTGTTCACCCCCGCGGTATTGCCGGCGTCGCACTGTTCCACCAGACGCGGGTCCTGCATCCAGGGCCGCCCCCCTTCCTCGTCGAAGACGAAGAAGCGGTGCCACCACGTGGCGAAGTACTCCTCGACCGCCACAGCGGGCAGCCGTCCCGCCTCGACCACGTCCATACGGCGCTCACCCCAGTCACCGGGGCCCCTCTCGTCGAGCCGGGTCACCCGCGCGGTCAGGGCGTACAGGATGCGCAGCAGCGCCGAGTGCGCGGGCGGTTCGGCGACCGCCAGGCCCGTGATCTCGTGGCTGCGCAGCAGCAGCTCGCGAAAGCCCAGCATCCCGGGAAGGGGCTCGGAGTTACTGCTTCGCGCGTGGGACGCCCAGATGACCGGGAAGAGCGGTTCTTCCGCTGTGCTGTGCGAACGTGCGGGCATCAATGCCTCTCAGGAGTCACAATGCGATGGGGTCTTCGTGCAGACGGAGGTGACTCGCCTGCTGCTACCGGAGCGACCGGGTCAACCCACCCCCGCTGCCCGCGCGAGCGGGCGTACCATCCGGCGGAGGAGCACCCCCCTTCGGCCAGAAGGGTGATGCGTGTCGCGCTGAATGAATCTCACTAAGCCTGCCGCTACTGAAAAAGCGCTTGGAGGTAACTGGCCTTTAACTGATCTCAAGGCCCACCGATGAGACAGAAATTGATCGTTTTCCGTGGCGCCCGCGCCAGCTCGTACCGTCCGGCTCACGGTTGACGGCCACCAGGGTGAGTTCGCGGAGAGCCGCCTGCTTCTCCCAGCCGGCGGGATGAGGCAGGCCTTCGCCCTCAGGCAGCCACGACCCCGGAACGGGAGCGACCCACGACATGATCAAGCCCAGCTCCTCATGCGTGGGCGTCGATCTGCGCGTCAGGGCGGACAGGCTCAAGGCGCCTTCCTCGTCGAGGGTGAGCTCGCCACCGGGCTGGGTGTACAACAGCAGTACGCGTCCGGTGTCCGCTCCCAGCCGGGTCGTCAGCAGCTCTTCGGTCACACCGTCCTGAACCTCGCTGAGCCTGCCGAGATTGCCTTCGACATCGTGCGGCGCGCAGATCGTGGTTACCCGGGCCAGATGCGACTCGGCTGTCTCCTTCGCGGCGCGCTCCAGATCCATCCGCACCAGTTCCCGCTTCACCGCCGCATCCAGACCGTCGACGAAGTCCGCCGCGTACACGGCGTCGACCAGCCGCTGCACATCGCCGGGAACCGCTATCCCGCCCCCCTGCTCCCGGCGCAGCAACTCCGCGGTACGCACTAGCAGCCCGTGGTCGTACACCGCACCCCAGGTCGGCGGAACCTTCGTACGGCCCTCACTGTCCACCGGCTCCAGGACCACCAGCTTGGGACGGTCCTCCGCCTGCGCCCAGGAAGGCCGCCCCTCCGGTCCCCGCCGGTGCCGCCGACCGCGGCCCACCCGCTGCAACAACTGGGCGAGCGGGGCGAGATCACTGACGACGAGGTCGAAGTCGAAATCCAGCGACTGCTCGACCACCTGGGTCGCCACCAGGATCGAGCCCGCACGCACCCTCATCTCCTCGCCCACAGCGGGCTTGCCGTATGCCTTCTCGCACTCCCGGCTGATCCGCTGACGCTCCCGGGCCTGGTAGCGCGAGTGCAGAAGCCGCAGTCCTCCCTCCCGCCGGGCCAGTTCGGGAAACGCCGCACACAAATCCCGGTAGGTCGCCTGGGCTTCGGCAACCGTCGTACAGCACACCAGGGCGGTCCCGCCCCCGTCGGCGACCGGCCGCAACTGCGCCCGCAGCCGTTCGCGCCTCCCGCCCCTGCGGACAGCCGAGCCCGGAGCGTCCAGACCGTCCCAGCTCACATCGTGGACCTCGATATCTACGGTCCGCGCCCGCTCGCTCAGCGTCGCGCGAGGCGTGGACACCTGGCCGCTCGCCGCGTCCGTGAACAGCCAGCCTGGGTAGCACGGCCTAACTTCCACCGGCTCCAGGAAACCGGCGCCCCGCCGGTAGGCGTTCACCAGCGAACTCGCTGTCGTACCTGTCAGGGTCGCCGACAGCAGCACTACTGGAGCACCGAACGCGCCGAGCCACTCCAGCAACCGGGTCATCAGGCTGTGCATCCACGGCCCGTACGCGTGCGCCTCGTCGATCACCAGCACCTTGTCCGACACACCCAGCAGACGCAGCACGTTGTACCGCAGCGGAAGCACACCGGCCAGCACTTGGTCGATCGTCCCCGTCCCCAACGGCGCGAGAAGGCCGCGCTTCGGCCCACGCAGCCAGGTTCCGGCAGCAGTCGCCGTACTTCGCTCCGCGACCACCGCATCATCACTGACCTTCGTGGCAGCCGGGTTTGAGGGGTCGTTGTAGGCGGGGCTGAGCCATGCCATGGAGTGCAGAAGCGTCAGCGCACGCTCCCCGTACAACGCCTGATTGGCGAAGGCGGCCACCCGAGGGAACATGCCGTCCGCCGTCGCCATCGTCGGCAGCGCGAAGTACAGTCCCCGTGCCCCCGACACCCGTCCGAGCACCGCGGCCGCATACAGCGCTGCCTCGGTCTTTCCGTCACCGGTAGGGGCCGTGACCAACAGCAGACCGGAACCACGCTCCGCCGCCAGCCGGGGGAGATGTTCCACCAGGTCTTGCTGCAGGGGATTGGGCGAGAACGGGAACATCCCCTCAAACTGCTGCAGGGCGAAATCCGCCCGGCCCAGATGTGCGGCCCTGACCACGCCGGAAGCGGCGTAAGACGCTCGCGCCCAGTGCTCGTTCAGTGCCTGGGGCGTCGCCTTCCACCCCGTCGCCGGCAAGAGCGGCTTGATCCAGTCGGTCTGGCTCGCCAGCCAGTCCGCCACTACGATCAGACCGGCCACGACAACCGAGAGCTCAGCCGGCAGTCCGCCTTTCGGCAAGGCCACCGCCCCCACCACCCGCCTCAGCTCGATGAAGTGCTGACGACGCTGCTCTGCCCAGCCCTGCTCACCAAGTCCCGGCGCGTGCACGCTACCGGCACTCAGCTTCCGCTTCAGCAACGGCTGTCCGAACACGCCGTGATGACCACCGAGCAACTGGGCCACCTGATGACTGACCGCCCGCCGCATCCGGTTGAGATCACCCGGATAGCCGATCTCGTCCAGGAGCAGGGTCACCGCCCAGTGCGTCGCAACTTCATGACGGAAGCAGGTCTCACGCTCAGCTCCCGCAACGGCGAAGTACGCCGGCTCCTTCCGCATGGCTGCGAAAGCCGCAGGTACCTGAGCCTGAAACGGCGGCGTGATCTTCCCCAGATCGTGCAACCCGGCCCAGAACGACAGGACCTGACGTGCCTCCGACTCGGTCAGTTGCAAGGCGTCCGCGATACGCGCACGGACCCGGGAACCCAGCACCACATCCCACAACACCCCGAACACAGCCGCTGCGTCCAGCAGATGGCAGATGACCGGATAAGGGCGCTCCAAGCCACGTTCCTTCGCCCACAGCCGGCAGTCGGGGCCAGCGGCACACACGGGGACGACATCAGGTTCTGTCATGGCATCACAGATAGCAGGCGCCACTGACAACGCACCGATCGACAAATCCTCGTGGTGCAGCGACCGCCTCGGGACACTGCAACAGGGCGTATCACTGTGGCTGTTGTCCCGTAGGCTTCACCGTTGTGACCAAGCTCGCGGAGGTAGATGTGCTGGCGTTTCTCTCGCGAGAAAAGTGTGGTCAAGAAACGGTAAAGCCCTCCTAGAATGCCTGCTCAGGAAGGGTGCTCTCCGCGCAGGCGGAGGTGGGTCGCTCAACAGGCATGGCGGTACCCCGGTACGTGTGTGCTCTCCGCGCAGGCGGAGGTGGGTCGCCCCCGGGCCTAACGGTCCGGGGGCTTCTGTCGTGCTCTCCGCGCAGGCGGAGGTGGGTCGTGGCTGAGGACACCGATGCCGAAAGCGACGAGGTGCTCTCCGCGCAGGCGGAGGTGGGTCGCGTCGTTGCGGTCGATGCGCATGACGACAGCTGTGCTCTCCGCGCAGGCGGAGGTGGGTCGAACCACCTCGACCCCGACCCGCGGCTCGCGGCGTGCTCTCCGCGCAGGCGGAGGTGGGTCGCGGAATGGCCCCTACAGATTGTTCGAAATCAGGTGCTCTCCGCGCAGGCGGAGGTGGGTCTCTCCCCGCCACATACGAAACGGCTCCTCCCTCGTGCTCTCCGCGCAGGCGGAGGTGGGTCGGCGCCGCACCTCCTGGTGCGGCGCCTTCTTCGGTGCTCTCCGCGCAGGCGGAGGTGGGTCGTTGCGGACGAGGGCCTCCAGTTCAGGGCCGGTGGTGCTCTCCGCGCAGGCGGAGGTGGGTCGCCGGCGCAGCTCAGATCCCAGCCGCCGACGTCGTGCTCTCCGCGCAGGCGGAGGTGGGTCGTTGGAACAGCTCTCCAACAAGCGCGTAGGCATGTGCTCTCCGCGCAGGCGGAGGTGGGTCGCACGCATTCAAGGTCCTCTCCCCTACCGCCTCGTGCTCTCCGCGCAGGCGGAGGTGGGTCGCGGACACCCCCCTGAGCAGCCGAAACGCTCGTGTGCTCTCCGCGCAGGCGGAGGTGGGTCGTCGGTCGTCTGGGTGTTCATCCTGCTGCCTTCGTGCTCTCCGCGCAGGCGGAGGTGGGTCTGCCGGCCGGTCGTCACGGACACTCCGGTCTGCCGTGCTCTCCGCGCAGGCGGAGGTGGGTCCCACATAGGCGGACTTGAAGGCGGAGGCGCGCAGTGCTCTCCGCGCAGGCGGAGGTGGGTCGCCCGATGACCAACACCGAGCCCGACCAGACGCGTGCTCTCCGCGCAGGCGGAGGTGGGTCGTACGGCAAAGGACTGCTCGACCAGGGCCCGTCGTGCTCTCCGCGCAGGCGGAGGTGGGTCGTGGAGCCAGTCCGG
This sequence comes from Streptomyces sp. NRRL F-6492, assembly GCF_001280125.1. Classification (GTDB taxonomy): domain Bacteria; phylum Actinomycetota; class Actinomycetes; order Streptomycetales; family Streptomycetaceae; genus Streptomyces. The sequence continues at coordinate 97,294 of NZ_LGEG01000114.1, forward strand.
AGGCGGCACCTCGACCTTGTGCTCTCCGCGCAGGCGGAGGTGGGTCGTCCGTGGCCGGCGGACGAGTCTCCGCGACAGGGTGCTCTCCGCGCAGGCGGAGGTGGGTCGCTGCCGCATCTCCGGCTGCGGATCGGCGTACCGTGCTCTCCGCGCAGGCGGAGGTGGGTCGATGCAGTGGCCGACGAACGACGACACCGCGAAGTGCTCTCCGCGCAGGCGGAGGTGGGTCGCCCGGCGTTCAGTCCAAGGCGGTCGGCGGGCAGTGCTCTCCGCGCAGGCGGAGGTGGGTCGTGGACCAGGGCGCTGCGCCAGGGCTGGGACAGGTGCTCTCCGCGCAGGCGGAGGTGGGTCGGTGCCGCTCGTGCCCTGGTCGTCCCGGGCGGCGTGCTCTCCGCGCAGGCGGAGGTGGGTCGGGGTTCGGCGTGGACATCCAGCCGTACACCACGTGTTCTCCGCGCAGGCGGAGGTGGGTCGACGCGCTCCAGCAGGTCCGGCGCTGGCTTCCAGTGTTCTCCGCGCAGGCGGAGGTGGGTCGTGGACCAGGGCGCTGCGCCAGGGCTGGGACAGGTGCTCTCCGCGCAGGCGGAGGTGGGTCGATCAACGAGGTGCTGACCGAGGTCATGGGCCAGTGCTCTCCGAGCAGGCGGAGGTGGGTCGATCCCGGAGAGGTGCTTGCGGGCGAGCGGGTCGTGCTCTCCGCGCAGGCGGAGGTGGGTCGGTAGCGGCCTCCTCGGACGCCGGGCCAGAAAAGTGCTCTCCGCGCAGGCGGAGGTGGGTCGCGCCAGGCGGACCCGGGCCGGGCGCCCGCCCTGTGCTCTCCGCGCAGGCGGAGGTGGGTCGCTCCAGGCCTCAACCGAGACTCGTCCGGACACGTGCTTTCTGCGCAGGCGGAGGCGGGTCGGCATTGGACTGTGCCCGAGGTCAGTAAATCGTCTTGTGGACTTCGGTGGCGATGCGGAGGGCAAGGCCGGGCTTAGAAGTCGTCTCACTTGGTGCGGACCTCACATGCCGCGCTCTGGGCCGTGCGTCTGGCGGGTGCGTTCTCCCGGCCCTGTGGGCAGGTACTCCAGCTGGACGGGGCCGGGGTAGAAGGTCGCGCTGTCCCAGCCGGCCATCTCCTCACCGATCAGATAGCGATACAGCCACTCGGCGAAGGTCATGGGGTGGCCGGCCCATTCCCCCTCTGACCCCTGCACCACCACGCCGTCGGGAAATCCGTGGACTTCTGGAGCGAGGAAGATGGCGGCTCCCTGGTCCGTGCCGGCGAGTGGGATGAGGCCGTCGGGGGTGCCGAAGGCGATCTGCGGACAGTTGCAGATCACACGGGGATCCTCGTCGGGAGCCAGGTCATAGGACTCCCACAGGCTCTCCGCCCAGGCTCTCGACATCGACCGGATCTCCTCGCCCAGCTCCCTTCCTGCGCAAGCCGGATGGGCCAAGAGGTAGAGGTGGCCGTTGAGTTGGACGGGCGCGTAGGCGTCGACGATCGCCTTGTAGTCCGTGGGGAGCTCTCTGCCGAGCTCCTGCTCCAGACGAAGCCACGCGGCAGGGTCGGCATATCGGTTCTCCGCCGGACCGAGCATGTCGAAGACAGCCTGCAGGTGGTCGGTCATGGTTCCTCAAGGATGCTGTCGGGCAACGTCTCGGACAGCATCGACCACATCTCATGACTCCGGTCAGCCGGGTCTCTCGTTGTGGTGGCATGGAGATGACGCAGCGGCTGGTGCCGGACAAGTTGTGGGAACTCTTCCTGCGAGTGGTGCCTGAGGCACCGGTCCGTCCCCAAGGAGGTGGACGTCGCAGAGCTGACGACCGTGGTGTTCTGGCCGCGATCCTGTTCGTCGCCACCTCCGGCTGCACGTGGCGGCAGCTTCCGCCAGTCTTCGGGGCTTCCTGGCAGACGGTCCATCGCCGGTTCTCTCAGTGGACCGAAGCCCGTGTCTGGGCGAAGCTTCACCGGGTGATCCTCGACGAGCTCGGTTCCGACGGCATCCTCGACTGGTCTCGATGCGCCATCGACTCAGTCAGTCTCCGGGCTCTCGAAGGGGGGCCCTAACGGGACCGAATCCGACCGATCGAGGCAAGACGGGATCCAAGATCCACCTGCTGACCGATCGCAACGGACTGCCTCTCCCAGTCGGTATCTCCGGGGCGAACACCCATGACAGCCAAGGACTCAAGCCCCTGGCCCAGGGCATTCCGCCGATTCGCTCGCGTCGTGGACCACGCCGACGCCGTCCTGCGAGGCTTCACGGAGACAAGGGCTACGACTATCCCCACCTTCGACGATGGCTACGAGACCGGAACATCACGCCTCGTATCGCACGCAAGGGCATCGAGTCATCGGAGCGACTCGGCCGGCACCGCTGGGTGTTTGAGCGGACCGTGGCCTGGATGAACGGATTCCGTCGCCTACATCGCCGCCATGAACATATGTCAGATCACTTTCTTGGCTTCGTCGGCATCGCCGCAGCACTCATCTGCTACCGCCGAATCACCGACCAAGACGTCCTCCAAGTGCAGTCACAGGTATCCCGTGCGCTCGGGATGGCGGTGATCGCATGCACTGAGGCGCGGCGCAGACGGGCAGGTGCGCAGGCGAACAGGCGGTCGGCGGGCCGCGGCGACCTGCCGGTACCGCTGGGCGTACTGACGCCGTCCGCCGCATGACGAGGGCCGCGCTCCCCGCGGGGGCGCGGCCCTTCGTGTATCTTCCGCTCGGTTCGACTCCGGTCGCCGTAGGCCGGCGTCATGTACGGAATCGCGTGGCGCCGGTGCAGGCATCGACGGCCGGCAAGCCGGTTCCCCGTCTCACCAGGGGCTGCTGCTGCTCGTCGACGTCGGGCCGGGGGAGGTCGTGTGCGTCGGAGCGGTGGTGGGCCGGGCGTCGAAGGCGGAGCCGCCCGAGGGCGACTCCGTGGGAGAGTGAGCCCGCCCGGCGGCCGTGAGGCGGACCGGGGTGGTCGACGTCGACTGGGTGGCGGCCCGTGCCGGCGCCTCCCTGCCCACCTCGTGGGCGCGCTCGTCCACCTCGCCGATCCGTTCCAGGCGCAGCACCAGATTGCGCTCGTGCTGGTTGCCCTGGGGCCAATCCACGTCCTTACTGGTGACCAGCTGCGTCCGTACGCCGTCCGTGGTCTCCCAGCGGCTGCGGATCGCGCGGACGTTGGGACGCCACTTCCCCTCGTGCAGGTGCTCCACCTCCAGGTGCCAGCTCGGCGCGTCGATGTGCCGGACCGTTCCCGCCTCGCCCGGGATCTCGATGCGCGCACCGCGCGAGCCGGACACCGCGACGACCGCGCGCTGTGGCCGGTCGGCGTCGACGTCGACGACGGTGATGCGGCAGGGGCCCTCGTACCAGGCCATGGGTGTCCTCCGGTGTTCTTGTGCGGGGAAGTCGTGATTGCGGTCGCGGAGCGCGAATGGGGCGGGGGAGGCGGGGCGTCAGCCTCGGCCGAACTCTTGCGCCACCAGCGACGCGAGTTCGTAGTACGCGGCCCGGGTCCGGCCGCGCATCCACTCGGGGTCGACCTCGCCGCCCCGGGCCAGATACGGGTCGTACGGAACGCTGACCACGGCCCGGCAGCGCTGGCGGAAGTGGGCGACGATCTCGTCGACCCGGATCAGCCGTCCCGAGGACGACCGCACTCCGGAGACGACCGTCACCGCTTCGCGCGCCTTCTCCTCGTAGCCTTGGGCGGCCAGCCAGTCGAAGGTGACGCTGGCGCTGCTCGCACCGTCCACGCTCGGCGTCGCCGCGACGACGAGCTGGTCGGAGAGGTCCAGGATGCCGCGCATGGTGTCGTGCAGCATGCCGGTCCCGGAGTCGGTGAGGACGATCGGGTAGTGGCCGCTGAGAAGTTCGACGACCCGCCGGTAGTCCTGGTCACCGAAGGTCTGCGAGACTGCCGGGTCCGAGTCGTTGGCGATCACCTCCAGACCGCTGGGCGCCTGCGAGGTGAACGCCCGGATGTCCATGTAGGTGCGCAGGTCGGGGATCGCGGTGACGAGGTCGCGTACGGTGGCGCCGGACTGGCGCGGGACGCGCCGGCCGAGGGTGCCCGAGTCCGGGTTCGCGTCCACGGCCACGACCCGGTCGGCCCGCTCGCGGGCCAGCACCGCGCCGAGCGCCAGGGTGGTGGTGGTCTTGCTGACGCCGCCCTTCAGGCTGAGCACCGCGATCCGGTGGCTGCGGAGCAGCGGGGTGTGGAGCGCGTCGGGCACATGGGCAGGGGCCCGGCGGAGACCGACCCGGAAACGCTCGCGGGCCGTGCGGCGCACCAGACGTTCGCCGGACAGTTCCCGGTCCGCGGCCCAGCCGATACGCCGTGCCGGTGCCGAGGCGGGTTCCGTGGGAGGGGGCGGTGTCGCCGGGTTCGGGTCCGCCGCCTCCGCGGGCCGCGCTCCCGTCGCCCCGGGCTGCGGTAGGGAGTGTTCGGCGTCGGGCTCCGGTACGGAGTGTTCGGCGTCGGGCTCCGACGCCGTCGGGGCGGGGTCCGGGAGTGTCGCTTCGCCCGGGTCCGTCGTCGTGGCGGCCGCCGTGACGTCTCCGTCGTCCTCCGTGTCCGCGCGTACGTTTCCGTCGCTCTCGGGATCCGTAGGCTTGTCGGTGTCGGTGTCGGTGTCGGTGTCGGTGTCGCTGTCGCTGTCGCCGTCTCCGTCGGTCGCCGGGGCCGTGGGCAGGTCTTCGTCGTCCGCCGGACCCGGGTGCGCGCCTCCCGCGCCCCCCTGGCCCTCCCCGTGCGTCGCCCCGTCGTCCCCGTCGCCCTTCGGCGGTCTCGCCGCCGGCAGGCGCTCGCCCCGGCCCGTACGCCACTCCTCCGGGCTGTAGTCGGGTGCGTCCGTCCAATGCCCGGGTTCGTCCATGTCGTTTCTGGCTACGACGGTAATCACCTGGCGGTCCCCTCTCGTCGGTCGTCCGGAGGAACGGGTCGGCGGACGCGACCGGTTCAGGCGGGGGATGTGTCGGCCGGTCAGGCCGGGGCGAGGTCGCGCTGTTCCAGGACGGGGCGTAGCGCCCGTACGGCATAGAAGTTGCGGGACTTGACCGTGCCCGGCGGTATCCCGAGCGCGACGGCCGCGTCGGCGGTCGAGCGGTCGTTGAGGTGCAGTTCCACCAGCACGTCTCGGTGGTGCGGGGCCAGTTCGGCGAGCGCGTCGCCGATGGCGTGCGCCGACAGGACCTCCTCGAACGGGTCGTCCGGGGCCGCCCGGTCCTCCGGCGTCTCGTCGCCCAGCTCCTTCGGGCGGGCGGACTGTGTCCGGAAGTGGTCGATGGCGATGCGGCGGGCGACGGTGAAGAGCCAGGGGCGGCCGTGCTCCGGTCCGCGGACCAGGGCCTGGGGGTTCTGCCAGGCGCGCAGGAACGTCTCCTGGAGCATGTCCTCGGCCTTGCCCCGGTCCCCGCTGGTCAGGCGGAGCAGCGTGCGGAGCAGGGCGGAGGAGTGGAGCCGGTAGAACTCCGCCAGGGTGTCCCGGTCCATCGTGGGGCGCGCCTCCGCGCGTGTGCCCGGCCCCGCCCCCGCACGGGTCGCGCCCGCCGGTGCGCCGTCGGCACTGTCCCCCTGCATTCCCATCCCGGTGGTTCCTCCCGCGCTGCGCCGTCGACGGCTCCTCGGCGCTCGACGGCGACACCAACCGACCGCCTCTGAAGGCTCGTCGGGCTCGTCCCGGCAGAATCGCAACCTTGGCTAATGCTTTGCTAACGATCAGGTGCCTTTCGCGCCCCGCGTGGTAACGCCTCGCTTGCGTCTCCTAAAGGGGCTCCGGGCCTCGGTTCCGGTCCGCCTCCGGGGCCCGGTAGCCACCCGGCCGCCACCGCCGTCGGCGCCCGCGCGGCACCACGGCGGCGGCGCCCGTCACCGCCGCCAGCAGCGCTAGACAGCCTGCCGACACCCACCAGGCGGATCCCGCGGCGGAGGGCCCGGCACCAGGCGGCATCGCCACCCCCGGCGCCGTCGCGCGTACACCGGAGGGCGAGGCGCCGTGCCCCTCCTCGGGGAGGACGGCCGTGACGGCGGCCACCGGGTCGACGGGTCCGTGCCCCCGCACCGGGTCCGGCAGACGGCCGCCCGGACTCGACGTGGTGGCCTGCAGCCGGTGCGCGAGCGCCTCGGCGCCCAGGCCCGGGTGGTAGCCGAGGACCAGGGCCGCCGTTCCGGCCACGAACGCGGCCGCGTAACTCGGCCCCGAGGCAGTGAACTTGCCCCTGCCGCCCGGTCCGGGGCCCATCACGGCCTCGCCCGGCGCCGTCAGGTCCACCCGGCCCACGATCCCCTGACGGGGTACCTCCCCGCCGGGACCGGTCGCCGCCACGGACAGCACCAGCGGGTGCGCCGCCGGATACGCTGTGCCGCCGCCGCTCACCCCGGTCGCCCCGTCCGGAGCGGCCGGCGCGACCACGAGTGCGCCCTTGGAGACGGCGTACCGCACGGCGCTCGACAGCGCCGGGCTGTCCCGGCCCACCACCGCCACGGTGACGATCACCCGGGCGCCGTCGTCGGCCGCCACCCGGATGCCCCGGGCGAGGAGGTCGGGGGTGGTGTTCCCCCGCCGGTCGGTGACCGGGACGTCGAGTATCCGCGCTCGGGGCGCGAACCCCGCGAACCCCGCCCCCTCGGTGGGGGCCGCCGCGATCAGACCGGCCGTGAAGGTGCCGTGACCCGCGCAGTCCTTCGCCGGGCCGGCGTCGAACAGGCGCGGTGCCCGCTTCAGCCGGTCGCCCAGAAGCCCTGCGGCGTCGTCCACACCCGAGCCCACCACGGCCACCGTCACCCCCGCGCCCTCGGAAAGCGGCCAGACCATCTCCGGACGCAACCGGGCCTGCGGCCACGGCAACCGGGTGACCATCCGGTTCGATGCCTTGCGGCACGCGTCGCTGGAGAGCCGCTGCGTGAGGCCGGGCAGCGAGGTGGGGTCCGTACCCGGAGCCGTCGCCGCCGGGGCCACCGCGGCGATGGGACCGGCCGTCGCGGCAGCGGCGCTCCCCGGAGGGGGGGCCACCGCCCCGCACAGCAGGGCCGTCGCGATCACCGTCGTACCCCCTCTCGCCCGACGGCTCACGCGACACCGCCCGGCACGCGGTCCCAGGGCACGTCCTGCGGCAGCAGCAGGCTCAGCTCCGCCACGTCGTCGATGTCGAGCCGGCTGAGCCGCCCGGCCTGCCGGGTGATCATCGACTCCATGGTCTGGCGGGCGAAGCGGCCGTTGCCGAACGTACGGTCGCGCGGCACCGAGGCGAACAACTCGCCGAGAGCCGACAACGTCTCGGGCGGGCACACGTAACCGGCCTTCTCGGACAGCGCCTCGACGATCCGCACCAGCTCCTCGTCCGTGTAGTGCCCGAACGAGACGGACCGCGAGAACCGGGAGGCCAGACCCGGGTTGGAGTCCAGGAAGCCCTGCATCTCGTCGGCGTACCCGGCCACGATGACCACGACCTCGTCGCGGTGGTCCTCCATCAGCTTCATCAGGGTGTCGACCGCCTCCTGGCCGAAGTCGTTGCCCGTACCGCCGCGGGGCGTCAGGGTGTACGCCTCGTCGATGAACAGGACGCCCCCGCGCGCCCGGTCGAAGGCCTCCTTCGTCAACTGGGCGGTGTGCCCCACGAACCGTCCCACCAGGTCCGCCCGCGCCGTCTCGATCAGCTGGCCGCCCGGCAGCACCCCGAGTTCGGCGAGCAACCGGCCGTACAGACGTGCCACCGTCGTCTTACCGGTTCCGGGCGGTCCCGAGAACACCAGGTGATGGCTGATCGTGGCGGTCGGAAGCCCCGCCTCCTTGCGCCGGTTGACCTGCTTGATCAGGTTGACCAGGTCCTCGACCTGCTCCTTGGCGGCGGGCAGTCCGATCATCGCGCGCAGCTCGTCGAGCAGCTCCGTCCGGCGTTCTGCGGGCTCCCCGGCGGCCACCGTCACCCCCACGTCCTCGGGCGTGAGCAGCGCCAGGTCGGCATTGCCGATCTCCGGCAGCGTGGCCAGCCGTGAGGCCTGCCGGTCCACCATCTCCTCGAAGACCTTGCGCGCGGCCCGGCCGTTGCCGAAGTCGGCGCCCTTGGCCACGCCCTCGAAGTGCCGCGCCAGCGCCTCACGGGTGCCGTCGGCGAGCTGGTAGCCGTGCGAGGCCGCGGCCATCGCCACGATCGTCGTCAGCTCGTCGTCCGAGTAGTTCTCGAACTCCACCGTGCGGCTGAACCGCGAGGCGAGCCCGGGGTTGGAGTCGAGGAAGCCCCTCATCTCCTCCGAGTACCCCGCGACGATGACCACGACCTCGTCGCGGTGGTCCTCCATCAGCTTGACCAGCGTGTCGATGGCCTCCTTGCCGAAGTCCGGCCCGCTGCCCCCGGTGCCCTGCGACAGCGTGTACGCCTCGTCGATGAAGAGCACGCCGCCGAGCGCCCGCTGGAAGACCTCCGTCGTCTTGATCGCCGTACCGCCGATGATCGACGCCACCAGGTCCGCGCGGGCCACCTCGACGAGATGACCCGACGGCAGGACGTCCAGCTCGGCGAGGATCGAGCCGTAGAGCCGGGCCACGGTCGTCTTGCCGGTGCCCGGTGGGCCCGCGAAGATCAGATGGCGGCTCATCGGCAGCGCGGGCATGCCCGCCAGCTCCCGTCGTCTGGCCAGCTTGTTGAGGTTGACCAGGGTGGAGACCTGCTCCTTCACCCCGTCCAGGCCCACCAGCGCCTGCAAGGCCTCCAGCGGCCCGTCCGGCCTGCGCGGCGCGGCGGACGGCATCGGGCCCGAGGCCCCGCCGGAAGGACCGTCCTCCGCGCCCTCGCCGTCCGTGTCCCCGCGCGTCCCGTGCGACTCGCTCCCCTGACCGGCGGCCGAGGCGGTGATCTCCCCGTACGAGTCCGGCAGGTCGTTCTCCACGCTCGTCAGGTTCTCCACCGCGAGCCGGACCGACGGCTTGAGCTGGCGCAGCCCCGAACCCCGGTTGCCGGAGACCGTGCAGTCGTGCACCCGCACCGCCTCCGTCGAGTCGACTCGGATGCCGTCGGCCGTGTTGTCCACCGCCTCGCACCGGCTGAGCGTGGCCCGGCCGCCCGCCGCGACCCGGAAGCCGTAGCGCCGGCAGGACCGTGCGCGGGTGCGGGTCGCGGTCAGCTCCCCGCCGTCCTCGACGAGTACGCCCTCCTGCGGCGATTCGGCGACGTTGCAGTCCCGCAGCGTGGCCACCCCGCCCGCGCCGACCGACACGCCGACCCCACCGGTCTCCCGCACCACGGTGTTGCCGACGTAGGCGTTGCCCCCGTCGGCGATCCGCACCCCGGCCTGTCCGGTCGCGGAGACCTCCGAGCCCTCCAGCCGGCCACGCCCGTCGCGGGTCACCTCCACGCCGGGTCCGGCGACGTCCGACACGGTCACGCGCCGCAGCATCGGGTTGGCCCCTTCCAGGACGCGCACTCCCGCCCCCGCGCCGCCGCACACCTCCAGCCGGTCGAAGTCCGGCGCGCTGTCCCCGGTCAGTACGACCCCGGCGTCCCTCGCGTCCCGCACCGAGCAGCGCTTGAACGCAGGCCCCGAGGTCTCCTCCACCCAGATGCCGTTGCCCTCGGCCCCGGTGACCTCGCACTCCTCGAAGGTGCCGCGCGAACGGCCCGTGACATGGATGCCGTTGCCCCTGGTGCGGGAGGTGCGGCAGCGGCGCAACACCGGGTCGGTGCCCTCGGCGAGGGCGATGCCGTGCACCTTGGTGCCGGTCACCGAGCACTCCTCGAGGACCACCCGCTCCTTGGAGCTGATGAACACGCCCAGCAGGCAGTCCCGCACCGAGGTCCGCAGCACCTGGGTGGAGCTGTTCTGCTCCAGGGCGATGGCCGGCTTGTCGGTGGCCGAGATCTCGCAGTCCTCGATCACCCCCCGGCCCTCGCCGTTGGCGCACACCCCGTTGCCCCGGGCGTCACGCAGCACGCAGTTGCGGAACGTCGGATTGGCCCGCTCGCCGATGACCACCGCCGAGGTGCCCAGATGCTCCACGACGCAGTCGTCGATCACACTGGTGCCGGTGGACGTCTCCACGATTCCCGCGCCACCGGGGTTGGTCACCCGGCAGCCGCGCATCGCCAGCGAACCCTGCTGGCGGGTGAGTACAGCGGCCCAGGCGTTGCCCACCACCTCGCAGTCCTGGAGCGCCGCCTGACCGCGCGGCACGTCCACCGCGGGCAGCTCGTCGTCCAGCCCCTGCAGCACCAGCCCCGTCAGCTGCACCGCTTCGGCCACCACCTGGACCACCGTCCCCCGGGGCGGCACGATCCGCACGCTTCCGCGCCGGTCCTCGGCGGTGATGGTCACCATCTTGGTGATGACCAGGTTCTCCTCGTACCGCCCCGGCCGCACCGAGATCACCGCGCCGTTGCGCGCCGCCTCCAAGGCCGCGCCGATCGTGCGGAACTGGCCGCCGGAGCCGGACGGCCGGTCGGTCTGCGCCTCGGCGCTCACGGTCAGCACATGGCGCGACATGCGTGGTTGTTCCCTTCGTGGTGGGCCGGTGGCCTCGGTGGGCCGGACCGCTTCAGGAGGCGGTGCACTGGACACGGGCGGCGTCGCCCGCGTGATGGGCGTAGGTCCGCTTCGACCCCGACCAGTCGAGACCCCGGTCGTGGAGCTTCACCGTCAGCAGGCCACGGGTGACGTTGACGCTGCCGGCGCTGATCCACTGCCCCCGCCGGGAGGCCTGGTCGACGGTGAAGGACTTCAGGATCGGGTCGTTGCCCGTCGCACCGGCGTGCACGGTGTAGTACGACGGCTTGCCGCCCACCGCCTTGATGTCGCTGTTGTTGGGAATGTGCACCGAGACCTGGCAGGTGCCGGAGGTGACGTCGCCGGTACGGAACGTCCAGCGCAGCGCGTTCCCGGCGTCGCTGCCCGAGTGTCCGGACATCGGCAGGGAGTAGAAGTCGCCGTTGCAGCCGGAGCTGCCGTAGCCGCCGGTGCCGTACCGCTGCCAGCCCTCCTTGCCGTCCGTGTACCAGCCGCTGTACGTGAAGGTGGCGCCCGAGCCCGCGCAGCCCGGGCCCGCCACGGCCGAGTACTGCGCCTTCGCCGGGGGAGCCGGCGTCTGCTGCGGCGCGGTCACGGTCCCCCGGGTCTTGGTGGGCGTCGGGCCGGGCCGGGTGGTGGGCGTCGGGCCGGAGGAGGACCTGGACCCGCCGGAGGTGGACCTGGACCCGCCGGAGGTCGGACCGGTGGTGGGCCGGGAGCCGCCGGAGCCGGTGCCGGGGCTCTTCGTGGCCGTCGGCCCGGGGCCGCCGCCGAGGCTGCCCACCCCGGCTCCCGTGCCGAGACCGGCGGCGGACTTGGCCAGGGGGTTGTTCGCGGGGCCCGGACCGCCGTCCCGCGAACCGGGGGCCGCCCCCGGGGCGCCGGTTCCCGGCAGGGCGGAACCCTTCTCCGGCGCGTCGACCCCCGGCACGTAGCCGTCGGAGCCTCCGCCGGCCTGGTTGTACCCGGTGGGGCGAGGGGGCACGGGATTCGGGCCGGAGCCGCCGCCGAGCTGAGAGAACAGCAGGGGTACGCCCATCAGGACCACGCCCGAGGTGGCCGCCGCCGCGATCATCGGCTTGGAGAGCCGCTTGCCGGGGCGGGAGACGGTGCGGGGGATCGTCGTGGCGGTGGCGGCCGCGGCGAGGCCGTCCGCGTCGGGGGCGGCCTGTCGTTCGCCCTCCCGTCCGCCGTCCGGCGCGTCCTCCCCGGCGGTCTCGGCCTCGCCTTCGGGGGCTGTGGTCCCCGGGGTGTCGGGGCCGGCCGCAGCGACGGTGCCGACCGGCGCGGCCGCGGTTCCGGCGCTCGTCTCCGGTTCGGCGACCTGCTCCGACCCGGCGCCGGCCGGGTCCGTCCCCGGTCCGGATCCGTTCGCGGCCCGCGCGGCGCCGGTACGCGGCTCGGGCGCCGCGCCGGCCCCGTCCGGATCGTCGTCCGCCGCCTGCCAGGCGACCGTCGGCAGGCTGATGGCCGACGCGGCCCGCGCGGCGGTGCCCCCGGCCCGTGCCTCGTTGTTGTCCACCGTGATTCCCCTCGGTCGTCGCGGACCCCCCGCGACACGTACGAACGGACCGGCGGTGTCCCGTGGTTCACCGGACCGGTCAACTCGGCGGGTGGACTTCCGTCCCTTCCGGCGCGGGGGTCAGCACGAAGGCGGCGGCGCGCTCGACGACGTCCTGGCCGAGGGGGCCCGGGGCGGTGTAGCCGGGCCTGTCCAGGTGCGCGAGCAGACCGGCCTCGGGAGCGAGCGCGTACTGCTCCAGGTAGTACGTGACGGTGTCGGTCCACACCCACCGCCCGTCCGTGCGGAAGTTCAGCGGCACCTCCGCCACCCGGGAGGGGTCCAGCACGTCGTCCATGAGGACCGGCGTCATCAGGACGGGCGTGCCGGCGTTCAGCCGCTCCACCAGCAAGGCGCGCAGGTCCGGGTCCTCGACCACCGGGTGGTCGAGGCCGAACCCCGGGCCCGTCTCCGGTCCCGCGTGGTCGAAGACGGAGGCGAGTCGGAACTCCGGGTCGGTCATGGCGAGGTCCTGTCCTTGGATCGGGGCGGCCCGGCGGCCGTACGCCCCCGGGAGAACGTACGGAACGCCGGGCACGGTTCAGACCGGGCGCGGCCGGCTCAGAACGACCAGTCCACGGCCGGCAGCGTGACGGCGGCGTGCCCCTGACCGAGGCGTACGTGCCAGTCGTCCCCCGGGGACCCGTACGCGTCCCCCGCCGCGGCCGCGAACGCCCGCGCCGCCTCGGCCTCGGCCCGCGCCAGGGCGGCGGGATCGCCCCCGTCCCGTACGCGGCGCAGATCTGCCAGAGCACGCGCCAGCACCGTCCGGGGGTCCGAGAGCCCGGGATCGGACCGCTCCGACTCTTCGGCGATCCGTTCCAGCGCCGGACCGTAGTGGGCCAGGTTGGCGTCCACGGCGCGTCGCATGTCGGCGTCCCGCCGGGCGGGCCGCGCGTCGTCCCGGAGCGCGATGTGGGGTCCCTCGGGGTCACCCGCGAGCACCAGGGGCGCGGAGCCGGAGGCGCCGGCGCCCCGCACCGCGACCCGCAGCAGGGTGTGCTCCACACCGTCCCGAGTGAAGCGGACGTACGCCTCCGGATCGACGTCCAGCCGTACCGCGGCGGCGGGGGCCAGACGGGTCCGTGCCTCCTCGACGACGTCCGCCGTCGCGTAGAACGCGCGGACATCGTCGTGGTCCGGCACCGCCAGCCGGTGGTCGGCGGACACCCGGAGGGCGGGCCGCTCCACCGCCTCGACCGGGCGGACGGGCCGGAACGCCGGGAAGGACGCGGCGTCCCTGGACGGGCCGTTCAGAGCGAACGCGATCGGGTCCTCCCCGTCCGCGAACGCCACCACGCGCGTCTCGCCGACGCGGCGGGTGTGCGACGTCGTCCCCGCCGTCTCGTAGTCGGTGAGCCGGTAGGCGGGCGCGGGCGGTGGGGCCGGGGGAGCCGGCAGGGCGGCCGGGTCGGCGGGCGGGGTGACGGTCACGGCGGGAACGGGCCCGGGGGGCGTGGCCGGCGGAGCCAGGCGGGCCGGATCCGAGGGGGCCGGGACGGTGTCCGGGGTGCTCTCGGCGTCGGCGCCGCTGGGCGGGGTGACGGTGATGACGGGCGGCCCGACCACCTTCGGCCGGATCTCCCGCTCCTGCCCGGTCTTCACTTCGGGGATCGGCCCGGCCTGATCGTCGCCCGGAGCCTGTTCCTTCGGCGGAGCCTGGTCCTTTGCCGCGTCCTGCTCCTGCTTCTGGTCCTCCTCCACGCTCCGCTTCCGGTCCGCGGTCCGGCCCTCGGAGGCGCCCTGGCCCGCTCCTTCCACCTGCGCCACCGGCCCCGGCTTCTGCCCGAACAGATCCGCGTGCTTCCGCAGCATTCCGTCCACCGCGTCGTCGTGCAGCAGTCCGATCAGGCCGCCGTCGACCACGACCTCGACCGTGGTCCTCCGGCTGCCGGTGAGGATCCAGGTGACGTCGGCCTCGTAGTAGTGCTGGGTCCCCTTCTTCTTGTCGCGCTCGTCGACCGTCTCGCCGCGGGTGGTGCTGAAGCCGTGCCCGCGCTCGCCTCCGACGCCCAGGGGCACGCCCAGGTTCGTCGTGACGTGGGAGACACCCGGGCCCTCCGGCGTACCGGTGTCCGTGCTGTGCACCCGGCCGTCGGGAGTGAGCGAGCCGGACCAGCCGAAGGTCGCCCTCTCCCGTTCCCGCTCCGTCTCCCGCTCCCGTACCCCCGTCTCGACGTTCGAGTCGAACTCCCCGGAGGCGAGGTGCCGGGTCCGGTGGACGACCATGCGCACGGTGATCTCCTCGCCGCCCGCGACCGGCACCGTGTAGCCGCCGTCGAGCAGCCGCCTGACGTTGGCGCGCAGGTTCTGTTCGGTCGTCAGCACGTCGGTCCGCAGACCCTCCAGGGTCGCCGGGGCCAGGTCCCTGCGAGCGGGTGCCCCGGTGTCACCCTCCGCGACCCGGTGCGGCAGGGACGCGGCGGCGGGCAGCCACCGGAGGACCCGGTCAAGACCGGGCAGGGAGAGGGCCTGCAGCGCGGGGGCCAGGTCCCCGTTGAGGTCCTCGACCTGCCGGGGCACGGCCGTGGGGCCGTTCGGACGGACGTGGCCGGACACCCGCACGGCTTCGGCGGGGAGGCCCGCACCCGGCCGCGTCAGGTGATCGGGCACCAGCAGCCGGGCCTCGCCGCCGAGGAGCGTGCCGGTCGCCGTCGGCGCGTGCCCCGAGGGGAACAGCTTCTCCCACTGGCCGCCCCACTGCGCGGCGAACCACCGCCCGGCACGGCCGTCCGTGGCCCGGTCGACCCACTGCGCCGGGGCGTTGAGGGCGGCCCCCGCCATCCGTACCGTCTGGTGCGGCTCGGAGGAGTCGAAGACGTCCACGGTGTACGTGACCGGGTGGCGGAACTCCTGAGCGGTACCCGTGACTTCCAGACTGTGCTGGTCACGCTCCGAGACGGTGTCGGTCACCGTACGGCCGACGGACGTGTCCGCCCCGCCGCCGGCCTTGATCCCGCCGCGCGGCGTCCCCGTCGCGTCCGTCCCCTTGACGGTGACGGTGACCTGCCCGCCCGCCTTGTCCGACGCTCCGGACGCGGACGCCGCCGACCGTGTGGCGGTGTCGGCCGCGGCCAACGTGACCTGGTCCCGGGGTCCCACGTACACCGGGTCCCCGACCGTGGCCGTGACCCGGACGCCGATCAGCCGCGTGCCGCCTCCGAGCTGCCGGAGCTTGACGAGCTGACGCACCGACGTCGTGTTGAGCGCGGTGAAGCCGGCGCGCAGCGACTCCGGGGAGAACACCGAGGCCAGACCGCGCGAGAAGTCAGTGGGAATACCGTCGTCCAGGCCGTCCGGGAGCCCCTTCAGCGTCCTGAGCAGCCTCCTGACCTCGGGCAGTACGGCGTCCGCGTCGAGCTTCTCGACGTGCGCGACGGCCTTGGCCAGATCGGCGTTGACGTACGAGCGGGTCTCGGGGGTCTCGGCGGTCCGCGGCGGTCCGGGGACGGTGATGTCCAGGGCACGGGCCCGGTGGTCGGGCACCGTCAGCTCCACGCCGCCGTCCACCTTCACGAGCAGCGTCCGCGCGGAATGGGCCGACGGGCCGGTCGAGAGGCGCCCGTCGGGCTTCCAGGTGTGGTGGCTGATCTCGTAGTAGGCGTCGGCGCGGTAGCGGTGGGTCGTGCCCTTGTACGTCACCGTCGAGGTGGCGGTGCTCGCCGTGGAGACGGTCCGTACGTCCGTGCGCGTCCGGGTGGCGTCCACCGACCCGCTCGCGACGACCGTCGCGCCGTCGAGCGAGGCGTAGCCGCCGAGACCGAGCCCGACGCCTACGTTGTACGAACCGGTGTCGGCCGTGGCGGACTTGGTGCCGGTCTCCGCGCCGTACGCCAGGCTGGTGCCCGTACCGGTCCCTTCGTGCACCGGTGTTCCGAGCCTCAGCCGGACCACGAGCGCCTGCGCGCGGCCGTCGGCGTCCGGCGGCAGGGGGAACACCGCGCCGTCGGGGCCGGTGAGCCGCTCGAACCGGGACTGGAGGAAGTTCGGGGTGAGCGCGTCCTCGATCTCCGGCGTGAGGCCCCGGCGCAGGGTGCCCACCGTGTCTTCGGAGTGCCGTCCGAACTCGTCGTCCCGGGCCTTCGGCGGGGTTCCGCCACCGTGCTCGGCGACGAGTGCGCTCGCGGACGCGGTGAGCCGGCGGGTGCCGAGGAACTCGGGATGAACGCCGCCGAGACCGCCCCGCGGGAGGGTGAACTCCGGGACGGCGGAGTCGTCGATCCAGCCCGGGGCGTCGGCCTGCGGGAACACCGTCACGGTGCCCGTGGAGGCACGATGGGCGGTCGTGGTGTCCGACAGGTGCTCGTCGGCGACACGCACCACGGCGGACACGTCGTCTCCCTCGACGCGCAGCGACGAGCCGGAGACCAGGTCGCCCCTGCCGTCGTGGACCGTGGCGGTCAGATGGTGGACGGCCGCGTAGGTGAACGCGGTGTGCTCCCCGGTGGTCTCCTGCTCGCGGGACGCCTTGATGGTGGCGGTCACGGAGTCCTTGACGTTCGACAGCGTGGCGCCGCCGCCCACCTTGACTCCGGGCACCTCGATCCGGGACTTCTCCCCGGTGCCGATCCGCAGCGTCCCGCCGCCGGTGACCGAGAAGGACACCTGGCCGCCGACGCCGACGGCCTGGTTGGCGGTGTGCGTCGCCGAACGGGTCAACGACAGGCCGCTTTCCCCGACCGTGCCCCGCAGGTCGCGCAGTTCGGTGCGCAGGTGCAGGCGGATCTCCTGGCCGCCCGCCTTCAGGACGACCGGGACGCCGGAGCCGAGGAGCTTGGCGAAGCGGGCCCGCATGCCGGGCGTGCCGAAGGCAGCCGTGAGCTCCCGGTGGAACTGCGCGTACTCGTCCTCGCTCAGCCTCCGCTTCAGGCCGGTCCGCTCCAGATGGGTGTCGAGCCAGCCCCGTGCGGCCTCCAGCACCTTCGGCGCGCCGGGGAGTTCACCGACCACGCCGGGTCCGAGTCCGGTGCGCGAGGCGAGGGCCGGCGGCTCCACGGGATCGCTTCCGAAGTCCCGCTGGCGGAAGGGCCCGAGCAGGGCGCCGCCTTCGGTCACCTCCATCAGGTACGCGACCGGCCGGCGAGGGTCGTCGCCCTGACGGATGCGCAGGTGGGGGCTCCCTTCGATGCGGTAGGCCAGTTCGTCGGCGTGTGCGTACCGCGTGTCGATCCGTACCTCCACCGGGCCGCGGAGCGCGGCGAAGTCCTCCAGCTCGGCGGCGACGTCGGCGTACACCCGCGTCGGCCGTGCCGCGGCTCCGTCGTCGGCGGCGAGGTTGCGCACGGCCTGTTCGACCGGGTGGCGCAGGATGCCCCGGACATCGAGCGTTCCGTCGGCGTCCCGGTGGACGACCAGCCGTACGTCGTCCGGGCGGGAGGCTCCGACGAGGTGCGGCGGGGCCTCCGAGCCGTCGTGCACCGAGAACCCGAGCCAGGGCCGGGCGGCGCTCAGCGCGGTGAGCTGCGCGACGCCGCCCTCTCCTCGCTCCAGCGGGCCGAACAGCTCGGTGAAGGTGGAGGTGCCGAGGCGCTGGGCCGCGGTGACCTGCCCTGCCGCGTCCACGTGGTAGCGGAAGGCGGGCCCGTCGAGGGCCGTGTCCACGAGCGCGTAGGCCCGCTGCTCGGGGACGACCGACACGCCTGGACGGTCGCGCAGGCTCGTCCACGGGGCTCCGGCGGGGAGGGTGCCGTCCGGGGTGGCGATCTCGATCGGATGCCTCCGGGCGATCTTCAGCAGTCCCGCCGCATCCGGCAGCCCGCCGCTCGGGAACGGCCTGGACGCACCGACGTCTTTGTTCGCCGCGGGCTCCTGGCGGGCCAACCGCAGCAGCTCGCGCACGGCCGTGCCCACGGTCCGGACGCGTGCGGAGGGCCGGGGCGCGGTGTCGCCCCGGCGCGGTGGCTCCGGCGTGAACCGCTCCCGGTCCGGGCCGAGCAGCCGCGCTTCGAAGTCGGCGGCTCGCGAGGCGGGGACGCCCACGGCCATCTCCAGCGTCGAGTCGAACGACAGGGGCGGCCGCTTCGACGACGACACGAACTCCACGTGGAACCGCGCCACCGCGCGGTACTCGGCCTGGGCCTCCTCGGCGTGTTTGAGCTTCGCCTTGCTCTTGTCCGCACCGCCCACGTCGAAGTTGTGCGAACGCGCCGCGTTGACGGCCAGTTCCACACTGGGAACGAGCACGTACCTGCTGACGGTCGCCGGCGCCGCCGCGCCCGCGGTGAGGCCTGACTTGTCGCCGAATTTGCTGCTCGACTTCACGCCGAACGCGTCGGAGAAGTCCTCCCGCACCCGCAGGGGGCCGCCGGTCCGGCCCATGTGCTGGAGTCCGGTCAGTTCGGCGTCCACCAGGAAGTGCCCCGCGAGCGACTTCCGCGTGAAACCGCCCGCCGTGAACACCCTGGAGGACAGACTCCCGGTGCTCCACCACTGGTTGCCGTCCTTGAACGCCTTCTCGTTGAAGAACTCCTGGCTGACCTCGGAGACGAACGCCGCGGTGACGTCCGGGGCGAACCCGGCCCTGTGCAGGGTCGAGGCGAGATCGGCGAGGAGCTGTCCCGGCGCGACCGCGTTGACCGTGGAGAGCACCGACTTGAGCGCGCCGGAATCCGTGACCTTCCAGGTGGCGCCGTCGCCCGAGGGCGCCACCCCCTCGGGGAAGGCGATCCGGAGCCGCGTCGAGGTGCCGAGCTCCACGGTGCGTTCGCGCCCCGGGTCCTTGTCGAGGACGCGCACCTGGACGCGCACGTCGCCGTCGAACTCGTGCGTCGCCTTGACCACGGTCCGGCCGGCGCCCTGGGTGTCCGTCGTGGAGGTACGGGCCGTGGCGTACGTGGTGCCGGCCTGCACCTTGACGGAAGGGGTCACCCCGGTCAGGTTCCCCACGCCCGCCAGCTTCAGCACGGCGTCCACCCCGGCGGCGACCGAGGCGTTGCCGCCGGAGGTCACCGCGCGGTTGGTGACGGCCTGGTTGCGCGAGGCGTACGGGGCCGACTCGTCCCGCGCCTGCGCCGCGTGGTGCGCGAGGCCGGCCGGCCAGGCGGTCACCACCACGACCCTGCCGTTGGCGCGGAAGACCAGTCCGTCGCGCAGGAACGCGTCCCAGGTGCGGGTGTCGCCGCTGGAGAGCACTGTGGCCAGCCGCCCCACGACCTTGACGGCCGTCCGGGCGTCCACACCGGCGTGCTCCAGCTCGGTCCTGGCGACCTTCCGGTCCTCGGCCACCCGTTCCGAGCCGAGCACGGACGTGACCCGCCCGTCACCGAGCGCCTTGTGGGCGACGTACCACGGCACCTGCGGGGGCGGGGGAGCGGAGGCGTCCGACGCGGGTGGTACGGGTGGGGCGACGGGTTGCTGCGAGGAGGTGCCCTCGCCGTTGTCGCCGGTCCCGAAGGGGACGGCTTCGGAGAGGTCCCCGGATCCCTCGCGCTCGGCGGTGAGGTAGCCCTGAGGCGCCGATGTCGTCAACGGCACCGCGTCGGCGGGAAGTCCACCGTCGGGCGGCATGTGCGCGCCGAGCACCGTGGCCTCGACCCCGGCGCCCTCGCCCACCGGGAGGGACAGTTTGACCCAGTGGTCGGGGACGAGCCGGGGCGTGCCGTCGGCACCCCAGACGACCTTCTGGGCCACGGCCGTGTGGCCGGGGCCGGTGGTGTCGGTGCCGAACGGACCCGTCACCGACGGCACGAACCACAGCGTGGACCGGGGCGCGTACGCGGTGAGCGACAGACCGGGCCGCAGCTCCCGGAGCGCGCGCAGCGCGTCGGCGGCGTACGACCGCTCCAGGCCCCCGCCCAGACCGCAGGCGGCGAACTGCAGGGGCTTGGCGGTGTCCCACACCCCCGTGTCGGCGAGCCGGGACAGCACGGTGGCCAGCTCCCGGGCGGTGACCCGCTGCCCGCGCCAGGTGGGCGCGCCGTCGGTCCCCGCGATGTGACCGGCCAGCGAGAAGAACCGCTCGTCACGGGGGAACCGCCCGACGGCGTCGCGAAGCCGCTCCGCCTCGCCCGGGGCGGTGTCGGGGTCGATGAAGTGGTGGGTGCCGTTGTCCTGGTGGGAGCGGGTGATGGCCAGGACGAGCTCGTCGACCCGGTCGGCGGAGTCACGCGGCGTGGTGGGAGCGGAAGCGGGTGCGGGGGTCGGGGTTTCGCCGCTCCCGAGGGAAACGAACTGGTCCTCGTCCGCACCCGGGAGCCCGAAGCCGTAGCCGTAGTCGTCGTCGTCCTCGGAATGGACCGATGAGGCAGGCGGTGTCTCCGGCCGTGCGTTGGCCGTGTCGCCCAGCTTGCCGGCCGCGGCGCGGAGGCGCGCCGCTCCGATCCGTTCGAAGTGCCCCTTCACGGTGTCGTCGTCGGCGAACATCGCGGCCAGATTGCGGTACTGCGTCTCGTAGGCGAACCTTTCCGGCCCCTCGGTCCTGTCGACGAGCGCGAATCTGCGATAACGCGGGAAGTCCTTGTCCGTCCCGGCGACGGGCACCTCGGCCTCGGCCAGCTCGGGGCCGGTTCCCGACGTGGGGTCTCCGGTGCTGAGAGGTCCGGCCGCGGGTGCCTCGAAGTACTTGTCGAACGTGGCCTTTCCGGAATGCCAGGCGTTTCCTCCCCGGCGGTCGTGGTAACGGCTGTAGCTCGTGTACGAGGAGAGGTCCGCCTGGTAGTACTGGTGAAACTCGTGGAAGAGCCTGCGGATGGTCTTCAGCCGCTCGCTGTCGAGGTCCACGAGACGACGCCGAGTGCCCTCCGTCGTCTCCATGGGCGTATCCGTGAGTCGGAGGGCGGCCTCGGCGATCCACTGGAAGGTGCTGTCGGCGCTCTCCTTCCCCCGGAAGTAGAAGCCCATCGGGTCGGAGTCGACGAGCAGGAGTGAGGCCCGGAAGGCGAAGCTGACCTGATCCCGGGTCATGTCGCCCCACAGGTTCCGGTAGCGCCTCATGAGATCGACGGCGCCGCGGTGCTCCGGCTCGTTGTCGTGCGCGTCCTTTCCGGCGCCGTACATCGCCTTCGAGTTCAGCTTCTCGATGTCGTGGAAGAGGATGGCCTTGACGACGGCGTCCACCGGAATCAGGCGGGTGCCCTCGTTGCCGGTGGCGTCGACGA
Organism: Streptomyces sp. NRRL F-6492; assembly: GCF_001280125.1. Classification (GTDB taxonomy): domain Bacteria; phylum Actinomycetota; class Actinomycetes; order Streptomycetales; family Streptomycetaceae; genus Streptomyces. The sequence continues at coordinate 118,437 of NZ_LGEG01000114.1, forward strand.
GTCTGATGTACTGGCCGGCCACCATCTGCGCGTGCTCGTAGAAGGTGTACTCCTCACTCGCCGCGCAGATCATGCCGTAGCGGACGTCGAGTCCGGGGAACGTTTCGCCGAGGAGGTCGAGCATCCGGAACACCGGCGCTCCGTCCTCCCTGAGTCGGGTCAGTCGCTCACCGGTCTCGATCTGCAGGGCGATCTCGGCGGCCCGTGACTCGCGCAGGGCGGCGAAGTCCTGCCGCGCGGGCTCCCGGGGGACGTGGAAGTCGGCGGAGACCTCCTTGTCCTGGCGGGCGAGTTCATGAGCGAGTGCCGCGTGGGTGGCCCAGGTGACCACCGTCCCGTGCATGAGGCGGTCGACGGACCTGTTGTACCGGTCCGGCCAGTCGGTGCTCGGGGTGTCGGTGTCGTCGAGGAACCGCAGGTGATCCTTGAGGAACTTCCAGAGCTCCTTCTCCCTGGCGGCGTACGGGATCGGATCCTCCAGGAGGGGTTCCTGGACGCGGTCGACGGGCTCCTGGAGGTACTGCTTCCACGTGACGTGGTGCTGGCGCAGCTTCCGGGATATCCGGCCGAGAGCGGTCTCGCTGTTCTGGTGCGAGGCCCCCGAGATCCACGGGTTGTACTCGGCGTTCAGGCCGGGGGCCTCGGAGTCCGGCATGCCGATCCGGTCCCGGAGCTCGTTCACATGGAGGTGTTCACCGTGCTTCGGGAACGTGTGGCCGGGGTCGTCGGCGTCCTCGCTCAGATGGTCCTTCGTGGCGGCGAAGTAGGTGATGAGGGAGTTCGGACGGATGCTCTCGCGGAGCAGCGTCAGGTCGTCTCCGCGGATTCCGAACTGGTTGCGGTCGCCCGAGTGGTCGACGTTGAGCGACGGTTTCTCACCGGCGACATCCGGAGTGTCGAGGTGCCGGGCGCCCTCGGAGATGCGGTGGTAGACGTCCTGGGGAACGAGGTAGGAACGGATGAGCGGCTTCTTGGCGTCGCCGTGCTCCGCCTGGTACTTCATGAGCCATGCGACGGAGCGTGCGGGAGTTCCGATGCTCGTCCACATGGTGGCGTCGCCCGAGCCGGTGCAGAGCAGCACCTGCCCCGTCCGCGGGTCCTGCTGGACGTCCTTGTGGTTGTCGGCCGAGGTGGCCCGGCCGGGAACACCGGGAGTGATGGTGAGGGGGACCTCCTCGACCACGGCGGTGTAGAAGCGCACGTACGGCGTTCCGTCGACCACCTCGACCTCCGCCTCGCCGCGGTGGACGTACTCCTTCGTCGCGTACCCGTAGCGCTTGTTCTTCCAGGCGAGACCGTCACCGGTGGGACGGCTCGGCCCCGGGTAGCTCATGCCGGGGACACCGATGACCGGGCCGCCGGGGGCGGTCCGTCGGGACGGGCCCCGTTCGGAGCCCTCGGGAGCCTGCGGATCCACCTCACGCAGCCTCACCAGGGACCGACCGCCGGTCGCACGCGTCACCGACGTCACCTCGTAGTGCGAGCCGGGGGTGAACACGACCCGGTTCTCGCCGAGCGCCTGGGGCACGGACCAGGTGACCGAGGGGTGGACCTCGACGATCGCGTTGTCGGCCGCGCCGGCCTCGTGTCCTTGCCGGGTCGACCAGACGGGGGTGGCGGACACCAGCTCGTCCAGGGAGTACGTCGTCCGGTCGTCCGCCGACTCGCGGAGCCGCGTCAGCAGTTCGGGCGAGATCGAGGCGCCCGTCTGTACCGGGTGCCGGTAGGGCCTGACCGTCCGGTGGATCTCGGCGATCGACTTCGCCACAGCGCCGTCGGGGTCACCTGCCAGGCCGCGCAGGGACTCGTCGCCCCTGGCGTGGCCGATGGCCAGGGACAGCTGCGTGAGGTCGATTCCCGCGTCGGGCAGCTGCCGGAGCAACGCCCGGGCCTCCTCGGTGTAGGGCGTCAGCGTCCGTACGTCGCCGGAGACGGTGCTCTCGCGCCGGGACTCCGCCGTCGAAGGACCGGTCGGCGTGAGGCTGTCGAGAAGCGAGAGGCCCTGCGGCCGACGGTCGAACGTGATGTGGTCGATCAGCGTCCGATCCGACTCCGGCGCCACCCTCCCGAGGCTGTCGGACAGCGCGGCGACGAGGGCGGTGACGCGCGCGTCGGCAGCCTGCTTCGCCCGCCCGGGGAAGCGGTTGTTGCCCCCCGCGGTGACGGTGACCTCGAGCTTCGGCTCGCCGTCCCGCCGCCGGCGCTCCAGCTCGGGCCGCAGGTCACGCGCGAACGCGTCGAGCTCCGCTCGCTGGTCCTCGCTGAGGCTCTTTCCCTTCTCCGGGAACCGTACGGTCACCTGCCGCGGTGTGGAGGGTTCCCCACCGGGCCCGAACACCACGGTCAGTGACGCCTCGTTCTCGTCGCCGAACCGCACCGCTCCGGGGTGGTCGGGCATGTCGGTGCCGGCGTCACGGACCGCGTCGGCGGGAGCTCCGTCCCGGTCGGTGACCGTCTTGTCGGGGGTGTGGTCGGACGTGCCGGTGTCGGTGTAGCGGTGCCAGCGCGCCGGGGGGTCGCCGAGGACGGTGATCCTGCCGTCGGCGGTGATCCCGACGTGACGGGCCGTGAAGAGAGGGGAGCCCGGCACGGACCAGACCGGGGCGTCGGCCGCCAGCGCGGTGAGGGGGTCGCGATCCGTGCCCCCCTGGGAGCGGTGCGCCCACAGGCCGCTCATGACCGTTCGGACGGTGGTTTCGTGGAGGGGTGTGGCCAGGTCGCAGCCGGTGAACTGGATCTCGGTGACGCCGTCCAGCCTTCCGCTGTCGTGGGCGTCGACGAGTGTCCTGAGAACGGCGTCCGTGTCGGGCGGGCTCGCCGGGTCGGTGTGCCAGCCCACGACGAAACGTCCGGACTGCCGCGGCACGGAGCTGAGGGCTCTGCTCTGGCCGGGGCTGAGGGGGCCGACGGCGATGCCGGCGGGGATGGTGCGTACGGGCTGTGACCGGGCGAACTCGCCCATGCCGGCGATCAGGTCGGCCGCCACCTGGTCCGCGGGCCGCTGCCAGAACCCCGCCGTGCCGCTTTCCTCTCCCAGCAGGGCCGGGGTGTACCCCTGGGCGACCAGCAGGTGCTGCACCAGGACGAGGGTGTCGGCCGGCACCACGGAGTCCGGCGGCGGAGGGACCGTCGCGCCCGGCTCATGCCGCGCCTGGTACGTCTGGAGTTCCCCGATGACATCCGCGACGGCCGCCAGACGGGTGCGGTCCGTACCGGCCGCCGCCATGGCGGAGTAGTACTGATCGAAGATGCCGTCGAGTTCCGCGTGCGGGTCGGCCCCGCCGGGGTGCGCCGACTCCTCGGGGTCCACCGCGGTGGTGTCCTCCGGCTGCGGGATCAGCCGCTCCATGATCGAGGTGACTTCGTCGCGTACGCCGGTCTGGGCGTCCGGCTCGACGTCCCCGATGAGACGGCTCCGCAGCTCCTGATAGGAATCGGCGTGGACACGCCGCCAGTCACGGGTCTTGCCCGGCGTCCCGCCCAGGAGTTCCCCGAGCAGCGGCTCCAGCCGGTTCCTGTCGCCGGGAAGACGGTCCAGCAGAACGGACCACTCGTCCCCGCGAGGCGCCCGCGCGTCGCGCGGGGCGACGGCGACCGGGACGTGGGCCGGGTCCGGCGAGTCCACCGGTGTCGTCTCACCGGGCTCGAGACCCAGCGCGACCTCGTCCGGGAACCTTCCGCCGGGCATGGCGGCGCGCAGCTCGCTCTCGGTCAGCGGCGGAAGAGACCGGAACCTGCCCCAGTCGTCGCCGTACTCCAGGGTGCCGGGGGTGTGGCCGGGTTCCCTCGCCAGCACGTCCCGCTCGAACGCGTCGGCGGCCCGCATGATCTCGTGAAAGGTGTGGTGGCCGACGGGCAGCATGTCGACCAGCAGCGCGAGGCGCACCAGCTGGTAGTCGACCGGGATCTTCCACTGCTTGCTCATCGCGTGGACGAGGGCGAGCGTGAAGTACGTCGTGTTGGACGTACCCGCGCTCATCAGCCCGCCGGTGCTGTCCGCGGTCACCTGACTCTCGGCGATCATCTTGATCCCGGTGCGCCGCTCACCGGGCTCCCACAGCAGCTGGTCGTCCCGCAGCGCGTGCCTGCGCTCGCGATCGCTCAGAGGCGGATTCACCTCGTCCGGACGCAGAGCGGTCCGCAGCCCGCGTTCGATCTCGGCGATGCGCTCGTCACGCGCCGGGGACTTCGGCAGGGCCTCGAGGTCTTCGATGAGCGCGGCGGCCCGCTGCTGGTTCGCCCAGTCGCCGCTGAGGATCGGCGGCTCGGGCTTCGTGAACTTCAGGAGGGGCTTGGTGACGTTGCCGTACACCGCGTTGCTGTGCACGACGTTGCCGAGCAGGTGCATCTGCTCACGCACGTTCCCGTCGGTGACGACGGCCTTGAGCGTGCCGGGATCGTTGCCCACGGAGCCGCTCGCCGACGCCTCCGGGGACCCCAGCAGCGCGATGCGGTCGACCTCTTCACCGGTACGGGTCCTGGCGACGGGCTCCTTCTCGATCCTGTTCCAGATCTGCCGGACCAGCTGCCGTACCTCCCGCTGGACGTCCTCCCGCGCGGCGAGCGCCGTGCCCAGCCGCAGTTCGGCCTCCCGGGACGCCTCGGCGTACATGACGCGCCGGGCGGCCCGCACCATCGGATGGTCGTCGTCCAGACCGGGATGGGCGTGCAACACCTGTCCGACGGGCGTCAGGACGGACAGCGGCAGCGGCCGTGTGTCCGGTGCGGCGCCGGGCTCGCGCAAGCTCTGCTGGAACTTCTGGATCGTGGTCAGTTCGCTGTCGGGACCGATGACGGTCACCGCGGCCAGGTCGTCCTTGCCGAGCAGCAGCCGCCCATCACCCGAGTCGACGGCGCGCCCTGCGGGGATCCGTACCGTCAGCCAGTGGGTCGCGTCCTGAGGGAGGTCCTTGGTGAGCGTCGTGTACGGCTTGTCGTCGGTGCGCAAAGTGCTGTCGGAGCGGCCCACCAGCCGGACCGGGGCGTCGTTCAGCACCAGATGGGCGGTGGTGTCCTCGGGCGTACGCGCGCCGAGGGCGTTCAAATCCGCCCGCCAGTCCTCCGGACCGGCCGCGTCGTCGTCCCGGCCGCGCGCCGGTTGTCCGTCCCCCGTCTCGCGGGCTTGCGCGAGGGCGGGACCGCCGACGGGCGTGGACGTGTGGTCACCGGCCGGCCGGGCGCCGTCCCCGGCGGGCCGCCCCGTGGCCGCGCTCGGGCCGCCGGCCGGGCTCCCGCTGTCCGCGGAGGTGGAGGTGGACGTGGGCGTGGAGGGCCACCGGTGCGACGACACGACGGCCCTGGCCACGTCGATCGCGAAGGTCTGAAGCCTCGTGGCCTTCATGGCGGGCATCTTGGGCTTCTTCCAGGTGGCCTCCGTGTGGTACTTCGCCGGCAGCTTCACCGGGGTGACACCGAGGTCCAGGAGCATGCGCGGGACCACGAATTCGGCGTCGGCGGTGAGCGCGCCGCTCGGGGACGCCCGGACACCCGTGACCTGATGGAGCGTCAGGACCGTGTCGGCGACGGCCTTGAGTTGCCCCACGAGCCCGGTCGCCCCGGCCAGGTCCTGCCGGTGCTTGGCGAAGACACCGTCGAGCGCGCCCCGCACGTCCTCCGCGAGCGCATTCTGTTCTCCACCCTCGATCCCGGCGCGCAGAGCGAGATACGCGTCGGTGTCCAGCGTGCGCCAGACGCCTTCCTTGGTGTGTGCCCCGTTCAGGAGGTCACGGAGCAGAGCCGTCCTGGCCTCGTCGGGTTCCCGCAGCAGGTCCCGCAGGGCGTTCTCGGGCGGCAGCGGTGCCGGAGAAGGAGTGGCCGTACCCGGAAGGGGCGAAGGGCGGGTCGCGGCCTGGGCGAGGCCGGACATGCCGAGGGCCAGCTCGGCCGAGAGGACGAGGGGCGTGGAGTCCCGCCAGAAGGCGGTGGTGCGGGCCTCGGGTGACAACCGCACCGGGGGGAAGCCCTGGTCGAGGAGGACACGCTGGACCAGGATCTCGGTGTCCTGCCCGAGCGGGCGGTCCGACGCGTCCAGGTGGAGCGCCCTGACCAGGTTGGCGACGGCCTCCAGGCCGCCCCAGCCGTCGTTGGCGGAGGCGGCGGCCTCGGCCTCCTCCGCATAGGCGGTGAAGGCTTCCGCCACGTCGTCGGCGGACGGGCGGGTGTGGTCGGGCGCCAGGGTCAGGGTCAGCAGCCTCCGGTACGCGTCCGCGTCGAGCGTCCTCCACGCGCCGTCGGCGTCCCGCGCACCGTCCGCGACCTCCGCGAGCAGGTCGGCCCCGGAAGGATCGGTCAGCAGGAGTCCCCAGTGTTCCCGGGTGAGGTGCTGGGACAGAGGCCCCGGAGTCGCCCCTCCGGGACCGAACTTCACGACCCCCCCGTCGACCGGGTCGAGCCGGTCGGGCAGGTCGGGCAGGCCGTCGGAGCGGGGGGCGGTGACATCGGGGGTGTGGTCGGGGGCGCCCGTGTCGGCGTACTCGTGCCGGGCGGCGTCGTCGCGCCGGACGGAGAGCCTGCCGTCGGAGGTGACGGAGACGTCTGCGGCGGTGACGAGACGCCCGCCGGGGACGTACCAGACGGGGGTGTCGGCGGCGAGGGCCTTGACGGGGCCGGGCGGCGGCACATCGTTGGCGCGGTGCTTCCACAGGCCGCTCATGACCGTCTTGACGGTGGCTTCGTGGACGGGGGAGGCGAGGTTGCAGGTGGTGAACTGGATCCGAGTGATGCCGTCGAGCCGGCCGTCGTCGTGGGCGTCGGTGAGGGCATTGAGGACGGTCGCGGGGTCGTGGGGGGTGTCGAGGTCGGTGTGCATGCCGACGACGAAGACACCGGGCCGCTTGGGGAGCGCCTGGAGGGCATTGTTCTGGGCGGGGCTGAGGGCGCCGACGGCGATGCCCGAGGGGATGTCCCGTACCGGACCGCCGGACGGAGTGAGGCTGTGGCCGTCGCCGTCGACCGGGACTTCCGGGCCGTCGTCGCCCAAGCCCGTCGGGACCTTGGGGTCGTCGTTGTCGCCGGCCGGGGCCTCGGGACCGTCGTCACCGGCGGCCGGGGCCCTGGGGCTTTCGTCGTCGAGGTCCGTCCGGTGCGCGGGGGCGTCGCCGGAGGGCGTGTCGGTGTCGTCGACGTCGACGAGGAGGTAGCCGAGTCCTTCGGCGGCGGCCCGGTCCGCTTCGGCCTGGAGCGGGTGGGGCTTGACGCCGGACGCCGTGCCGGCGGGCTCCTCCGCCGACTGCTCGGTGGCCTTCGGTACGGGGGCGGCGAACTGGTCGCCCCCGCTCTGGGTCGCGGTGCGCGACGTGAGCCGGTCCTCCTCCGTCCGGTTCGGGCCCCGGTTCTCCGTGTCGTCGCCCAGCAGGGAGGAGAGGTCCGACGACGTGGTCGGACGGGCGGTGCCGGGCCCGTCGTCCTTCGTGTCGGAGTCCTTGTCCCCGCCGCCGTCCGTGGACGTGTCGCCGTCGGATTCGACCTGGAACAGCGGGTCCTTGGCGATGTCGTCGGCGAACGACGGCCCCAGGTCCACGTCGAGCGGCGTGAAGGCGCTGCCGCCGTCGCTCTGGACCGTGACGTCCGGGCCACCGGGTGTGTCGGAGAAGAAGGGTGTGCCGGTGAAGGGGTTGGAGAAGACCCACTTCACCATGTCTTTCATGTCGCGCGTGAAGCTCGGGTCCGTCGTGTCCGATGTGGGGCGGGGCACCGGCCATGGCGCCGGGTTGCCTGTCATGTTGGCCACGAACGAGGCGATGTTGATGGGGTGCAGCAGCCCGAAGTACTTGCTGTCGTTCGGGTTCTCGGCGTACTGGTGGCTGAGGACCCAGTTCTGGTACTTGACCATGACCGGCTCGAACATCCGGTTCAGGCCGTGGCTCAGCGCGCCCATGGCCACGCCGGAGGCGAACGGACCCGCCGTGATCTTGAACGTGCCGTCTCCGAAGACGAGGTTGTAGAAGCCCTCGCTCAGCATCTCGTGCGTGCCCTCGCTGAGGAGGGACGCGACGGCCCCGCCCAGCTGGTACATCGGGCTGCCCTGCAGGGGGTTCTCCTGCTTGAAGACGCGCGCGAGGGCGTTGCTGTGTTCGGAGCGGGCGAAGAGGTCCGGCATCGCGTCGGCGAGGTTCTTGAGCGGCGCCAGGTTGCCCAGGTCGCCCATCGCCTTGGTCAGGAGCTCGGGGAGGTCGGCATGGTCCGCGCCGAGGCGGACCCACTGGTGGGCCAGGACGTCGCCGAACTCCTTGCCCGCTTCCCTCGCCGCCTGCTTCGCCGCGGCCTCCGCCACCTCGTCCGCGCCCTCGTGCTTGAGGTGCTTGGCGAAGACGTCGCCCATCTTGTCGGCGAAGGCCTCGGCGATGGTCCCCTCGCCGAACCGCATGAAACCGGTCTCCAGCTGGCGGTTGACACCGCCGAGGAGTTCGCCGACGTCCTTCGCGAACGCCGAGCGCGCCTCCTTGGTGGCCAGCAGTTCGTCCAGCGGGTTCGCGCCGTGTCCCGCGGCCCCACCCGTCCCCGGGGCATCGGAGGACTTGGCGGGCGCGCCCGTCGTCGGCGCGTCCCCGGCGGCGGACTTGCCCGCCCCCGGCGCCGTCGCACCGGCGCCCGACTCCGTCCTGCCCGGTGCGGGGGCGTCCGTCCTGCCCGGTGCGGGAGCGTCCTTGGTGCCCGGGGCGGGCGTGTCCTTCGCACCCGGGGCCGGGGCGTCCTTGGCACCCGTGACCGGCGCGTTCGGCTTGTCCTTGGCCGTGGCGCCGCCCGGGGTGTCCGGCTTGGTCGTGACCGGAGCGGGGGCGGCGGTGTCCGGCTTCGGGCGGGCGGCGGGCGCGGGCACGCCGCCTTCGGTGGGCGTCTTCGGAGGGACCGGGGGAGGCGTCGTGTCGTTCTTCGCCTTGTTGACCGGAGTCGGCGGCAGTTCCTTGTCGGTCTTCGACGCGACGTCGTTCAGCTTCGACTTGGGGCCGGCCGAGCCCTGCGGGACGTCGAGCTTCTTGTTCTTCGGGACGTCTCCGAGCTTGTTGTCGGCCTTGTTCAGCACGTCGTCGATCCGCTTGCTGATGATCGAGCCCGGGGTCCTGCCGCCCAGGAGCCTGCCGAGCATCTTGCCGCCGTAGTGGAAGACGACCTCCAGCGGGCCGCCGACCAGACCGGTCAGGGCGCCCTGCTTGATGGAGTCGATGAGCGACTCCGTGTTCCAGCTCGTGGTGTGGCCCGCGTTGAGCTGGTAGAGCTGGATCACCGTGTCCTGGAAGACGCCGCCGGTGATGCCGATGAACGTCTGGCTGATGATGGTCTGGAGCAGCCACCGGAAGAGATGGTTGAGGCCCTCTCTGGTCGCGGTGAACATCGCCGACACCGGGCCCCACACCGCGCCGAAGGTGAAGGCCGAGAAGAGCGTGGCGAACAGGATCTCGGCCAGCAGCTGCACGAGCTGGAGGATCGCCATGATCTTCGTGTACTCGACCTGGTTGGCGACCTTCAGCGCCACCTCGGACAGCTGGCGCGACAGCTCCGCCGTCTGCGTCAGCTGGTTCGCGCCGGCGGTCGCGCCCGTGAGGTCGTTCATGGCCACGAGGAAGGAGTCGGCCGCTTCGCCGTCGAAGTCGTTCTTGACGATCGGGATGAGCTCCGTGACGTACCCGGACAGGGTCTCCAGGTCCGTCGCGATGGCACCGTAGTGCTCCGACACCCGCCGCATGAGGTCCTCGTCGGCCTCGGGCCATTCCATGCCCGACACGAAGGCGAGGAAGTCGGCGATCCCTTCCGGCGGGTTGATGGCCATGGCGTGAGGGTCCTCTGATCGTGCGGACGGCTGTGCCCGGTGGAACGGGGGCAGCCGTCCGCACGGTTCAGGGGGAGGACGCCCCCCGCACGTGGCGCCGGGTGGACGGCGCTCGGCGGCCCGGGCTCAGAAGGCGTCCGCCTGGGACCCGGCCTCCTCGTCCGACCTGTCCATGATGTCGGAGGTGCCGTTGCCGGCTTCGACGACCGTGCCCAGCCGTGTGGTGACGTAGGAGAGCGTCTCGGTGAGGTTCTCGGTGGGCTTGTCGACCTGATCGTGGTACGTCGTGCCGATCTCGTCTTTGCCCGCGGACTCCTTGTTGATCCGGTTGATCTCCAGGATCGCCTTGCCGAGGTCGGCGAGACAGCGCTGGTAGTCGTCGTAGTGGGCGAACTTGCTCTTGAGGTCGCTCAGTACCCTCAGGTCGTCAGCCACTGAACTCCTCCTGCTTCCCGGTGGGGATACGGCTCTCGGCCTGCGTGGCGAACTCCTCCTGCTTGGCTGCCTGTTCGGAGGCGCGGCGGGCGGCTGCCTCCTCCTCGGCGGCGAACTCCTGCTGCCGGGCCGCCTTCGCCTCCTCCTGGGCCTTCTCCAGGCCGAAGGACGGGGCCATCGCCCGCAGCGGCTTGAGGAGTTCGTCCATGTCGTCGGGCGTGCCGGCGAGGCCGGTCACGCTGCGCAGGTGTCCGCCGAAGTCCTGGAAGCCCTTGATGTGCTCGATGACGTGGCTGCCCATCTTGGCCCGCGCCTCGTTGAGAACGGCGATCAGGGCCGCGGCCAGTTCGGCCGGTGCCATCGACTGGTAGGCCTTGGTGTGGAAGGTCATCGAGACCACCTGGCCCTGGGGGCCGACCGTGACCGACACCATGCGGTCCTTGGAGGTGACGGACGCGGTCGCCGCGTCCAGTTCGCGCTTGGCCGCGAGCATCCTGTCCCGCTGATCGTGCAGGGCCGACATCGCGTCCTTGAGGATGCCGTCGAAGTCGATGGCCATGGTACGCCTTTCGTGCTGCTGGGATGGGTGGTGTCGGTGACGGGTGGACGTCAGCGTCCGATGACTCCGCTGACGGAGCCGGTGTCGGTGCCCCAGGTCTCCTCGTCCTCGGTCAGCCAGGTGGTGCGCTGCCGGTCGTTGCCCTGGTTGGGTCCGCCCGCGCCCGCTCCGGCGCCGGGACTCATCGGGGGCATCATCGGGGACTGCGGCATCTGCGCGCCGCCGCTTCCGGTGCCGCCACCTCCTGTCCCTCCGCCTCCGGTGCCGCCGCCCGACTGCCGGCCGTCGGGGGTCGCGGTGGCGGTGAGCGGCGGACCTTCCGGAGGGATGCCGAGCATGCGCGCGGCCCGCTCGCCAAGCCCCCCGGTGCCGGTGACGACCGAGGAGCCGCCCTTCAGCCGGGGACCGTCGCCGCTGCCGCCCGAACCGCCGCCGTCGAGGGTGAACCTGTTGCCGCCGCCGCGCGAGCCGTACCCGTCGAGGATCAGCTTGTTGTCTCCGCCCGAGCCGCCACCGCCGGTGGTGATCTTCCGTACGGGGGGCGAGTCGACGGCGTGCTCGGCGTTGGTGAGCAGCTGGTGCATGCGGCTGATCGGGTTGCCGTTCGCGTCGACGACGATGCCGTCCTTGAGGGTGGCTCCCTTGGGGAGGGCGTAGGGGTTGCCGTTGGAGTCGAGCAGCTGCTTGCCCTTGGCGTCGACCACGGTGCCGTCCGCGAGGACTTTCGCGCCTTCGGGAAGCCGGATGCGGTCGTAGTTGGAGCCCGGGAGTCCGCCCGTCTGGGTCTCGTCCTTGACGGGCGGCGTGCCCACCTTGCCGCCGGGGGGCGCGACGATCTGCTTGCCACCCGTACCCAGGACCGGCTTGCCGTTGGCGTCGTAGACCTTGCCGTCCTTGCCGATGCGGGAGCCCGGAGGTACCAGGACGGGATTGCCGTCGCTGCCCATGACGGGCTTGCCGTTCTTGTCGAGCAGCGGGACCCTGCCACCGCCGCCCGCGCCCGTACCCGGCCCCCCTCCCGGCGAACCGGGCGTGGTGGTGGGCACCGAGACCGGCGGGATCTTGGGGCCGTCGGGCAGGCCCGTCGGCTTCTTGTCACCGGGATTGCCTGAGCCTCCTCCCTTGCCGCCCTTCAGATCGGGAAGGCCGCTGCCGCCCCCGCCACCCCCGCCGCCCCCGATCCCGCCCGGACCGCCGCTTCCGCCGCCCGGCAGGTCCTCGGTGCCCGGGCCCCCGCCGCCGCCGGCACCGCCGGGCCCGGTGGGACTGCCCCCGCCCGGCAGGGTGAAGCTCGGCTGGTAGACGCCTTCCTCCAGGGCGGCCGCGAGCTTCAGGTAGCTGTTGTCCAGGGCGAGGACGTGGGTCGACGCGGCGGTGTCGAGGTCGGCGATCGTCTTGAGCCACTCGTTCTTCGCGTTCCGTTCGACCGTCCTGACCCAGTCGGGGGAACTGACGTCGTTCTTGGAGCCGTCGAGGATCTGGCCGAAGTCCGGAGTGGTCGTGGACGTGTAGCCGTTCGCGTAGCTCGGAGTGCCCGTCGTCCGCCAGGTGACGGTGAGTGTCGAGCCCGTCATGAGACGGTTGAACTCCGCCCGGAGCAGCGCCACCCCGTTCATGGCCGAGTACCCGGCCCCCGAATCGGGGGGCACCTTCTTGGCCCTCCACGCTTCGAATGCCCCGTACATCCCCCGGGAGGACGTCTCGAGCTGTGTCTTGGACTCACCCAGCAACTTCGAGATGTCCTGCGGGGTCTTGATGTCCAGCTTGACCTTGTTCATCTCCATGTGGATCACGTCGACGAACTTCTTGAACGCGCCGGCCGCGCTGCCCCGCCATTCGCTCCCCTCGGAGTCCATGTCGTTCCCCCAGCCCTTGATGAGCGGGAGCCATTCGTCGAGCCACGTGACCACCCCGTCCAGCTGGTCCTTCGCGTTGCCGAACGAGAAGGAGTTGACGATGTCCGTCTTCGCGGACGAGGTCCCGTTCACCAGGGGCAGCAGCGCCTTGTAGGGCTCGTTCAGGAACAGGTTGTACGGGGACTTGACGTCGTCGAAGTAGCCCTTCCAGTTGACGCTGAAGCCGACCACGAACCGTGCCGACTGGCCGCCGTAGCTGGTGTCGAACGTCCAGTAGAAGTCGAAGATCTTGCTGTAGTCCTTGCTGAAGGCGACGTTCTTCTCGATGCGGAAGGTGCCGAAGTCGGACCAGTCCGTCGAGCCCGGCCCGGCCACCGTCTCCCGGGTCGTCAAGGCCCCGGTCGTGTCCATGAAGACCTTGAGGCCTTCCTCCCAGGTCCACTTCTTTACCGCCATGGTCGCGTCGAACTCCTGTCGGGTGGGTGACGGTCTACTTCTCGGGAGAGGGGGTGGACCCGCTGGACTGTTGGGCGTCCCGCTGGATCATGCCGAGGATCTCCCACATCTCGGTGACGTCGACGGCGTCGCCCGCCGCGTCGCCGAGGATCTCCTTGACGCTCCGCAGGTTGATGCTGCCGCTCTTGGTGACGCCCTGGAGTTTGTCGAGAGCGCCCTCCAGCTGCGTGCACACGGCGGCGAATCCCGCCTGCACACGGGCGGCGCTGTGCAACTGCTTGGGGTTGCCCGGCAGGATCTGGCCGAAGTCACCGTTGGGCTTTCCCGCCGACCAGTCGGGGAGCGCCAGCAGGACCGTGTCCGAGGTGAGTTCCAGGAGCAGTTCCTCGAACTTCGTCGCCTTCTCCAGCAGAACGTCTTCGGTGATCGAAGTGACGCTCTCGCCACCCTCGTTGTCGTCCGCCATGGGGTCTCTCCATTCCTGTTCCGGGCCGCGTACCGTCCGGCACGGAGAACGGAGGCCCCGCACTTGGAGGTTCACCCCGGCCCCGGAACGCCGGAACCCGGCACGCCGACGGTGACGGCGTGCCGGGTTCCGGTGCGGGGCGCGGAGGTTCAGCGCTGGAACAGGAACGCGCTCTTGCGGTCCCCGCCCCGGATGATGCCGTGGGCGTCGGCTAGCAGGTCCGCGCCCTTGTTGAACTGCTGCGACAGGTTGGAGTCCAGGGAGTTCACGACCTGCTTGAACTCCGCGAACTCCTTGGCCGCCTCACCGGTGAACTCCGACCGGATGGCGTCGAGCCGCTGGACGACGGTCTCCACGGCCGAGCTCATGGTCGCGGCGACCTGCTTCATCTGGGCGTTCGCTTCCTCGAGCGCGCCGTGCTTGATGTCCATGTCCATTTCGCTCATGCGCGTTCCTTGGGTAAGAGGGGAGGAGGGAGAGACGGAGAGGGCGTACGTGATCACTTGCTGAGGACGTCGTAGACGTCGCCGCTCCACAGGTCCATGTTGGCGTCCGCCTCACCGGCGGTGTCCGTCATGACCTTGCTGGTGGTGCCGACCGCGTCCAGGAGGTCCTTGTACTCGGCCATCACCGTGCGGTAGCCGCGCTGCCAGTTCTCGATCTTCGCGATGAACTTGGTGCCCGCCGCGGACCGCATGCTCTGCGCGACCTGGATCGCGATGTCCTCGGACTGCGTGTAGGCCCGCTCCATCGTCTGGAGGTGCTCCTCCAGTTCGTTGAGGGTCTGGGTCAGTACCGCTGATGAAATCTTGAGGTTGTCATTGGGAACGTCGGACACCTGATCTCCTTGATCGTACGGTCGGTGGGCTTCCCGGCAGGGGGAACGGGCCGTTCGCGGTGGGGGGTTCACCGATCCATCGCACCGGCCCCGGGCGGCGGCGCGGACACCGTGCTCAGCTCCCCGGAACGCTCCCGGGGCACAGAGGGGCCGGCTCGTCGGCGGGCGCGTCGACCACCCCCGCGGTCATGAGCGCCGCCGGGTCGAGGTCCAGGCCCGAGGGCAGCATGGTCAGCAGCGTCGAGGGCACGCCCACCGGCGTCGCGCCCGCGTAGCCGAGGACCTTCGCCGCCTCCTGTGTCGGCAGCGGGTACTTCACGCCGTTGTCCGCGACCAGGTACGTCGCCCCGGCCGTGCCCGCCCCGGACAGCGCCCGCACCAGCGCGCCGCCCCCCGGCCGTACCGAGATCCGGTCGGCCGCGCCGCACGACGCCGTCACACCCGGCTGGGGCGTCACCGGCCGTCCCGCGACCGCCGACGCGTCGGCCACGGTCACCAGGGTGCGGGGCCCGCCCGCCGCCGAAGGCCGTACCGCGGTGCACACGCCCTGACCAGTCCCCGGCGCCACCAGCTCCGGCGGCGTCGTCGGAAGTCCTGTGTCCGGCAGGATCCCGGCCGGCGCCGGGTGGGCGGCCAGGTCCGCGGCGCCCACCACGACGGCGAGCGGCGGAGCCGCCGCGTACGCCTCCTTCTGGGTGCGCGGGTCACCGCGCAGCAGCTCGAACTGGGTGCGGCCGAGCGGTGCCAGGCCCTTCCGGGTCAGGACGTACGGCTCACCGGCCGGGCCCGTGAACAGCTGGCCGACCCGGGTCGGCCGCCCGGCCAGGTCGGGACCGGGCGTGCCCCGGCCCGTGAGGTCCGGCGCGACCAGATCGGGCCCGGAGGGAAGGGAGTTGAGGTAGGACGGTGCCACCGGGAACGGCGTGGCCGTGCCGTAGCCGAGCGCCGTACCCGCGTCCTTGCCCAGCCGCAGCCGCTTCCCCTGCCACAGCACATGGCGAGTGCCGTCCGTGGCGACCACCAGCAGTCCCTGCTCGGGACCCAGTGCCTGGCCCGAACCGGCGGAGCCGACGGCCAGCGAGACCACAGCTCCGGGCCTGCCCGACGCCGTGGCGACCACCAGTCCGCACACCAGCCAGTCGCCGCGGGACAGCGCGGACGTGGCCGGCAGCCCGTCCGGCGCGCCCACGATGCCCACCGGTCCGCCGCGCGGCGCCGACTTGAGCGAGTTCAGGCCGACCTGGGTGACGGTCATCTTCTCCCCGGCCACCAGCCGGGCGCTGGCCTGGTTGAGCACCGGCCGCAGCTCCCCGCCGACGAACAGGTACCGGGCGCCCGTCTC
Source organism: Streptomyces sp. NRRL F-6492 (assembly GCF_001280125.1). Classification (GTDB taxonomy): domain Bacteria; phylum Actinomycetota; class Actinomycetes; order Streptomycetales; family Streptomycetaceae; genus Streptomyces. Next base: position 134,155 of record NZ_LGEG01000114.1, read on the forward strand.
CTTGACCACCACCAGGGTCCCCGGCTTGGCCCAGCCCGTCGAACCGCCCGGTTTGATCGCCCCGTACAAGCCCATCACCAGGGCTATCAGGACAGCGATGAACAGCCCGGTGCGCACCCCGCGAGCGGTGCGCCGGGTGGGAAGGTCCAGGGAGTCGGGCTCGCCCCGCAGCATCCCGGCCCCGAGCCTGCTCATCACGAACAGGTGGGCCTGCACCTGGTCGCGCCTGGACTGCATGTGAACTCCTCGGAGGAAAGGTGTGGTGGGGTGCGAGGTGCGAGGTGAGGTCACCGGCCCCGCGCCGGAGTCCCGGCCCGGGGGCCGGTCGCGGAATTCAGCCGGTGAGCCCGCGCACCCAGGCGAAGACCCCGGCCTCGGTCAGGGCCAGCGGCAGCATGCTCAGCGCGAGCAGGCTGTGCAGCAGGTCGGCGGCCCGACCCCAGTACGGCAGCATCCGCCGCCCCGGCACCGTCCACGAGACGATCACGAGGGCCGCGGCGGTCGCCGCCAGCCCCGCCAGCAGGTACAGACGACCGGTGGGGCCCAGCGAGAGAGCCCACCCGGTCGTGAGCAGCGCGAGCCCGTACGAGCCGGGCAGGACCAGGGCCAGCCGCTGCCACCGGGAGCCCAGCTCACGGGCGTGCAGGATCAGCAGCAGCGACACCGCGCAGCTCAGGGCCACGGAAGCCCAGCCGGGTGCGGGGGCCATCAGGGTGAGACAGGCGGCGCACAGGGCGCCCGTCACCACGTGGAAGGCGGTCAGATAGCCGTCGGCCACGGCACTGCGGTCCACGACGTCCTGCGCCGGGTAGGGCTCGATGTCCTCCTGGAGCTCCTCGGCGGTGCGCGGCAACGCGGGCAGCCTCAGTCCCGAGAGCCGGAAGGCGAACCCGGGCAGGAACGTCCCGAGCGCCACCACCAGCACCGTCAGCGCCCCCGCCGTCTCCGGGGCCGTGAGCCCCGCGAGGGCGAGCGCTCCCGCCACCGCCGTGGCCACCGCGGTGATGAGCAGCCCGAGGAAAAGAGGCGCCGAACAGGCCACGGCCGCGAGCGCGAGGACCGAGGCGCTCGCGGCGGCCGAACCGCCCGCGAGCAGCCGGGCGGCCGTCAGGTCGCTGTCCCCGGACGGCAGCAGCGCCCCGGCCAGTGCCACATAGGGAACGGCCGCGGCGCCGAGCGCCGTACCGGCCCCCGCGTCCCCGACCGCCCGCGCGGCGCTCCCCGCGCCCAGGAGCAGGAGCACTCCGGTCACCGCCGCCGAGACCCCCCGCAGTGGCCCGATGTCCCCGGAGAGGGCCAGGAGGGCCAGGCCGCCCGCCAGCACGAGCAGCGCCAGGCCGAGTGCCAGGTGATGGGTGAGGGCGGGGTGCCACGTGTCGCCCCGCCGGTCGAGCCCGGCCGCCACACCGTCGATGATGTCGTCGAAATGGACCTCCGGCAGGGACTCGCGGCGCAGCCGCAGATAGAGACGCTCGCCGTCCCGCAGGCCCAGGGCCTCGGCCGTCCGCTCCTCGTCCAGGGGCTCCTCGCCGAGCCGCTGGAGCACCCAGCCGCCCGCCTCGACGGCCTCCTCGTCGAGGCCGTCCCCGGAGTAGCCGATGATCGTCGGCAACAGGTCTGCCAGGGGGACGTCGGCCGGTACGGAGAGTTCGACGACCTTGTGCGGCCCGTGGAACCTCAACCGGCACAGCCCCGCCACCGCGCTACCGCTCACTGCCCGCGTGTCCTTCCTGCTGTCCCGCCGAGGCCGGAACGCCCTCGGCGGGCAGTGGAACGGACGCGCCCCGGTGCCGGGTTCAACCGCGGCGAACCGGATGGCCGGCACAGGCCCCGGCACGACGGCGGGGGAGGGGCTGCGGGGCCGGCCGTCGCGACGAGGGCGGGCCAGGCGACGAGGGGCGGTGTGGCTACAGAGGGCGGGCCTGGCGACTGGGGTCGGCGTGGCGTCGAGCCGTTCGTACGGGCGACGGCGAACGGATCAGTCGTCCCCCCGCAGCGCCCGTACGAACGACTCGACGCCCTCCTCGCCGTGCCGTACGAGGAGCACGGCGACCAGACGGGTCACGGCCCGCCGTTCGCCCTCGCTCCAGGCGCCCGCCGACGGATGCTCGTCGACCACGAGCGCGCGGGCGATCAGCAGCGCCTCCCGCGGTGCCGGGACGACGGGGGACACCGGGCCGAGCAGCCGAGCCAGAACCCGCGTCAACTCGGACGCGGTGGCCTCCGGCACGTCCAGCCCGGTCGCGGTCCCGGCGAGCGGGTCCCGGTCCTCAGGGCGGGTGTCCGGCAGCCAGTCGCGCAGCAGCGCCCGCACCTCGTCCGCCGTCGCGTCCTCGGCCTCGTCCTCGTACACCGCTCTCCCGCAGACACCGCCACGACGGGCGTGCACGCACCGCCTCGCCCACCCCGCCGACGTCACCGGCACCCGGTCCGGCGGTCGTCCGTAGTCGCGCACGCTCTCCCACCGTTCGTCCGCCCCTGCTTCCGACGGAGAGATCAACGCGTACCCCGCCCGTGGAGGTTCATCCGGGGCGCGGGCCACGGGGTTGAACCATCGGGCACCTTCCGCCCGTTCCCGACTGACGAGGAATCGGCACACAGTCGGCCGCCAGGTGTGAGGAGCGTTGTTCGTTGAGCGTGGTGCAAGTCAACCGCCCGCCGAGGCGGCCGGGCCCCGAGATGCCGGACGGCGAGATCCAACTGCAGGAGCCGCCGGGCCTCCCGGAGAAGCAGAACGGCATGGGCAACATCATCACGATGGTGCCCATGGCGCTGTCCTCGCTCTCCATGGTGTTCATCTTCCTACGGCCCAACGGCGGCCTCATGACGTACATCGCCATGGGCACCATGGCCGTGTCCGCGATCGGCATGGTCGTCACCCAGATCATGCGCGGCAACGCCGACCGCAAGCAGGAGCTCACCGGCGAACGCCGCGACTACCTGCGCTACCTGTCGCAGATGCGGCGCCAGGTGCGCAAGGAGGTCCTCCGCCAGCAGGAGGCCCTGGCATGGCGGCACCCCGACCCGTCCGAGCTGCCCTCCCTGGTACGCACCTCGCGGCTGTGGGAACGACGCTCCTCACACCCGGACTTCAGCGACGTACGGATCGCGCGCGGCTCCCAGCGTCTCGCGGTGCGCCTCGCCCCGCTCGCCACCAAGCCGGTCGACGACCTCGAACCGCTCAGCGCCCACGCCCTGCGCCGCTTCATCCACGCGTACGGCGCCGTCGCCGAGCAGCCCGTCGCCATTCACCTGCGCGGCTTCGCCCACGTCCTGATCCGGGGCGCCGACGAAGCCGGCCCCGGCAACGGGACGACCGAAGGAGGGACACCCGACGGCGGCGCGACGGCCGGCACCGACGACCGGCCCCGCGCCCTTGCCCGCGCCGTGCTCGCCCAGTTGGCCACGTTCCACGCGCCCGACGAACTGCGCGTCGCCGTGGTCGCCCCGCCCGACCGGCGTGCCCACTGGGAGTGGACCAAGTGGCTGCCGCACGCCCTGCACCCCGGGGAGACCGACGGCGCGGGGCCGCTCCGGCTCGTCGCCGGAACCATCGGCGAATTGGAGCAGCTGCTCGGCGAGGAGTTCGGCGCCCGGCCGCCCTACGAGCCCGACGCCACCCCGAGCCGTGACGAGCCCTACACGGTCATCGTGCTCGACGGGGCCACCTTCACCGCCCCCCACCGGGCCGCGCTCGGCGGCTACCGCAACGCCACCGTCGTCGACGTCGGTTCCGCGCTGGAGTGGAAGCACAGCAGACTCGTCCTCCGCCTGCGGATCACCGGGACCCCCGACGGCACCGACAGAACCCTGGAGATGGTCGGCGCCGACCGCAATCGGAAGGACCAGGTCACCACGCTCGGAGTGCCGGACGGCCTGACCCCCACCGCGGCCACCCGCCTGGCCGCGGCCATGGCCCCGTACCGGCTGGGCGACAGCGTCGACCAGGGCGAGCCACTGGCCACCGACTTCGACCTGACCAGCCTGCTCGGCATCCACGACCTGCACCGCTTCGACGTCAAGCAGCAGTGGTCGCAGCGCAACCAGTCCAACAAACTGCGCGTCCCGCTCGGCCTCGGCCCCGACGGCACACCCATCGACCTAGACATCAAGGAGTCCGCCCAGGGAGGCATGGGCCCGCACGGCATGCTCATCGGCGCCACCGGCTCCGGCAAGTCGGAGCTCCTGCGCACCCTCGTCCTCGCCCTGGCCCTGACCCACTCCTCGGAGATCCTCAACTTCGTCCTCGTCGACTTCAAGGGCGGCGCCACCTTCCTCGGCCTGGACCGTCTGCCCCACACCTCCGCCGTCATCACGAACCTCGCCGACGAGGCCGACCTGGTCGATCGCATGCGCGACGCGCTGCACGGCGAGATGATCCGCCGCCAGGAACTGCTCCGCGCGGCGGGCAACTACGCCTCCCTCCTGGAGTACGAGACCGCCCGCGCCGCGGGCACTCCGCTGGACCCGCTGCCCACGCTGTTCGTCGTCGTCGACGAGTTCTCCGAACTGCTCGCCGCACACCGCGACTTCATGGACCTCTTCGTCATGATCGGCCGACTCGGCCGCTCCCTCGGCGTCCACCTGCTGCTCGCCTCCCAGCGCCTCGACGAAGGGCGCGTGCACCAGCTGGAATCCCATCTGTCGTACCGGATCGGCCTGCGCACCTTCTCCGCCATGGAGTCCCGGGGCGTCCTGGGCGTCCCCGACGCCTACCAGCTGCCCTCCCAGCCCGGCAACGGCTATCTGCGCAGCGACATCTCCACCCTCACCCGCTTCAAGGCGGCCTACGTCTCCGGGGCCTACCAGCCCAAACGCCGGCCGGCCGCCCAGCGCGCGGTCATCGAGGGCCAGGTCGTGGCCTTCGGCACTGACTACGTGGCCCCCCGCGTGCTGCCCTCCACCCCCGACACGGAGGAGGAGCCCGAGACCGAGGAGACCGGCACGCTCCTCGACATCGCCGCCGAACGACTGACCGACGTCGGTCCCCCCGCCTACCAGGTGTGGCTGCCGCCGCTGGACGTCCCGCCGACACTGGACGAACTGCTGCCCCCGATCGGACCGCACCCGGAGCGCGGCTTCACCGTCGAGGGTGAGGCCCGCGGCACCCTCAAGGTTCCCGTCGGCGTCGTCGACCGGCCCTTCCAGCAGGTCCGCGACCTGCTCATGGCCGACCTGGCCGGAGCCGACGGACACATCGGCATCGCCGGAGCCCCGCAGTCCGGCAAGTCCACCCTGATCCGCACCATGATGACGGCACTCGCGCTCACCCACACCCCCGCCGAAGTGCAGTTCTACTGCCTGGACTTCGGTGGCGGAACCCTGTCGGGCCTGCGCGGCCTGCCCCACGTCGGCGGGGTCACCGGCCGCCACGACCCGGACCGCGTCACCCGTACGATCGCCGAGGTCAACGCGGTCATCACCCGCCGCGAGAAGTGCTTCGCCGAACTCGGCATCGACTCCATCGCCACCTTCCGCCGCAAGAAGGCGGCCGGAGAGCTTCCCGACGACCCCCACGGAGACGTGTTCCTCGTCATCGACGGCTGGAACACGCTGCGCCAGGAGTTCATGGACCTGGTCCAGCCGCTGACCCTCATCTCGCAGCGGGGCCTCAACTACGGGGTTCACCTGCTCGTCGGCACCACCCGCTGGGGCGAGATCACCGGCGCCCTGCGCGACCAGCTCCAGACCCGGTTCGAACTGCGCCTGGGAGACGCCGTGGACTCGGTCGTCAACATGCGGGCGGCGGGCAAGGTGCCCAAGATCCCCGGCCGCGGACTCACCGCCGACCAGGCGCACTTCCTGTGCGCGCTGCCTCGTATGGACGGCCTCGGCACCGCCCATGACCTCAGCGAGGGCGTCGCCGACCTCGTCGACGTCGTGGCCGACCACTGGACCGGGCCGCGCGCCCCCGAGGTCCGCATGCTCCCGCCCGTCCTCGACGCCGCGGAACTCCCCGCACCCCACGGCTCCCTTCGGATCCCGCTCGGCCTGGAGGAACACGACGTCCTGCCGCTGTGGCACGACTTCTCCCAGGACCCGCACCTGATCGTCGTCGGCGACAGCGAGACCGGCAAGACGAATCTCCTCAAGCACATCGCCACCCAGATCATGCGCGCCTACACACCCGACCAGGGCCGCCTGATGCTGGTCGACTTCCGCCGCGAGATGTACGAGACCGTGCCCGAGGAGTACCGGCTCGGCTACGCCGTCTCGGCCGACCCACTGCGCCAGATGGTCACCGGCGCCGCCAAGGCGATCGCCAACCGCGTTCCGTCCGCCGACATCACCCCGGACCGGCTGCGGCTGCGCGACTGGTGGAGCGGCCCGGAACTCTTCGTACTCGTCGACGACTACGACCTGGTCCACGGCTCCCCGTCGGCCCATCCGTTCGCCGCCGTCCTCGACCACCTCGCCCAGGGCGCGGAGATCGGCCTGCACATCATCGTCGCCCGTTCCGCCAACGGAGCCGGACGAGGCCTGTCCGACCAGCTCCTGCGCAAGCTCCAGGACGTCAACACCCCGGCCGTCCTGCTGTCCTGCCCGCCCACCGAGGGCTACCTCTTCGGCGGTACGAAGCCCAAGGTGCTGCCCACCGGACGCGCACTGCACATCACCCGCCGTCGCACGGTGCAGCTCCAGACGCCGCTGCTCGACCCCGACGGCCCGACCCCGCAGAACGGACACTCCGGATGACCACGTCCGCCCCCGCCACCGGATCGAGGGTGCGTCCCGTCGGCCCACACCTCGTGATCACGTCCGAGGAGATGGCACCGGCCCTGACGGCAGCCCTCGGCGGTCTTCCCCCACTGCCCGGCGCGCTCCTGATCCTGGCCGCGGCACCGGACGCGGCCCCGGTGCTCCGCCGGAGCCTTCCGGACCTGGTGGCCCTCGCCGTGGAACGCGGAGCGACAAGCCTGGTGCTGGCGGCCTCGGGCCTCGCCGCAACGGGCCCCGACGGCAGCCGTCCGGTCGAGGCCGTCGCGGCGACGGCGGACTTCACGGTGATCGCCCCGGACGGCGTGGTCAGCATCGAACCGGACGGCACGCTGCGGATCGCGGAGCCGGGAAGCTGGTGGAGCACGCAGCCGGGGGAACAGCCGCGCCGACTGGCGCCCGACTGGCCGCCGGCGGCTGGGAACGAGGCTCCGGGGCAGAGCGAGCGCGCGGAGCCCGGCCCCGGCCGGGGCGAGGGGCTCGGCCACGGCGGGAACCCCGACCCGAGTGAGGATCCCGACCAGGAAGAGCGTCGCGACGGGACCGAGGAACCTGCCCCGGAAGAGCGCCCTGACCGGATTGAGGAACCCGACCGGGACGAGCATCCCGATCGGGCGGAGGATCCGCTCCCGCCGCCCGCGCCCCCGGTCCCCATGGTGGCGGAGTCCCGGGCCGGTGCGCACGGGTTCGGTTCGGCGCCGCCGGAAGGGGCGGTACCGGTGATAGGCGCGGCACCGGTGGAGGACGAGAGCCGTTCCGTGCGGGGCGGGTTCTGGCTGGGGGACCTGCCCGAAGCGGCCGAGCAGCTGATCGGCGTCCACCCGGACACCTTCCTCCTGGGCGTCGGCTCACCCCGGCGGCCGTCGCTTCCCACCGCCGAACTCCTCGACCGCGTACCGGAGGCGGCGGAGGACGCGGCGGACCTGCTGCTGGCCGCACCGTGGGCCGCTCCGTCCGACCTGATCGCCATGGCCGTGGCCCTCGCGGAACATCTCGGCCGCACGGTACGCGTGGCCATCGGCCTCCCCGTACGCACGGCCGACGACCACGCCACCACGCTCCTCGACGAGCGGGCCGCACCCACCTGGCAGCCCCTGGTGCTCGAACTCGCCGCCTCGCCCGAGCACCGTCGCGTGGTCCCGTCCGCGTGGCTGCGACTGCCCGGACAGGACACACCGGCCCCTGCCGTGCACCGGACCACGGACCTGGAGGGCTGGCTACTGGAGTCCGTACCGGCGGGGCTCTGGCTGCGCCCGGCAGGACCCGCACCGGACCTCCGCCCCCGGACGCTGCGACCCGACCCCGTGCGCCCCGTCCTGGTCGTGGGCGACGGGGGCGTACGCATCGGACCCGAGGTCTGGGCGGCGCTTCCCGGGGCGGCGGCGATGCTGCCGGGCCTGGGCGCGACAGAGCCGCACGGACTGCTGGTCCACGGGAGCGAGGCCGAGGAGGCGGAAGGCAGGTCCCGAGCCACGGCGCTGGACCTGAACTGGCGGGATCCCCGGACGACCTGGCCCGCGCCCGAGGCCTTGTCGTCGCCGGAGGCCGGACCGGACCCCGAAGGCGCGCCGGAAGCCGGGCCCGAGCCGCGTCCCGGACCCGCCGCGCCTCGGGTGGTGCTCGGGCCGGGTGCCGGTACCCCGGAGCCGGATCCGCATGCGCCGGACCCGCACGTGCCGGAGACGACACCGCCGTCCGAGCGGGACCAGCAGCCCGAACCCGCCACCGCTCCGGTCGCACCGCCCGGCCCCGACGCCCCGGTGCGAGCGGCTCCGGTCCCGCCCCAGCCCGCCCGGTCGGCGCCGGCACCTGTCGCGCCCAGCGGCCCCGGGGACCGTGCGGCCCTCCGGGACCTCCTCGGTGAGCGGTACCACGTCCTCGCGGGCAGGACGGAACTTCTGGCCTCCCGGCTGCCGTCGCTGCGCTCCACGGCCCAGGACGACCTCAAGCCGGACATGGTCGCCATCGCGGTGTACCAGGCCGACACCCCCGACCCGGTGTCCCGGGCGGGACTCGCCGAGGCGGCGCGGGCAGCGGCACCGGGCCCCTTCACGCCGCTGCTGCGCTGCCTCAGCTCGGGCCTGCGCAGGCTGCCGGGTCACTACGGGGCCGTCATGCTCGCCGCCCCGGCCGAGGCGGTGCCGCTGGACCGGTACGTGCCCGGCGCCGTCATCGTCGAGCCCGCCGCCGTGGCGGCCGTACCGGCCTGCGACGCGCAGCTGGAGGGCGCGGTCGAGTTCGGGATCTGGTCCACCACCGGCCGTCGTACGGCCGTCTTCCTCGGTACGGACGACGAACCGGAAGTGGTGTTCCCACCGGGCACGGCCTTCGCGGTCCTGGCCCTGCACATCGCGGAGGACGACGCGTCCCCGATCCGGGTCCTGCTCCGCGAGGTGTCGCCCGCGGAGGGGGTGGACAGCCGTGTCCGGGAGCGCGACGCCCAGGCCCGTGCACGCCTCGTCGACTGGTTCGAGCGCCGGGACATGCTGGAACCCCACGACCGCCGCCCCCTGCCCGACGCGTCGCGCTTTCACACGGCACCCGGAGCGGCCTTGGGATGAGCGACGGCTCGCGCCGGGGAGGCCGCTGGGCCGAGGCGAGGGAAGAGGACGGAGGAAGGCGACGCCGGTCCCGGATCGTCCTCAACGTCGGTGCGGGGACCGGAGCGTACGAGAACGCCGCCGCCGCGGTGGCCGCCGTCGAACCGTCCGCCTCGATGCGCGCCCGGCGCCCGACGGGGTTCACCCGCGCCGTCGACGCCGTCACCGAGGACCTGCCCTTCGCCGACGCCGCCATGACCCTCTTCAGCGTGCACCACCCGGGACGCTCCTCGACCCCGCCGCCCGCGAACGCTTCGACCGCACCCCGCGCCACGACCTGGACTCCGGAGGCTGGGACGAGCGCTTCGGCCACCTGCGCGCACAACCGACCCACCGGGGCTCGCTCGTCCTCGTGCGTGCCGTGCCCGGGCGGTGAGGCCCGGTCGCTCCTATCCGAAGGTGAAGGCGTAGGCCTGGAGTCCGGGGGTGAGGCGCAGTTCGAGGCGGGCGGTGCGCGGGGCCCCGTCGTCGGTCAGGCGGTGGAGGGTCGGTGCTCCGGAGACGTCGATCGTCCGGGTGGGCCTGCCGTCCACGAGGACGGTGACCCTGCCGGTGCCGGCGAGGACGAGGTTGGCGTTCTTGGCGCGGTAGGTGAAGGCGAGGCGTGCGTCGGGGCCGGCGGTGAAGTGCTCGTAGCCGGCGGTCCACGTGCCGTCCAGCGAGAGCTTGCCGAGGGGGAGCGGGTTCTTGGGGAAGCGGTAGGCGGCGGGCTCGTCGTTCACCAGGGGGGTGCCGACGTAGCCGCGGATGCGCAGGTTGCTCAGGTAGGTCTCGGGGGTGCGGTCGGCGGTCAGGTCGTCCATGGCGCGGCCGGTGGGCGCGGGGAGGGCGACGGTGGGGTTCGCCTGCCGGAGCAGGTCGCGGATCAGCTGCTCGGTCCGGTCGTACTGGCCTTCGCCGAACTTGAGGTGGCGGACGGTGCCGTCGGCGTCGATGAGGTACTTGGCGGGCCAGAAGCGGTTGCGGTAGTTGTTCCAGGTGGCCAGGTCGTTGTCGAGGGCGACGGGCCAGGTCACACCGAGCTTGCGCGCCCCGGCGACGACGTTGTCGCGCTTCTTCTCGAAGGCGAACTCGGGCGAGTGGACGCCGATGATCCGCAGTCCGGCGTCCCGGTAGGCGCGGTCCCAGTCCTTCAGGTGGGGTACGGCCCGCTGGCAGTTGATGCAGGAGTAGGTCCAGAAGTCGACCAGGACCACCTTGCCGCGCAGGCTCTTGAGGTCGACGGGCCCGTTACCGGGGGTGTTGAACCAGGAGTCGATGCCCTCGATCGGCGGGGCCTGTCCGCACGAGCGCAGTTCGTCCGCGCCGTCCTCGCAGCGGGAGAGGTCCTTGTTGGAGTCGTCGTACAGGCCGGAGAGCTGCTGCCGGGCGGCGTCGCTGTCCTCGATCTTCTTCTGCACGCCGGAGGTGTAGTCGGGCAGGGAGCGCTGGATGGCGGAGGTGACGTCGAAGGCGAGCCCCAGGGCGAGGACGATCATCAGGGAGCCGGCGACGATCCGGAGTGCCCGGGCGCGCTTGCGGAACGCGGCGACCCGCTCGGCGACCCGGCGCCCGGCCAGGGCGAACACCAGCAGGGGTACGGCGGTGCCCAGGGCGAAGGACAGGGTCAGGACCACGATGTCGGCGCTGATCTCGCCCCGGGCGCCGGCCACGGTGATCGCGGCCAGGACGGGACCTGCGCAGGGCACGTACAGCAGGCCGAGGCCCAGGCCCAGGGCGAAGGCACTGCCCTCCTTGTTCACCTGGCGCTGGGGGATGCGGGCGAAGGGCTTCTCCAGCATGCGCTCGACGGGCGGGAGGATCAGACCGAGCCCGATGAGGACGAGCAGGCCCAGGCCGATGTAGCGCAGGATGTCCTGCGGCAGGCCGAGGGCCGAGATGATCGTGACGCCGAGCAGGGTGAAGAAGGCGAAGCTGACGACGAGCCCGGCCACCACGGCGTACGGACGGCGGTTGCGCGGCGCCCGGGCCGGCGGCGCGGCGGGAGCGGTCATCACCCCGCCCCCGGAGGGCTCCGGGCTCCGAGGCGGAGTCCCCGCCTTCGCCGTGGCCGCCGGGGACGTGTGCGTCGTCGCACCACCGTCGTGCTCGCCGCCGGTGCCGCCCGCCAGGAACACCACGGGGAGGACCGGCAGGATGCAGGGTGAGACCGCCGTGATCAGCCCTCCCAGCAATCCGATCAAAGCAAGTGTGAGCATGCTGATCGCCTTCCGTCCGGAGGGCGGCTGTTCCACGCCTCCCGCAGTGGCTATTCGTTGCGGGGGAACGTTCGGATTGGCGAAAGCGAGATTCAAGAGACTCGGAGGTTTGCTTCTGTGGGGCCTCTGGCCGATTTACCTGGCATGGGTGAAACCTCTGCCGCCACGTCGTCTCCCGGGACCACCACGAGGTCGCCTTCGCCGGTGCCCTCCTCCACCGATCGCCGGGCTCTCCGGAGCAGCGAACGGTGTTGCACCCGGCGCCGTACCAGCGGCATCGACCGGATGAGCAGTACTGCTCCGGCCACGACCGGGGCGATGCGGATCGAGGGCTCCTGGGCGGCCTCAGGCGCGGTTGCCGGCGAAGAGTTCGAGGTGGGCGCAGTTGGGGCAACGGTACGCGTCGATCTGCCAGGTGGGCCTGCCCATGCGCTTGGCGCCGCCGAAGGGGCCTCGTTCGAGGGCCCCTTGAATCCAGCGCGCGTAGCCGCGGGAGTTCTGACCGGCGTCTTCGACGAAGCCGGGTTCCAGGCCGACGGTGCCGCAGTGGGTACATCGAAAGGTGTTGGTCACCGGGCGAATTCTAGGCATCCGGCAGGCACCGTCGGCGGTCGGGTCACTGCTGGACGGTCGCCTTGCGCTGGAAGTACCAGGCGAGGGCGAAGCCGCCGGTGGCGGTCCAGAACAGGGGTGCGCCGAAGGCCCGGTCGAAGGCTGCGGTGAACACGACGCCGATGACGGTCTGGAGGGTGGCGAGGAGGGCGAAGACGGTGGCGGCGCGGCGGTGGACGGGCATGTGTCTTCCTCTGTGTGGGCCCCGGGGGTGAGGGGATGAGGGTGCGGCCGGGAAACGAGGGTCTCGTTCCCCGGCCGCGGTGTCACGGGTTCATCTCAGGCACGACGGCCGGTCAGCAGCCGCCGCGCCAGGGGTAGGCGTATCTGCCGAAGGAGTAGCGCGGGACCCACCACTTGGTGTACACGCTGGCTCCGACGTTGATGTGCAGGCACTGTCCTCTCGCCGACGCCCATTGGGCGATGAACTGGATGGACGCTCCGATGATGGTGATCAGAGCGGCCAGGACGCCCAGGACCGGTGCGGCCGGCGGGAAGAGCAGGGCCAGCAGGCCCAGGACCGCTCCGGCGATGGTGTAGGTCACCCAGCCGTAGCTGCCGATGCGGTAGGTCCACCGCTTGTTCGCCACGATCTTGATGGAGACGCCGCCGACGCCGGTGCCCCAGTTGGGACCCCAGTAGTGGGCGGAGATACGGCCCCAGGAGTAGTAGCGGGTCTTCGAGCGGCTGAAGCGGCCGTCGAGGTCGGTGCAGTTGACCGGGTCGCCCGAGCAGTACTCGTAGGCGTTGCTGTTGCCGCCGTACACCGGGTCGATGGACAGGAAGCGTCCGGTGCCCGGGTTGTAGAGGCGGGCGCCCATCAGGATCGTGCCGGTCACGGTCTCGGCGGAGCGCTGGTTCTGGCCGAGCCAGCCGTAGCGTGCCTCGGTCTGGCCGACGCGGGCCTGGCCGTACTCGTCGTTGTCGAGCGCGACCGGGGCGACGGAGGTGTCCAGCGGCAGCTGGAGCGCCACGTCGCCGTGGATGTTGGCCAGCTGGAGGAACACCTCACCGGTCTTGCCGGTGATGGCGCCGAGCGGACCGCCGAGGGACTCCACCATGCGGCTGACGGTGCCGGTGGTGTTCTCGGTGATCCAGCGCGGGCTGTCTCCGTCGCCGTCGTAGTGGTTGACCTTCGACTGGGTCTGGGTCCAGGTCGAGCCGCCGCCCGTTTCCACCGTCCAGGAGCGGATGCGGTGGGCCGCGTCCAGGTTCCAGGTCTGGCGGGAGCCGTTGGCGGTCTGCTGGCGGACCAGGTCGTTGGTGTAGTGGCCGATGGTCGCGCCGCCCGTCATGGCGGTGGTGCGGCCGAAGGCGTCGTAGGCGTAGCCGCTGTTGGTGAGGCGGTCACCGCTGTCGAAGGCGTTGGTGGCGCCGGTGCCGCCCGTGGTCGGGCAGTCGACGCCGGGGGCGCCGACGGCCGTGGTGAGCCCGGTGCGGTTGGCACGCGCGTCGAAGGCGTACGTCCGGACGGTGCAGACCGTGTCGGAGGTGTCCGCCACCTTCGTCAGACGGCCGGCGGTGTCGTAGGTGTACTCCTGGTCGGACCAGCCGGAGTGACGGGCGACCTGACCCATGCCGGTACGGGCGACGGAGTCGCTGTAGACCTCGGCACCGTCCGAGTCGCGGGTGTAGCTGCGCAGGGTCACTTCGCCGCCGGCGTCGCGGACCTGCTTCATGCTGTAGCCGCCGGGCAGCGACTCGCCGGCGATGTCGCCGTCGGCCGTGTACGTGGCGCCGAAGGCGCCGGCGACCGAGTCGGTGACCTTGGTGGCCAGACCACGCGGCTCGGCCGTGTGGTCGTAGGCGTAGGTCACCGAGGACGGGACGGAGTCGCTGACCTTGGTCGGCCGGTCCAGGGCGTCGTACTGGGAGGTGGTGGTGCCGCCGTCGGCGTCCGTGTACGAGATCTGGCGTCCGAGCTTGTCGTACGCGCGGGTGATCGTGCCGGCGGTCGGCGAGGTGGTCTTGACGACCTTGCCGGTCTCCGGGTCGTACTCGGTGGTGGCGTCGGGCGTCGCCGTGCCCAGGCCGCCGGTGGTCTTGGAGGAGACCGGGCGGCCGGCGTTGTCGTACGTGATGGTCACCGTGCGGGTCTGGCCGTTGGCGGTGTCCGTCGTCTTGGCGGTGCTGCCGAAGAAGTCGTACTCGAACGCGGTGGTGGGCAGCTCGGCCGGCTGGGTGCCGGCGACGGTGCCGCCGGGCGCGACCTTGCAGAGCTGGTCCGCCCATTCCGGGCGGCCCTGGCAGGCGCCGGTGCCGGTGGCCGACCAGTACGTGGAGACGCGCGTGGTGGCAGAGGTGGCGGTTCCGCCGGGCAGGACCTGCTTGGCGACGCGGCCCTCGGCGTCGTACTCGGTGACCGTGGCCAGTGCCTTGCCGGTGGCGTCCTCCACGGACTTCACGGGCAGGCCCTTGACCCAGTCGAGCTCGGTCTTGTTGACCTTCTGGTCGCCCTGGGCGGTGGGGTGCTCACGCACCTGCACGCCCGAGACCGTCGTGGTCAGCTGGCCCTCGACCTTGGCGGAGCCGTCGGTGGGGCGGCCCTCGTCGTAGGTGTTGACCAGCCAGGGACGCGCGGTCACCGAAGTGCCCGCGGCGACCAGCTCGGTGCTGCCGGACTTCAGCGCCCGGGCCAGGTCCACCCGGCGCAGCGGCTGGAACTCCTCCACCAGGCGCGAGCCGTCCGCGGTGTAGACCGAGCGGAGGGAGAGCAGCTCGGCGCGCTCGGCCGGGGTCAGGGCCGCGATGCCGAGGTCGGCGAGCTGGCTCTGGTCGGCCGGGGTCAGGCCGAGGGCCTTCGACCGGTTGCCCGCCGAGAGCTGGCGGACGGTGTTGCCGAAGCGGTCGTACTCGATGGTGTTGAGGTGGCCGCCCGGCTGGGCGGTGTTGACCGGCTGTCCGGAGACGCCCAGGTAGTGGATGGAGGCCCGCTTGTAGTCCGCGGCCGTCAGGCTGCCTCCGCTGTGGGAGGACGGGACGGAGTCGGCCGGGAAGACGGCGGTGGCGTCGGTCGGGGCCGAGGTCTGGCCCCACGCCTTCACGTCCGCCGCACCCATCTTGTACGGGGCGGCGGTACCGGTCAGCGGGACGTCGTAGACGACGCTGGTGGTGGCGGTGCCGTTGGTCTGGGTCGCGCTGCCCGGCGTGAGGGTGGCGCGCTGGGCCTTGAGCAGCATGCCGTCACCCGCGGTGGCGGAGTTGCCGGCCTTGCCGTAGGTGAAGTCCCACGGCAGCTCGGTGCTGGGGGCGAGCCAGGTGACGCGGCCGGCGGTGTCGTACGAGTACTGCGTCTGGGTGCCCTGGGACAGCTGCGGGTTCCACTGCTGGCGCAGTCGGCCCGCCGCGTCGTAGCGGTAGGCGGCGACGGCCTTGGCGGTGGCCGAGGTGGCGCCGGGCTCGGTGGCCCAGAGCTTGATCTCCTTGGCCTGGCCGGCGAAGTCGCCGAAGTCGGCCGCGGTGGTGTGACCGGTGGCGGTGGTGGTGCCCGCGTAGACGAACTCCAGCACGCGGCAGCCCCGGGTGGCCGGGTCGGCCTCGCACGCGGCCGCGGTGGCTGCCGTGGTCGGGGCGATGATCTTCTTCGGCCGGACCGCGGGCTTGCCGCCGACGGTGGTGTTCTCCCAGACCGTGGTGGTGGTCGAGTTGCTCAGGCCGTCGATGTAGACCGTGGAAGCACGCCACGCCTTGGGCGAGGTGCCCGGAACGGGTACGAAGGTGGTGACCCGGCCCTCGCCGTCACGCAGCGTGAAGTTCCCGGTGAAGTTGCCGGTCAGGGTGTAGTCGGAGAGCCAGGCTTCCGGAACCCAACCGGTCTTGTCCTTGTTCGCGGTGAAGTGGTACCGCGTGTCGTCACCGATGACGGAGATGCTCAGCGAGGTCTCGGAGGTCTTGACCAGACCGCCGTACGGGGAGCTGACCTGGCTGCCGGACGCGCCGTACAGCCACTCCTTGCCGAAGATCGCGGCCTGGCCGCCGTCGGCGCCCATCAGCTTGGCCGCGGCCTGCGGGTCACGGGAGGAGGCGGTGCGCACCACGGACATGCCGAAGGCGGACGCGTCCTTGCCGGAGAGGGTGAAGTCACCGGTGAGGAGGTTCACCGAACCGGGACCGACGTCGGTGCCCGCCGCGTCGTCGCCCTCACGGTTGACGACGACCTGCAGGGGCTCGGTGGCGCCGGTCGCGGAGTTCGGGCCGGTGAAGTCGGCCTTGAGCTGGACGGTGCCGTCGGGGTTGACCGTGTCGGTGGCGTTCCACACCAGCGGGGCGTTCCTGCCACCGGTCAGCGCGACGGGCCAGGCCGTCAGCGCGGTGCCCCCGGCCGTGACGTCACCGACCGGGATCCGGGTCCACGCGTCGGCCTCGGAGCGTCGCCAGGAGAACGACACCTTGTCGTACTTACCGGCGTCGGCCTCGGCGACCAGCGGCAGACGACGGGCGGTGCGCTCGCCGGTGCCCGGCTGGACGAAGCCGCCCGGACCGGCGTGGAAGGTGTACGAGATCGCCTCGGACTTGTTGTCGGCCCTGTCGACCTGGCGCACCTGGAGCGTGTGCGTGCCGTCGTTCGGCGGGGCGACGCCGATGGCCTTGGCGGCGGTCGAGCCGCCGGTGGCGACCTTGGTCCAGGTCACGCCGTCCAGCGACCATTCGAGCCAGTTGTGGTCGGTGCCGTTGGGGGTGACGGTGAAGACGCCGGCCTGGCCCGAGCCCTTGACCCAGGACGTCGACGGGTAGTCCGCCGAGACGATGCCCGTGGGGGCGGAGGGGGCGGCGGTGTCGACCGTGAAGGTCTTCCACTCCGACCAGCCCAGGTTGTAGTGGGCCCCGTCGTACGGGTTGGTGCGGAACTTGTACGTCTTGCCGTTGGTCAGCGCACCGGCGGGCACGGTCACCGAGGCCGGCTGGCCCGAGGCCACCCAGGGGGAGACCAGAACGTTGCCGACCTGGGTGTTGGTGGCCGAGTCGAAGATCTGGAAGGTGCCGTTGACCTTGTCACCGTTGGCGTCGACGAAGGTGTCACGCAGGACGGGCGTCGTGGAGTTGACGACGTAGGCGCCGCCGTAGGAGAAGAACGGGGCGCCCGCCTCCTGCTTCGTGCCGGTGCGCGGACGGTAGTTGTAGGTGACCGTCAGCTTCGGGACGTTGGTGGAGGCGTTCGCGGAGTTCACGCGCTTCCACCCGGCGGACCCCGACTCGTCGGTGGCGCGCAGGCCCATGTTGCCCTTGGCCGCCTTGGCCGAGGCCCATTCCTGCGCCAGGGTCGTGACGTCGGCGTTGATCCACCCGTCGGGCGCCGAGGCGCAGGACGGATTGCCCTTGGTCTCCGTCGACGTCGCCTTCTTCGCCGTCCAGGCCGGCTGCGCGGTCCAGCGCGAAGAGGTCGAGGCGGCCCCGGCGGACCACACCTCCCAGGACTGCGCCGCACACGTGGTGTTGCCGGAGTGGAAGTTCCACAGGCTCAGCTTCGCGCTCGAGACCAGCGCGTCCGAGATCGGAGCGGTGTTCCAGGAGACGAACGAGCGCGCGGTGCGCCAGGTGCCGTCCCCGTTCTTCGTACCCGGGTTGCCCAGGTCCAGCTCGACGTCGTTGGACCAGTCGACGGTCTCGCCCTGCTGGACGTAGGTGTCGAAGACGTTCGACAGCGCGGAGGTCGAGGGGTCGACCGTCACCGGGTACTTGGTCTCCGGATCCGCGAGGAACTTCGCGTCCGGCGTGACGACCAGGTCGATGGCGGAGCCCTTCCGGACCACCTCCAGACCGACCTTGACCCGGCGGGTGTGCTCACCCGAGACGGGGTCCACCGTGGCGTCCCACATCACGGGAGCCGGCATCACCGCGGTCTTCTCGCTCTTCTTGTCCGTGAAGAGGACGCTGCCGTCGGCCTGCTGCTCGGCCCTCAGGCCCTTGGCCCTCAGCGGCAGGGTGTACGAGAAGCCCTCGGCGGAGGGCCTCTTCTTGAGCTCCACGAACTGCTCGAAGCCGCTGCGGGTCGCCTCGACGACCACGTCCGCGCCCGGCACCGCTTCCGGGTACACGGCTCGTGTCCCGTCCAGCTCGGGAGCGGGCAGGCCGCCCTTCCACTGCAGGGTGATCTGCTGGTCGCCCTCGCCGAGGGTGACCAGGTCGACGGCCTTGCCCGCCTGCGCGGCACGCAGCGAGGCGGCCTTGGAGCCGACCTTGCCGGAGAGCCTCAGGCCGTGCGGGTGGGCCCTGGGAGCCACCGCACCGGTCGTGTCGGCGGCGAGTTCCAGGTCGACGTCGCGCCACTGGTCGCCGTCGTCCTTGAAACGGACGGGACCGGCGGCGAGTTCGGTGGTGAGCGAACCGTCCTCGTTCACCCACGTGGTGGAGGTCTCGGTGCGCTCGGAGAGCGCCTCGACCCGCTTGCCCGACAACCGGGCGGCCACCCGGGCGGACGGAATGTCCGCCGCCTGGGTGGCGACCGCCTTCTGTACGGCGGTGGGCTCGACCCGGTCCGACGCCGCCATCGCGGCGCTCGTTCCGTCGAGCAGGGTGACGGCCATGGCCAGAGCTATGCAGCCGGCTGTGTAGCGGCTGCTCCCCCCGGCCCACGGCTGCTCGCGCCACTTGGGCACGAACGAATGAACCCTCATTGATTCCTCAAGTCTCATTGCTCATGGATCCAGAGACCGCGGAGAAGCGGTGCGTGAGGAGAAAGCAACGCCTCACAAAACCGCCCATCCGTGTCAAACGGATCCAGATAATCTCAACGGTTCCTTGGCGCTCAGTGATCTTCGTCACCTCAAGGAGGTGATGCTGGAGCAAGGAGGATGACCGCTACGGCCCGGTCAGGCCTGTCCCGATGGAGCGGCAAGCGGGTCGGTCCGGTCGCGCATGCCACGTCGCCGCAGGAAGAAGACGCGGCAGTGCTCGGCAGGGCAAGACCCTCCGGCGCACGCGGACGCCGTCCGCGTACGACAGCGACACACCCCCCATCCCGTTTCCCCCAGGTGCACGGCAGCTCCACCATGACGTCGGCTTCCTTCTGTCGGAGAGCCGTCAGCCGGGCAACTCTCAACGATCTCCGCCGGTGAATCCATACATGTCAGCACCCATCTTTCTTTCCTGCGGACGCCTCTGACGCGACCTCCCGCACCGGGGCGTTCGCGAGGGCGTCGTACGGGGCGGACTTGCGTGCATAATCGACCGTCCGGGGTGAACCGGGACGCGCGAGCAGCACGGCCGATCGGCTCCGGGCGGCTTCTGACCAGGTGGGGGATCTCCGACACCGTCGCCCCGGCCTCCGGTACCGAGGTGATCGGGAATCCATCGAGGCCGAGCACGTCGGCGGGTCCGTACGGCCGCATGCCCACGGGCGAATCCGATGACGTTCTCGCCGGTTCGCCGACGGTCGTCAAGCCGGCCACGGCCGGGCCATGTGTTCCCCTCGCGTGTCGCATGCGGCACGCGTGTCGGTTCACCGAGTGCCCCGATGAGGGTTGTTCGAAAGGGTGGGGCTGCGTGAAGCGGCGTCGAATGTGGGGTACGGCCGCCACGGCGGTCGCGGGTCTGGCCGGTGTACTGGTGTTCCAGGGGATGACCGGCGACAACGGCGCACCGACCGGCACGGACGGCAAGGCGACGACGGGGCCGGTGAGCACCCGGGAGCGGACCGCGCCGCTGGCGACGGGCGCCCACAGCCGCAGCGCGTCCCTCGGACGGCGTGACACCGAGCCGTTCAGCATGCTGGGCGTGACCTGGACCGACCCCGGTGCGCGCGTCACCGGCGCGGTCGAGGTCCGGACCCGGGCCGCGGGGTCAGGGAAGTGGTCCGGCTGGCTGCGGCTGGACGGTGACAGCGGTCAGGGCGAGACCGGTGCCGTCCGCGGTGGTACCGAGCCGGCGTGGGTGGGTCCGTCCGACGGCGTCGAGGTGCGGGTGGCATCGGGCGGGAAGACGTCGACGCGGCTGCCCGCGGGGCTGCGTCTGGACATGGTCGACCCCGGCACGGGCAACGTGAAGGCCATGGCGCCGGCGGCGTTCGCCCGGGAGGCGACCGCCGAGCCCACGCCTTCGGACACGGATTCCACGCCCCCCGCACCGGAGGCGACGCCGACGCCCGACTCCTCCACGAGCGGCACGCCGTCCACGGAGCCGACGACGAGCGCGCCGACGACCGACGTCCCGACACCGACGACCGAAACGCCCTCCGCGTCACCTTCGTCCGCCACCCCGTCCCCTTCCACCGCGTCGCCCTCGCCCTCGACGACGAGCCCCACGCCCTCCGCGTCCGCGACGGCCACCCTGCCGCCCGCGCCGCCGTCGACGGCCCCGCGGCCGCCGGTCACCTCACGGGCCGGATGGGGAGCGGACGAGACGATCAGCCCGGAGGAGCCGGGCTACCTGCCCGGCGGCGGGATCAAGGCGGTCGTGGTGCACCACACCGCCGAGTCCAACACCTACACCTGCGCCGATGCCCCGAAGGTGGTCCGCGGCATCTACGCGTACCACGTCAAGCAGCTGGGCTGGAAGGACATCGGCTACAACTTCCTCGTCGACAAGTGCGGCACGGTCTACGAGGGCCGCAAGGGCGGAGTCGACCGGCCCGTCCAGGGCGCGCACGCCTACGGCTTCAACGCCGAGACCACCGGCATCTCCGTCCTCGGCACCTACACCGACGCCGCCCCCTCACAGGCGGCGATGACCTCGGTCGCCCGGATCGCGGCGTGGAAGCTGGGCCAGTACGGCGTCGACCCGGCAGGCACCACCACCCTCACCGCCGGGGACAAGGGCACCGACTACTTCGGCAGGTCCTGGGCCAAGGGCGCCCAGATGCCGTTCCCCGTCATCCACGGCCACCGCGACGGCTACAACACCCAGTGCCCCGGCAACGCCTTCTACGGCCGGCTCGGCACCCTCCGCACCTGGGCGGCCGGGCCCGTCACCGGGCTGACCGTCACGTCTGTCACCGGCGCGAGCCTGTCCGGCACGACGTACTACACCAAAGCCGGCGTCACGCTGGGCTGGGCATCCACCACACCCACCTCCCTCGTCAAGCAGTACGAACTGCTCGTCGACGGAAAGCCGGCCGCCACCGCAGCAGGCACCGCGACCTCGGCCATGACGACCCTCGTGCCCGGCACCCACAGCGTGGCCGTACGGGCCACGCACATCTCCGGCAGGCAGACCACCAGCCCGGCGGTCATCGTGGCCGCGGAGACCACCGCACCCGCCTTCACCACCAAGCCGACCCTGTCCCTGCGCACCGGGACCGTGAACACCACCGCCGTCCCCGTCACCCTGAACTGGAAGGCCGCCGACAACAACGCGCTGAAGGACGTACGGCTGACAGCACCGGTCATCGGGACCTACGGCCCCACCGTTACCAGCTCCGCCCACACCGCCGGCTCCGGCACCGCGACGACGTGGAGCATGACCGCCTACGACCGGGCGGGCAACACCACCGGCGCATCGGTGTCCGCGACGCCGGTGATCCTCCAGGAGACCGCGGCCGTCAAGACCGGCACCTGGACGGCCAAGTCGTCCACCAGCTACCTCGGCGGCCGGTCCCTCACCAGCTCGTCCGCGAACGCGTCCCTGACGTGGACGTTCACCGGCCGCTCGGCGGCCTGGACCGTCTCCCGCGCCAGCACCTCCGGCCAGGCCCACATCTACGTCGACGGCGTGAAGGCCGCCACGGTCGACCTGAAGTCCTCCACCGCCAAGTACCGCGACGCGATCTGGACCAAGACCTGGGCCACCAGCGCCAAGCACACCGTCAAGGTCGTCGTGGCCGGCACCGCCGGCCGCCCCGCCCTCACCACGGACGGCCTCGTCTACCTCAAGTGACCGAAGAGGACACCGCCGGCGCTGTCGGCGTGCGGCATCGTTCTCGTGCGGCGGCTCGCCGGTTCGTCGAGGCGTCGGCGGGGGACCGCACGGCTTCACCTGATGGCGGCCTCGAACCCGATCGGTGGGCCCGTCGGCAACTGGCGTCGTCGCCCGAGGCGAGCGGCGCACGCGTCGTGGGTGGAGGCGAGGTCAGCGGGGTCGCACGTGCGGGAGAACTCGGCAGCCGCCGCCCGCAGGACTGTGCGGATCTGCGCGGCGGTCACTATGGTCCGTACGTCCTTCTCCGCGTCCTCGCCCAGGAGGTCGCGGGCCGCGTCCTGAAGGGCGAGGCCCTCTTCGCCGCCGAGGAACACCATCGCGATGAGCAGCGCGCGGTCGTCGGCGTCGCTCTCGGTCCTGTCGAAAGCGCGATCCGAGACCGCAGGGCCCGGGCCCGGGCCGCCGCGTGGCGACGTGACCAGCCCTCCGGCAAGGCTCGCTGAGCATCGGTCACCGACGGCGGCGGAATCTTCGGACCCGGGCGGCTCGTGTCCAACCGACGGCGAACCTCCGACGCGGATCACTGGTGCTCCGGCCTCGGTTTGCGTACCGCCTTACGTATTTCCACGGACGTGGCCGGGTCCGCCGGCCGGACAGAATTCAGGCCGCCACCCGAACCGCTCCAGACCGGAGGACCCGTGAAGCTCCGCCAGATGATGGTCGCCGCCACCCTCGGCGCGACCGTGCTCACCGCCGTACCGGCGGTGACCGCCTCGTACACCGCCTACGCCTGCGAGGACAACCAGACCAGCTGCGACCACGAAGACGAGGAGGACCCCTGGCCGGACGACAACCCGGGCGGTTTTCCCGGCGGTGATCCCGGTGACGGAGGCTGGGGCGGCGGAGGGGACGGCGGCGGCACCGGCGGTTCGTGGGGCGACATCGACATGTTCAACGGCGTCGTCGGCCAGCCGGTGGACGGCACGCTGCCCCGGGTCGTCGTCGACGGCACCGCCACCCGGCCGCCCACCCCGATGGACCCGGCGATGCCGCCCATGTCGTGGGGCTGGGGCAGCGGCGCGCCGGCCAGCGGCGCGGGCCCGATCCAGGCCGGCGCCAAGTTCGAGAGACCGACCGACTGCCACCGCAACGCCGACTCCATGCCTGTACGGGTCAACAGGACCGTGAAGTACCAGTGGTCCTACGAGACCAGTGCCAACATCTCCGCCAACGCGGCACAGGTCCTGTCCGCCACGCTGGGTGCCCAGGTCAACACGGTGTTCGAGGAGTCGTACTCCGTCGACGTCACCCTCCAGCTGGGGCAGTCGTGGACGCTGTTCGTCGAGTACCAGACGTTCACGTACTCCGTCACCTCGTCGAACATCTTCGGCTACGTCACCACCGAGTACGTCAACGTGGTGCGGCCGACGGGCAAGGTCACCAGCCGGTGGTGCTGAAGTCCCCACGCCCCTCGGGCACGGCGGTACGACGGGTCGCCCCCGTCGTACCGCCGCTGGACGCGGAGGCGATCCCCCCGGCGGAGCGGGACGAGGCCGCCGCCGCGCTGGCCGAACTCTCCGACGCCGCCGGGCGGCACCTGGGCAACCCGGACCTCTTCCACCGGGCCCGGTTCCGCACGGCCGTGCACAGCCGTCATCTGGCCGGCACCCCCGACGGGCCGGTGACCGCCCGGATCGCCGCCGTCGCCGAACGGCGGGCCGAGGCCGGGCTGCTGGCCGCCGCCTCCACCCGCGCCGAGATCGCGGAACGGCCGGGCCGCAGGCCCTGCTTCACCCCGGACGCCCTGAGCGAGCTGCACACGCTGATCGTCGCCGGCGACCCCAGCATCCCCGGCCCCGGCGGCCTGCGC
Source organism: Streptomyces sp. NRRL F-6492 (assembly GCF_001280125.1). Classification (GTDB taxonomy): domain Bacteria; phylum Actinomycetota; class Actinomycetes; order Streptomycetales; family Streptomycetaceae; genus Streptomyces. The sequence continues at coordinate 157,944 of NZ_LGEG01000114.1, forward strand.
CGGTCCACGGCCAGGATCACCTGGGCCGACGGCCAGGTCTTCGCCATCGAGGTGGCACCCGGCAGGGAACTCCGAGGCCACGTGGAACGCTGGTACCGCTGGGCCGTGCGCACCACCGCCCCCGCCCTGGACGCGGCCGCCCTCTCCGCAGCCCGGCTGCTGACCGTCCACCCCTTCGCCGACGGCAACGGCCGGACGGCGCGCCTCCTCGCCCAGTGCGACCTGCTGGCGGCCCGGCTGCTGCCCGGGCTGCTGCTGGACCTGGACGGCTGGGTCCACGCCCACCGCCGCCCCCACGACGAGGCCCTCGTCGCCGCCGCCGAAGGACGGTGGACGGAGTGGGGCTCCCTCTTCGCCCGCGCCGTCACCGAGACCGCCCGGCACCGCACCACCACCATCACCCGCTACAGCACCCTCCTCACCGAGGCCGCCGGACACCTCACCGACGACCCGGCCGCCGCGGCCGTCCTCACCCACCTGCGCTCCTCGCCCGCCGTCTCCGCCGGCTGGCTGCGCGACCGCGTCCCGTACCCCCCGGAGCCGGTCCTCGCCCGGCTGACGGCGAAGGGCGTCCTCGGTCCCCACCCCCGGCTCCCCGGCGCCCTGGTGCACCCCCCTTCCCTGGCCGTCCTCGACGAACCCTGGACCCCGGAGTCCTAGCCCGACCCTCACGGGGATCTTGGATTCACCGAGGTCAGGTGCCCACTGTGCGCCAGGATTTCGGCCGTGGGATCTCGTGCTGGTCGAGCCGGAAGGCGTCGTCCGGATCGGCGAGGCACGCCGTCGGCGGGGGCGGCCCCTGCCGGGGACGCACGGAGCACGTGAGGAGCAGCGGCGACTCGGGCCGGGGCCGGCGCAGGGCTTGTACGACAGGGGTGCGGAAGACGCCGAACGGCCGCTCGCGGTCCCCTCCCGAGACGCGCTCCATCAGGACGGTCGGCCCTGCCCGCCCGGCCGGGTTGCTACGGTCTCGTCCGGCATCCCTCGGAAGGAAAGAGGATCACGTGGCGGCCCGTATCGAACTGGACGCGGTCGACAAGACCCTGGTCCGAAGGCTCCAGCAGGACGGACGCGCCTCGTACACCGAACTGGGCCGGGAGGTGGGGCTGTCCGCTCCGGCCGTGCGCGCCCGGGTGCAGCGCCTGACCGACCGCGGCCTGCTGGAGTTCGCGGCGGTCACCGACCCCATGAAGCTGGGGCTGCCCGTGATGGCGCTACTCGCCGTCAACGTCGACGGCAGGCTCCCGGAGGTCATCGACGAGCTGGAGCGCATCGACAGCGTGGTCTACCTGGTGTCCACGGCCGGCTCCCGCGACCTGTTCGCGGAGGTCGTGTGCCGCACCATGGAGGAACTGTCCGCGATCATCAACGACCGCGTTCGCACCGTCCCCGGGGTGAGCGCCGTGGAGTCCTTCCCGTACTTCGGCATCCACGCGCACCGCTTCACCTGGGGCATACCCGACTGAACGAACTCCCCTGCCCATCAAGAACGTTGGATTCGGTACTCGCACAGGCGCCCCGCTTCAGAAACCGAAGTTCGAGGCCCCCGTCCGCGTCTGTATGGTTGCTCTGTCCACGCTCTGCGCAGAGGGAGAACGACGCTCATGTCCGCAGTGCCCGAACCGGCTGCCGGCGAGCACCCTCCCGGACGGGAGGCCGAACTCACCGCGCTGGCGGGGGCCGTGACGGCGCTGCGGCACGGCCGGGGTCTGGTCGTGGAGATCTGTGGAGAGCCGGGCATCGGGAAGACCCGCCTGACCAGGGCACTCGCAGCGCTGGCCGCGCGGCAGGGCGTCCCGGTGGCCCGCGCCCACGCCGTGCGCGGCGACACCACCCCGTGGCGGGTGTTCCGTGACGCCTGGGCTGCGGGGCCGGCCGCCGGCGGCCGGGACGCACGGCGGTTCGACGTGGTTCGTGACGGGCCCGCCCAGTGGATGGCGGGGCACGTGGTGGTCCTGGACGACGTTCACTGGTGCGACCCGGACTCGGCCGCACTGCTCGTGCGGCTGGTGCGGTCCGCGGTGCCCGGTCCGTTCCTGCTCGCTCTCGCCCACCGCCCCCGGCGGACGGCGCCCGAGCTGAGGGGGGCGCTGGAGGACGGGGCACGGGCCGGCACGGTGACGCGCGTCGAACCGGGGCCGCTCGACCCCGGCGCCGTGGCCGCGCTGCTCGCGGATTGGCCCGGCCACGCAGAAACGGACCCACGGGCCCGGACCGGACTCCTCCGGATCGCGGCCGACTTGTGTGCCGTGGCCGAGGGCAACCCCCGTTACGTACGCCTGCTCGCGGCTGCGGGCTGGCGTCCCGAGCACGGAACCGACCGGCCGGGCAAAGACATCGCCGGACTGCTGCGCGAGGCGAAACCGCTGATCGCGGAACTCGACGCGCTGTCCGTGCCGGCGGCGCTCACCGCGTCGGCGGCGGCCGTGGCCGGCAGCCCGTTCCGGCCCGAGGACGTCGCCCGGATCAGCGGACTGGGCATGGACCGCACCCTCGACGCGTTCACCGAACTGGAGTGGGCGGGCCTGGTGCGCGCGGCCGACGGAAGGGGCGGCCTGGCCTTCCGCAACCCCGCCGTAGGCCACGTCGCGTACGAGGTGGCAGGGGTGTCCTTCCGGCTGCGTGCCCACCGCCGTGCCCTGGACCTCGTCGCCGGCCGGAGCGGCCGGGTCCGCGAACGGGCCCGGCACGCCGAGCGGCTGCTCGGCGCCGACGCTGCACTCGCCGCGCGCACCCTCGTCCAGGCCGCCGCCGAGATCACCGCGCGGGATCCCGCGACCGCGACCCACTGGCTCCGCCTCGCCCTGGAGGCCCTGCCCGACGGGGAGGCCGACGCCGCCGACCGTACGGAAGCGGAACTCGCCCTCTGCCACGCCCTGATCGCCTCGGGAAGCGTGGACGAGGCCCGCACCCGCGCGCACGAACTGCTGGGGCGCCGTCCCGCTCCTCTCGACGAGCGGCACCTGCTGCGGGCCCACGCCGTCTGCGCCGACGCCGAACGCCAGCTCGGCCGCTACGCGGAGGCGACCGCCATCGTGGGCGCGGCCCTCGCCCTGCTGCCCAGGCCCCTGCCCGACCCACTGCCGCCCGAAGTCGCAGAGCTGATCATCGAATACGGACTGGTGCACGTCCTGCACGGCTCGCACGAGCAGGCCCGCGACCTGCTGGCGGAAGCCGTACGGATCCCGGGCGCGACCGGCGACACGGATGCGACGGACCGCACCGTGCTGGGGGTCCTCAACGCCCTCTGCGCCGCTCACGCCGGAGACCTCCGGGAGGCCTCCGGAGAGGTCGCCCGCTGCGTCCGGCTCGTTGACGCCCTGCCGGACCCCCTCGCCGGCCGCACCCCGGAGACCCTCGCCCTGCTGGGCAGCGCCGAACTCTACCTCGAGCGGTTCACCGACGCCGTCCGCCATCTCAGCCGGGGGCCGGCCACCCATGACACCGGCCTCCAGCGGCCCATCCAGCTCCACCGGCTGCTCGGACTGGCCATCGCCGAGCACTGGACCGGCCACCTGGACGCCTCCCGGCAGCACGCCCTCCAAGCCGAGGCCCTGGCCCACTCCCTCGGCGTGCGGCCTGCCGTGACCCTCGCGCAGGCGATACGCGCGACGGGGCACGTCTGGTCCCACGGCCGGGCGTCCGCCGCCGAGGCGGTCGCCCTCGTCGAGGGGATCGCCGACACGGCCCCGCCCGGCCACAGCTGGTGGACCGCTTCGGCGACGGGCCTCCTCGCCCATGCCCGGCTGCTCGCCGGTGACGCCGACGGGTGCCGACGCGCGCTGCTGGACACCATCGGCAGCCACCGGTTGCCACAGGTCCGGCCCTTCTCCCGTCCCTTGCTGCTCTCCCTGCTGGTCACGGCCACGCTGGAGGCCGGCGACAGGGCGGAGGCGCACCGCCTGGCCCGTACCGCCGAGGTCGAGGCGGAGCGGCTGGGGCTGGCGGTCCAGGGGGCGTACGCGCGCCGTTCCCGTGCCCAGCTGCACATGGCCGACGGCGCGCACGACGTCGCCGCCGGACTGTTCGAACCCGCGGCGGAGGCCTTCCGGTCGGCCGGCATGCTCCTGGAGTACGCCTGGACGCTCATGCTCGGTGCCCGCGCCTTCCACGAGGCCCACGGCCCGGACACCGCCCTCCGCCACCTCGACATCGCCGACGCCGTCGCCGTCGCCCGTACCGCACGGCTCGTCCGGGAACGCGTGGCCCACCTCCGTACCGAACTCTCCGCCGACGGCCGCGCCGCGGACCCGCGCGATCTGCTCAGCGACCGCGAACGCGAGATCGCCGGCCTGGCGGCGGAGGGTCTGCGCAGCCGCGAGATCGCCGAACGGCTCTTCCTCAGCCCGCGCACCGTGGAGACCCACATCTCCCGCGTCTACCGCAAGCTCGGGGTCTCCTCACGGATCGCCCTCTCCGGCGTCCTGCGCCGCGACGCGTAGCCGGTCCCGATCCGAAGCCGTCGGGACCGGAATTCCCGGGCGGTCTCCCACGTACAGGTTCGGCCGCCGCGAAGGGCGGTGACCGAACTCCCGCCCAGGCGTGGGGATCTCCCCGTGCGTGGCGCGGGCGATGCCGAGCTCGCTCTGGAAGTCCTCGAAACGCCGGGTTCCGTAGAACGCCTCGCGCAGCACGAGAGGGGTCCACCAGTCGCCCAGCAGGTCGGTCGTCCGGGCGACCGAACAGGGCCAGTTCTCGAAGGACGTCCGTCGCATCGGACCAGCCGTGTAGCGGTGGCCGGAAGCGTCGGACGGGGGCGTGGAGACGTCCTCGGCGCCGACCAGGACGAGCGTGGGCGCCGTGATCCGGTGGAGCTCGTCGGCCACCGGAGGATGGTCGGCGACCGCCCCTCGGTCGGTCGAGCCGGGCGGCGGCGGCGGTCGGCTCGGCCGGCAGCGCCTCGTGCGGCCGCTGCCGGACGCCGGTCCCGCCCCATTCCCGCAGGTGTCTTCATCACGTCATCCGGCACGGTGCACGGCGAAGCCCCATGGCCTGGACGACGTCCGACCCGGCAGTCGAACAGGGCACCAGGGCCGATCCACCTCATCGTGTCAAGCGTTCCAAGAGGGTGCCTCACGTGGCGATCTCGTCTGCCGCAGGGCCACGGGCGCTCAGGGTGGGGCCAGTCCGTCGCACTGGCCGGCCGAGCCGACCGTCCATGACGGCTGGAAGGGAGGTGGGCATCTCGTCGGTGATCCAGGCGAACTCCAGGGCTGCGAGCGTGGCTCCCCGGTCCGTCCACACGAGGACCTCGCCGACGTAGGCGCCCGACGGGTCGTGGACGGGTGCGTCCACGGGCACGAGCGCTTCCGGCAGCGCCGCATGCTCGCAAGGTTCCCGGACCCGCAGGTCGACGCTCACGGAGCCGGGCCCCCAGACGGCGATCACCTCGGTGCGGTCCAGCTGGCTCCGCAGTTGCGGCGCGCCGGTGAACTCCGTCGACAGGATGTGTTCGAGTACCGCGCGCTCGTCGGCGTTCAGCGGGCGCGGGACGAGGGGAAGAGGAGCCATGCGCCCATTCTGAGGCGGAGGGGGCAACCTGCCCAACCGCTGCGGTGCCCCGGCGGAGGGGGCAACCTGCCCAACGGCTGCGGTGCCCCCTCGCACGGAGCCGCCCGGCAGCGGCGGCCAGAACCGACGGACGAACGGTGTCCGGGCGTCCCCGGCCCGGAGGCCGCACGACGCGGGTCGGGGAGACGGGGCCGCGCCTGCGCCGGGGCCCGGCAGGTCGAGGCGGCGGCCGGGGCCGGTCAGGACTCGGCCGGTGTGCCCGGTGCGGTGTCGTAGGCCTTCTGTACGAGTTCGGGGCGGTGGCCGTCGTTGAGCCGCCGGTCCCACTGGGCGTCGATCTGCTCGCGGGCCTGCGGTTCCATGGCGGCGGGCAGCAGGTGCCGGTAGCGGCGGTCCTCGCCGAGGAGGACCTCGACGGTCCGTTCGTAGACCGGCTCGGGGTCGTACTGCTCGTGGGGGAAGGCCAGTTCCGCGTAGTCGAAGAGGCGGTCGGCGGGATCGTCGCGCCACTCCTTCCACGTCTCGAACATGGTGTCGTTGAAGCCGGTGAGGAACGGGCCGGGGTTGATCGTGGCCACGGTGATCCCGAACTCGGCGAGTTCCTGGTCGAGGGCGTCGGCGAACGCCTCGACGGCGTGCTTGGAGCCCGCGTAGGCGCCGGTGAACGGGTCGACGGTGAGCCCGGCGACCGAGGACATGAAGACGATCCGGCCGCTGCGGCGGGCCGCCATCCTCCTCGCGATGCCCTGGGTGAGCAGGACGGGGCCGAAGACGTTCACCTCGAACTGGCGCCGGAGCCGTTCCTCGGGGATGTCGGCGGTGGCGCCGCCCTCGGAGACGCCGGCGTTGTTGAGGAGGACCTCGACGTCCCAGGTCCAGGCGTTCTCGCGGTCGCCGGGGTCGGTGACGTCCAGCTTCTCGACCCGCAGCTCGACGCCCCGCTCCCGGGCCCCGGCGCGGAGCGCGCCGACCTGGGCGATGATCTCCACGCCCGCGATCACCTCGTGTCCGGCCCCGGCGAGCCGCAGCGCGACCTCCTTGCCGAAGCCGCTGCCCGCGCCGGTGATGAGGATCGGTCCCGCCATGTCGTCACGCCCTTCCCGTGCCGGTGCCCGGTCTTCCGGGACACCGGATGTCTCCGGATGCCTTCGGCCTGCTCGTACCCGCAGACGGCGGGTTCACAGGGCCGTGGCCGCCGCCTCGGCCACGGCGGTGTCCTGCTCGCGCGAACCGCCGCCGGCCGGGCGGCACGGGACGACGGCGCGCGCCTTGTCGACGCAGTGCTCGACGCCGCCGAGCTGCGCCCCGTCCATCCGGACGTGTGCCAGGAGGTTCCCGCCCGCGTCCGCGACGACGATGCCGCCGGGAGAGGAGGTGCGGGTCGCCTCGGCGATGCCCGCGCCGATGGTCCGGCGGGCGCCGGCGAGGCCGACGGTGCGTGTCGTGCGCATGGGGGCGAGGCTAGGTCTCCGGCGGAACGGGCGCCTCCTGTCCGGGCACTCGGGTGACGCCCGGTCCTTTCCCGGCGGCATGAGCGGGGACGTCCACCTCTCGGACGGCCGTTGACCGCTCCCGTACCGCGTTCTCATGATGGTGATCATGACCCCCGCCGCCCCGTACGCCCGGCCGCTGCTCGTCGCGCGCCTGCACGTCGATCTGGTGCGGCAGTCGAGCGCTCTGTGTCGCTCCCGGACGAACTGACCTCTCACCCCTCACCTCTCGCCGGACCCCGATCCGGCTCCGTCCCGTCCCCTGGAGCTTCGTCATGCCCTCGTCCTCGCCGCTGCCCGGTCAGCAACCCTCCGGTACACCGCGCCCCGCGGGGCTGTCCCGGCGCGGTTTCGCCGCCCTCGCCGGAACCGCCGCCGCCTCGGCCGCCCTGGCCGTACCCACCGCCACCGCCACCGCCACCGCCGCTCCGGTCCGGGAGGAGGCGCCCGCCCGGGTCCCGCGTCCGCCCGCGGACCGGCCCAACATCCTGTGGCTGGTGGCCGAGGACCACTACCCGTTCCTCGGCTCCTACGGCGACCGGACCGCCCGCACCCCCACGCTGGACCGGCTGGCCCGCGAGGGCATCCGCTACGAGCACTCCTACTCCAGCGCCCCGGTCTGCGCCCCCTCGCGCTTCGCGCTGCTCAGCGGCGTCCACCCGCAGAGCGCGGGCCCGGCCGAGCACATGCGGGCGCTGGGCAGGGTGCCGGACTTCCTGCGCGGCTTCCCCGAGTACCTGCGCCGGGCCGGCTACCACTGCACGAACAACAGCAAGACCGACTACAACACCGTCGTCGACATGGGCGCCACCTGGGACGAGTCCAGCGCCACGGCCCACTGGCGCGACCGTCCGGCCGGGGCGCCGTTCTTCGCGGTGATCAACGACATGACCACCCACGAGTCCAGCCTGTTCACGGCGCGGGACGGCCGCACCCGGCCGTCCGAGGTCCGGCTGCCGGCCTACCTTCCCGACACCCCGGAGATCCGCGCCGACCTCGCCCACTACTACGACGCGATGGAGGCCCTGGACGGGCGGATCGCCGCACGGCTCGCCGAACTGGAGACGGCCGGACTGGCCGAGGACACCGTCGTCTTCTTCTACTCGGACAACGGCGGCGTACTGCCCCGCAGCAAGCGCCACTGCTACGACGAGGGGATGCGCACGGCCCTGATCGTGCGCATCCCCGAGAAGTGGGCCCATCTGGCCCCGCGGCCGGCCGGCTCGGTGGAGGAGGGCGCCGTGACCTCGGTGGACTACGGGCCCACCGTCCTGGCCCTGGCCGGGGTGGAGATCCCCGACCACGTCCAGGGCCGGCCCTTCCTCGGCGTCCGCAGGCCCCGCCCCGCGCCCTACGCCTTCGGCGGCCGGGACCGGATGGACGAGCGCTACGACATGGTGCGCACCGCGCGCGACACCCGCTACCGCTACCTGCGCAACTACGCGCCGCACCGGCCCTGGGGACAGCACCAGGCGTTCGCCTGGCTGGCCAAGGGCTACCAGTCCTGGGAACGCGAGCACCTCGCGGGCCGGCTGGACACCACCCGGGAACGCTTCTGGCGCCCCAAGCCCCACGAGGAGCTGTACGACCTGCGCGCCGACCCCGACCAGGTGAGGAACCTGGCCGGCGACCCCCGGCACGCCGGTACCCTGCGCCGGCTGAGCCGGGCGCTGGACGAGCACATCCTGCGGGTCAACGACAACGGGTTCATCCCGGAGGGCAGCCCGCTCGAAGGATGGGAGGCCAGCCGGAAGCCCGGCGCCTACCCCCTGCGCCGGGTCCTGGACCTGGCCGGCCGCGCGATCGAGCGCGACCCCCGCCACCTGCCCGCCCTCGTCCGCGCGCTGGACGACCGCAACGAGGTCGTCCGCCACTGGGGAGCGCAGGGCCTGCTGATCCTGGACCGCCGGGCGGCCCCGGCCGCCGGCCGCCTGGCAAGGACGCTGCGGCACGATCCCTCGCCCCAGGTCCGGATCGGCGCGGCCGAGAGCCTGGCCCACCTCGGCCACCGCACGGACGAGGCGGTCGCCTTCCTCGCCCGCACCCTGGACGAGCACGCCGATCCGTTCGTACGCCTCCAGGCGATCAACGCCCTCACGTTCATCGACACCGAGACCGCCCGGCCGGCCCGCGCGGCGGTGGAGGCCGCCGCGCTCAGCACGAACGAGTACCTGCGCAATGCCGGCCGCTACCTCAAGTTCGTCCTGGACGGCACGTACACGCCGTCCTCACGGGTCTTCGACCCGGTCGCCTGACGCGGCGTCCCGTGTGCACCACTTCCAGGCGTGTGCGGGGCGGACAAGTGGGCTCGGCTGCCATGGGGTTCTCCGGTGGCTCCAGCGGTCGCCCGCGCGACGGAAACTCGGATGCGGGTTCCGCACGGTCGCCCTAGGCTGCGCCCGCGGGGAAGGCGGTGCGCCGTGAAGGCCGCCGATGGACCGGAGAAACAAGGGACATGACCAGCCGACTGTTCGCGATCTGCTTCCGTACGACCCAGCCGTCTGATCTGGCGCGGTTCTGGTCCGGCCTCCTGGGCTGGGAACCGGCCGTCGGCCCGGACGACGGCGTCGCGATCCTGCCTCCCGACGCCACCGGGTTCCGCATCCGTTTCCTGCCGGACCGGGAGCCGAGGACCGGCCGGAACCGGGCCCACTTCGACCTGACGAGCGCCTCCCCGGAGCAGCAGCGGCAGACGGTGGCCAGGGCGCTGGAGTCCGGCGGGGAGCACATCGACGTGGGCCAGCTCCCGGAGGACGAACACGTGGTGCTCGCCGATCCGGACGGCAACGAGTTCTGCGTCATCGAGCCGGGCAACAAGTTCCTCGCCGACACCGGTTCCATCGGGGCGCTGGCCTGCGACGGCACCCAGGCGGTCGGCTACTTCTGGAGCGAGGCGCTGGGGTGGCCGCTGGTCTGGGACCAGGACCAGGAGACCGCGATCCAATCGCCCGACGGCGGTACGAAGATCACATGGGGCGGTCCTCCGGTGGCGCCGAAGACGGGCGCGAACCGGCTGTACTTCGAGCTGTCGCTCCCCGCCGGCGCCGACCGGGAGGCGGAGCTGGACCGCCTGATCTCACTCGGCGCCACGCGCGCCGACGGTGACGGCGGCACGGGCATCGGCGGCGGCACCGGTGAGGGCGACGACGGCCGGGTGATGCTGCTCGATCCCGACGGCAACGAGTTCTCCGTACGGATGCCCCGGCAGCGGGGCTGACGCCGCCGGGACATCCCCTCGCGGTCACCTGGGCCCGGACGCACCGTCGGGGCGGCTCCGGACAGGCCGGGGGAGCCGTCACGGGGGCCGCGCCGGTGGTGAGGTCCCGGCCCTCGTCCGCCCCGCCCCTATCCTTCCGGCTCCTGCCGGCGCAGTTCCCACAGGCGCCATACGCCGCTGCTGTCGGCGACGAGGTAATGACCGCCGGCGATGGAGGGGCGGGTCGCCACGTAACTCTTCTTCTGCCAGAGGGGCACCAGGGGCACGTCCTCGGCGATCACCCGCTGGATCCTCCGGAGCTGCGGGACGGTCCTGGCGCGGTCGGCGAACTGCTGCGTGGCCTTGATCGAGCTGTCGATCTCGGCCGAGGAATAGCCGTTGTAAAGGGTGTTGCCGCTTCCCACGAGCGGTTGGACGAAGGTGTCCGGGTCGGGGAAGTCGGGGTTCCACTGCAGGATGTAGGCGTCGAATTCGCCTTTCTTGTACCGCTCCTGGTACGTGACCCAGTCGCCTTCCTCGATCAGCTCGACCTCGAACAGTCCCTTCCTTTCCAGTTGTTCCTTCAATTCGTGTGCCTCGACGGCGGCGGTGCCGACCTGGTGGCCCAGCTTGATGCGTACGGGCGAGGAGAGGCCGGCGGCGCGCAGGTGCCGCGCCGCCCACTCCGGATCCGATTCGGGATACACGTCGTAGAAGTCGGTGCCGTGTCCCGTGACGCCCCGGGGGACGAGTGAGTACAGCGGCGACACGGTGTCCTTGAACACCGTGTTCGCCAGGCGCCCCCGGTTGACGAGGGCGGCGACGGCCCTGCGGGCCGCGACGTCCGCCAGAGGCCGGTGCGACGGGCGCGTGTTGAGGACGAGATAGCGCCCCACCGTGCTTTCTCCGGTGAAGAGGCGCACCTCCGGATCCTTTCCGTTCTCGACGGTCGCCAGCGTCGCGGCGGTGAGCCCGGAGAAGGCGACGTCGATCCTCCTCGCGTTCCACGCCCGCTCCACGTCCTGGGACGTCTTGTAGTAGCGGACCTCGACCGGCTTGCCCTTCCTGGCCACGGCCCCCTTGTACGCGGCGTTCGGGACGAGGCCCACCCGCACGCCCTCCCGGTAGGAGGAGACGACGTAGGGGCCCGAGCCCGCCCCGCTCTGCCGCGTCCGGAGCGCGGAGCGGGGGAACTCGGCCGGATCGACGATGGAACCCGCGGGCGTGGCGATCTTGGAGGGCCAGGTGGCGTCCGCCGCCGCCAGGTGGAACGTCACGGAGGAACCGCTCGCCTCCACGGAGCGGAGGTTCGCGAACAGCGGCGACGGCCCGAGCGGGTCCCGGATGGCGAGGACGCGCTCGAAGGAGTGCTTCACGGCCGCGGCGGTGAGCGGATGCCCGTTGGAGAACCTGAGGCCGTCGCGCACCGTGCAGCGGTAGGTGGTCAGGGAACGGGTGAAGGCGCACGACGCGGCCGCGTCGAGCCGGGGGGCGGCCGCTCCGGGGTCGAACGTGAGCAGGCCTTGGTAGATGTTGCTGTACAGCGCCCAGGACCCGCTGTCGTACCCTCCTGCGGGATCCAGGTGGGTGAGGCTGTTCGCCGTGCCGATGACGATGGGGTCCTCCGTCGGCTTCGTCAGCGGGAGCAGCCGGTAACCGCAGGCCACCAGTAAGGCGCAGGTCCCTGCCGCGATGCCGAGACGACTGAGCTTCATGAAATCGCCTTCCGCCCTGTTCGGGGCACGTGTCGAAGGTCGGCCGTTCTCCGCCGGCGGGCATGCCGGACGGCCCCGGCGGAGGGGAGCCGCCGGGGCCGTCCGTCGTCGGGGAAGGAAGAACGGTCGGTGTCGGGGCCGGACTCAGCCGCCGGTGACGGCGTTCAGGGTCTTGGTCGCGTCGGAGAGGCCGGCGCCGCAGCCGCCGGAGCAGGTCCCGGGCAGCGCGAGGGTGTTGCTCTTGATCGTCTGCTCGACCTGGGCGGGGGTGAGGGAGGGGTTCTTCTGCTTCAGCAGCGCGGCCAGGCCCGCGATGTGCGGGGCGGCCATGCTGGTGCCCTGGTAGGAGGCGTAGCTCTCGTCGCCAGGGGACTTGGTCCCCTTGTTGAGCGTGGACAGGATGCCGTCCGCGGTACGCGGGGAGGTCTCGCCGCCGGGGGCGGTGACGTCGACGACCTTGCCGTAGTTGGAGTAGGCGGCGCGGTTGCCCTCGCGGTCGGAGGCGGCGACGGTGACGACGTCGGCGCAGCCGGCCGGGCTGTAGGCGGCGGCGTCCGTGTTGTCGTTGCCGGCGGACACGACGACGGTGGTGCCCCGGTCCCTGGCGGCCTTGAGGGCGGCGTTGTAGGCCTGGTCGCAGGTGAACTTGCCGCCCAGGCTCATGTTGACGACCGCGGCGGGGTTCTTGTTGGCGGGCACGCCGGTCACGGTTCCGCCCGACGCCCAGGTGACGGCGTCGATGATGTCGGAGGTCGTTCCGCCGCACCTGCCCAGGACGCGGACCGGCAGGATGTTCGCCCCGTGGGCCACGCCGACCGTGCCGGACCCGTTGGCCGCGGCCGCGATCGTGCCGGCGACGTGGGTGCCGTGCCAGGAGCTGTTCCTGTCGCCGGACGGAACGGGGTTGCCGTTCTTGTCCTTGCCGCACTCGCCCTTCTTCAGCCAGTCCCCGGCGTCGGAGGGGTCGTTGTCGCGGCCTCCGCCGTCGTTGGCCGTCCAGGTGTCGGAGATGAAGTCGTAGCCGGGCAGCACCTTGGAGCTCAGCTCGGTGTGCTCGGTGATGCCGGTGTCGAGGACCGCGACGGTGACGCCCTTGCCGGTGGCCTGCTTCCAGGCCGAAGGAACGTTCATGCCGGCGGTGGTCTCGTACAGGTCCCACTGGGCCTTGTACTCGGCGGGGTCGACCGCGGTGGCGTACACCCGGCGGTCGGGGACGACGTAGGCGACGTCCGGGTCGGCCAGGAAGGCCGCCGCGACCTTCTGCGCGTCCCGGACCTCGTCGGCCTCGGGCAGTTCGACCAGCGCCGCGCCCGTGCCCAGGCGGCGTTCGAAGGAGACCGGCTCGCCGGCCTTGCCGGCCTTGGCCTCGGCGTCCTTCTCCGCCGCCGTGTTCGACTTCGCCTCCGCGGCCCGGGGCTTGTACCCGACGATGAAGCCCTGGACGAGCTCGGTGGCGGCGGTGGGGGCGGCGGTCGCGGGGGCGGCGACCCGGCCGGCGTCGGAGGGGCGGGCCGTGTCGGAGGATCCGCCGGCGAAGGCGATGCCGGTGCTCATCACCGCGGCGGCCGCCACGACCGCGACGGATATGCGGAGGGGGGTAAAACCGTGCACTTCGTTTCCTTTCGCGTCCGATCGGGCAAAGGGTCTGCCGTCACGGGAGGGGGGTGAACACGGGAGTTCCGGCGCACGGGCGCACGAGGGCGCCCACGGGCTCGACTCCTGCTTTTCCGGTACCGCCCGTTCCTTGGGTGTGTGGGGGGTGGGGGCGGTCGTGGTGCGTACGAGGGGCGGTGGGCCGATGCGCCCGTGGCCCCTCGTGGTGCGGCCGGCCGCCGGGGGTGGCGGGTGGCCGACCGGTGAGCGGAAACCTACGAACGCGGCCACCGGGGGGCTATCCGGGTGCCCGCATGTACGGACACCTATTTATTTCGGCGGCCGTTCACCACCCTGTGGTTTCTCGCCCGGGGGCGGTACGGGCCGGGCGTCCGCAGCGGCCCGTGGGCCGTCGTCCCGCGGGCCGGACCGGTCAGAAGGTCAGCCGGAAGGCGTCGACGTGTCCGGTGTCCTGGGCGGAGACGTCCTGGACCCGCAGCTTCCAGGTGCCGTCGGCCGTCTCGCCGGAGGCGTCGACGGTGTAGGTGGTCCGGACGTCGTCCGCGGAGTCCGTACCGCTGCGGTCCTTCAGCCGGTACGCGGTGCCGTCGGGGGCCACCAGGTCCACGACCAGGTCGCCGCGGTAGGTGTGGACGACGTCCACGCCGACCTCGAGCGAGGCCGGGGCGTTGCCGGTGACGCCGGTGACGTCGACCGTCGAGGTGACGGCGGCGCCGTTGTCCGGGACGGCGACGTCGGCGGTGTTCTCGAAGACCTTGCCG
>NZ_LGEG01000115.1 GCF_001280125.1 Streptomyces sp. NRRL F-6492
GCTCGCGCCGGTGAAGAGGCCGCCGACGGGGACGCCCGCGCTCTTGAACGGGGCGTGGTCGGAGCGGCCGTCGCCCTCGGTCTCGATCTCGGTCGGGACGCCGAGGCCCGCGAAGTAGCTCTTGAAGGTCTGCTCGATCGTCGGGTCGTCGTCGTAGACGAAGTAGCCCGGGTTCGGCGAGCCGATCATGTCGAAGTTCAGGTAGCCCTTGATCTTCGAACGCTCGGTCGCCGGAAGGTTGTTGACGTAGTACTTCGAGCCGACGAGGCCCAGCTCCTCGGCGCCCCACCAGGCGAACCGCAGGTGCTTGGAGGGCTGGTAGCCGGTGCGGGAGACGGCGAGGGCGGTCTCCAGGATCGCGGCGGAGCCGGAGCCGTTGTCGTTGATGCCGGCGCCCGAGGTCACCGAGTCCAGGTGCGAGCCGGCGAACAGCACCTGGTTCGGGTCGCCGCCGGGCCAGTCGGCTATCAGGTTGTAGCCGGTGGCGCCGCCGGAGGTGAACGTCTGGAGGCTGGTGGTGTATCCGGCCGCGTCCAGCTTCGCCTTCACGAAGTCGATCGACGCCTTGTAGCCGGTACGGCCGTGGGCCCGGTTGCCGCCGTTG
>NZ_LGEG01000116.1 GCF_001280125.1 Streptomyces sp. NRRL F-6492
AGATCGCCGCCTCCCGGCTCACCGAACGGGGCGCCACCCGGGCCGACGACAAACTCTCCGAAGCCGCGATGGAAGACCGCAAGCGCGAAGGGTACTTCTAATGAGCACGTCCACCGAGCAGCCGGCCGACCTGACGACGGCCACCACCCTGCTGCGCTTCGCGACCGCCGGTTCCGTCGACGACGGCAAGTCCACCCTGGTGGGACGGCTGTTGCACGACTCCAAGTCGGTCCTCGCCGACCAGCTGGAAGCCGTGGAGCACGCCTCGCGCTCCCGTGGCCAGGAGGCGCCGGACCTGGCGCTGCTCACCGACGGCCTGCGGGCCGAGCGGGAGCAGGGCATCACCATCGACGTGGCCTACCGCTACTTCGCCACCGCCCGCCGCCGGTTCATCCTCGCCGACACCCCCGGGCACGTGCAGTACACCCGGAACATGGTCACCGGCGCCTCCACCGCCGAGCTGGCCGTGGTCCTGGTCGACGCCCGCAACGGCGTCGTGGAGCAGACCCGCCGGCACGCCGCCGTCGCCGCCCTGCTCCGCGTCCCGCACGTGGTCCTCGCCGTCAACAAGATGGACCTGGTCGACTACGCCGAGCCCGTCTTCGCCGCCATAGCCGAGGAGTTCACCACGTACGCCTCCGAGCTGGGCGTCCCGGAGATCACCGCGATCCCGATCTCGGCGCTCACCGGCGACAACGTCGTGGAGCCGTCGGCGAACATGGACTGGTACGGCGGTCCGACGGTCCTGGAGCACCTGGAGACCGTCCCGGTCAGCCACGACCTGACGG
The DNA here is from genome assembly GCF_001280125.1 of Streptomyces sp. NRRL F-6492. GTDB lineage: Bacteria > Actinomycetota > Actinomycetes > Streptomycetales > Streptomycetaceae > Streptomyces. The sequence continues at coordinate 789 of NZ_LGEG01000116.1, forward strand.
CCTGCCACGCCCGGTTCCCCGTGCAGTACGTGATCCGGCCGCAGACCGCCGAGCACCCCGACTACCGGGGCTACGCCGGCCAGATCGCCGCCGGTGCCTTCCGGGTCGGCGAGGCGGTCACCGTACTGCCGTCCGGGAAGACCTCCACGATCGCGGCGATCGACGCGCTCGGCGAGTCCGTCGACATCGCGTGGGCGCCGCAGTCGGTGACGATCCGGCTCGCGGACGACATCGACGTCTCGCGCGGCGACCTGCTCGCCCCGAGCGGTGACGCCCCGGCCACCAGCCAGGACGTCGAGGCGACGGTCTGCCACGTGGCGGACCAGCCGCTCGCGGTCGGCCAGCGGGTCCTGCTCAAGCACACCACCCGTACGGTCAAGGCGATCGTCAAGGACATCCCCTCGCGGCTGACCCTGGACGACCTCTCCCAGCACCCGGACCCCGGGCAGCTGGTCGCCAACGACATCGGCCGGGTCGTGGTCCGCACCGCCGAGCCGCTCGCGCTCGACGCGTACGCGGACTCCCGCCGCACCGGTTCGTTCCTGCTGATCGACCCGGCGGACGGCACCACGCTCGCGGCCGGCATGGCGGGCGAGTCCTTCGCCACCGCCAAGGCCGTCGTGACCGTCGAAGACGAGGAAGGATGGGACTTCTGATGATCCAGGACGTCTACGCCACCTTTGCGAAGGAGGGCGGCCGGGTCGGTTCCGGTGCCCTCGGCGCGGGCCGGGGAGGTGTCGCACGATGTGTGTGCTGACCTCGGTGCGCCGCGCGAGCGGTGCGACACGGCTCCACCCGCTCCACCCCGTACGTGACAGACACAGACACAGACTTCGAAGACGCTGAATCGAGGGGAACACCTCCCGTGCCTTCCACCACCCGTACCACCACGCGCCGCGCCCTGGCCGCCGCCGCCACCCTGCCCCTGCTGATCGGGGCACTCGCCTCCTGCGGCTACGGCTCCGACGCGAAGACCGACGAGAAGAAGGTCGCCGCCGAGGGCGAGAAGCTCTCCGCCGACACCGTACGGCTCGGGTACTTCCCCAACCTCACCCACGCCACCGCGCTCGTCGGTGAGCAGGAGGGCCTCCTCCAGAAGGAACTGGGCGGCACCAAGCTGGTGTCCACCACCTTCAACGCGGGCCCGTCCGAGATCGAGGCCCTGAACGCGGGCTCGATCGACATCGGCTTCATCGGTCCCTCGCCGTCCATCAACGGCTACGTCAAGACCAAGGGCACCAACCTGCGCATCGTCGGCGGCTCCGCCTCCGGTGGCGTGAAGCTCGTCGTGAACCCCGCGAAGATCAAGACCCTGGACGACCTCAAGGGCAAGAAGATCGCCACGCCGCAGCTCGGCAACACGCAGGACGTGGCCTTCCTCAACTGGATCTCCGAGAAGGGCTGGAAGGTCGACGCCCAGAGCGGCAAGGGCGACGTCTCCGTGGTCCGCACGGACAACAAGGTCACCCCGAACGCCTACGCCTCCGGCGCCATCGACGGCGCCTGGGTGCCCGAGCCGACCGCGTCGAAGCTGGTCGGCGACGGGGCGAAGGTGCTGCTCGACGAGTCCGACCTGTGGCCGGACAAGAAGTTCGTCATCACGAACGTCATCGTGTCGCAGAAGTTCCTCAAGGAGCACCCGGACGTCGTCGAGGCGTTCCTGCGCGGCACGGTGAAGACGAACGCGTGGATCAACGCCAACCAGGACAAGGCGAAGGAGTCGGCCAACTCCAAGCTGAAGGCGCTGTCGGGCAAGGCGCTGAGCGACAAGGTGATCGACGCCGCGTGGCCGTCCATCCAGTTCACCAACGACCCGCTGGCGGCCACGCTCCAGTCCCAGGCGGACCACGCGGTGAAGGCCGGACTCCTGAAGAAGCCCGAGCTGTCCGGCATCTACGACCTGAAGGCGCTCAACAAGGTCCTGAAGGCCGAGGGCCAGTCCGAGGTCTCCGACGCCGGTCTCGGCGTCAAGTAACCCGGCGCCGGACAATCGTGCAGCAGCCCGAGTTCAGCTTCACCAGGAGGTGACGACCATGGCCACGTCCACGACGCTCGCCAAGACCGAGGACCACACGGCGGTGACCCATGCCGCCCGTATCGAGCACGTATCCAAGTCCTTCGGCGGACCCGCCGGCGGACAGCTCGTCCTCGACGACATCACTCTCGATGTCGCCCCGGGCGAGTTCGTCACCCTCCTGGGCGCCTCGGGCTGCGGCAAGTCCACGCTGCTCAACCTGGTCGCCGGACTCGACCGGCCGTCCGCGGGGTCCATCGAGACCCCCGGCGGCCGGCCGGCCCTGATGTTCCAGGAGCACGCCCTCTTCCCGTGGCTGACCGCGGGCAAGAACATCGAACTCGCCCTGCGGCTGCGCGGGGTTCCCAAGGCCGAGCGGCGCGGCGAGACCGAGCGGCTGCTCGAACTCGTCCGGCTCGGCGGCTCGTACGACAAGCGGGTCCACGAGCTGTCCGGCGGCATGCGCCAGCGGGTCGCGCTGGCCCGCGCGCTGGCCCAGGACAGCGATCTGCTCCTGATGGACGAGCCCTTCGCCGCGCTCGACGCGATCACCCGGGACGTGCTGCACGACGAGCTGACCCGGATCTGGCGCGAGACGAAGCTGTCGGTGCTCTTCGTCACCCACAACGTGCGCGAGGCCGTGCGGCTGGCCGAGCGCGTCGTCCTCCTTTCGTCCCGGCCCGGCCGGATCGCCCACGAGTGGACCATCGACATCCCTCAGCCACGCCGCATCGAGGACGCCGACGTCGCGGAACTGTCCCTCGAGATCACCGAGCACCTGCGTGGGGAGATCCGCCGTCATGGCCAGCACTGAGACCACCCCGAAGACACGGAAGACCGACGACCTCGCCGGCCTCGAAGCCGGTCTGGACGCCCTCGACAGCGTGCAGATCCGGCGGACGCCGGTCCGTGAGGTCCTGGTCAAGAAGGTGCTCCCGCCGATCGTCGCCGTCGCGCTCGTCCTGGTGACGTGGCAGCTCCTCTACTGGGCGAAGGTCACCGACGAGTTCAAGCTGCCCGCGCCCGCCGCCGTCTGGGACAGCCTGACCGAGATGTGGCGGGCGGGCACGCTCCTGAGCGTGCTGTGGACCAGTGTGTCCCGGGCCCTGCTCGGGTTCCTCCTGGCGCTCGCCATCGGCACCCCGCTGGGGCTGCTCGTCTCCCGCGTGAGGTTCGTGCGGGCGGCCATCGGCCCGATCCTCGCGGGACTCCAGTCGCTGCCCTCGGTGGCGTGGGTGGCGCCCGCGGTTCTGTGGCTCGGCCTCAACGACAGCATGATGTACGCGGTGATCCTGCTCGGCGCCGTCCCCTCGATCGCCAACGGCCTCGTCGCCGGCGTCGACCAGGTTCCGCCGCTCTTCCTCCGGGCGGGCCAGACGCTCGGCGCCACGGGGTTCAAGGGTGCCTGGCACATCGTGATGCCGGCCGCGCTGCCGGGCTATCTGGCGGGGCTGAAGCAGGGCTGGGCGTTCTCGTGGCGTTCGCTGATGGCCGCGGAGATCATCGCCTCCTCGCCCGACCTGGGCCTCGGTCTCGGCCAACTCCTTGAGTACGGCCGCAACAACATCGACATGGCGGGCATCTTCCTGGCGATCATCCTCATCCTGATCGTCGGCATCGCCATCGACCTGCTGATCTTCAGCCCCTTGGAGCGTGCGGTGCTGCGCCGGCGCGGCCTGCTGACGAAGAACTGAGTGCCACCGTGAACCACCCCGTCCTCCTCGTGATCGCCCACGGCAGCCGCGACCCGCGGCACGCCGCCACCGTCCAGGCGCTGGTACGCCGGGCCGGTGCGCTGCGGCCGGGACTGCGCGTGGAGACGGCGTTCCTGGACTTCAACCTGCCGTCGGTGACGGGGGTCCTCGACCGGCTCGCCGCCGAGGGGATCCGGGACGTGGTGGCGCTGCCGCTGCTCCTGACCCGGGCCTTCCACGCGAAGGCGGACGTGCCGGCCGTCCTGCGGCAGGCCCCCGCCTCGCTGCGGATCCGGCAGGCGGAGGTCCTGGGCCCGTCGCCGCTGCTCGTCGCGGCGGCGGAACGGCGGCTGTACGAGGCCGGGCTCGCGCCCGGCGACAAGAGCGCGACCGGGGTCGTCCTGGCCTCGGCGGGCTCCACCGACCCGGAGGCGATCGCGGTGATCGCAGAAACGGCGCGGGAGCTGCGGCGCACCGGTTGGTGCTCCGTGCGGCCCGCGTTCGCCTCCGCTGTGACCGCCGGGGGCGTCCCCCGTACGGAGGACGCCGTACGGGCGCTGCGCGCCGAGCCGGGCGTCCGGCGGGTGGCCGTCGCCCCGTACGTGATCGCGCCGGGCCGCCTCCCGGACCGGATCGCCGCGGGCGCGGCGGAGGCGGACGTCCTGGCGGACGTCCTGGGCCCCTCCCCCGAACTGGCCCGGTTGCTCCTGGCGCGGTACGACGGGGCCCACGCCGCCCGTCGGCCGGTCGCCCGCACCGCCTGATCCCCTCCTGTCCGGTATTCGTGAACGGAATATCGATGAGGGGGTAATTCCGGCGCGAAAGCGGAATTGGGCAATCCTTTTTCCCACCATATGGAACGGTTCGATTTTCGCCGCCTCAGGCACCTCAGATGTTCCTCAAGTCCCTTGTTCGCCCGCTCGCCGCAAGCGGAAGATATTCACGACCGAACAAGAGGGGAAAGAAATGAGCATCGCACTTCTTCGGGTCAGCATTTTCTCGACCCCCGTCGTCGTCGCCGCACTGGCGGTCGGAACGCTTTCCGCACCGCAGGCCGTGGCGGCCGACAGGACCATCACGGTGAACTGCTCCGCGGCCCTGGGGCCCTCGGCCGACGGCAACGTCCGCACCGTCAACTACTACGTGGCGAAGACCTCGACCACGTGGAAGCACAAGCAGCGTCAGAACTTCCCGACCAGCCACGGCATCAACAAGAGCCGCCGCGACCTGAGCCACGTCACCTACCTCCTGGACGGCACCACCCGGCGGGGCCACCTCGAGGTGAAGAAGAACGAGGTGGCCTGGAACAACAACAGCTGGGGCGTCTACTGGAGCGCCGGCCGCGAGCCGGTCACCAAGAAGGGCAGCACCCGGCTCGTCAGCCACGGCTGGTACAACATGAACAGCTGGCCCATCGAGTGCAAGGGCAAGTCGTTCGCCTTCTGAGCCCGTGCCGGCCGACAGACGGGCGCGGACGGCCGGTCCGGCCCGTCCGCGCCCCGCGGAGGAGAGCAATGAGGATGCGCACACGCCTGGCGAGCGCCGTTCTGCTGATCGTCCCGGTCCTGGCCGGGTGCTCGACGAGTGACGGACCCGCCCCCGCCGCCGGGGGGACGGCGGAGAAGCGGTACCTCCTCGTCGAGGGCGACACCACCGGATACATCACGTTCGACACCCGGGAAGAAGTAATCGCCGGATTCCGCTCTGACGGCACACGCGCCTGGAGCCATTCCGGAAATTACCCTTCCGACATCCATTGCCTCACCCGGTGCCCGGACGCCGTCATCACTGCCGCCGTCTCCGAGAATCCGGGGCAGGAGAAATCACTGGCAATATGGAAGTCCGACGGAAAAACCGTGTCGAAAGAATTCGGAACGGGCCGCCTGGACGTTCACTGGAGTTCCGGTCCCGAGGACTGGGTCGCCACCGACGGCCCTTCCGTCACCTGGTCCGACGGTGGCCGGAAGCAGTCCCTTCCCCTGTCCGGGGAGCTCCTGGACTCGATGGGGACGCAGTCTGCGGACGGACGGTCCCTCGCGGTGTCGGTGGCCACGGGCGACGAGTCCGCGCCCCGATGGTCCGCCTACCTCTTCGACGTGCCCGGCCGGAAGGCCGGTCGTCCGCGGCTGGTCGCCGACCGTCTCCCCGGCTCGATCGGCTGTCTCGACCCGGCGGCCGACAGGGCGGCCACCGTGGGCGACAAGCCCGCCCTCCTCACCCTCCGCACCGGCCGCAGGGTCCGCGGCCTCGGGGACTTCTCCAGCGAATGCGCCACCTCACGAGGCGCGACGGTCGTCGGCACCTACGCGGTGGGCCAGAGCGAACAGGACTCCCAGTCCGTCCAGGTGACGGAGAACGACGGAGACCGCACGGCCCGGGCGGGCACGTCGAGCGGCGGCGGCCTCGGCGCGGCCGACGACTGCGGGGTGTTCCTCTCCGAAGGAAGGATCGCGGCCATGCCGCCCACGGGCGGACCCACGCGTTCGGAGATCGACGCCGTGGGACTGCGCGTCCTGCCGGACGGGAACGTCTACGCGCTCGCCGCGGACGGCACGGTGTCCCGGCACCGGGTCGTCTCCGCCGACTCCGGCTGCGCGATCGGGCCTTCGGGCTCCTCCCGCTGACAACCGGGGCACGGGCGGACGTTCCGCCGGCCGCGTTCCCGGCTGCCCGGCCCCACCCGGAGCGCGGTCGCCCCGACCCGCCGGCCGCGCGAAACGTCTTTCCCGCCGCATCCGCCGCCCCCCGATGGGCCGAATGCAGCACGGGGCCACGCATCGCCCCCGTTCCCGGGTAGACCCACCGGGACCGCTTCCGAGGTGATGTGAGAGGGGTGAGGGGCGTCCATGGACACCGGCACCGAGGTGGTCGTCGTCGGGGGCGGCGCGGCCGGGCTCTCCCTCGCGTGGCGGCTGCTCGCTCCCCCGGACGGGGTCCCCGCCCCCCGCGTCACCCTCGTGGAGGCGCCGCCGGGGCCGCTGCGGCCCCCCGAGCGCACCTGGTGCTTCTGGGAGACGGGCCCCGGCCCGTACGACCCGTTCCTGACCGCGAGCTGGGGCGGGCTCCGGGTGCGGGGGGCCGACGGGTCCGGTCCCGTGCGTTCCCTCGGCGGGCTGCGGTACAAGATGCTGCGCTCCGGGGACTTCGAGCGGGGCCTGCGGCCGCGGCTCTCCGCGCTGCGCCGGGTCGAGGCCGTCGTGGAGGAGGTGGCGGACGGGCCGGACGGCGCCGTCGTGAGCTGTCGCGCGGCGGACGGGACCGTCTCACGGCTCCCGGCCCGCTGGGTCTTCGACTCCCGGCCGCCCGCCGCCGCGCCGCCCGCCCGCACCGCCCTGCTCCAGCACTTCCGGGGCTGGTTCGTGCGGACCGAACGCCCGGTGTTCGCGCCGGACGTGGTCGAGCTGATGGACTTCCGCACGCCCCAGCCGGCGCACGGCCTCTCCTTCGGCTACGTCCTTCCCACCGGCCCGCGCGAGGCGCTCGTCGAGTACACCGAGTTCGGCCGGGCCCCGCTGACGACCGCCGCCTACGAACGGGCCCTGGCCCGGTACACCGGGGACGTCCTGCGGCTCGGCCCCCTCCGGGTGCTCGCCACCGAGCAGGGGGCCATCCCGATGAGCGACGGCCGCCACCCCCGCAGGGCGGGCCGGCACGTCTTCCGGGTCGGGGCGGCCGGCGGGGCCGTCCGGCCCTCCACCGGCTACGCCTTCGCGGCGATCCAGCGGCAGGCCCGGGCCGTCGCGGACGCCCTGCACCGGGGCCGGCGCCCGCTGCCCCCGCCCGCGTACTCCTCCCGGGCGCTCGCGATGGACTCCGTCCTGCTGCGCGGCCTCGACACGGGACGGATCGACGGCCCGGCCTTCTTCACCCGGCTCTTCGCACACGTCCCCTGCGAGCGCCTGCTCCGCTTCCTCGACGGCGCCACCGGCCCGGCCGAGGAGTTCTCCATCGGGCTGCGCACGCCCGTCCCCGCCATGCTCCGCACGGCGGCCGAAGTCCCCCTACTCCCCCGGCGCCCCCGGCCGGGACCGCATCAGGAGGCCCCCGATGACCGGCCGTGAACACCCCTCGGCCCCGGAGCGGGCCCCGGCACCGCGCCGCGGCCGCGACCGCCGGGCGGTCGTCCTGCCCGCCCACCCCGGACGGGACCGGGCGGACCGGGACGGGCCGCGCTGCGCCGTCGTCGGGGGCGGGATCGCGGGCATCGCCGCCGCGACCGTCCTCGCGGAACGCGGGGTCCGCGTCACCCTGTACGAGCGCGAGGCGTCGCTCGGCGGGCGGCTCGCCGGATGGCCCGTGGAGCTCGCGGACGGCTCCTCGGCGACGATGAGCCGCGGCTTCCACGCCTTCTTCCGCCAGTACTACAACCTGCGCGGCCTGCTGCGGCGGGTCGATCCGGGCCTGGAGCGGCTGCGGCCGCTGCCCGACTACCCCCTGCTGCACGGCTCGGGCCTGTACGACAGCTTCGCGCGCGTCCCCCGTACGCCGCCGTGGAGCGCCCTGGGCTTCGCCGCGCTCAGCCCCTCCTTCGGGGCGCGGGACCTGGCCCGGATGAACCCCCGGGCGGCGCTGCCCCTCCTCGACGTGCGCCTCCCCGGCGTCCACGAGCGGTACGACGACGTCAGCGCCCGGGAGCTGCTCGACCGGATCCGTTTCCCGGAGAAGGCCCGGCACCTCGCGTTCGAGGTCTTCTCCCGCAGCTTCTTCGCCGATCCCGGGGAGCTGTCGGCGGCCGAACTCGCCCTGATGTTCCACATCTACTTCCTGGGCTCCTCCGAGGGGCTGCTCTTCGACGTGCCCGACGAGCCCTATCCGCAGGCCCTGTGGGAGCCCCTCGCCCGCTACCTCGAAGGCCACGGCGTGGACATCCGCGCCGGCGCCCCCGTCGACCGCGTCGAGTCCGCGCCGGGCGGGGGCCACCTGGTCCACGGCCCGGACGGTGCGGAGCGCGTCGACGCGCTGGTCCTGGCGCTGGACACCGCCGGGCTCCGGGCCGTCGCGGCGGCCTCGCCCACGCTGTGCGACGAGGCCTGGCGCGCCCGGGTCGCCGCCCTGCGCACGGCCCCGCCGTTCCTGGTCACCCGGCTCTGGCTGGACCGTCCCGTCGCCCCGGACCGGCCCGGCTTCCTCGGGACCGGCGGCCACGGCCCCCTGGACAACATCAGCGTCCTCGACCGCTGGGAGGGCGAGGCCACCCGCTGGGCCGGGAAGACCGGCGGCTCCGTGGTCGAACTCCACGCCTACGCGGCGGACGCGGCCGCGGGCCCGGCTCCGGTCGGGCGGGAGCTGGTCGAGCGGCTCCACCGGGTGTACCCGGAGACGGCGGCCGCGCGGATCGTCGACCGGCGCGACGAGTGGCGGCAGGACTGCCCGCTCTTCGCCGTGGGCGGCCACGCGGACCGGCCGGCGGTCGACACCTCCGACCCCACCGTCACCGTCGCCGGCGACCTGGTCCGCACCGGCCTTCCGGTGGCGCTGATGGAACGGGCCGCCACCACGGGCTTCCTCGCGGCCAACGCGCACCTGTGGCGCTGGGGCCTGCGGGGCCAGACGCTGTGGACGGTGCCCCGGCGGGGCCGGTCGGCGGTCCTGAGGGCGGTGGCCCGCGCGTACGGGGAGTACTGAACCGGCGTCGCGCGTCAGCCCGGGAACAGCCCCCGTGCCCGCAGGGACCAGCGCCGCTCGGCGTACGCCAGGTCGTCGCGCCACAGGCGGCCCGCCGCTGCCCGCATCGCCGGGCGCAGGAGCGGGGCCGCCAGGCGGGCCACGGCGAACCCCCGCCGGTCCGAACCGGCGACGACGGCCTCCACGACGGCGGTGCGGGGACGTCGTGCCCCCGCCGGCGTCAGGGGCGTCGCGTGCGTCTCGACCACCGATCCCGTGCCCTCGCCCGCCGTGATCCGCATGACGACCGTCCTGGGGTCCGGCGCGGTGAACACGGCCCGGACGGGCACCACGACCCGTCCGGCCACCTTGAACGACACCTCCACCTCCAGTTCGTCGTCCTCCTCCGTCGGGGTCCGCAGCACCTCCAGGTCGACGAAGGAGTACGGGTGGAGCCAGGCGCCGTGCCAGGGGTCGAGCCGGTTGGCGACGACGTCCTCCGGCTCGCACGTGCCCACGCCCGTGTAGACGGCGCCGACCGCCGCGGCCGCCCGCGGGCGCTCGGGCACGAAGGGCCGCTCCGTGGGGGCCTCGCCGCCCGCCCGGTCGAGCCTGACCCAGAGCAGCGTCCCGTCGTCGTGGACGGGCCACGGCTCCCAGCCCGCGAAGGGGCCGCCGTCCAGGGCGAGTCCGTGCCAGTGGCAGATCAGCGTCCCGCACCGCACGACGCTGTCCTTCAGCGGCGCCCCCAAGTGCGGGCAGGTCCCCGGGCCCGCGTGGGGCGTCCCCTCTCCGTCGCGCCACAGGACCACCTCGGTGCCCGCCACGGTCCGCCCGAGCGGGCGGCCGTCCCCGAGGTCGCGACTGGCGCCGACGACGAACCAGTTGCCGGAGGGACGGGCCTTCGCCCGGTCCAGCGCCTCGGCGATCAGAGCCGGTTTGGCCTCCCGCCACGTCGGCCGCTGCCGGTCCCAGGGGACGGGGTCGCGCCGCAGCCGCAGCGGGATCTGCGGCCTTCGCATCGCGCTCACCGCTCGCCGCCTCCTGTCGTACGGGTCGTGCGGTCGAGTTCGGCCCCGCTCCTCGCCCACGTCCTGCGGACGTCCGTGCGGGGCGCGGCCGGGACGGCGGCGGAGGGGGTGCGGGACCGGTCCGGCAGGGTGCGGGCGGCGAGCGCGCCCACCAGGCCGCGCGCCGCCACGGCCGCCCTGCGGCGACGGCCGACGACCGCCCGGCGGTGCACCGCCGCGTACCCGTCCCGCTCGATGGCCGTCAGGATGTCCCGGTACAGCACGAAGGCGGCCCGCACGCAGGGCGCCGACACGGGGGCGAGCCGGGCGATGCCGGGCTCCGCCTCGCGGTAGACGCCCCGGGTCAGGGCGGCGGCGGCCCGCAGCGCGGCGGTGATCCGGGCGTCCCGGCAGCCGGTCAGCCTGCTCCACCTCAGCAGGTCGGGGTCGACCCCGTAGGCGGCGAGGAGGTCCAGGGGCAGGTAGACGCGCCCCCGGTCGAGGTCCTCGCCCACGTCCCGGAGGAAGTTGGTGAGCTGGAAGGCCCGGCCGAGCGCCGCCGCGTACGGCTCGGCCTCCGCGCGGGGGACGACGGTGCCGAGGACGGGGACCATCTGGAGTCCGATGACGGCCGCCGAGCCGTGCATGTAGGTGTGGAGGTCGGCGTACGTCGCGTACCGCTCGACCGTCAGGTCGCTGCGCATCGACGTCAGGAAGTCGGTGAAGTGGCGCTCGGGGATGTGGTGGCGGGCCCGGGCGTCGGCCGCCGCCATCACCACCGGTTCGCGGACCTCCCCGCCCTGGACGGCGTGCTTCCACTGGCTCTCCAGGACGTCCAGGGCGGCGGAGCGCTCCTCCGTCGTGGCGTCGGTGCCCAGGTCGTCGACGATGTCGTCGGCGCGCCGCGCGAAGCCGTACAGGGCGTGGACGGCCGAGCGCCGGTCGACGGGCAGGAGGCGGGTGGCCAGGAAGTACGTCCTGCCGTGGCGGGCGTTCAGGCGCCGGCAGGCGGTGTACGCGGCCCGCAGGCGCGGGTCGGTGATGCCGGCCGCGTCCAGCTCCCGGGCCGTCATCGCGTCGCCCCGCTCGCTCCGGGCACCCGGGTGCGGTCCGTCCCGGGCGGCGCGGGACGCCGTCCGGGGCGGGTGGGGCCGCCGGTGATGCGCGCGGCGGCGAGCTTGCCGGAGATCAGCACCGTGGGGACGCCCACGCCGGGTGTGGTGCCGCAGCCGGCGAGGACGGCGTTGGCCGTGCCCCGCACCAGGTTCCGGGGCCGGAAGGGGCCGGTCTGGGCGAAGGTGTGGGCGGCGGAGAAGGGGGTGCCCGCGGCGTGCCCCCGTGCCGTCCAGTCCGCCGGGGTCACCAGGGTCTCCTCCTCGATCGATTCGCCGAACCCGTGCAGGCCCCGGCGTTCCAGTTCGCGGACGAGCGCGTCGCGGTAGCGCGGTCCGAGTTCGCCCCAGTGGGCGGCGTCCGGTCCGACGCCGGTGTTCGGGCAGGGGGCGAGGACGTAGTGCAGGTGGCGGCCGGGCGGGGCGAGGGAGGGATCGGTGGCCGTGGGCCGGGTGATGAGCAGCGAGGGGTCGCTCATCAGGCGTCCCCGGTCGATCAGCTCGTGGAACGTGCCCTCCCACGCGTTTCCGAAGGAGAGCGTGTGGTGGGCGAGTTCGGGCCAGGTGCGGTCCGTTCCCGCGTGGACGACGACCGCGCTCGGGGAGTGCCGCAGCCGGACGGGGCGGCGGGGCTCGTGCCCGAGGAGGCCGTAGGCGACGGGCAGGTCGGGGGTGAGGACGACCGCGTCGCAGGGGATCCGGCCGTGTTCGGTGAGGACGGCGGTGACGCGGTCGCCCCGGCGTTCGAGCGCGGTGACCGGCTCGTCGTACCGGACGGTGCCGCCGGCCCGTACCACCGCGTCCGCCATGGCCGCCGGTACGGCGTGCATCCCGCCGCGCGGGAAGTACACCCCGGCGACCGTGTCCATGTAGGCGATCACCGCGTAGGCGGCGAGGGCCTTGGAGGGCGCCACGCCCGCGTACAGGGCCTGGAAGGAGAAGACGCGCCGCAGCCGCTCGTCCGACAGGAAGCGGGCCACGGCCCGGTCGAGCCGGCCGAAGCCGCCGAGGGCGGCGAGCCGGGCGAGGTCGGGGCGGAGGAGCTGGAGGGGCGAGTCGAAGTTGGCGTCGATGAAGCGGCGCATCTGGAGCCCGTACAGCTCCTCCAGCCAGCGGCGCAGTCCCCGGTACCCCTGGGCCTCGCGGGGTCCCGCGAAGGCGGCTACCTCCGCCTCCATGGCCTCGGGGTCGGTGTGCACGTCGAGGCGGGTGCCGTCGGCGAACAGCGCCCGGTAGGCCGGGTGGAGGGGGACGAGGTCGACCCGTTCGCGCAGGGATTCCCCCACCGCGTGGAAGGCCTCGTCGAGGATGTCGGGCATGGTGAGGACGGTCGGCCCGGTGTCCGTCCGGTAGCCGCCGAGGTCCAGGCGGCCGGCGCGGCCGCCCGGGAGCGGGTCGCGCTCGACGACGGTCACCCGGCGTCCGGCGCCGAGCAGGTGGAGGGCGGCGGCGAGGCCGGAGAGCCCCGCGCCCACCACGACGACGTGGTCCGTCGGTCCCGCGATCGCCCTCACCGGGCCTCCCCGATGAGGACCGGCAGGGTCGGCGGGACGGACGGCGCGGACGGGGGTGGTTCCGGCGCCGGCGCGGTGGCGCGCCCGGGTTCCAGTCCGCAGGCCGCCCCGAAGAGCTCCGCGATCCGGTCCGCGGCCTCCCGCGCGAGCCCGGCGCGCGCCACCGTCTCCGCGCCCCGGGCGCACAGCTCCTCGACCCGCCGGGCGACCCTGTCCCGGGCCCCGCAGGCGACGAGCAGGTCGAGCGCGCGGTCCACGTCCTCCTCGGTCGTACGGGCTCCGCCGGTGATCCGCTCCAGGAGTGCGAGCCCCGCCCGGTCCCCGAGCTCGGCGCACCGCTCCCCGGCGACGGCCAGGAGGTAGGTCGCCTTCCCCTCCCGGATGTCCTCGCCGACCGGCTTCCCGGTGGCCGCCGGGTCGCCGAAGGCTCCCCGCACGTCGTCGTGGAGCTGGAAGGCGAGCCCGGCGGCCCGCCCCGCCTCGCGGAGCGCGCGGACGGTGCCGTCGGGCGCTCCCGCGAGGGTCGCGCCCAGGGCCAGGGGGTGCCCCATCGAGTAGAGGGCCGTCTTCAGGACGGCCGTGCGCGCCGCCCGTTCGGCCGAGCCGTCGCCCGTGACCTGGCCGCGCAGGTCGAGGTACTGGCCCGCGACCATCTCCGTGCGCATCACCCGCCAGACCCCGGCGGCCCGGGGCGCCGACGGCAGCCCCGCCACGGATTCGGCGAAGGCGTCGTCGGCCCAGGCGAGGGCCAGGTCGCCGGCGAGGACGGCGGCGGCGCCGCCGAACGTGCCGCAGGGCAGCGTCCGCTCCCCCGTGCCGAACCGCGCGTCCAGCTGCACGTGCACGGAGGGGCGTCCCCTGCGCAGGGGCGAGCCGTCCATCACGTCGTCGTGGATCAGGGCGCACGTCTGGATCAGTTCGAGGGCCGCCGCGACCCCCAGGGCCGCCGGCGTCTCGCGCGCCCCGCCGCCGCTGCCCCGCAGCGCCCACCACAGGAACTCGGCGCGCAGCCGCCTGCCGCCGCCCAGGGCGAAGGCGGCGACCCGGTCGGCGATGTCGGACGCGAAGTCCGGATCGGCGTCCGCCGCGTCCGCCGTGCGCCGCCGGAGGACGGCGGCGAGGCACTCCTCGACGGCGGCCGGCACCCCCTCGTCTACCTGAAGCGGATCGCGCACGCGCATCGGTTCACCCCTCGCTCGCCGGGCGGCATCTCTTCGTCATCACGGGTCATTCAGTACCGCCGGGGGCATCGGATGCACCGTTCCTTGGGCCGCCCGGCCCAATGACCGCCCGCCGCCGCCCGCGCCCGCCCCGGGTCGGGCGACGCTACGATCGGGCCCGGTGCGGGAGCCCCGACGAACAGGTGCGCGAACCCATGACGGAGGAGCAGGCCATGACCTTGTTGCGAGACGCCGACCTCGCCCACGCCTTCGACCGCGCCTCGCGGACCTACGACCGGATGACCTCCGCGAGCCCCGGCTACCACCGGCACCTGCTCCGCTCGGCCCGCCGCCTCGCCCTGCCCGACGGGGGACGGGGGTGGTCGGTGCTCGACCTCGGCTGCGGTACGGGGGCGTCGACGCGGGCCCTGCTGCGGGCCGCGCCCGGGGCGTCCGTCACCGGGGTCGACGCGTCCGCCGGGATGCTCGACCGGGCGCGGGACAAGCCGTGGCCCCCCGGTGTCTCCTTCGTGCACGCGCCCGTGGAGGGCATGGCGGAGGCCGGACTGCGCGGCCCGTACGACGCGGTCTTCGCCGCCTACCTCTTCCGCAACGTCGCGGATCCCGACGGGGCCCTCGCCCGGGTGCGGGAGGTCCTGCGGCCGGGCGGGCGCCTGGTCGTCCACGAGTACGCCCTCGGCGGGCGGGCCGTCCACCGGGCGATGTGGTCGGCGATGATGGGCGCGGTCGTCCTGCCGTGGGGCCGCCGCCACGGGGACGAGGCGCTCTACCGCCACCTGTGGCGCAGTGTCCTCGCCTTCGACACCGCGCCCGCCTTCGCCGACCGGCTGCGCCGCGCGGGCTTCACGGACGTGCGGGCGCTCCCGCAGCCGGGCTGGCAGACGGGGATCACGCACACGTTCGCCGGGGTCAGGTCTTAGGGGGTGTCTTGTCTATCAAGGGTCGAGCCAGACGAGTGTGCCGGCGAGGGTGATGGCGGCGAGGTGGCGACCGGGGTGTTTGTCGTAGCGGGTGGCGATGCCGCGCCATTGCTTGAGGCGGTGGAAGCGGCGTTCGACGACGTTGCGGCGCCGGTAGGCGGCCTGGTCGAACCCGCAGGGTCGTTCCCGGCGTCGTCTGCGGCTGGCAAGTTGGTCGGTGCGTCCGTGGGAGCCGTCGACGCACACTCGGGACCAGTCCAGTTCGCCGGCCGCCTTCAGCTCGGCAAGCAGGATCCGGTGCAGCTGCTCGAAGACGCCGGCCTTCTGCCAGCGGTCCAGTCGCCGCCAGCAGGTCTGCCCTGAGCCGAACCCGAGCTCCACAGGCAGCAGTTGCCAGGTGATGTCGTTGTGCAGCACGTACAGGATGCCCTGGAAGCACAGCCGGTCCGGCACCGGCCGCGGCCCCGGCGACCGCTCAGGCCAGGGCGGCAACAGCGGCTCGATCAGAGCCCACAAGTCATCGTCCACGATCCACGGCCGAGTAGTCACACCATCCCGAACGGCCGAATCGTCACACCGGTCATGGTCGACCAGGACTCTTCAGCAAGATCGTGTTACGAGCTCGAAGCGCTTTCCGGGCGACACGCCCCCGGAATTCCCCGGGGGACGAATGCCCTCGCGTGCGGGGCCCCGCCACCCGGCACCGACGGCGGTCTTGTCCGCGGGCCCGCCCCGTGCGAATGTGACCGGCAGGTAACTTACCCGGCGTCCGGATCGGCGGTGCGGTCATGAGGGGCACGAGGCGTTCGTGGTGGGGATGGGGGAACGTCGAGGACGCGGTGACGGGCCGGGAGCGTGAGGAACTCACCCGGCGCACCGCCGCGTTGCTGCCGGGAGCCGACCTGACCGTGCACGAGGCTCCCCCGGTCGGGTCGTTCGGCGTCGGCCGGAGCAGGATCCAGGCGCCGCCTTCCCTGGTGCCGATCGTCTCCGAGGACGTGCGCGACCGGCTCGCGCACAGCCACGGGCAGGCGTTCCGCGACGTGGTGCGGGCGCTGCTCGGGCGGCTGCCCCACGTGCCCGACCTCGTGGTGCGCCCGACCTCGGAGGAGCAGGTCGTCGACGTACTGGAGTGGTGCGGCGACGCGGGCGTCGCCGTCGTCCCCTTCGGCGGCGGCTCGTCCGTGGTGGGCGGCGTCGAGCCCCGGGTGGGCGACGGGTACGCCGGTGCGGTCAGCCTGGACCTGGGCGCGATGGACCGGGTCCTGGAGGTCGACCGCACCAGCCGGGCCGCGCTCGTCCAGGCCGGGGTCTTCGGCCCGCACCTGGAGGAGCAGTTGCGCCCGGAGGGGTACACGCTCCGGTTCTTCCCCCAGTCCTTCGAGTTCTCCACCCTCGGCGGCTGGCTGGCCACCCGGGCGGGGGGCCATTTCGCGACGCGCCTCACCCGCATCGACGACCTCGCCGAATCGCTGCGGGTCGTCACCCCCAGCGGCGTCGTGGAGTCCCGCCGGCTCCCGGCCTCGGGCGCCGGGCCGTCCCCCGACCGGATGTTCCTCGGCTCGGAGGGGTCGCTCGGCGTCATCACGCAGGCCTGGGTCCGCCTCCAGGACCGGCCCCGGTGGCGCGCGGGCGCCACGGTGGGGTTCGCGGACCACGACGCGGGCGTGCGGGCGGTGCGCGCCCTGTCCCAGTCCGGGCTCGACCCGGCCAACTGCCGCCTCCTGGACCCCGTCGAGGCCTTCGTCAACGCCGGCTCCCCCACCGCCGTCCTGGTGCTCGGCTTCGAGTCCGCCGACCATCCGGTGGACGCGTGGATGGACCGCGCGCTGGAACTGTGCCGGGACCACGGCGGCACCCTGTCCGAGCCGGCGCGCCGCACCGACGCCGCCGACCGGTCCGCCCGCACCGGAGCGGCCGACACCTGGCGCGACTCCTTCCTGCGCATGCCCTACCGACGGGACGCCCTCGCCGCCCAGGGCATGATCGTGGAGACGTTCGAGACGGCGTGCACCTGGGACCGCTTCGACGCCCTGCGCGCGTCCGTCGACGCCGCGGCCCGGGACGCGATGCGCCAGGTCGGTGCGGAAGGCGTGGTGACCTGCCGCTTCACCCATGTCTATCCCGACGGTCCCGCGCCGTACTTCGGGATCTACGCCGCGGGCCGGTGGGGCAGCACCGTGGAGCAGTGGGACGAGATCAAGCGGGCGGTCTCCGAGGCGCTCGTCACCGGCGGCGCCACCATCACCCACCACCACGCGGTGGGCCGCGACCACCGGCCCTGGTACGACCGGCAGCGCCCCGAGCTGTTCGCCGCCGCCCTGCGGGCCGGCAAGGCGGTCCTGGACCCGGCCGGGATCCTGAACCCGGGAGTGCTCGTCGACCCCCTGCGCCCCGGGACCGCCCTGCCCGGATGAGCCCCGGACGCACGGCACCGCCGACGACGGGCCGCCCGGCCCGGCGGCCGGGCCGGGACCGTCAGCCCTCCCGGGTCATCTCCACCAGCTTGAGGACCGTGTTCCAGTTGCGGGCGGTGACCACGAGCCCCTCGGAGAGGGACGGCCGGGAGACGGCGTCGCCCAGCTTGGACCTGCCGAGGCCCTCGGGGACGTAGAGGTAGAGGACGCGGTCGCCGAGCGCGAAGGCCTCCGGGCGGTAGGCCTCCTGGTCGATCGCGGCGAAGCGCCCGGCGTCGGGCGGGCCCGAGAAGTAGAGGGCGTGCAGCTGCTTGCCCTCGACCCCGGCCGTGGGGAACGGGCAGGCGTCGGCGACGGCGGCGAGATAGGCGCCGTCGCGGACGAGGCAGTCCACGCGGAACCCGAACCGGTCCTCGATCGCGTCCTCGATCGCGGCCGTGAGCTCGGCCTCCGGGGTGCCGGCGGCGGTGGTGAAGACGGCGTTCCCGCTCTGGAGGTGGGTGCGGACGTCCCCGTGGCCGAGGCCTTCGAGGAGCGAACGGAGTTCCGCCATGGGGACCTTCCGGTGCCCGCTCACGTTGATGCCCCGGAGCAGCGCCGCGTATGTCTGCGTCATGGCCCCAACCTACGGCTCCGCCCGGGGCGGTGACGTCCCGGCACGGGGAGGCCACCGCGCCTCGTGGGGGGCGGCACGGTGGCCGCTTCGAACCCTGTCCGATGGAAGGGGGCGGGAGAAGGCCCGTCACCCTACTGTGACTTTTTCAACAAGGTTTCGTAATGACGGGCCGCTCGCGAACCGTTCATTTCCGCTGATAGCGGGCGAGCACCCGGTTGCCGTCCTCGACCAGGCGTCTGCGCAGCTCGGCGGTGTCGATGGCGCCGCTGTAGTACTCCTGGAAGGCCGGGGTCGCCACCTTGTCCTTCCACTCCGGATACCCCCGCACGGACTGCGCGGGCGCGGGCAGCAACCGCTCGGCCACGGCGGCGCCGGTCGCCCAGCCGTCCCGGTCCGTGCGCAGTGAGGGGTCCGCGAGCGCCGTCGTGCCGACGGGCAGCATCCAGTCGCCGCGCGCGAGCCGCACCATGTTCTCCGGGCGCAGGAAGAAGTCGAGGAAGGCCGCCGCCTCCTTCTTGTGCGGGCTGTCCTCGGCGATGGACAGGGTCTGCGGGGAGACGCCCTGGGCGAGCCCGGCGCTCCCGGCGGGGGCGGGCAGCACGGTCCACTCGAAGCCCTCGGGGGCCTGCTGGACGATCTGCTGCCGGTAGGCGAAGCCGAGCGGGACCATGGCGTACTTGCCGGCGAAGAAGCCGGGCAGGGTGTCCGAGCCGCCGCTGCCGAGCGTGGTGCGCGGGGCGGTGCGGTCGTCGACGACCTGGGCGCGGACGGTGCCGGGGACGACGGCGTCGGCCTCGGTGAAGCCGACGGTCACCCGGCCGTCCGCGCCCCGGTGGAAGAGCCGTCCGCCCGCCGACAGGCCCAGGTTGAGGCTGACGGAGACCGGCTCCTTGAGCGGCCAGGCGACGGCGTACCGGCCGGGTCCCATGCTCCGGGTGAGGTCCCGGGCGACCTGCCGGAACTCGCTCCAGGTCCAGGGGCTCCGCGGGGTGGGGATCCGGACGCCGGAGGACTCCAGGATCTTCCGGTTGGCGAGGATCACCCGGGGCTCCTGGAGGAACGGCACGCCGTAGACCCCCTCGCCGAAGGTGGTGGTCTCCCAGCTCCGGGCGGGTATGTCGGCGCGCAGCCGCGCGGACAGCAGCGGGCGCAGGTCGGCGAGGTGGCCGCCGTGGGCGAAGTCGGCGAGGTCGTCGGAGGCGTCGTGGACGATGTCGGGCGCCTCGCCGCCCTCGAAGGAGGTGAGGAGCTGGTCGTGGACGGAGTCCCAGCTGCCCTGCACGTACTCGACCCGGACGCCGGGGTGGGTGGCGTTCCACTCGTCCACCAGTCGCCGGTTGGCGTCGACGGACTCCTTCTGCCAGGCCAGGGACTGGAAGCGGAGCCGTACGACTCCGTCGTCGGGGCCCTCGTGCCCGGCGGCGCAGCCGGTCAGGAGCAGGACGAGGACGGCGAGGAACACGGTGAGGCGCCTCATGACTTCACCGCCCCGGCCAGCATCCCGCCGGTGATCCGTTTCTGGAGGACGGCGAAGACGACGAGGGACGGCAGGGTCGCGAGGAAGGCCGCGGCGGCGAGGGGGCCCAGGTCGGCGACGCCCTCGGCGCCGAGGAAGTGGGTGAGGACGACCGGCAGGGTCTGCTTCTCGGGGGTCTTGAGCAGGACGAGCGCGAAGAAGAACTCGTTCCAGGCGGTGACGAAGGCGAAGAGGGCGGTGGCGACGATGCCGGGGGCGAGCAGCGGGGCGGTGACCGAGACGAGGGTGCGGAGCCGGCCGGCGCCGTCGACGGCCGCGGCCTCCTCCAGTTCGGCCGGGACGGCCCGGACGTATCCGATCAGCATCCAGAGGGCGAAGGGCAGCGACCAGACCACGTAGACCAGGACGAGCCCGAACACGCTGTTGATCAGGTGCAGGTTCTTGAGGATCAGGAAGAGCGGGATGATCACGAGGACGAAGGGGAAGGCCTGGCTGATGACCACCCAGCCGGTGGCGGCGGTGGAGAGCCTTCCCCGGTGGCGGGCCGTCACGTAGGCGAGCGGGGTCGCGAGGGCCACCGCGATCAGGGCGGCGGAGACCGCGGCGACCAGGCTGTTCGCGGCGGCCCCGAGCAGCGGCTGCTCGTCGAAGGCCTGCCGGAAGTTGTCGAGGGTGGGGTCCTGAGGGATCCAGGTCGGGTGGAGCGAGGCCAGTTCGGGCGCGGGCTTGAAGGCGGTGGAGACCAGCCAGAGGAAGGGGAGGGCGAGGAAGGCCAGGTACCCGAGGAGGGCCAGGTACTGGCCCGTTCTGGCCGCCCTGCCGGTCCGGAAGGCGCTCATCGGTCCTGGTCCCCTTTCAGTCGGCGCACGAGGGAGAGGGCGATGAGCACGGAGACGGCGGCGACCATCACGCAGCCCATCGCGGCGGCGTAGCCGAACTGGCCGTAGCGGAAGGCCTCCTCGTAGGCGAAGAGCATGGGGAGCCGGGTCCGGCCGCCCGGTCCGCCGCTGGTGAGCACGTACACCAGGGCGAAGGAGTTGAAGTTCCAGATGAGGTTGAGGGCGGTGACGGCGAGGGCCACCGGTCGCAGCGCGGGCCAGGTGACGGTGCGGAAGCGGCGCCAGGCGCCGGCGCCGTCGAGGGCGGCGGCCTCGTGGAGTTCGCGCGGGGTGTTCTGGAGTCCGGCGAGCAGGGCGACGGTGGTCTGCGGCATGCCGGCCCAGACGCCCACGACGACGACGGCGGGGAGGGCGGTGGCGAGTCCGGAGAGCCAGTCGTGGCCCTGGCCGAGCCCGAGGTCCCGCAGGGTCTCGTTGAGGATGCCCGCGTCGGGGTTGTAGACGAGCCGCCACATGATGCCGACGACGACCTCGGGCATGGCCCAGGGGACGATGGCGAGCGCCCGGGCGAGCCAGCGGAACCGGAGCTTCTGGTCGAGGAGGAGGGCGAGGCCGAGGGCGAGCAGGAATTGGGGGACGGTGACCCCGACGGCCCAGAGCAGGCCGATGCGGAAGGACTCCCAGAAGAGGCCGTCGTGCAGCAGGTCCTGGAAGTTGAGGGCGCCGACCCAGCGGGTGGGCTGCGTGCGGCCGGACTGGGCGTCGGTGAAGGCGAGGGCGACGCCGTAGAGGAGCGGGCCGACGCTGAGGACGAGGATCGGCAGGAGTGCCGGGAGCACCAGGAACCAGGCGCCGAAGTCGGGGCCGCGCGGCCGTGCCCCCGGGGCGATGCGCGGTGTGCGCGCTCCGTCCGGCCGCTTCGTCGTGGTCATCGATCCCATGGCCCCTCCCCCTTCCGCCTGTTCCCGCCGGATCGTCCGTTCCTGCCGGATCGCTCGGTCCCGCCGGATCGCTAGGTCTTGCCGGCTCGCTCGGTCCTGTCGGCTCACCCGTTCCCACCGGATCGCCCGTTCCTGTCGGAGCACTCGGTCCTGTCGCTCCGGTCCGTCCGTCTACCCCTGCCCGCTGCCGTTGCCGGGCGAACCCCGAGGGAACCCGGAGGGGACCCCGAGCGCACCCCGCCACGACCCCGACGGGCCCGTGGGGGCCGCCGGGCCGATCTGCGGGGCGGGCCGGTCGGATGCGAGACTTCGACGCGAACGCACAGGTGAGGGAGAGGTCGATGGACGAGGCGCGGGCACGGGAGGTCCTGGACGGGGCGGGGCTGCCGGCCGGGGAGGCCGAGCTCCTCGCGCTCGGGGAGAACGCGGTCTTCGCCGCGGGCGACCTGGTGGTGAAGGTCGGCCGGGACGCCGAGCTGCTCGGGCGGGCGGAGCGGGAGCTGGCGCTCGCCGCCTGGCTCGCGCAGGCCGGGGTCCCGGCCGTGCGGGCGGCGGAGGAGAGGCCCCGGCTCGTGGCGGGCCACCCGGTCACCCTCTGGCACCGGCTGCCCGGGGCGGTCCGGCCGCCCGAGCCCCGGGACCTCGCCCCGCTGCTGCGGCGGGTCCACGCGCTGCCGGAGCCGGAGGGCTTCGTGCTCCCCCGCCGCGAGCTGCTCGGCGGGGTCGAGCGGTGGCTGCGGCTCGCGGGGGACGCGATCGACCCGGCGGACGCGGCCTTCCTGCGCGAGCGGCGCGACTCCTTCGCCCCGGCGGCGGCCGCCCTGACCCCGCGCCTGGCGCCGGGCCCGATCCACGGGGACGCCCTGCCCCGGAACGTCCACGTCGGCCCGGACGGTCCGGTCCTGGTCGACCTGGAGACCTTCTCCTCGGACCTGCGCGAGCACGACCTCGTCGTCCTGGCCCTCTCCCGGGACCGGTACGGCCTCGACCCGGCCGCGTACGACGCCTTCACCGGGGCGTACGGCTGGGACGTCCGGGAGTGGGAGGGGTGCGCGGTGCTGCGCGGGGCGCGGGAGACCGCGAGCTGCGCGTGGGTGGCGCAGCACGCGCCCACGAACCCGAAGGCCCTGGCCGAGTTCGAGCGGCGGGTGGCCTCGCTGCGGGACGGCGACCCGGAGGTGCGCTGGTACCCGTTCTGACGCCCGCTCCGGTGCCGGCCCCGGCACCCGGCCCGCCTCGCCGCCCGGTCGCCCCGTCTCCCGGCTCACCCCGTCCCCCGGCCCGCCTGACGCCCCGTCCGTCCCGCCGTCATGGCCCCGTCGAACCGGACGCCTGGAACGGAGAGGCGCGATGCGGGTGGAGCTGTCGGACGTCACGCTGGACGTCGAAGTGAGCGGGGAGGGGCCGGCCGTCCTCCTCGTGCACGGCTTTCCCGACAGCCGTCACCTGTGACGCCACCAGGTGACGGCCCTGGCCTCGGCGGGCTTCCGGTGCGTGGTGCCCACCCTGCGGGGCTTCGGCGCGTCGGACCGGCCCGAGGGCGGCCCGGAGGCGTACCACCCGGCGAAGCACGCCGGCGACCTGCTCGAACTCCTCGCCCGGCTGGACGTCGACCGGTTCCACCTGGTGGGCCACGGCTGGGGCTCGGGCGTGGCCCAGGGCCTCGCCCACGCGGTGACGGACCGGGTGCGGAGCCTGAGCCTGAGCCTGCTGACGGTGGGGCACCTGACGGCGAACCTGGAGGCGGGCCGGGAGCAGCGGCAGCGCTCCTGGTCCATGCTGCTGTTCCAGCTCGCCGGAGTGGCCGAGGACTGGCTCGCGCGCGACGACTTCGCCCAGCTGCGCGAGATGCTGGCCGAGCACCCGGACGCGGAGTCCGTGATCGAGCCGCTGCGGGCGCCGGGCGCGCTGACGGCCGCGCTGAACGTCTACCGGGCGGGGCTGCCGCCGGAGGTCCTGTTCGGCGCGGACAGGTCGGCTCCGCCGCTGCCGGAGGCCGTTCCGGTGCTCGGCCTCTGGTCGACGGGCGACCGCTTCCTGACCGAGCGCTCGATGTCCCGTACGGGCGAGCACGTCGCCGGGACCTGGCGCTACGAGTGGGTCGAGGAGGCGGGCCACTGGCTCAAGCTCGACCGTCCGGAGAGGGTGAACGAGCTGCTGCTCTCCTTCCCCAAGGAGAACGAGGCCGCCCGACGGCTCCTAGCGCGTCGGCACGACCGCGTCGCGCAGGGGCCACGAGGTCTCGACGACCGCCTCGGCGTCGCCCTTGCGGCGCAGGAAGGCCTGGAAGTCCTCGGCCCAGGTGCGGTACCAGTCGATCTGGCGCGCGTGGAGCTCGGCCGGGTCGAGGTCGGCCACCCGGCGGTGCCGCTCGGCTATCGCGACGGCGACGCGGACGGCGGCGAGCGCGTCGGCCGCGGCCTCGTGGGCGGATTCGAGGACGACGCCGTACTCCCCGCAGACCGCCTCCAGGGTCCGCTTGCCGCGCCGGTAGCGGTCGACGGCGCGGTCGATGGTGTACGGGTCGACGACCGGGCCGATCCCGGTCCCGCCGAGCCGTTCCTCCATCGGGGTCAGTCCGTGGCGGCGCAGCTCGGCGGCGAGGAGGGTGAGGTCGAACGAGGCGTTGTACGCCACGACCGGGACGCCGTCCTCCCAGTACTCCGCGAGGACCTTCGCGATCTCGTCGGCCACCTCCCGCACCGGCCGGCCCTCGGCCGTCGCGCGCTCGGTGGTGATGCCGTGGATCGCGGCGGCCTGGTGCGGGATGTCGACTCCCGGGTCGGCGAGCCAGTCCCGCCGCCGTGCGACGTGTCCCCCGCCGTCGACCTCCACGATCGAGGCCGTCACGATGCGGGCCTCCAGCGGATCGGTGCCGGTCGTCTCCAGATCGAAGCCGACCAGCGTCTCGCCGTGCCAAGCCATCGGGTCCTCCTTACGTGATCTCCCCCGTGGTACCGACAAGCCTTGCACGCGACACTGACAACCGCCCCGGGCGCCCCTCGCCGGGGTCAGGAGACGGGCCGGGAGTCGAGCCAGACCGATTCGAACTCCTCACGGTACGTCTCGAACAGCCCGTGATCCCCGTCACGGGCGTGCTGGTCGTGGCGGACCACGTTCCGGCCGCCGCCGCGCAGCACCAGGACGGGCGCCTCCATGCCCCGGGCCCGGCGCAGGTAGGACTGCACGACGCCGACCCCGTCGGGGCCGTCGCCGTCCACCAGGTAGGCGGTGAAGCGGGGGGTCTCGTCGAAGACGTGGATCTGGAAGGCGCCGGGGTCGCGGAGCTTGGAGCGGACCCGGCGCATGTGCAGGATGTTCATCTCGACCGAGCGGCTCAGTTCGCCCTTCTTCAGGCCGAGTTCCCGCTCGCGGCGCTTGACGGCGCTGCTCGCGGGGTTGAGGAAGAGGAGCCGGGTCCGGCAGCCGGACTCGGCGAGGCGCACCATGCGGCGCCCGGAGAAGTTCTGCACGAGCAGATTGAGGCCTATGCCGGTGGCGTCGAGGCGGCGGGCCCCGCCGAAGAGGTCCTCGGCGGGCAGCTGCCGCTGGAGCCGGACCCGGTCGGGGTGGACCTGCACCACGTCCGCGTACCGGTCGCCGACGAGGTCCTCGACGGCGTCCACGGGCAGCCGGTCGGCGGACGGGACCCCGGCCCCGCTGCCGAGGATCTCCAGGATGCGGGCGGAGGCCCGCTCGGACTGGGCGAGGACGGTCAGCGAGAGGGCCCGGTTGCGGGAGACGACGTTGCGCGTGACCTCCAGCTCGTCGAGGGCGAGCTCGACCTCGCGCCGGTCGTCGAAGTAGGGCTCGAAGCAGGGCCAGTGCTGCACCATCAGCTCGCGCAGTTGCGGGAGCGTGAGGAAGCTCAGGACGTTGTCGTCGGCCGGGTCGAGGAGGTAGCCCTTGCGGCGCGAGACCTCGCGCACGGCGACCGCGCGCTGCACCCACTCCTGGCCGGCCGGTCCGGCGGCGGCGACCACCCACTCCTCGCCGTGGACCGGTTCGTACACGGGCCGCAGGACGGCGGCGACGACGGCCCGCAGGCGCTGTTCGACGAGATTCAGCCAAATGTAGGCGCGGCCGGCGCGCTGGGCCCGGGTGCGGACCTCGCTCCAGGCCTCGGCGTCCCAGTCGAGCTCGGCCCCTATCTCGACCGGCCGGGCGACGGCGACCGTGCCGGGGGGCGCACCGGCGCCCGGCGGCACGCCGGTCCCCGGCGCTGCGGCCGCTCCGGGCGGCGCCCCGGCGGGGCCCGCGGGGCCCCCGTCCCGGCCCGCGTCCCCTGGGGGCAGCTCCAGACCTCCCGAGCTCACCCGCGCACCGCCTTCTGCTCCTGGACGCTCGCTCCGACCACTCCGACAACGATCAAGGAAGGGTACTCCGCGAGCGGGAGGCGGTGCAGCAGGATCGTCAGGCTCCTTCCTCAACTGGCAAGTCGGAAGCGCCTGTTCCCGGGGTCGAGATCGGGTGGAGTGAGCGGATTCATAGCGGTTGCGCCCCCGGGTGCCGGCGGGGTCCGGCCGGTGGCCCGGCGCCGGCCGCGGGCCCCCGCTTCCGGGCGACGCGGCGGAACCCGATGTTGACCCCGGAGGCGGTCCGTCCGGTGTCTCCCGAGTTGCCCGTTCCCCCGAGTGGCGGGATGTCATTTCGTACACATTTCCTCCCCCGTCCCCCTCCCGGTCGGCGGTCACCCGCAGGGCCGGGCGAAGTCCTAGGCGCTCGCCCCTCTTTCGGGCAGGATCTGGCCGAAGACCATCCAGAAAGACCCGGACAGAAGAGGAATAGTCGTATCCATGCAGGTCTGGCCGGGACAGGCGTACCCCTTGGGCGCCACCTATGACGGTGCGGGAACCAACTTCGCGGTCTTCTCGGAGGCCGCCCACAGGATCGAGCTGTGTCTGCTCCACGACGACGGCTCGGAGACGGCGGTGGAGCTGCGCGAGAGCGACGCGTTCGTGCGGCACGCCTATCTGCCGGGCGTGATGCCCGGACAGCGGTACGGGTTCCGGGTGCACGGCCCGTACGCCCCGGAGCAGGGGCTGCGCTGCAACCCGGCGAAGCTGCTGCTCGACCCGTACGCGCGCGCGATGTCGGGACAGGTCAAGTGGAGCGAGGCGGTGTACGGCTACCCGTTCGGGAAGCCGGACGCGCGCAACGACCTCGACTCGGGCCCGCACACGATGGCGTCGGTCGTGGTCAATCCGTACTTCGACTGGGGCGACGACCGGCGCCCGCGCACCGAGTACCACCACACGGTGATCTACGAGGCCCACGTGAAGGGCCTGACGATGCTGCACCCGGACCTCCCCGAGGAGCTGCGGGGGACGTACGCGGGTCTGGCGCACCCGTCGGTGATCGGGCACCTGAAGGAACTGGGCGTGACGGCGCTCGAACTGATGCCCGTCCACCAGTTCGTGAACGACCACCGGCTCGCGGACGCGGGGCTCTCGAACTACTGGGGCTACAACACGATCGGCTTCTTCGCCCCGCACAACGCGTACGCGTCCTGGGGCGACCGGGGCCAGCAGGTCCTGGAGTTCAAGTCGGCGGTCCGGGCGCTGCACCAGGCGGGCATCGAGGTCATCCTCGACGTGGTCTACAACCACACCGCCGAGGGCAACCACCTGGGCCCGACGCTCTCCTTCAAGGGCCTGGACAACCCCTCGTACTACCGGCTCGTGGACGAAGCGCCCGCGCACTACTTCGACACGACCGGCACCGGGAACTCGCTGCTCATGCGGTCCCCGCACGTGCTCCAGATGATCATGGACAGTCTGCGGTACTGGGTGACCGAGATGCACGTGGACGGCTTCCGCTTCGACCTGGCGGCCACCCTGGCCCGCCAGTTCCACGAGGTGGACCGGCTCTCGTCCTTCTTCGACCTGGTGCAGCAGGACCCGGTGGTGAGCCAGGTGAAGCTGATCGCCGAGCCGTGGGACGTGGGCGAGGGCGGCTACCAGGTGGGGAACTTCCCGCCGCTGTGGACCGAGTGGAACGGAAAGTACCGGGACTGCGTGCGGGACCTGTGGCGGGGCGAGCCGCGCACGCTCGCGGAGTTCGCCTCCCGGCTGACCGGCTCCTCCGACCTGTACCAGGACGACGGCCGGCGCCCGCTCGCCTCGGTCAACTTCGTGACCTGCCACGACGGCTTCACGCTGCGCGACCTCGTCTCGTACAACGAGAAGCACAACGAGGCGAACGGCGAGGACAACCGGGACGGCGAGAGCCACAACCGCTCGTGGAACTGCGGCGCGGAGGGCGAGACCGGGGACGTCGGGATCGCGGAGCTGCGCGCCCGCCAGATGCGCAACTTCCTCGCCACCCTGATGCTGTCGCAGGGCGTGCCGATGCTCAGCCACGGCGACGAGTTCGGGCGGACGCAGGGCGGCAACAACAACGCGTACTGCCAGGACAACGAGGTGTCCTGGGTCCGATGGCCCAAGGAGAACAGCGAGGCGGAGGCCACGCTGCTGCGCTTCACCCGGGCGATGGTGCGGCTGCGCCGCGAGCACCCCGTCTTCCGGCGGCGCCGCTTCTTCCACGGGCGGCCGGTCGAGGGCACCCACGACGAGCTGACCGACATCGCCTGGTTCACGCCCGAGGGCGAGGAGATGACGTCCCGGGACTGGCAGGCGGCGCACGCGCAGGCGCTGACCGTCTTCCTCAACGGGAACGCGATCTCGGAGCCGGGCACACAGGGCGAGCGGATCGCCGACGACTCCTTCCTGCTGATGTTCAACGCCTCGTCGAAGGAGCTGGAGTTCTCGGTGCCGGACAGCCACGGCCACTACTGGCGCATGGTCGTGGACACCTCCGACCCGCAGGGCATGCCGCCGCACGAGGGGCCGGAGCTGGCGGGCGGCGAGCGGGTGAGGCTCGCGCCGCTCAGCCTGACCGTGCTGCGCCGGCCGGCCTGATCCCCGCCTCCGGGCCGCGGCCCCGCCGGGAGACCGGCGGGGCCGTTCGGCGTCATCCTTTCGGGGGAAT
Organism: Streptomyces sp. NRRL F-6492; assembly: GCF_001280125.1. Lineage (GTDB taxonomy): Bacteria > Actinomycetota > Actinomycetes > Streptomycetales > Streptomycetaceae > Streptomyces. The sequence goes on from NZ_LGEG01000116.1 coordinate 29,118, forward strand.
CCGGTGCGGTGGGCCCGGGAGGACGCGCGGGCGATGACACAGAACCCCTCCATCGGGGTACGTACGTTCGCATGACCTCCTTTCCGGCCCCCTCCCCGCTCCCGCGCCCCGCCGCCCTGCCGACCGCCACCTACCGGCTCCAGCTCCAGCCGGACTTCCCGTTCGCGGCCGCCGAGCGGGCCGTGCCGCACCTGGCCGGTCTCGGGGTCTCCCATCTGCACCTCTCCCCCGTCCTGGAGGCGGTGCCCGGCTCGACCCACGGCTACGACGTCACCGACCACCGATCCGTACGGGCCGAGCTGGGCGGCGAGGAGGGGCTGCGGGCCCTGGCCGCGACCGCGCGGGCGCACGGGCTCGGCCTGGTCGTGGACCTGGTGCCCAACCACATGGCGGCCTCCCCCGTCCACAACCACGCGCTGCGCGCCGTCCTCCGCGACGGCCCCGACTCGCCGTACGCCCGCTGGTTCGACGTGGACTGGCGGGCCGGGGACGGCAGGCTGCTGCTCCCGGTGCTGCCCGCCCGGCTCCCGGAGGTACGGGACCGGCTGCGGGTCTCCGGCGGGGTGCTGCGCCTGGACGGGCAGGAGTTCCCGCTGCGCCCCGGCACGGAGGGGCTGCCGCTGGACGAGCTGCTCGACGCCCAGTGGTACCGGCTCGCCTGGTGGCGCCTCGCCCGCACCGAGCTGAACTACCGGCGCTTCTTCACCGTCTCCGACCTCATCGGGGTGCGGGTGGAGGAGCCCGGGGTCTTCGGGGCGACCCACGCGAAGATCGTGGAGCTGGTCGCGGACGGGGTGGTCGAGGGGCTGCGCATCGACCACCCGGACGGCCTCGCCGACCCGCAGGGCTATCTGGAGGACCTGGCGGAGGCGACCGGCGGGCGCTGCTGGACGGTGGTGGAGAAGATCCTCACCGGTGCGGAGACGCTGCCGGACGCCTGGCCGGTCGCGGGCACCACGGGGTACGACGCGCTGCGGCGGCTCGACGGGGTGTTCACCGACCCGGTGGGCGCCGACACGCTCGCCGAGCTGTACCGGGGGTTCGTCGGCAAGGCCGCCGACCGGGGCGGCCGCTGGGAGGCGACCGAGCGGCGCGCCGCGTACGAGGTGGTCGGGCACGACCTGGCCGCCGAGACGGCCGCGCTCACCCGGATCGCGGAGCGGATCTGCGCCGCCGACCCCGCCCTGCGGGACCACGCGCCCTGGGCGCTGCGCACCGCGGTCCGGGAGCTGCTCGTCCGGGTCCCGGTCTACCGGACCTACCGGACCGGCGGCGAGGAGGTGATCACCCCGGAGGCGGCGCGCGGCGCGAAGGCCGCGTTCGCGGTGGAGGAGGAGGCGACGGCGGTCGACCTCGTGCGGGAGCTCGCGCTCGGGCTGCGGGGCGACGGGCCGGAACACCGGGCGTTCCGGGCCCGGTTCGCGCAGACCTCCTCGGCGCTGCGGGCCAAGTCGGTGGAGGACACGGCCTTCTACCGGTACACGCCGCTGCTCTCGGCGAACGAGGTGGGCGGCGACGCGGGGCGCCCGGCGGTGCCGGTGGAGGAGTTCCACGCGTACTGCCTGCGGATCGCCCGGGACTGGCCGGCCACGGGCACGGTCCTGTCCACCCACGACACCAAGCGGAGCGCGGACGTGCGGGCCGCGATCGCGGTCCTCGCCCAGTGCCCCGAGGTGTGGGCGGAGCTGCTCGGGGAGGTCGCGGGGGTGCCCGCGCCCGACCAGCACCTGGCGTGGACGGCGTGGCAGACGGCCTTCGGCCTGGGCACGCCGGACGCGGACCGGCTGGTGCCCGCGCTCCTGAAGTCCGTGCGGGAGGCCGGGCTGCGGACCAGCTGGACCGAGCCGGACGAGGAGTACGAGCGGGCGGTGGCCGAGTTCGCGGCGGCCGGGCCCGGCCGGGTCCCGCTCCGGACGGCCTCGGAGGCGGCCTTCGCCCTGGAGCCGCACATCCGGGCGCACGCGCTCGGCGCACTGCTCGCCCAGCTGACGATGCCGGGGGTGCCGGAGCTGTACCAGAACACGGAGCGGGAGTACCGGGCGCTCGTCGACCCGGACAACCGGGCGCCGTTCGCGGCCGGCCCGGACGACGACCGGACGGCCCTGGTCCGGGCGGCGCTGCGGCTGCGGCGCGAGCGTCCGGAGGCCTTCGGGCCGGGCGGTGCGTACGCGCCGCTGACGGCGGAGGGGCCGGCCGCCGACCACTGCCTGGCGTTCGCCCGCGCGGGTTCGGTGGTGACGGCCGTGACCCGGCTTCCGCTGCGGCTCGCGGAGGCGGGCGGCTGGCAGGACACGGAGCTGGTCCTGCCGGAGGGCCGCTGGGCCGACGCCCTGGGCGGGGTGCGGGAGTTCACCGGCGGTCCGGCGACGGAGCTGAAGCTGGCGGAGCTCTTCGAGGAGCGGCCGGTGGCGCTGCTCGCCCGGATCCCGGACGAGGCGGGATGACGGAAGGGGGGCGCGGACCGCGCCCCCCTTCGCGGGTCAGGAGCGGCTGGCCCGCGTGACCTCGCACTTGGTGTACTCGGAGCCGTCGCCGGTGCCGGGGTACGCGGTGGTCACGTCGACGCTCTCGGAGGCGCCCGCCGCGACCGCGACGTCGGTCGTGGTCGCGGTCGCCGCGACCGCGGAGGTGCCCTCGAACCTCAGCGTGACGTCGTAGTCGTAGTCGAGCGCGCCGTCGTTCTTGATGGTGATGCGCGCGGTGAGGTTCTTGGTCGCCGCGTCGTAGGCGCACGTGTCGATGGTGACGTCGCGCAGGGCCTTGTTCGCGCCGCTGGAGCCGCCGGACACGGAACCGCCGGAGGTGCCGTCGTTGTCGTCGTCGTCGTGGTGGGAGCCGCTGCCGCCGGAGCTGCTGGAGCTGGACCCGGAGCCGCTGTGGCTGTCGCAGCCGCCACCGCCCGAACCGCGGGCGCCGGTCAGGGCGACGAGTGCGATGCCGAAGACGGCGAGTGCGCGGACATGACGCATCTTCATGTTTCAGACCCCGTTGAAAGTGGTATTCAATACGGCTCGTTTGACGAGCGCACGACACCCTAGCAGCGACGGGGAGCGCCGGTTTCAGCCTCCGGGACGGACGATCAGCGTGCGCGGGGCACGGGTGATGAGCCCCGCGGGAGTGGGCCGGAAGCCGTCGGCGAGGCGCAGCCGGGGCATCTCCGCGAAGAGGGCCCGCAGGGCGTACTCGGCCTCGATGCCGGCCAGGAGGACGGCCGGGCAGAAGCCGGGACCGTAGGTGAGCTGGCCCGGGTCGTCGCGGAGCGGGTCGAAGCGGTCGGGCTCCCGGAAGCGCTCCGGGTCCCGTCCGGCCGAGCCGACGAGCAGCGCGACGGACGCGCCCGCCGGAATGAGGCCGCCGCTCACCGGGACCTCGGCGGCGGTGCGGCGCACCGCGATCTGCACGGGCGGGTCGCGGCGCAGCGACTCGGTCCAGGCGCGGGCCACGAGCGCGGCGGGCGCGTCGCGGAGGGCGGCGACCTGGTCGGGGTCGGACAGGACGTTGCCGAGGAAGGAGGCGAGCGCCTTCTCCCGTACGGCGATCTGGGTGCCGCACTCCCCGGCGAGGGCCCCGGCCGCCCGGCCCCGTACGAGGCGCATCATGTCCCGGTAGGGGACGCCGACGGCGGCGGCGACGATTCCGGCGGGCAGCCAGTGGCAGAAGTCGGCGACCAGGTCGGCCTGCGGGCGCTCGGCGATCCGGCGGGCCAGGACGTACGCGGTGCGTTCCGTGACGGCCCGCAGCGCGGCCGTGTCGACGTCGACGTGGGCGCGGACGCACGGCGGGTCGCCGGGCCGGTGCCCGTGGGTGAAGCGGCCGTCGGTGAGGGCCGTGGCCACGTCCGCGTACCGGCTGAGGACCCAGGCCCGCAGCAGCGGGTCGTAGGTCAGCGGGAACTCCTCGCGGAGCCTGCGGTGGATGCCGTGCGGGTCCTGCGAGGCGCCGGGGTCGAGGGGGCTCGGCGCGACGGTCCGCCCGCCGGTGCCGCCGGACCCGCCGGTGGCCGGGGCGGGCGCGGTGCGCACCCGGCCGGGGAGGGGCCCGGCACCCCGGCCGGTCCGTGCGGGGGAGGTGGCGCGGCCCGGATCCGGCTCCGCGGGGGCGGCGGCCGAGGGGGTGGCCGGGTTCATGGCCGGCAGCCGGGTCCAGGCCCCGCCGGGCCCTTCCGGCCGGTCGTCGCGGACGCCCCGGTCTACCGGCCGGCCGTCGCGGACACTCCGGTCTGCCGGCCGGTCGTCGCGGACACTCCGGTCTGCCGGTCGGTCGTCGCGGACACTCCGGTCTGCCGGTCGGTCGTCGCGGTCTTCCGGCCGGTCGTCGCGTATGCCTCGGGTCGGTTCGGCGGTCATCACGCCCCCTGCGGTCGGCGGTGGGTGCCGCGGCCGGAGAACGTGGCCCGCGTCCGCTCCAGCCCACCATCCGGGGCTCCTCACCGCCCACCATGCACCGCCGAACGGGTGAACCTTCCGGGGTCTCGACCGGGGCGGGGAAAGGGAGCGGAGTGCTCAGGCGTGGGAGAGGCGGAACGCCATCTGGCCGAAGCCGACCACGTCCCCGGGACGCACCACCACCGCGCCGGTGACCCGGCGCCCGTTGACGGTGGTGCCGTTCGTCGAGCCGAGGTCGCGCAGCACCCACATCCCGCCCTGGAGCGAGAGCTCGGCGTGCAGCCGGGAGGCGGTCTCGTGGCTGAGCCGCAGTCCGTTGACCGGATCGCGGCCTATCCGCAGCGGGTGCGGGCCGGGGTGCGGAAGCAGCAGCTTCGGCAGCCGCTCCGCGTGCCAGGCGCGTCCGAGCCTCGCCGTGAACGCGGACATCCGCTCCACCGCGCCCACCACGCGCCGGGTCCAGGTCCCCTCGCTCCTCAGATCGGCGACGAGCAGGTCGAGTTCGTCCGGCCGGCGGGCCTGGAGCGCGCGCTCCATCCGGAAGACGAAGGTGTCGTGCGAGAGGCGGCCCTGGGCGGCGCCCTCACGGAGCAGCACCAGCGCGCGGTCCCGCTCGGCGTCGGTCAGCCGAGGGGAGTTCGCCGGAAGCTCGAAAGGGGTCGTCACACCCGAGATTGTCGGCCCGACGGGCCCGAAGTGTCCAGAAGGGCCCCCGGAACCGGGGCCGGGGCTCCACGAAGGCCACCACCGGGCCCGGCCGGCCCGGGACCCCGGCCGGCCCCGGCGACCCGGCGACCCGGCGAAAACTCCGTACCCCCCTTCCAAGATCACTGCTACGGTCGGCCGGCCGCACCACCGAACTCCCCAGGGGGACAACACACGTGACCGTCATACGCCCGCTCGCCGGACCGGAGGAGCTGGACCTCTTCCTGCGCCTCTCGTACTCGCTCGACCACGAACTGGCCGACGACCTCGCCACCGGCCGCCGTCTCCCGGAGTGGCTGTGGGTGGCCCTGGACGGCGACCGGCTCCTCGGCCGGATCGCCTGGTGGACCCACGAGGCGGGTGCCGGACCTCAGGCGCTCGACTTCTTCGACCTGGATCCGGAACTGTCCGAGGAGGACCGCGCCGACGTCGGGCTGCGGCTCCTGGAGACGGCGACGGCGGCGGTCGTCCCGGCGGGCGCCCCACGCCCCGAGTACGGGCGGTTCATCCCCGGCGACTGGCGCGAGGACCCGGAGGTCCGGTCGTACCTGGAGTCGCTCTTCGCCGTCCTGGAGCGCTCGGGCGCCCGCCCCCTCGTGGAGCGGCTGCGCCTGGAGTGGCGGCCCGGCGCCCCCGTGCCGGAGCCGACGGGGCGTCTGGAGTTCCGTCCGGTGCGGGACCGCGAGGACCTGGTCTCCCTGATGGTCCCGGTGCTCGACGGCACCCTCGACGCGCACGGGCGGGCCGACCTGGCGTCCGGGCTCCCGGCGCGGGAGGTGGCGGAGCGGCACTACGACGAGGAGTTCGCGCACTACTCCTCGCCCCGTGAGTGGTGGCGGGTGGCGGTGCTGCCGGGGACCGGCGAGCCGGTCGGCTTCGTCGTGCCCGCCCGGAACAACTACCACCACACGATCGCGTACATCGGTGTGCTGCCCGCCCACCGGGGGCACGGATACGTCGACGACGTCCTGGCGGAGGGGACCCGGATCCTGGCCGCCGCCGGCGTGCCCCGGATCCGGGCGGCCACGGACCTGGGGAACGTGCCGATGGCGGCCGCGTTCGCCCGTACGGGCTACGACACGTTCGAGCGCGCGATCAACCACGTGTGGGACGCGCCGGGCACGTCGGGGTCCTGACTGCCAGGATGGTCGCGGTGGCCGGCCGTGCCCACGGCACGGCCGACCGGTTCCGACGACGAGGGGATTCCCGTGCTCTTCGAGGTGTGGGCGCCGAACGCCCGTGACCGGGTGACGCTGGAGCTGAACGGCACCGGCCACCCCCTGGAGAGGGACGCCGAGCGGGACGGCTGGTGGACGGGCGTGGTGCCCGCCGGGGACGGCGACCGGTACGGCTTCGCCGTGGACGACGGCCCCGTGCTGCCCGACCCCTGCTCCCGGCGGCTGCCCGACGGGCCCGACGGGCGGAGCGCGGTCGTCGACCAGTCCGCGTACGCCTGGCGGAACGCGTCCCCGAAGCTGCGGCTGCGCGGCGCCGTCCTCTACGAGCTGCACGTCGGCACCTTCACCCCCGAGGGCACGCTCGACGCGGCGGCCGAACGCCTCGGGGAACTCGCGGGCCTCGGCGTCACCCATGTGGAGCTGATGCCGCTGTGCCCGTTCCCCGGGACCTGGGGCTGGGGGTACGACGGGGTGGCGCCGTGGGCGGTGCACGAGCCGTACGGCGGCCCCGAGGCGCTGAAGCGGTTCGTGGACACGGCCCACGGGCTCGGGACGGGCGTGGTCCTCGACGTGGTCCACAACCACCTGGGCCCCTCCGGCAACCACCTGCCCGCCTTCGGGCCGTACTTCACGGACACCCACCACACGCCGTGGGGCTCGGCGGTGAACCTGGACGCGGCCGGTTCGGACGAGGTGCGGGCGTACTTCCTGGGGAGCGCGCTGGCCTGGCTGCGGGACTACCGGATCGACGGGCTGCGGCTGGACGCGGTGCACGCGCTCGCGGACACCCGGGCGCTGACGTTCCTGGAGGAGCTGTCAGCGGCCGTGGACGAGCTGGCGCGGGAGCAGGGCCGCCAGCACTTCCTGATCGCCGAGTCCGACCTGGGCGACCCGCGCACGACGACCCCGCGCGCGCTGGGCGGCGTCGGGCTCCACGCCCAGTGGAACGACGACTTCCACCACGCCCTGCACACCGCCCTGACCGGCGAGGCCCAGGGCTACTACGCCGACTTCGCGCGGGCCCCGATGGCGGCGCTCGCCAAGACGCTCACGCACGTCTTCTTCCACGACGGCACGTACTCCGGCTTCCGGGGCCGCCACCACGGGCGGCCGGTGGACCGGGAGCGGACCCCCGCCCACCGCTTCCTCGGGTACGCGCAGACGCACGACCAGATCGGCAACCGGGCCCTCGGGGACCGCCTGTCGGCCTCGGCCTCCCCCGGGCTGCTCGCCTGCGCGGCGGCCCTGGTCCTGACCGGGCCCTCGGTGCCGATGCTGTTCATGGGCGAGGAGTGGGGGGCGCGGACGCCCTGGCAGTACTTCACCGACCACACCGATCCGGAGCTCGCGGAGGCCGTGCGGCGGGGCAGGCGGCGGGAGTTCGCCGAGCACGGCTGGGACGAGGACGAGGTGCCCGACCCGCAGGACCGGGCCACCCGGGACCGCTCGGTCCTGGACCGGACCGAGCGCGAGGAGGACCCGCACAAGCGGCTGCTCGCCTGGCACCGGGAGCTGATCGCGCTGCGCCGCACCCTGCCGGACCTGACGGATCCGGACCTGGGGGGCGTGAAGGTCGCGTACGACGAGGAGGACCGCTGGCTGGTCTTCCGGCGCGGGGACCTGCGGGTGGCGGTGAACCTGGGCAAGGAGCCGGCGGTGATCCCGCTCGGCTCCAACGGCCGGGACCGGGTCCTGGCGTCCTGGGAGCCGGTCGACCCGCCGGCCGCGGACGGGGTCCTGCGGGTGCCCGGCGAGTCGGCGGTGGTCCTGGCGGACGGCTGACGGGTCCCGGACGGGTCCTACTCGACGATCGCCATCTCGTGCGGGGTGTGGTTGAAGCGGCGCGCCCCGCCGTCCTCCGTGGCCGTGACGATGTCCTCGATGCGGACGCCGAAGCGGCCCGGCAGGTAGACCCCGGGCTCGATGGAGAAGCACATGCCGGGCACGACCGGCAGCTCCTCGCCCTCGATCATGTACGGGGGCTCGTGGGTGGTGACGCCGATGCCGTGGCCGGTGCGGTGGATGAAGTACTCGCCGTAGCCGGCGTCCGTGATGACCTTGCGGGCCGCCCGGTCGACGTCCTGGCAGGCCGCCCCGGGCCGCACGGCCTCGAAACCGGCCTGCTGGGCCTCCCGTACGAGGTCGTGGACGCGCCGCTCCTCGTCCGTGGGCTCCCCGACGTGGACGGTGCGGGTGGTGTCGGAGCCGTAGCCGTGCTTGAGGCCGCCGAAGTCGAGGACGACCATGTCGCCGCGCCCGATGACCCGGTCACCGGCCTCGTGGTGCGGGTTGGCGCCGTTGGGTCCCGAGCCGACGACCGTGAAGTCGACCTGGGAGTGGCCGAAACGCAGCAGCAGCGCGGCGAGGTCGGCGGCGACGTCGGTCTCCTTCCGGCCCGCGAAGCGGACCCCGAGGATCTCGCCGTACGCCCGGTCGGCGGCGGCCCCGGCGGCCGCGATCCGGGCCAGTTCGTGGGCGTCCTTGACGCCCCGGAGCATCGGCAGGGCCTCGGTGAGCGAGACGTACGAGGTGCCCGGCAGGGTCTGCTGGAGGCCGAGGAGGTGCATGGCCCAGGCGTTGTCGCTGATGCCGAAGCGCCCACCGGCGCCGAGGAGCGGCGCGGTGACGGCGTACGGGTCCTTGCCGTCGGTCCAGTCGCGCAGGGTGAGCGCGGCGGCCCCGGCGGACCGCTCGGCGTCGGGGGCCTCCAGGGTGGGGACGACGAGGACCGGTTCCCGTCCGGCGGCGAGGACGAGGACGGTGAGGCGCTCGGTGATCGCGGTGGGCCGGTAGCCGGTGAGGTAGACCAGGTCGGGGCCGGGGGCGACGAGCAGGCCCGCGAGCCCGGCGTCGGCGGCGGACTCGGCGGCGCGGGTCATCCGGGCCCGGTAGTCGTCGGCGGTGAAGGGCACCGGCTCTTCGGTGGCGGAGGCGGGGGCGCCGTCGGGGGTGCTCGGCATGGGGGGCTCCTTCTCGGACCGCTGCGTCCCGGACGTACAGCATCCTGCCGGGCGGGGGGTCGGGCCGCGACCGCTCAGCGGCGGTCGGGCCCCTGGGCGATGAGCCGTTCCAGGAGCTCCTGGAAGTCGTCGCCGACGACGATCCGCAGGTCGCCGCGCTCCTCGTCGTGCTCGCTGAGCTGGGTGAGGGTGCCGGCGCGCCACCAGAAGACGTACGGGCTGATGGCGCCCGGGGTGTCCTCGTAGCCGGTGGCGGCGAAGGAGGCCATCGCGCCGAGCGCGGGGATGATGGAGGTGTCCCGGATGGGGTGGAAGGCGAGCTGGTGCCGGAAGGGCAGGGCGACGAGGGCGCCGTGCTCGCCGAGCGGGAGGCCGGTGACGCGGCGGACGACCCCGTCGAGGTCGAGGACGCGGCTCGCGGTGTAGAAGGAGTCCCCGAGGACGACCTCGAAGCACATGCCGTCGGCGTCGCGGACGGTCTCGTGCCCCTCGACGGGAAGCCCGCGCAGGTTGCGCAGGGCCCGGTCGCGCAGCTGCGCGTGGCTCCCGAGCCGGGCGAGGGCGTCGTCGGTGAGCATCATGACGCTCTCGGGCAGGTCCAGGGCGAGGATCTCGTACAGGCCGGGGGCGACGCTCCTGGCGTACGCGAACGAACCGGCGTCGAGGCCGTCGCCGCTGACGACCCGGGGGTAGAGCTGGGAGCGGATCTGCTCGGGCGGCAGGGTGTCGAGCGCGGAGGGGCCGTCCATGGCCCGGACGACGAGCTCGATGTGCCGGCTGATCAGGCCGGGCCAGACGCGGGGGCCGCGCCGGTCCTGGTGGCAGACGGCGGCGAGGTTGGTGAGGCCGAAGCGGCGGCCCCGGTCGTCGACGACGTGGTCCGCGTAGACGGTGACCTCCAGACCGAGTTCGGCGAAGGTCTCCCGGACCCGGCCGCGGAAGAGCGCGGCCTCGTTCCGGGAGAAGTACGTGAACCCGGGGTCCCTCGGTGCGTCGTCGCCGTCCCGCCTGGGTCCCCGCCGCAGCCAGCCCACGCCCGCCCGCCTTCCGTCGCCGTTGGGCCCAGGGTAGCGACTGCGGATGTCGGCGCTCTTGCGGTCGCGTCAACTCGGCCACGGTCCGGGCGGGTTCGCCGCGCCGCGGCTCAGGAGCCGTCGGGGGCGGTGAGGAGGGCGCGGGCGTAGTGGGCGAGGGAGCGGTTGTAGCGGGGCAGCAGGGGCGCGAGGGCGCCCAGGGCGAGGGAGGCGGCCTCGCGGTCGCGGCCGGTGTCGGCCAGGGCGAGGGCGAGGAAGGCGTCGACGGCGCCGGAGAGGGCCCGCTCGTCGGCGTCGAGCCGGTCGGCGGGGACGTCCCGCTCGGCGGTGAGGAGTTCGACGGCGAGGTCGGGGCGGCCGAGGTTGCGCAGGCTGCTGGCGAGCTGGACCACGGCGCGGCGGCGGCGCAGTCCGGTGAGGCCGAGGCCGAGGGCGCGCCGGTAGTACGCGACGGCCTCCTCCGGCAGGCCGGTGGAGTCGTGGGCGGCGCCCCGCTCGAAGAGGGCGGCGGGGTCGTCGGCGGGCCGCTCGGCGGCCAGTTCGGCCACGCGGGCGCGGAAGTCGGCGGGCTCGTGGGCGTCGACGCGCTCCCAGAGCGCGGCGATCCTGAGCTCCCAGTCCTGGTCGTCGGTCATGGCGGCACCCTAGAGGACGCGGGTGCTCCGGACGAGGGCGGCCCGGAGCACGCGAAGGTCGCGGCCACCCCGGCTTCGGTACGGACGGCGAGCCGGTCGCGCCGGTACGGGGACGCGGACCCCGTACACGGCCCGGCCCGCTCCCCGGCCTGCTTTCCCGGCCGGCTCCCCGGTCCTCGGAGCTCAGACGGGCGGCATCAGGTCGCTCTCGCTGACGGTGTAGCCCAGCGGGGGGTAACCGAAGTCCGCCTCGGCGTTCTCACGGCGGCGCAGCCGGTAGAACTCGCTCCTCTGCTCGTCGTCGGCCGGCACGAGGCGGTCGCCCCGCGGGAGGTACGGGTGGCCGTCGCGGAACCGGACGAGGGTCTTCGACGTCCGGAACGTCACGCCCAGCCACGGGTTGTCCGCCGCCCGGTCGGGCGCGTCCCACACGATCCTGTGCCTGAGGCGGCGATTCGTGTCGACGGAGAACGCGACGACACCGTGGTGGGCGAGGGGGATCTCGAACTTCTCGCCGCCGGGCTCCTTCGTTTCGAAGATCAGCTTCCGCGACGGGCCCGCTCCGGGATCCCGGTAGCAGGAGAAGACGGCGATGAACGACCCGTCGGCCAGGTCGAGGGCCTGGTCGGAATGGGCGCCCATGGTCCTGTAGGCGTTCGTGTAGCTCTCGACGAGGGCGTTGTTGAAGCCGGCCGGAAGCGCCGCACGTTCTTGGACCCGCCGCGCCAGCCGCTCGTGCACCGCCCGGAAACGCTGCGCCGGGCTGCCGTAGCGCGTGGTGGTGCGTACGAGGGGCACGGCGCCCGCCTCGTCCACCTCGGCGATCACGGCGCCCCGCCGGCCCTTTCCCACGTCCTCCAGACGCGTCGACGCGGACAGCTCCGCGAAGAGGTCCCCCTCGACCGGCAGGGCGTAGGAGAGGATCCCGTCCGCGATGCTAGGCGCGGGGGGCAAGGTAGTCCCCCGTGTTCATGCTGAAGAGGAACGCGTCGCCGTAGTCGATGAAGGACGAGGTCCTGTTCTCCTCGGCGTACAGCCTGCGCAGCTCGTCCATGCCGTCCTCCGTGGGCGGCTCCATCCTCACCGGGCCTCCGGCCTTCTTGAGGAACGTGTGGCCGTCCTTGTGGACGGCTTCGGCGCTCGAACAGCGCACCACGTATCCCAGGCGGGTCGGGAGCGACTCGGCGTCCAGCGCCGAGGGCCGGATCTCGTGGGTGTAGAGGCGGTTGGTGGACAGCGGCATGAAGAACACGGAGCCGGGATGGAGCGTGATGCCGAACTGCTTCGGGAGCGCGGCCCCGTCGTGTCCCCCGGTCGGCTCCTTGAGGCGGAAGTGGAGCCTGGTCAGCCCGCTGACGCCCTTCAGTCCGCGGTCGAAGGCGTCTTCGGCCAGGGGCTCCAGCCCGTCGAGCCCGTCGTAGAAGGTGCAGAAGGCCATGACGCCGTTGGCGGGCATGTCCTTGGTCTTGTCGGCGTGGGACGAGATCCTGGCCTTGGACTGCTTGCGCCCGTCCGTGGCGAGGGTGTTGTGGTAGATCTGGGCGAGGACGTGGTTGAGCGGCGCCTGGTCCCGGAAGACGGTGGCGGCCTCGCGGTTCAGCGCCTCGACGATGTCCGTGTCGGTCGGGCGGAAGTCCTCGGTCGGCCCCGAGAAGTTCGTGGAGCACCGGAGCAGACGGAAGTGCAGTGCGTCGCCGTCGCGCGTGACGGGCGTCAGGTAGATGCCGCTGCGGTGGGCCGTGCCGGGCTTGGTGGACTCCGTCAGGGACTGGAACGCGTGCTCCGTACGGATCTTTCCGAAGTGGTCGGCGTCGAGCGCGAAGAAGCGGCGGTAGTACACGCCGACGCCGTGGACGCGGAGGGGGACCCGGCCGAGGCCGACGGGGGTCCAGGGCGCGTCGACGCCCTCGCGGTGACCGTGCGACAGCTCCCGTACGACGAACACCCGGGCGGCCGCGCGCAGATGGCGGTCGCTGATCCCGGACGTGTCGCCGCACAGGTAGACGGTCTTCCCCGCGAGGTCGGGCGCACCGGAGACGAGGTCCTCGGGTGTGATCGTGGCCCCGAAGAACTCCCCGGCCACGGCGTCGTCCCGCAACGCCGAAGGCGCGACCAGGACGTTGTCCGCGTCCTCGATGCGTGCTTCCGCCGGCTCTGTCGTGTGCATCGGACGGTACCTGCCGTTCGCGGACGTCGATGGATCGCTCGAAACCGTGGACATGGCGACGGCCCGCACTCTCCCGTTCGCGCGGCGAAGCGTGAGCGAGAGGAGACGGACCGTTGGTCCCGATGCTCTCACGGGGGCTCGACGGCGGGCAACGGGCTTCCTCCGGCGTGGGCGCTCCGCTTCGCGGGCCCCGCCGGGTTTCGGCTCCTGCGCGGAGGGAGCCGTCCCCGGCGGCACCGGGGACGGCTCGGCCGTGTCAGGAACGCCTGCGCCGGGCGAGCACGAGCAGGCCGGCTCCGACGGCCAGGACGCCCGCGGCGATGCCCAGCGGCGGCAACGGGTCGGACCCGCCGGTCTGCGCCAGCCGTTCGCTCCCGCCGTGGGCCGTGAGGCCGGAGCCGTCGTCACCGGCCGCGCCGGCCTCCGCGCCCGCGCCGTCGGCCGCGTCCGTACCGGCCGAGGGGCCCGCGCCGGTGTCACCGGACGGTTCGCCGGCACCCGCGTCCGGGCCCTCCCGCCCCGGCGCCGACGAGTCGCCGCCACCCGTGACGGCTCCCGCGGCGGCTCCGAAGCCGTACGCGCCCCGGTCCGGTGCGCCGCCCCCGCGGGTCGCCCCGGTGAGGTCGGTGGTCACGGCCGGGAACGGGGTGGCGGAGCCGATGGCGGGTGAGCCCTTCGTGAGCCGGAAGTCCGCGTTCGGGCTCTTGCCGGGGGCGGTGAACTCCGGGTCGGCGACGATGTCGTGCGGGCCCCTGACCTCGGGTGCCCTGCCGCCGAAGTAGACGTTGTAGTCGTACGTGACGTCCACGTTGCGGGACTTGCTGTTGGTGGACTGGCCCGGGCGGCCGTAGGCGATGTTGTTGAGGAGCCGCACGTCGGTGCTGTCGTGGGCGAAGATGTTGGCGTAGGGCTTTGTGATGCGCGTGCTGCGGCCGTTGAGGTAGGCCGTGTTGTGGACGATGTCGACGTGCCGGCTCTTGTAGGCGTGGATGCCCGAACCGCCGTTGTCGTAACTGATGTTGTTGGCGACCAGGACGCGTCCGTCGTAGGCCGGCCTCCCGCGCCCGGGGTCGCCCTTCGTCGTGTCGACGATGATGCCGTTGCCGTCGGAATAGCAGCGGCAGCCCTCCCACTTGACCTTGGTCTCGTTGTCGTGGACGCGGTTGCCGGTGATGCGGATCCCGTACGTCCGGGGGTCGCCGCCGCCGGTGCCGCGGGGGGTGAGGACGGAGATGCCGCTGGTGCCGTAGACGGTGAACCAGGCGTTGGAGTGGACGTGGTTGCCGGTGATGTCGACGTGGTCGGCCTCGATCGCGGAGATCCCGCCGCCCGCGCAGTCGTGCACCAGGTTGCCGCTGATGGTGACGTGGTGGGGGAACGCGCCGGACTCCCGGTTCTTCTCCACCGATATGCAGTTGGTGTTGTACGTGGGGTCGGTCTTGCTCGACGAGCGTTCGGCGTCGGCCAGGGACAGGGCGGCGTTGTTGCCCTTGACCTCCAGGTTCTCGATGACGATGTGGGACGCGCCGTAGACGCTGATGCCGTTCCAGGCCGTCTTCGGGTTCAGGACCGGCCGGTGGCCGGGATACGCCGTGAAGGTGATGGGAGCTCCCGGACGCCCCGAGCGTTTGACGGTCAGCACGTTGGAGCCCTTGCGGGGCTCGGTGTACGTGCCGTTCATGACGGCGACGACGTCGCCGGGGGCGACGAGGTCCGCGGCCTTCTGGAGGGTGCGGAAGGGCGATCCGGCCGACGTGCCGGGGTTGGAGTCGCTGCCGCCGGGGCTCACGAAGTAGGTGGGGTCGAGGGTCTTCGCGGGCAGGGACGTGCGCAGAACGCGCGCGGCGACGGGGGACGGGGCGGGGGTGCGGCTCTCCGCGGGGGCGGCCGGCTCGGGTCCGCGCGGGGTCGCGCTCCGGGGCGCGGTGGAGGCGGGAGTCTCCGTCATCGCCATCGTCATCGCCGACGGACTCGTCCGGGAGGCCGTACTCCGCGCGTCGGCGGACGGCTCCGCCCCCGACGGGACCATGACGAGGCCCGCCACGACGAGCGCGGCCACCCCGGTGGCGAGGGTCGCGCCCGTCGCCTTGGCGGGGAGTCCGCCGAGCACACCGTGGTCGCCGCGCGGGCGGCCGGTCGCGCGGCGGCCGTGGCCGCGGGGCGCCGGCCGGTGGGCGGTGTGCCGGACGGTTGCGGCCGGACGGGGCCGGCCCCCGGCGACGGCGGCCTCGAACGGGGAGTGGCCCCCGGCATCGGTGACACCGGCCTCGAACGGGGAGTGGCCCCCGGCACCGGTGACACCGGCCTCGAACGGGCCGTCCGCGCCCGGACCCGGCCCGGCGACGGCGTCCGCCGGACTTCCCGCCTCACCGAGCACCGGCTGCTCCGCCGGTCCGGCCCACCCCGTCGCCCCGGCCGCTCCGGGGTCTCCCGTGCGGCCCGGTACGAGCAGGGGCAGGCCCGCGAGCAGCCGCTCGGGCGGGACCAGTCGGCCGACGGGACGACCGCACGGCTCGCAGGAGCGGAGGTGCCGGGCGATCCGCTTGCGCAGCAGGGGGCTGGGAGTCGGGTCGTCCGGGCCGGCGAGTTCGGTCAGCTCCGGGCAGCGCGGGGTTTGGGACAGCGCCCGGACGACGGTCCGCGCCACGTCCAGCTGGGTCTTCATCCGCTGGACCTGGACCGCCAGGTGGGTCACCGGAAGGTTCATGGCCGCCGCGATGTCCTTCCGGGACAGCCGTCCGCACGCCTCCAGCCACCACAGTGACAGCAGGTCGCGGTGGGACGGGTCGAGCCACGCGGTGGCCGCGGCGACCTGCCGCTGCTCGACGGAGAGCGACTGCCGCAGCAGGAAGAGGGTCGCGAAGTCGGGCTCCGGCGCGTGCCGTTCGTCGGCGTGCTCCAGTGTCGTCAGCCGGCCGGACCGCGCCCGGCGCCGGGCGTCGGTGAGCTGGCGGACCGCGATGGCCACCAGCCACGAGCGGAACTTCGCCGCGTCCCGCAGGTCCGGCAGTGCGCGGATCACCGCGACCATGGTGTCCTGCACGATGTCGTCGACATCGAGGTCGGTCTCCGCCGCCCGTCCGACCACGTTGTAGACCAGCGGCAGGGCGCCCGCGGTGAGCCGTTCGACGGCCCCGGCGTCCCCGTCGCGGGCTGCCTCCACCGTGCGGCGGTCCGGAAACGCGTCGGTCCTGTCGGACCCGTTGTGTCGCATGCGATACATCCTCGGACAAGAGCAGGTGCGACTGCTCTGGTGGGCGGTTGTCGCAGCAGGAGACGAGCGGGCGCCCCGGGCATAACACTTTCCGCCCCCGGGAGGCCCGCTCCTCGGGAGGCCCGCCCCTCGGGTGGGGTCAGTCCTGGAGCTCGTCCCCGACGACGAGGTGGGCGCGGTCCCGCCCCCGGGCGATCAGGCGGGCGTTGGGCTCGTCGGAGGTGCGGACCCAGTGTTCGGCGCGGGCCCGGTCCTTGCCGAAGCGGACGTGGCGCTCGATCAGGCGGGGGACGCGGTGGCGGTCGGGCAGGTCGAGGTACCAGGCCTCGTCCAGGAGGGGCAGGACGCCGGCCCAGGCGCCCTCGTCGTGCAGGAGGTAGTTGCCCTCGGTGACGACGAGCGGGACGGCGGGGTCCACGGGGACCGCTCCCGCGACCGGCTCCTCCAGGGAGCGGTCGAAGGCGGGGGCGTAGACGGTGGTGCCGGGCTCGGGGGCGCGGAGCCGGGTGAGGAGCGCGGTGTACCCGGCGGCGTCGAAGGTGTCCGGGGCGCCCTTCCGGTCCGCCCTGCCCAGGCGCTCCAGCTCGGCCCGCGCGAGGTGGAAGCCGTCCATGGGGACGAGGACGGCGAGCCCGTCGAGGCGGTCGACGAGCCGGGCGGCGAGCGTGGACTTCCCGGCGCCGGGCGGCCCCGCGAGGCCCAGGATCCGGCGCTCCCCCGTCTCCGCGAGGGCCCTCGCGCGGGCCGCGAGGCCCTCGAATTGTTGCGTGTCCATGTCGGGCATTCTTCACGGTGGGCGTGCCGGTTGACGCGGGTAGACCGATACGTACTACTTTTGGTTCCATGCCGTCCATCGCACTCGTCACCCTCGTCGTCCGTGACTACGACGAGGCCATCGCCTTCTACACCGACGCCCTCGGGTTCGACCTCGTCGAGGACACCGACCGGGGCGGCGGCAGCCGCTGGGTCGTCGTCCGGCCGCGCGGCGCGGCCGGGGTCGGGGTCGGCGGCCTCGGGAACGCGGGGCTGCTCCTCGCCCGCGCCAAGAACGAGGCCGAGCGGGCCTCGGTCGGCAACCAGACCGGCGGCCGGGTCGGCTTCTTCCTCCACACCGAGGACTTCGCCCGCGACCACGCCCGGATGACGGCGGCGGGCGTGACGTTCCTGGAGGAGCCGCGTCACGAGCCGTACGGCTCCGTCGCCGTCTTCGAGGACCTGTACGGCAACCGCTGGGACCTCCTCCAGCCGGCGGACGCGCCCGACCCCGTACCGAGCCCCGCCTAGGGACCGCGTCTCCGACGGCTCCACTCGTCACCCCGGAACCGGCGTACGAACGCACGTGACGCCGGAACGCGTTGATCGTCTACCCTGACCGCCGTCGGAGCCAGGGGGGCTCCACGGGGCCCGGGCGACCGGGGAAGACGAGGGGGCCGGGGATGGGAACGACGGATGTGCGGGCGGGAAGCGTGCGGGGGCCGGTCGCCCGACCCGGCCGGGCCCGGCGGCCCGGCTGCCTGGCGGTCGTGGTCGTGGCCGTGCTCGCGCTGGTCGGCGGCCTCGTCTCCGGCATCCTGATGATCACCGGGCACATGCCCGGCGACTCGATGGACACCGTCTGGGAGACGCCGGCCGACCCGGCGGCCGTCGAGCACGGCAACGGCAGCTGGCCGGTCGGCGACGTCCTGGTGCGCAGTCGCTTCGACGCGGTCACCGGCTACGGCCTGCGGACCGGGAAGCGGCACTGGGAGTACGTGCCGCCGGGCCGGTCCGAGATCTGCTCCACGTCCGCCCCCGACGACTCGGTGCTGCTCCTGGTCCACGGGGAGAACGTCACCGCCACCCGGTCCGAGGGCTGCGCCGACGTCACCGCGCTCGACCTGAGGACCGGAAAGGAGCTGTGGAGCGGCTCCCGCAAGGCCTCCGCCAAGGCCTCCGCCGGCGGTCCCGTGAGCGGCGCGGTGGCCGCGGGCGGCGGACTCGCCGTCGTCCTCGACACGTGGACGGACGAGAACGGCGAGGCGGTCGCCGACGGCCGGAGGGCGATCCGCGCCGTCGACCTGCGGACCGGCGAGCGCCGTTGGACGGCCACCGTTCCGGAGGACTGCCTGCCGTTCGACGTCGGGGCCGCGAAGCGCAGGGTCGTCGCGGTCCTCGGCTGCGGGAAGGGGGGCCGTACGGAGCTGACGGCCGCCGTCCTCGACCCGGCGACCGGCGCGCTGCTCCACAACGAGCCGCTGGACGCGCGCCGCCCGGTCGCCCCGTCCTCGGTCCGGACGGCGCTCCTGTCCGTCGACCCGCTGGTGGTGTCCGTGCGTCCCGCGTATTACGGCGGGACCGGCGTCGACGCCTTCTTCGCCTTCGGCGCGGACGGTCGGCGCACGTCCCGGATCGAGAGCTCCGGCGAGCACGGGAAGATCGTCGCCGACAAGCCCTCCAAGGTCGCCGTCGACGGCGAACGGCTCTACGCGGTGGCCGAGTTCCGCAAGTCCTCCACCAGCTCCCGGGTCGTCGCCGTCGACCTCGCGACCGGACGCCTCGCCTGGCAGGCGGACTCCGGCCGGGGTGACACCGTGGCGCTCTCCGTCCACGACGGCAAGGTCACCTTCCTGCAGCAGGACCGGGGCAGTTTCACCGAAAGGCTGTACGTCCTGGACGGTGCCACCGGCGAGGAGCTGGACGACCGCACCTTCTCCGTCGACGTCGACCACGAGGCCGGCTGGCTGGGCGGCCTCTTCGACCGCGACGGCCTGCTGATCGTGTCCCGCTACGACACCAAAGGGCCGGGCCGGCCGTTCGTCGTGTACGAACGCTGGTGATTCGCAGGCGCGTACGAGGATGTGATGATGTCGGCCATGGCTATCGATTCAGTGGTCGTGCGTCAGCGTGTCGAGGATCTGGACGCGGCTGTGCCGTTCTACGAGGAGTTGACCGGAAGCACCGCGTCGCGATTCGGCTTCGCCGGGGTCGACCTGGCGAGCGTCGGGCCGTTCCTCCTGTTCGCCGGGCCCGATGAGGCGGTGCGGCGCGTCGCGGGCGTGGCGGCGACCCTCGCCGTCGCCGACCTGGACGCCGCCGTCGAAGGGGCGGAGGCGGAAGGAGCCGAAGTCGTGATGCCCGTTCAGCCCACCCCGAACGGCCGTCGCGCGGTGCTGCGGCACCCCCACGGCGGCGTCTACGAGTACGTCGGCCCGTGACCGCGTGACGCGGCCGTAGCCCTTCCCCCCCCGGCACGTCCGGGCCCGGTGCCCCCGACGACCGGCGGCGGAACTCGACCGCTCCCGTGGTCCCGGCCACGGGACCGGGGCCCGGCCCGCGTAAAACCGCTGTCGCACGGCGCGTTCGGGTCCCTACACTCACATCCCGGCGCGCCGTTCGGTGACGCCGTCAGACGTCCGTCCGAGGGGAGAAGACCGTGCGCAGCCACACCGCCGTCGCCGTGTCCTCCTCCCGTGCCCGGTACGACGTGATCCTCGCCTCCTCGGCCGAGCGGTGGCGGCTGCGCGCCCGCCATCGCCGCCCGTGACGACCCCGTACGCCTCCCGAACCCGATAGGCGTCCGTCGTCCGGGAATCGCGCTGCCCGTTCCACCACCGCAGCAGCGAAAGGCACGAGACCGTGCGCACCCCCGAGATCACCGCCGTCCGCAACCTCGGCATCCTGGCCCACGTCGACGCCGGGAAGACCACCGTCACCGAGCGGGTCCTGTACCTGACCGGCGCCGTCCACAAGCGGGGCGAGGTCCACGACGGCACCACCGTCACCGACTTCGACCCGCAGGAGCGCGACCGGGGCATCACGATCTTCGCGGCGGCCGTCAGCTGTGACTGGGCCGGCCACCGGATCAACCTGATCGACACGCCCGGCCACGTCGACTTCTCCGACGAGGTCGAGCGCTCGCTGCGCGTCCTCGACGGCGCCGTCGCCGTCTTCGACGCCGTCGCGGGCGTCGAGCCGCAGAGCGAGACGGTGTGGCGGCAGGCCGACCGGCACGGCGTCCCGCGCCTGGCCTTCGTCAACAAGCTGGACCGGGCGGGCGCGGACCTCGACGCCGCCGTGGAGTCCATCCGCGACCGGCTCGGCACGGTCCCGCTCCCCGTGCAGCTCCCCGTGGGGCGCGAGGACGGCTTCACCGGCGTCGTGGACCTGCTCCGGATGCGGGCGTACGTGTGGGCCGACGGCGCCGACACGTACGCCGAGCTGCCCGTCCCCGACGACCTCCTCGACGAGGCCCGGCACCGTCGGCGCCGCCTGGAGGAGGCCGTGGCGGAGCTGCACCCGGGCGCCTTCGAGGAGTTCCTCGCCCGCGAGGAGCTGGCCGAGGGGGCGCTGCGGGGTGCGCTGCGCGACCTCACCCTCGCCGGGGAGGCCGTGGTCGTGCTGTGCGGCTCGGCCTACCGCAACCGGGGGATCGAGCCCCTGCTGGACGCCGTCGTCGCGTACCTCCCGGCCCCGTCGGACATGCCGCCCGTGCGCGGCGAGGTCCCGGCGGACCCGGAGGCGCCGTTCACCGCGCTCGCCTTCAAGGTGAACGCCACGGCCACCGGCCGCATGACGTACGTCCGCGTCTACGCGGGCACGATCGGGAAGGGGGACACCGTGCTGGACACCGTCGGCGGACGCACCGAGCGGATCGCCCGCATCCTGCGCGTGCAGGCGGACCGGGCGACGGAGGTCGGTTCGGCGCGCGCCGGTGACATCGTCGCCGTCGTCGGGCCGAAGTCCGTCCGCGCCGGGGCCACGCTGTGCGACCCGGCCGCGCCGGTGGTCCTCGAACCGCCGACGACCGCAGAGCCGGTGGTCTCGGTGGCCGTCGAGGCACGCCGCGCCACGGACACCGGACGCCTGGCGACGGCCCTCGCCCGCCTGTCGGAGGAGGACCCCTCGCTCGTCGTGCGGTCCGACCCGGAGACGGGCCAGACCGTCCTGTCCGGCCTGGGCGAACTGCACCTGGAGGTCGCGGTGGAGAAGCTGCGCCGCGACCGGGGCCTGGAGGTCGCGGTCGGGCGCCCGCAGGTGGCGTACCGGGAGACGGTGGCGAAGGGCGTCACCGGCCTGCTGTACCGCCACGTCAAACAGGACGGCGGCGCGGGCCAGTTCGCCCACGTCGTCCTCGACGTCGAACCCCTGGAGGGGGACGAGGAGTTCGCGTTCCGCTCCACCGTCACGGGCGGTCGCGTGCCGCAGGAGTACGTCCGCGCGGTCGAGGCCGGCTGCCGGGACGCCCTCCTGGAGGGTCCCCTCGGCGGCCATCCGGTGACGGGCGTCCGGGTCACGCTGACGGACGGCGCCACGCATCCGAAGGACTCCTCGGAGATGGCGTTCCGCACGGCGGGCCGCTTCGCGCTGCGCGAGGCGCTCCGCGCGAGCGCGATGACCCTCCTGGAGCCGGTGGCCGACGTGACCGTCACCGTCCCCGCCGAGTCCGTCGGCGCCGTCCTCGGCGACCTCGCGGCCCGCCGGGGCCGGGTCACCGACCAGACGACCCGGGGCGGTACGGCGGTGGTGGCGGCGACGGTGCCGCTGGCCGAACTGTTCGGCTACGCGTCCCGCCTGCGGGGCCGCACCCAGGGCCGGGGCACCTTCACCACCCGCCCGGCCGGGTACGAGCCGGCCCGGGGCTGAGGTCGAGCTCGGCCCGTACGGTCTTCCCGACCGGTACGCGGTCGAGCACGGCCCACCGCGCGGCCAGCGCCTCCACGAGGAGCAGGCCGCGCCCGCCCTCGTCGAGGGGCCCCGGCGCGGCGGGTACCGGGCGCCGCTCGTCCCGGGTGTCGGAGACGTCGATCCGGAGCAGCAGCCCGGGCGTGTACGAGAGCGTCAGCTCGCAGTCGCGCCCGGGCACCCTGCCGTGCGTGACGGCGTTGGCCGCGAGTTCGGAGACGAGCAGCGCGGCCGTCTCGGAGGTCTCGGAGTCGTACGGCACGTCCCAGCGGTGGAGCTGGAGCACGGCGAGCCGGCGGGCGAGCCGGGCACCGCGCGGGGTGGAGCTGAAGCGCTGCGCGAACACACGTACGGTGACGGGCCCTTCGCGGGTCACGGGGGAGGTCATGGGGCCAATGTGGCGTCGTGCGGGGCGGGTTGCCAGCTCAGAAACCCGTACGCTGCGACAGCGTACGGGTTCACACTCTGGACCGTACCGATCACCATCCGTGACGATGGAGCCGTTCAGACGAGCGCACGGGTGCGGGAGGTGGCCGGAGTGACGGACGCGGTGCCGGACGAGGGACAGAGCGGGAGCGAACCGGAGGCGACGGACAGCCTGAAGGCCTTCGGGGAGGTGGTCAAGGCCTTCCGCAAGCGGGCCAGGCTGACGCAGGAGGCCTTCGCGCCGCGCGTCGGGTACTCCGTGCCGACGGTGGCCTCCATCGAGCAGGGCCGGCGCTTCCCGTCCGACGACTTCGTGGAGCAGTCGGAGCAGGTGCTCGACGCGTTCGGGGTGATCCGGGGCACGGCGAAACACCTGACGCGCAAGCCGGGCCTCGCGAAGTGGTTCCGCCAGTGGGCGAAGCTGGAACTCAAGGCGGTGACGCTCTACACGTACGAGAACCGGCTGGTGCCGGGGCTGCTCCAGACGCCCGCGTACGCGAAGACACTCTTCGAAAGGCAGCTCCCCGCGCTGGGCGACGACGAGATCGAGGCAAAGCTCGCCGCTCGCGTCGAACGGAAGAAGCTGCTCACCGACCGCCCCCACACCATCTACAGCTTCATCGTCGAGGAGCACGTACTCCGCCGTCAGACGGGCGGCCCGGAGGCCATGCAGGAGCAGATCGGCCACATCCTCGACATCTGCGCCCGGCGCAACATTGACATCCAGATCATGCCGCAGACGCGCGGACACCACGCGGGCCTCGACGGGCCCATGCGGCTCCTGGAGACCCCGGAGAATAAGTGGTACGCCTACTGCGAGGGCCAGGAAAGCGGCCAGCTCATCTCGGACACCAAAGTGGTCAGCATCCTCCAGAAGCGGTATGCCAGGATGCGGGCACAGGCTCTCTCCGCAGAGGACTCCGTGAGCCTGTTGCAGGAGATCCGAGGAGCACTATGAGCACCACTGACCTGGCCTGGTTCAAGAGCAGCTACAGCAGCGGCAGCGGCGATGACTGCGTAGAAGTCGCCCTGTCCTGGCACAAGTCCAGCTACAGCGGCGGCAGCGGTGACGACTGCGTCGAGGTCGCCTCCTGCCCCTCCACCGTCCACGTCCGCGACTCCAAGAACGTCACGGGTCCGCAGCTCGCCCTCTCCCCCGCCGCCTGGACCGCGTTCCTGACCCGGCTGAGCTGAAGGGCGTCACCATGAGCACGAACCCGGCCGACTACCTCTCCGGCCTCTTCTCGCTCGACGGGCGCACCGCCCTCGTCACGGGAGGCAGTTCCGGTATCGGCCGGGCCGTCGCCGGGGCGCTGGCCCGCGCCGGGGCGAAGGTCGTGGTGCTCGCCCGCAAGGAGGCCGAACTCGTCGCGACCGTGGACGAGCTGACGGCCGAGGGCTGCCGGGCGGCCTGGGTGAGCGCGGACCTGAGCACCCGGGAGGGGATCAGGACCGGGGCCGAGGAGGCGGCGGCCGTGTTCGGCGAGCCGGACATCCTGGTGAACTCGGCCGGCGTCAACCTGCGGCCCCCGCTGGGCGAGCTGGGCGAGGACGTCTGGGACACGACGATGACCGTGAACCTGGAGGCGCCCTTCCTGCTCGGTCAGCGGTTCGGGCCGGGGATGGCCGAGCGCGGCTTCGGGCGGATCATCCACGTGACCTCGCAGCAGGCGCACCGCGCGTTCGTGCAGAGCGGGGCGTACGGGGTGTCCAAGGGCGGTCTGGAGTCGCTGGCCCGTTCGCAGGCGGAGGCGTGGTCCCCGTACGGGGTCACGGCCAACACGCTGGTGCCCGGTTTCGTGATGACCCCGCTCAACGAGCGGCTCTCGTCCGACCCCGAGAAGGTCGCCGCGCTCGCCGCCCGCACGATGACCGGGCGCAACGGGCTCGCGGAGGACTTCGCGGGCGCGGCCGTCTTCCTGGCGAGCGCCGCCTCCGCGTACGTCACGGGCCACTCCCTCTTCGTGGACGGCGGCCTGTCCGTCCACTGACACCGCTCCCCCGGATCCGTCACCGTACGGAACAAGCCACAGGACACGGGCCGTCGCAACGGGCTGATGGTTTTCGGTCATTGTTCGCCGAACCGCTGGCATCACGCGCTGTGACCACTTGAATGGCTTCACTTGTGTGCGGAGAACAATCGGGGGAGCACATGGATCCACTGACGGCCATCGCGGCCGCGGGCGTCGCGCTCGTGGTCAAGGGCGCCCTGGAGGCCACCGGGCAGGAGGCCGGACGCAGCGGCTGGACCGGCGGGGCCCGGCTCGTCGCCCGTATCAGGGAGCGGTTCCGCGGGGACGCGGACGCCGAGACCGCGCTGGAGCGCGTGGCCGACGCGCCGGACGACGAGAACCGGCAGCAGGACCTGGAGCGGATGCTCGCGGCGCACATGCTGCGGGACCGGCAGTTCGAGAGCGACGTCCGGCAGCTGGTCGACGAGGCCGTCGCGGCCGGTGGCCGCGGGGGTCCGCAGGTCAGCGCGGCCCTGATCAAGAACGCCCAGGTCTTCAACGAGAAGGTCGAGATCAAGGGCGACTGGAACGTCTCGTAACGGCGCCCCTTCGCGTCGATGACCCCTTCCCCTCCGGGCGGGGTCCGTTCGTGACCCGTCCCCCGCCCCTTTGCCGCCTTGTACGGAGGAGGGCCGCCGTCGCGCCGCCCTTCGTCGCCCCACCCCGGAAGACCGTGTGCCATGAGCGAGGAAGCCACCACGGAGCCGCCGTCCGGCGGCACGAGCGGACGCCCTGATCCAGCCACCGCCCCGCCCGCCCCCTCCGACGCCCCGAAGGGCGCGCCGGAGGGCGAGCGGCCGGCCGGGGTGGAGCAGGACGGACCCGTCAGCGAGTCCGACGCGCTGCGTTCCCTCCAGGAGGGCACCGCGGCCGAGGACGCCGAGCGGTCCGAGGCGCTGAAGGCCGGCGCCATCGCCGACCTCATCGCGCAGCGCCTCAACGCCGACGCGTCCGGCACCCGGATCGGCACGCTCGCGCTCTTCAACGACACCGTCAGCTTCGGCGGCGGATTCCACAGCGGTGGATCCGGCCGTCCCTCCCGTGGGGGCGGCGGCTCCGTGCTGCCGCTCACCGCCGCCGAACTGACTGACCACACCGAGCTGTTCGTGCCGCCCGACGGGTACGGCTCCGCGCTCGGCCTGCTCCGTGAACGGCACCTCCTCGTCCTGACCGGGCCCTCCGGCAGCGGGCGCGAGGCCACCGGGGTCAATCTGCTCGCCGAGGCCCTGGCGATGGGCGGCGCCGAGGGCGGCGGGATCTGCCACCGGCTCCTCGACCCCGCCGCGGTCCTCACGCCCGGCTGGGAACCGCCCGTCGGGAACAGCGGCTACCTGGCCTTCGTCGAGGACGGGCCCACCGGGGCGCGGGGCTTCGAGACGCTCCCCCGGCTGCTGCACGCCGTCGTCGCCGCCCTGCGCGACCGGGGCTGCCACCTCGTCCTCACCGGCGGCCAGGACCTCGCCGTCGCCGTGCGGGGCGACGGCGGCGAGACGGTCGCCGCGCACGCCCTGACGCCCGTCGATCCCCTGACCGTCCTCGAACGGCGGGTGCTCGGCCACGGCGGCAGCCGGGAGGACCGCGCCGAACTCCGTGCCCGGCTCACCGCCGGCGGGGTCGTCGCCGCCCTGCGGGAGATGCCCGCCGCCCGGCACGCGGCCCGGCTGGCCGCCGACATCGCCGCGGGCCGGGACGTGGCGGCCGCCGCGGCCGCGCTGCGCGACCCCAGCGAGCAGGTGCGGACCTGGTTCGACCGGCACCGGAACCCGGAGACGGTGGCGTTCGCGCTCGCCGCCGCCGTCCTGGAGGACAGCGGGTACCTCACCGTCGCCGAGGCCGCCGTCAAGCTCCGGGCCTCCCTCACGACGCCCGAACCCGCCCCGCCCGACGTACGGTTCAGGGACCGGCTCGGCGACGAACAGCAGTGGATCCGGCTCGACGCCGACGGCCTCGGGCAGCCCCGGGTCCGCTTCCGCAACGCGATGCTCGGGCAGGTCGTCCTCGTCTACGCCTGGACCGGCCTCGACGGCTGGCGCGAGCCGCTGCTCGCCTGGCTGCGCCGGCTCCTCGACCACGGCGACCTGGAGGTGCGCGCCCGGGCCGCCGTCGCCGCCGGGGTCCTCGTCTGGGTCGACCACCACTACGCGGTGCACCGCTTCCTCACCACCTGGGCCGCCGGGGAGTCCTGGCCGCTGCGCCAGGCCGCCGCGACCGCGCTCGGCGTGGCGGGCAGCCGCGCCGACTCGGCCGAGGCCGTGTGGGAGGTGCTGCACGGCTGGGCGCGCGGCGGAAGCTCCGTGCGGCAGCGTCGCCTGGCGGGGACCGCCGCGAACACGGCGGGCGGGCTCCTCGGGCGCGCGGCCCCCGAGCGGGCCGTGGCCGTGCTGCGCGACGCCCTGGACCGGGACGACGACTGGGGCACCCTGCCCTCCGTGGCCTGGGGCGGCGTCCACCTCCTCCACCAGGGGCAGGCCGGTCCGCTCCTCGACGCCTACCTGAAGTGGTCCGAGCCGCAGGACCTCTCCCCCATGGTCGTGAAGTCCCTCTCCGCCTTCCTCTTCGCGGCCTCCCGGCCGTACGAGAAGACGGCCGGCGGCCCGGCGGACGGCGTCCCGGGGGTGCCGCTGCTGCTCAGCGGGCTGCCCGCGCACCGCGAGGCCGTCGGGGAGCTGTGGGCGCGGTCCCTCGCCCGCCGCCCGATGCAGGACACCGCCCTCCTCGCGCTGCGCGACTGGATCGACGTGTACGCCGACCGGGGCGGTCCCGGCACGCTCGACGCCCTCGGCGGCCTGCTCCGGGACGTCGCCCGCAGGCCGGGCTCGCACCACGAGCGGCTGGTGTGGTGGCTGGACAAGTGGGCGCACGACCGCGAACGGCCGTCCCGCAACGCGGCCCGGCTGCACCGGCACCTGACCACCCGTACGACCCGTACGACCCGTACGACCTGATCCGCGTCCGTACGGCCCCGTACGCGACCGGGACGCCGGAGGGATCCGGACCTCGGGAACGACCGAGGTGTCCGAGGCATTCGAGGCATCCGAGAAAGGAGGAGGAGCCCGTGGAACAACAGACCTACGACCCGGTGCTGTCCAGCGAGACGCTTCCCAGGTGGCGGCTGACCAGACCGGTGCGGCCGCCCGAGCCGGGCCGCGCGCTCGTCCTGGTCCGGGACGGCGGCCCGTCCCTCACCGTCCGGAGCGGGGAGGAGATCCCGTCCCCGCGCTTCGGCGCGTACACCGGGGTGTTCACCGTCGACATGACCGAACACCGGCTCGTCCTCGACATACCGCTGCTCAGCCGCGACCCCACGTTCTCCTTCCGCAGCCGGGTCGACCTGGTGTGCCGGGTCGCCGACCCGGCCCAGGTCGTGGCGCGCGGGATCCGGGACATGAGCGGGGCGCTCTTCGGCTACCTGCGCAAGACGCTGCGCGAAGTGGCCCGGGACTACGACATCGCCGAGTTCCACGGGGCGGAACGGGCGCTGAACACGACGGTGGCCGGGTTCACCGGCGACGACGCGATCCGTCTGCGGAACATCCAGGTGGAACTCCTCGTCGACGAGGACGAGATCGTCGGCAGCGGGCGCGAGTTCCGCGACGTCGTACGGGAGACCCGGCTCTCCGGCATGCGGCGCGAGCGCCACCTCGCCATGATCCGCGAGGAGGGCGTCGACGGCCTGATCGCCGAGATCATGGAGAAGGAGGGGCCCCGGGCCGCGCTCACCTGGATCGAGAAGAACGAGGCCGAGAAGAACGCGGTCCGGCGCGAGATCATGCGCCTGGTCCTGGAACGCGGCGACGCGGACCGCGAGCCCTTCGAGCAGGCCGAGCTGGAGCGCGCCGTCCTGGAGGAGGTCCTGCGCGGGGGCGACGGGCTCTTCGACGGCGCGGCCCGGCGCGGGCGCCTGCGCGGCTCGCTCGCCCGCGCCACGGACCCTCCCCCGGCCCTCGGTCCGGCGCCGGACGACGAACCGCTGCGCGAACCGCTGCGCGGCGAGACCTCCGGGGGCACGGACCGGCCCCGTTCCGGCGGGCGGGGGCCCGGGGCGTACGGCTCCGAGCGCCGGCCGGGACGTGACGGCGGGCGCGACGAGCACGACGGCGGGCGTCGCGGACCGGCTCCGCGCGCCGCCGGACGTTCCGGGCCGCCCGAGGACGAGCCCCTGCCGGACGCCGGTACGGGCACGCGTCCCGGGCCGGGGCCGGCGGAGCCGGGAGCCGCTTCCACGAGGCCCGACGGGCCGTCCGGTACACCGTCCGCGGACCGGCCGGGGCCCCGGGTGAGCAGGGTGCGGGGCACCACCAAGCGGGACACCCACCGACCCGGACCCGACAGGGAGCGCTGATGACAGACCAGGAACACAGGGCGAGGCACTCCGCCCCGCCCCCGCATCCCCCCGGTCACCGGCCGCCTCCGCCGGCGCCCCCGGGACCGCCCCCCGCGCCCGTGCCGGAGAGCGGGCCGGCCATCGGGCCGGGCCCCGCGGCTTCGAAGGGACCGGCGGGCCGGACGCTGCCGCGCCAGGCGGTCTGGACGCCGCCGAAGAAGCTCGTGGGCCTCCAGGCGCTCTCGGTGTGGACCGAGCAGGTGTCCGGCCTGGGCGAGGACGCCGAGCCGTTCGTCGTCCACCACCTGGGGACCCACCAGGGCATGATCGCCGTGTTCGACGGCTCGGGCGGCGCGGGCGCCACCCCCACCTGGCAGGGGCCGGACGGCGTCTGGCACACCGGGGCCTGGGTCGGGGCCCGGGTCGCGCGCCTGGCCACCGACTGCTGGTTCCACGAGGTGGCCCTGGGGGGCGAGGACGCCACTCCGGAGAGCCTGCACGAGTACCTGACCTGGTTCCTGGCCAAGTCGCCCCAGCGGCGCAGCAAGATCGGCGGCACCATGCGCCGCCGGCTGCCCACCACCCTCGCGGGCGTGCACTACCGCTTCCGCGAGGAGAACGACACGGTCGAACTGCGCCCGCTGTGGGCCGGCGACTCCCGTGCGTACGTGCTCTCCCCCACGAGCGGACTGCACGTCCTCACCCGGGACCACACCAGGGAGAGCGACGCCCTCGAACTGCTCCGCACCGACCCGCCCATGACCAACGTGGTCTGCGCGGACCGGGAGTTCACGGTCGACAGCCAGCACATCGCCTCGTTCGCCCTGCCCTGCGTCCTGGTGGCGGCCACGGACGGCTACTTCGGCTACGTGCACACCCCCGCGGACTTCGAGTACCTGCTCCTGAGCACCCTGCGCGAGGCCGGCAACGAGTACGAGTGGGCCGATCTGCTGCGCCGCAGGGTGCAGGAGTACACCGGGGACGACGCCTCGCTCGCCCTGCTGGCCCTCGGCCACCAGGACTTCGCGCACGTACGGAGCCTCTACGAGCCGCGCTTCGCCGACCTCGCCGACCGGTACGCGCGGGGCCGTCCGAGGATCCTCGACCGCGCCCCCCGCCCCGGGGGCGAGGGGCCGGGAGGCCCGGAGGGCGAACGCGAGACCCACGCCCGCGTCCGTGCCTGGCAGGACCAGAGCTGGCAGACCTACCGGGCCGGATACGAGACCTACCTGCCGCCCGCGGCCGAGGAGTACCGATGAAGAAGGGCGACACGATCGCGGGCTACCGCATCGTCACCGATCCCACCAACGCCAACGGCGGCAAGTGCATCTGGGCCTTCGCGGAGAAGGACGGGGGACAGTACTTCATCAAGCGGTTCCTCGAACCCAAGCGCCCGCGCGACGACGCCGCCGACTCGAAGAGCGTGCGCATCCGCCGCGAGGTCGCCCGGGAGTTCGAGCAGCGGCACCGCAGGATCATGAAGCGGCTGCGCCCGGACGCACTCGGCGGCGGCAGCCTCGTCCTCGCCACCGACTTCTTCCACGAGGGCAGCACCTACTACAAGGTCACGGAGCGGATCGACACCTCCAGCCTGGACCGGCCCCAGAGCCTCGAACCGCGCCAGAAGACGGTCCTGCTCAAGACGCTCGGGTCGAGCCTCAAACAGCTCCACGACACCGGCACCGTGCACGGGGACCTCAAGCCGCTGAACGTGCTGATCCAGAAGCGCGAGGACGCCGCCTTCCACTCGGCGAAGCTGATCGACTTCGACGACTCCTACGACTCCGGGAACCCCCCGAACCCCGAGGACATCTCGGGCGACTCCGTGTACGGCGCCCCGGAGTGGCGGCGCTACCTCCGGGGGGACGGGGCGGCCGGTCCGGAGGACCTCACCTGCGCCGTCGACGTCTTCGCGCTCGGGCTCATGACCCATCTGTACGTGACGGGTGAACTGCCCTCTTACGACGCGCGGTTCGGCTCTCCGGCGGACGCCGTGAACGCCGGGGAGGAGCTCCGGCTCGACACCCGCCTCTCCGACGAACTGCTCGGCCTGCTGCGCCGGATGACCTCCGCCGACCCGCGCGCCCGTCCGACGGTCTCCGACTTCCTGGAGGCGCTCGTCGATCCCGGGATGTGCGCGCTCCAGCACCGCAGGCCGGGCACGACGGCCCCGGGCGCCAAGCCGGCCGCGTCCGCGCCGCCCTCCCCGTCCGCCCCTCCTCCCGTCTCCTCGGAGAAGCCCGAGGAACGCCGCACGAGCCGCATCCGGTCCACCTTCGGACGCCGCGGGGAGACCGACGCGCGCCCCGCGGCCACCCCGGCCGGCCCCGCGCCCGCGCCGCCCTCCCCGGCGGCCCCGGCCTCCGGGGAACCGGCACCGGCGCCCGGACCGGCACCGGGCACGTCCCGCGTCCGCATCAACCTCGGCGGTCGCCGCGGCGACCGCCGTACCCCCTGACAAGGAGAAACACCCATGAACGACGCCCGCGGGCAGTACCAGGGCAATCTGCAGTACGCCGTCGACATCGCCCTGTGCATCGACGCCACCGGCAGCATGCACCCCGTCCTCGACACGGTGAAGTCGAGCGCCCTCCAGTTCCACCAGCGGCTCGACGACGTGATGGCCAAGAAGGGCAAGTCCATCAGCCAGCTGCGGCTGAAGGTCATCGCCTTCCGCGACTTCGGCGACGACCCCTCGGACGCCATCGAGGAGACCGACTTCCTCCACCTCCCCGCGCAGGCCGAGGAGTTCGAGCGGTTCGTCAGCGGGATCGACGCGGGTGGCGGCGGTGACATCCCGGAGTCCGGTCTGGAGGCGCTGGCGCTCGCGATCAACTCCCCCTGGGAGACCGGGCTCGACCGCAGGCGCCACGTCATCGTGATGTTCACGGACGCGCCCGCGCACGCCCTCGGGACGGTCGGGGCGGACGCGTCCACGTACCCGGCGCACATCCCCCGCAGCATGGACGACCTC
This sequence comes from Streptomyces sp. NRRL F-6492, assembly GCF_001280125.1. Lineage (GTDB taxonomy): Bacteria > Actinomycetota > Actinomycetes > Streptomycetales > Streptomycetaceae > Streptomyces. Next base: position 60,793 of record NZ_LGEG01000116.1, read on the forward strand.
TTCGAGCAGTGGGGCTACGCCCGCAGCCAGACCTCGGTGATGGAGCAGTCCGCCAAGCGGCTCGTGCTCTTCGCTCCGGAGGAGGCCCCCTGGTCCGACCCGATCGCCGAGGAGTGGGACCTCACCCTCCACTTCGCCTCCAAGGCGGGCGAGGGGCTGGAGGAGTTCGAGATGGACGAGATCATCGAGACGATCGCGAACAGCCTGTGAGTCTGGAGTGGGACGGCTTCCGCCTCTTCCTGGGAAGTGAGGGGCTGGTCTTCAGCTGGGCCGGCGGCGGGTACCTGGAGGCCGGGGCGACGAACTGCGTCTCGGCCCTGATCCACCCTCCGGGAGAGGCGGGCGGGCGCCACCGGCTCGTCTTCCGGTTCCGGTTCCCCGGCACCGCGGCGGGGGCCGAGTCCGTCGTGGTCCGCGTCGACGTGCCGCCCGGCATGGTGGATCCGGCCCAGCGCTTCGTGGACCTGCTCTGGAGGGAGTACTCGGTGCCGGACCGGGCCGGGACGGAGGACGGGGCCGGAGCGGGACCCGAACCCGCGGCGGAAGCCGGACCCGGGATCCCGTTCGGAACCGAGGAGGCACCGGCCACGACCACGGACGCGGGCACGGGCACGGAGCCGGAACCGGAGCCGGGGTCCGAGGGAGAGGCGGGAGCCGGGGCGGTCACGGGCGAAGCCGAACTGGCGCGGGTTCCCGACGCGCCCGGCTGGATCGTCAGCCCCGCCGGACCGAGATCGGAAGAACTCTTCCGGGACGTGATGACACGCCCGGCCAACAGCGACCGCTAGGAGGGCGGCAGAGGTGGCGGGCTCGGCCAACTGGAAGTGCGCGGACTGCGACATCAACAACGGACCGGAGGCCACGGCCTGCGTCATCTGCGGGTCGACCCGACGGGCTCCGATGCCGCGGCCCGCCGCCCCGTCGCGTCCCGCGGCCAAACGCCCGTCACCCGCGCGTCCGACCGGCGACTGGCAGTGCACCGTGTGCCGGGCCACCAACGGCGCGCGGAACCTCAGCTGCGTCGGCTGCGGCAAGAGCTGGAAGACGAGCGGCGGCCCGGCGCCGAAGAAGACGACGACCGGACCGGCGAGGCCCAAGCCCGACGCCGCGAAGAAGACGGCCACCGCGAAGGCCGCACCGCCGAAGGCGGCGTCGTCCGGGACGGCGTCGGGGCCGGGGCCCGCGAAGAAGGCGGCCCCCCGGAAGACGGCCACGCCGCGGACCGGCACCGGCGGCGGGGCGGGCGGTCGGCCGACGGGCGTCTTCTACCCGCCGACGGGCGGCACCGGATACACCCCGGCGCCGCCGCGCACGACGACACCGCCTCCGTACATCCCGCCCGGTCGCACTCCTCCCGGGTACGCCCCGCCCGCCCGCCCCCCGGGGCCGTACCCGAAGCCGGCGAAGAAGTCACGGGGCTGCCTGTTCGGCTGCCTCGGCGTGGTGGTCGGGCTCATGCTGCTGGGGGGCGTGCAGAGCCTCGTCACCGGAGCCCTGGACTCCGCCGGTCCGGACGACGCGAAGCCGTCGGCGAAGCCGGGCGGGACCGGCGCCGCGTGCCCGTCCCGGATCGCGTCCGCGCTGCCGGGCGGCGGGGGCGCCACGCTGGTCGACGCGTTCCGCACGGACGAGCACCGGATCACCCTCTGCCGCACGAAGACCGGAAAGATCTACTACTACGGCGAGTTCAGGGACGGGCGCGAGACGGGCATCGCGATGCCCGCGAAGAAGACGGACGACGGCTACGAGGCGAACAACCGCCCGTACCGCTACGTCATCAGCGGCGACACCGTCAGCATCTACAAGTCGGGCTCCCGGATCGGCCGGGAGGTGCTCACCCCGGAACCCTCTCCGAGCTGAGCCCCTCTCCGGCCCGCCGGAACGGGCGGTCGTCGGGGGCTGCCCCCGTCCCGGGACCTCGCACGCCCCGGCCCCGCGCGGCGGGCCCCGCCCGTCGGGCATGATCTGCGGAAAGGGACGGAGCAGCACGGGACGGCGCGGGGGCGCCCTTCCGGATCGCCGACGGGGGGACGCGGCATGGAGTGGGGAACGCTGGCCGCCACGCTGGGCGGTGGTCTGATCGCGATCGCGGGTACGGTCCTCGCCGACCGGCTGCGCACCCGTCAGGAACACCGCCGGGGCCTCCAGGAGCGCCGCCGGGACGTCTACACGGAGTTCATCGCGGCGGCGGGCGCGGCCCACACCGAGCTGCGCCGGCTCGCGCAGGACGGCGCCGGGGCGGGCGGCCTGGAGGAGGCGAGCCGCTCGGCGCTGACGGACGCCCGGGTCTACGAGGTGCGCGAGCGGCTCTTCCTCGACGCCAGCGCCCGGATCGCGGGCACGGGCCAGACCATGTTCGAGCGGCTCCGCGCCCTCCGGAGGGCGGTAGCCGCGGGCGCCGGCGTCTCGACCTCCGCGTTCCACGAGGTCTACCACCCCTATCTGGACGCCGTGTGGGCCTACCGCGAGGCCGTCCGCGCCGAGCTGGAGGGCCCCGCGCTCGCCCCGTCCGACTTCGGCTGGTCCGCGTGGGACGGCCGCGAGCGCTGCCCGCACTGCGCGCAGGGCGGGGCGGGCGCGGCACCCGGGGAGCGCCCGTAGCGGGGCGGAGACCGGGGGGCCGGGGCGGCCCCCGGCGGGGCGGGGACCGGGCCGGGGCGGCCCTCGGCGGGGCGGACACCGGGGCAGGCCGGTTCGGACGCCGTATGCGGGAAAGGGAACCTACGGCCCGTGCCCCCGATCCCCGGAGGAGACCGTCGATGACGCCCGGCAGCGTGACAGAGCAGACCGACGCGTGGTGGAAGTCCGCGGTCGTCTACCAGATCTACCCCCGCAGCTTCGCCGACTCCGACGGCGACGGCATCGGCGACCTGGACGGCGTCACCGGCCGTCTGGACCACCTCGCGGACCTCGGCGTGGACGTGGTGTGGCTCTCGCCCGTCTATCCGTCGCCGCAGGACGACAACGGCTACGACATCAGCGACTACCAGGACGTCGACCCCGTCTTCGGCGACCTGGCGGCCTTCGACCGCCTGCTGGCGGCGGTGCACGAGCGCGGCATGAAACTGATCATGGACCTGGTCGTCAACCACACCTCCGACGAGCACCCCTGGTTCCAGGAGTCGCGCGACCCCGGGAGCCCCAAGCGCGACTGGTACTGGTGGCGCCCGCCGCGCGACGGCGGCGAGCCCAACAACTGGGGCTCGTTCTTCTCGGGCCCGGCCTGGACGCGCGACCCCGCGAGCGACGCGTACTACCTCCATCTGTTCTCGCCGAAGCAGCCCGACCTCAACTGGGAGAACCCCGAGGTGCGCGGGGCCGTGCACGCGATGATGCGGTGGTGGCTGGAGCGGGGCGTGGACGGCTTCCGGATGGACGTCGTCAACCTCGTCTCCAAGGACCCGGCGCTGCCCGACGGGGAACTGCGCGGCGACGGCCCGTACGGCGACGGGTCGCCCTCCTACGTCTGCGGCCCGCGCATCCACGAGTACCTCCGGGAGATGCACCGGGAGGTGATGGCCCGGTACCCCGGCCGGCTGCTGACCGTCGGGGAGATGCCCGGCGTGACCGTCGAGCAGGCCCGGCTGTTCACCGACCCGCGCCGCGCCGAACTCGACATGGTGTTCCAGTTCGAGCACGTCGGACTCGACCACGGCGCCCACAAGTTCGACCCGCGACCGCTGCGGCTGACCGACCTGAAGGCGTCCCTGGGCCGCTGGCAGACCGGCCTCGCGGACGTCGGGTGGAACAGCCTGTACTGGAACAACCACGACCAGCCCCGCGTCGTCTCCCGGTTCGGCGACGACGGCCCCCGCCACCGCACCCGGTCCGCGACGATGCTCGCCACGGTGCTGCACCTGCACCGGGGCACTCCCTACGTCTACCAGGGGGAGGAGCTGGGCATGGCCAACGCGCCCCTGCGCACCATCGAGGACTTCCGGGACATCGAGTCCCTGAACCACTACGCGCAGGCGCTGCGCGCGGGGGCGAAGCCCGAGGAGGTGCTGCCCGGACTGCGCGCGATGGGCCGGGACAACGCCCGCACGCCCATGCAGTGGGACGCCTCCCCGCAGGCCGGCTTCACCACGGGCACGCCCTGGCTGCCCGTCAATCCGGACCACACCGAGGTCAACGCGGCCGCCGCGTACGCGGATCCGGATTCCGTCTACCACCACTACCGGCGGCTGATCGCCCTGCGCCACGGCGAACCGGCCGTCGTGCACGGCGACTTCACCATGCTGCTGCCCGAGGACGAGCGCGTGTACGCCTTCACCCGCCGCCACGGGGGAACGACGCTGCTCGTGGTCGGCAACTTCACGGGCGACACCGTGGCCGTGGACCTCCCCGGCGGCTGGGAGGACGCCGAACTCGTCCTGGGCAACGGGCCGTCCGCCCCGCCGCGGGACGGACGCACGGTCCTCGCGCCCTGGGAGGCGAGGGTGCACCGACGGGTCGTACGGGGCACAGGCGGCGCGACCGGTGCGGGCCGCGGCGCCGATGATCCGCGCCTGCCCGGGTAGGCGCGGCCCATGACCGTCTACGGATTCCACGCCTCGCACGAACAGGTGCCCCCGGCCGACCTCCTGGCCGCGGCCGTCCGCGCGGAGGAGGCCGGCTTCGGCGCCGCCATGTGCTCGGACCACTTCTCGCCCTGGAGCGTCCGGCAGGGCGAGTCGGGCTTCGCCTGGTCCTGGCTCGGCGCCGCCCTCCAGGCCACCGACCGCATCCCCTTCGGCGTCGTCAACGCACCCGGGCAGCGCTACCACCCCGCGATCGTCGCCCAGGCCATCGGCACCCTCTCCGCCATGTACCCGGGCCGCTTCTGGGCGGCCCTGGGCAGCGGCGAGGCGTCCAACGAGCACATCACCGGCGACCGCTGGCCGCGCAAGGACGTGCGCAACGCGCGGCTGCGCGAGTGCGTCGACGTCATCCGGGCCCTGCTGCGCGGCGAGGAGGTGAGCCACGACGGCCTGGTCACCGTGGACCGGGCCCGGCTGTGGACCCGGCCCGAGACCGTGCCGCCGCTGATCGGCGCCGCGTGCAGCGAGGCCACCGCGGCCTGGTGCGCCGAGTGGGCCGACGGGCTCATCACCGTCAACGCCCCGCACGAGCGGCTGCGCCGGATCGTGGACGCCTACCGCTCCGCCGGCGGCGCCGGCGAACTGCGCCTCCAGGTCCACCTCAGCTGGGACCCCGATCCGGACACCGCCCTCGCCGTCGCGCACGACCAGTGGCGCACCAACGTGCACGGGCCGCCGGTGAGCTGGGACCTGGACACGGCCGAGCTGTTCGACGGCGTCAGCGAGCACGTCACGCCGGAGCGGGTCGCGGAGGCGGTCAACGTCTCGGCGGACCTCGGACAGCACGCGGCCTGGCTCCAGGAGTACGCCGACCTCGGCTTCGACACGGTCATGCTGCACCACGTGGGCCGCGAACAGACCGCGTTCCTCGACGCGTTCGGCGACAAGGTGCTGCCCCGGCTCGACGCCGCCCCGGCGGGGCCCGCGGTCGTGGAGGACGCCCGATGAGACTGACCAGGACCTCCGACCTGTGGTGGAAGAACGCCGTCGTGTACTGCCTGGACGTCGAGACGTACCAGGACGGCGACGGGGACGGGACCGGCGACTTCGCGGGCCTGACCCAGCGGATCGACCACCTCGTCCGCCTCGGCGTCACCTGCGTCTGGCTGATGCCGTTCTATCCGACCCGGGAGCGCGACGACGGCTACGACATCACCGACTTCTACGCCGTCGACCCCCGGCTGGGCACCCTCGGGGACTTCACGGAGTTCGTGCGGACCGCCCGCGACCGGGGCATCCGGGTCATCGCCGACCTGGTCGTCAACCACACCTCCGACCAGCACCCGTGGTTCCTGGAGGCCCGCTCCAGCCGCACGGCCGCCCGCCGCGACTGGTACGTCTGGTGCGACGAGCCGCCCGAGGACGGGCCCGACGACGTCGTCTTCCCCGACGCCGAGACGAGCCCCTGGGAGTACGACGAGAAGACCGGGCAGTACTACCTGCACCGCTTCTACAAGCAGCAGCCCGACCTCAACGTGGCCAACCCCGCCGTGCGCGACGAGATAGCCCGCATCATGGGCTTCTGGACGCAGCTCGGGCTGTCCGGATTCCGCGTCGACGCGGTCCCCTTCCTGCTGGAGACCGACGGCCAGGAGGACGCCGGCCGACTGCCCGACCCGCACGAGTACCTGGCCGACCTGCGGGCCTTCCTCGGCCGCCGCAACGGCGAGGCGGTCCTCCTCGGCGAGGTCAACCTCCCCTACCCCGACACCCTGCGGTTCTTCGGGGACCCGGAGTCCGAGCGGGGCGACGAGCTGACCATGTGCTTCGACTTCATCGGCATGCAGAAGATGTACCTGTCCTTCGCCCGGGGGGAGGCGGGACCGCTGGCCGCCGCGCTGCGCGAGCGCCCGGAGGCCCCGCGCGACGGGCACTGGGCGACCTTCGTCCGCAACCACGACGAGCTGACGCTCGACAAGCTCGACGACGACGAGCGCGCCGAGGTGTTCGCGGCCTTCGGCCCGGACGAGGACATGCAGCTGTACGGCCGGGGTCTGCGGCGCAGGCTGCCGCCCATGGTCGGCGGCGACCGCCGCCGCGTGGAGCTGGCCTACAGCCTGCTGTTCAGTCTGCCCGGGACGCCCGTGCTCTTCTACGGCGAGGAGATAGGGATGGGCGAGAACCTCGCCGCGGAGGGCCGGCAGGCCGTCCGCACCCCCATGCAGTGGACGGCGGGCGAGGGCGCCGGGTTCTCCACCGCGCGGGACGGCGACCTCCCCAATCCGATGGCCGAGGGCGCCTACGGGCCGGGCCGGGTGAACGTGCGCGACCAGGCGCACGACCCCGGCTCGCTCCTCACGCGCGTGCGGACGCTGGTCGAGCGGTACCGCGAGGCCCCCGAACTCGCCTGGGGCCGCACGGAGGTGCTCGACGTGGACGACCCCGGCGTCCTGGTCCACCTCAGCTCGCTCCCCGAAGGGGCGGTGCTGGTCCTGCACAACCTCTCGGCCCGGCAGACCCGCGCGACCACGACCGTGCCCGGCCTGGAGGACGGCCGCACGCTCACCGACGTGTTCACCGGCGACACCGTCGAGGCGTCGGCCGGCGGCCGCGTCGGCGTCGCCCTGGCACCGTACGGCTACCGCTGGCTGCGGGTGGACACCCCGCTGGACGACCCGGAACGCACGACCGTCGTCTGACCGGGCCGCCGGAGGCCTCTTCCGCCTCCGCGCGGGGCGCGGCCCGGTCGTACGGTTCAGGCGGTGGGCCGGCGGCCGGTGGTGGAGCCGAAACCGAGCCAGGTGTGGCGGTTGTTCCACCAGCACCAGCCGATCTTGGGGGCGTCGCGCCGCTCGCGGCCGTCGCGGCCGGTGCCGTTGCTGATCCAGATCGCCGGGGTGCGGGCGTCCCAGGAGCCGTCGGCCTTGCGCAGCCGGGAGCCGATGGTCATGAAGCAGTGGTTGCGGACGAGGACGTCCGGCGTCTGGAGCACCCAGTGCATGCCCTCGGTGAGCAGCAGGGGCGTGCGGCCCTCGGCGGCGAGGGCGGGAAGGGCCTCGTCGGGGCTCCAGTTGGACATGCGGTCGCCGCGGTCGACGCCGTCGACGAGGTAGAGCGGGCCGTCGGGCAGCTCGACGTCCGTCGGGGCGAAGAGGTCGACGTCGGGCATGTCGGTGACGACGAAGCCGGGCCGCTCGGCGTGGCGCAGCAGCGGGGCGAGCGCGGAGGCGGGGAGGGCGGCGGGGTGGACGGCGAGCAGGGCGCCCCCGGCCCCGCCGCCCGCTTCCGCGGCGAAGGACCGCACCTCGTCGGCGGTCAGTCCGGCGAGTGCGGGTACACCCAGGTCGATCAGCCGGTCCGCCTGGGCGGCGAGGGCCGGGAGCGGGGGCGGGAGCGGGGTGGTGTCGGGCACGTCGGATCCGTTTCGTGGTCGGGCCGGGAACAGGACGGGACGGAACGGAGGCGGGGCTAGGGCGCCACGACCACGCTGTAGATCAGGTACCGGTGGTCGGAGAGGTTGGCCGCGCCGGCCGGGGCGTCGGGCTCCACGTCGCACCAGCGGCCGGGAAGGCTGCCGAACAGGTAGTCGATCTTGACGTCGCTGCTGTGCGTCGGGCGCCCGGTCCGGGGCCTGGTGGTGCCCGGCAGGCCGGCCTGGTCGCATTCGGCGTACCCCGGCTGGCCGGTGCCGGTGGAGTACAGCTCGGCGGGCTTCCAGACCTTGGCGGAGGAGGCGCCGGCGTCGGGCGGCTGGGTGTTGAAGTCGCCGCCGAAGACGACCTGCGGGTGGTCCTCGACGACGTCCTTCACGGCGAGCAGGTGGTCGTCGCGGTAGTCGAGGCCGGGGAAGTCGTCGTCGGACTGGCTGCGCGGGAGGTGGGCGTTGCAGAGCCGGACCCCGAAGTAGGCGGCGGTGGCGCACTGGAACGGCGGGACCAGCTGGGTGCTCGGCCGGATCGTGGGGTACAGGGCCGGGTCCTCCAGCCCCGCCTTGACCACGATGGCGGTGCCGACGTCGTCGTCGGGGTCCGCGGGCTCGCTGGTGCCCGGTTTGGTCGCGCACGGACTGACCGTCAGGGTGCCCTTCTGCGACCAGTGGTACGGGGTGAAGTGGACGCTCCAGGCCGGGCCGAGCTGTCTGCCCAGCTCCTTCAGCGTGCTCTGGCAGACCTCCTGGAGCAGCATGGCCTGCACGTACTTCTCCGTGACCTGCCGCTTGAGCAGGGCGACCTTCTCGGCCGTCCGGCGCTCCGTACAGCCGCCCCAGCGGACGACGTCGCACATGTTCCAGCTGAGGACCTGGAGGTTCGTGCCTGCCGGTGGCGGCGGCGTGGCGGCCACGCTGCCGCCGGGCCCGATGCCGAGGACCATCAGTGCGACGCCGGCCGCGGCCGCCGCGAATCTGCGCATGTTCCCTCTTCCCCCTTCGGCCGGCTCCTCGGCCGGCCGTACGTGTCGACGACGCCGGGGAGGACGGGGCGTGGTCGTGCCCGGGTCTCCGGCGTCCTCCCCCGCGCCCGGGGGCCGGCCGCGCGGCGTCGAGCTCGACGCCGGTGCGGTCCTCGCCTCCCCGTGACCCGGGTGATCGCGTTCGATCATACGGCCGGAACGATCACCGGGCCCGGGATATGTCACGTCCTCGACGGGAGCCCGCCCGCCACCGGCGTCAGGCGGGTCGCCTGATGCTCTCGAAGATGCGGGCGAAGCCCTCCGCCCCGTGTCCCGCGTCGATCTGACGTCGGATCAGCTTCTGCACCATGGCGACCGCGTCGGTGCCGACGCCCTGTGCGGAGCCGGCGGCCAGGATGTCGCCGAGGTCGGAGAACTCCAGGCTCTGCTGTCCCTCCACGGTGTAGTCCCCGCCGTCGATCACCTCGGCGAACTCCTGGAAGGAACCGGTCATCGCGGTCAGCCAGGGCGCGGCCATGGCGGCGAACTCACCCGCCGTCACGCCGGCCGGCGCGACCATGGCGGCGCCGTGCATGAACCCGGCGAACATGACGTACATGCCCGCGAGCAGGGCGAGGTCGTACAGGGACGCGAGGCCGGCGTCCTCGCCGAAGTAGGTGCTGGTCCCCCACAGGCCGAGCAGCGGCTCGTACCGGTGGAAGACGTCGGCCGACCCGCTGTAGAGGACCGAGGAGCCGGGTCCGCCGATCATCTGCGGTACGGCCATGATGCCGCCGTCCAGGTACGCGATCCCGGCCCGGCCGGCCCAGGCGGCCAGCTCTCGCGACTGCTCGGGCGAGGTGGTGGTCACGTTGACGAGGGTCCGTCCGGCCAGCTCCCGGGAGAGCGGGTCGAGCACCTCGTGGACCGACGCGTGGTCGAAGAGGCAGACGACCACCAACCGTCCGGCCCGGACCGCGTCCGCGGCCGTGGCGGCGGCCCGCGCGCCCCGGGCGACGAGGTCGTCCGCCTTCCCCGGCGACCGGTTCCACACCGTCGTCGGGTGACCGGCCCTCACCAGGGCGTCCGCGAGGGCGCCGCCCATCGCCCCCAGGCCGAGCACGCTCACCCGGACGCTTCCGTTCTCGTCGCCGTCGTGGTCGCCGTTGCCGTCGGTCGTCATCCTCGGGGCTTCCCCTCGTGTCCGTCGCTCGTGTGCTCCGCTCGGTTCCGATCCTCTCCGCCCCCGGTAGGGTTGACCAGTACGGACTAATTAGTGGGGTACTCACTTCCGGGTAAGTACGGTGCGGGGGAGGGCGGATGACGACATCGGCACGGCGCGGTCCCTATTTCTGCGGGGTCAACGCGGCGATGGACGTGCTCACCGGCAAGTGGAAGGCGCCGATCCTCTGGGAGCTGCACGCCCACGGGACCCGCAGGTTCGCCGAGCTCCGGCGCGGCCTGCCGGGCGTCAGCGAGAAGATGCTGGTCCAGCACCTGCGGGAGATGGAGGAGGACGGGCTCGTGCACCGCGAGGTGTATCCCGAGGTGCCGCCGAGGGTGGAGTACTCCCTGACGGAGCACGGCGTCTCGCTCAACGCCGCCCTGGACTCCCTGGGGGACTGGGGCGCCGAACGGATGCGGCGGATCGGCGCCGAGAAGATCAGCGTCGACGCCGGGTAGCCGGCAACGCGACGAAGGGGCGGGACGGTCACGCCGTCCCGCCCCTCCGCCCTCCCGGCTCAGCCCTCCCGCGGCTCCAGCCGCAGCGAGATCGAGTTGATGCAGTACCGCTGGTCCGTCGGGGTCGGGTAGCCCTCGCCCTCGAAGACGTGGCCCAGGTGGGAGCCGCAGCGGGAGCAGCGGACCTCCGTGCGGACCATGCCGTGGGAGCGGTCCTGGATCAGTTCGACCGCGTCGGAGTCCTTCGGGTCGTAGAAGGACGGCCAGCCGCAGTGCGACGAGAACTTCTCGTTCGAGGTGAACAGCTCCGCGCCGCACGCCCGGCAGGAGTAGACGCCCCGGGTGGTGGTGTCGGTGTACTCGCCCCGGAAGGCGGGCTCGGTGCCCGCCTGGCGCAGCACCTGGTACTCCGCCGGGGTCAGCTCCGCACGCCACTGCTCGTCCGGCTTCTCGACGTCGTACGCCATGGGCTCGCTCCCTCTGCTCCGCACTACTTCGACAGGTGGTCCAGGATGCGCGGGCCGAGGTCCGTGACGTCGCCCGCCCCCATGGTGAGAACGAGATCGCCGGGTCCGGCCATTCCCTCGATGATCTCGGGCACCGCGCCCTTGTTGTGGACGGGCGTCACGTCGGCGCCGGCCTTCCGGGCGGCCTCGACGATCAGCTCGCTGGTGACGCCCGGGATCGGGTCCTCGCGGGCCGGGTAGATGTCGAGGACGACGGAGGCGTCCGCGAGGGCCAGCGCGTCGCCCATCTCCTCGCCCAGCTCCTGGGTGCGGGAGAAGAGGTGCGGCTGGAAGACGACGAGGAGGCGGGAGTCCCCGGCGGCGCCCCGCATGGCCTCCAGGTCGGCGGTCATCTCGGTGGGGTGGTGCGCGTACGAGTCGATGACCTGGACGCCCTTCGCCTCGCCCTTGAGCTGGAGGCGGCGGCCGACGCCGGTGTAGGCGGTGAGGGCCCGGGCCAGCTCGGCCGGGTCGATGCCCACGCGGGCGCCGGCGGCGAGCGCGGCGGCGGCGTTGTGGGCGTAGTGGCGGCCGGGGACCGAGACGGTGAAGGTGTGCTCGGTGCCGTCGAGGGCGACGGTCACCTCGCTCTTCATGCCGTTTGGGACGATCTTCAGGATGCGGGCGTCGGAGTCCTCGGACTCGCCGACCGTGACGATCCGCAGGCCCTCGCGGTCCGCGACCCGGCGGGCCAGCTCGCGGGCGCCGGCGTGCTCGCCGACGACGAGGGTGCCGCCGGGGCGGATCTTGGCGGTGAAGGCCTCGAAGGACTCGTAGATCTCGTCCAGGGAGGCGTAGTTCGCGTGGTGGTCCAGCTCGACGTTGAGGACGATCGCGACCTCGGGGTCGTACTTCTGGAAGCTGCGGTCGCTCTCGTCGGCCTCGGCGACGAAGACCTCGCCGTCGCCGTGCAGCGCGTTGGTGCCGGGACCCGCCAGGTCGCCGCCGATGGCGTACGAGGGGTCGAGGCCGAGGTGGGTGAGGGCGACGGCCAGCATGGAGGTGGTCGTGGTCTTGCCGTGCGTACCGGCGACCGCGATCGCGCGCAGGCCGTCCATGAGGGAGGCGAGCGCGTCGGAGCGGTGCACGACCGGGATGCCCAGCTCGGCGGCGCGGGCCAGCTCGGGGTTGTCGGCGCGGATGGCGCTGGAGACGACGACGGCGGAGGCGTCGTCCGCGAGGTGCTCGGCGGCGTGGCCGATGTGCACGGTGACGCCGAGGGCGCGCAGGGCCTCGGCGGTCGCGGACTCCTTGGCGTCGCTGCCGGCGACCTTGGCGCCGCGCTGGGCGAGGATCTTGGCGATGCCCGACATTCCGGCACCGCCGATGCCGATGAAGTGCGGCCGTTCCATGGCGGCGGGAATGGCGGGTGCCATGTGGATCTCTCCCCGGGTCTGCTTCGTCAGTGCCTGAAAATAGGTCCCCACGGTTGAGTGTGGGGGCGCCACCAGCCTAGTCGCTCGTGGTGCGCGCGCCCGGCGGGGCACGGCCCGGCCCGCGCCCCCCGCACGGGACGCGGGCCGGTCCGTCACCGCTCGGTCACTCGCTGTGCGCGAAGAGCTTGAGCACCGGGACGCCGACCTTGTGGCGGGCCCGGGAGGCCCAGTCGCGGTGGAAGAACTCCTCCACGTAGTGCGGTGCGGTGAGGACGATCACCTCGTCCGCCTCCGCCTCGTCGACGACCGCCTTCATCCGGTCGAGCGGGTGGTCCTCGACGACCTGGCCGACCGCATCGCAGCCGGCGTCCCTCAGCGCCCGGAGCGAGTGCTCCAGGGCCTGCTCGGCGGGGGGCCTGGCCTCCCTGCCCTCCGGTTCCTCGCCCTCGCGGGCCGCCTCCTTCAGTTCGCCCATGGCCACGTCGTCGATGGCGCGCAGCAGGACGTCGGCCTGGTCACCGCGCGGCTGCATCAGAACGATGAAGGACACGTCCTCGTCGCCGTGCAGCGTGGTGACGAATTCCACGTCGACGGACGTCAGGGGCTTCTCGATCATCAGAACGCTTGTGAACACTTCGGGAGCCCTTCTGCGGAAACCATCCTTCCCCGTGTTCGCACGGGGTCTGCGACAGTAAGTGTGCCCGGCGGACGGTAAGCGGAACGATGAATTCCGCGATTGTCAGATCCGAAGGTAGCGGGTGAAGAGGAAGCCGTCCCGCTCCAGGACGGAAGCCACCTGGAAGCGTGTCGGGACGGCCACCGGGGGGCCTCCGGCGATCCGCTGGGCGTGGCCCGCCGTCATCGTGGGCGAGATCGTCAGGCACAGCTCGTCGAGGACCTCCGCCGCCACGAACTGGCCGAGCAGCCGGGGCCCGCCCTCGGTCAGCTGGCGCCGCAGGCCGCGCTCCGTGAGCGCCGCCAGGGCGCGGGCGGGGTCCACCCGGGGCCCGTCGCCCGCGAACAGCACCTCCGCCCCCGCCTTCCGGGCCGCCGCGACCCGCTCGGGGGGCGCCCCGGTCCCGGTGAGGACCAGGGTCGGCACCAGCGGCTCCGTGAAGAGCGGAAGCGAGAAGTCCAGGTCGAGCGAGGCGCTGACCACGGCGATCACCGGGGCCGGACCCTGCCCGGCGGCGGCGCGGCGGGCCGCGAAGGCCTCCCGCGCCCGGGCGGGGCGGTACCCCTCCAGGCGTACCGTTTCCGCACCCACCACGATCACGTCGGCGAGCCCGCGCAGGGTGCCGAAGATCCTCATGTCGGTCTCGGAGGAGAGCGGCTGGGAGCGGCCCTCGTGCTGGCCGGCGCCGTCGAGCGAGGAGACCATGTTGGCCCGCAGCCAGGACCCGGCGCCCTCCGGATAGGCGTAGGCGTCGGCGAGCGCGTCGAGGGACCAGTCCCCGTCCGCCGCCCCGGCCCCGGCCCCGTGGGCCGGTCCGGCGGGCGCGGCCGGTCCGGCGGGCGCGGTCGGCACGGCGGGCGCGGCCGGCACGGCGGATGCGGCCGGTCCGGCGGGCGCGGCCGGTCCGGCGGGCGCGGTCGGTCCGGCGGGCGCGGCCGGTCCGGTCGGTCCGGCGGATGCGGTCGGCACGGCCGCCCCGGCTGTCATGTCCGTCACAGGAAACAGGCGTCGCATCCAGGCAGTCTGACATGGCGCTTACAGTGGGGAACTGTGTCGACCCGTGCCCTCACCGAAGCCGTCCCCTCCGCGGCGGCCCCGCTCTCGCTCTGCTCCCGAGAGCCCCACGTACCCGCCGAGCGCCTCGTCGCGGAGATGGTGCCGCCGCCGCGCTTCGACTCCGTGCGCTTCGACACGTACATCCCGGACCCGAACCAGCCCAGCCAGACGCGGGCCGTCGAGGTCCTGAGCGCCTTCGCCGGGGGCCTGGGCGGGGCGCACGCCTCCGGCGCCGGGAAGCGCCGCTGGTTCGCGAAGAAGCCCGCCGCCCCCACCGGGCCGCGCGGGGTCTACCTGGACGGCGGGTACGGCGTCGGCAAGACCCACCTGCTCGCCTCCCTCTGGCACGCGACCCCCGCCGAGCCCGCCCTGAAGGCGTTCGGCACCTTCGTGGAGCTGACCAACCTGGTCGGCGCGCTCGGCTTCCAGCAGACGGTGAGGACCCTGGGCGGGCACCGGCTCCTCTGCATCGACGAGTTCGAGCTGGACGACCCGGGCGACACCGTCCTCGTCTCCAGCCTGCTCGGCAAGCTCGTCGAGTCGGGCGTGGCGCTCGCCGCCACCTCCAACACGCTCCCCGGCAAGCTCGGCGAGGGCCGCTTCGCCGCCGCCGACTTCCTCCGCGAGATCCAGGGCCTCTCCGCCCACTTCCGGCCGCTGCGGATCGACGGCGAGGACTACCGCCACCGGGGCCTGCCCGAAGCCCCCGCGCCCCACTCCGACCAGACCGTCACGGCGACCGCGTACGCCACGCCGGGCGCCTCCCTGGACGACTTCCCGCACCTGCTCGAACACCTGGCCAGGGTCCACCCGAGCCGCTACGGCGCCCTGACCGACGACCTCACCGCCGTCTGCTTCACCGACGTGCGGCCCGTGCCCGACCAGTCGACCGCGCTGCGGCTGGTCGTGCTGGCCGACCGGCTCTACGACCGCGAGATACCGGTCCTCGCCTCCGGCCTGCCCTTCGACCGCCTGTTCAGCGAGGAGATGCTGAACGGCGGGTACCGCAAGAAGTACTTCCGGGCGATCTCGCGGCTCACCGCGCTCGCCCGCGACGCGAAGGGGCTCGTCGCGCAGTAGCTTGGGGGCCGTACCCGATCGATCGAAAGGGATCCACCATGGCCACCGTGCGTCACGCCCACACCGTCTGGCAGGGCGACCTCCTCAAGGGCTCCGGCGTCGTCTCCCTCGACTCCTCCGGCATCGGTTCGTACGACGTCTCCTGGCCCGCCCGGTCGGAGGAGCCGAACGGGAAGACCAGCCCGGAGGAGCTGATCGCCGCCGCGCACTCCTCCTGCTTCTCGATGGCCCTCTCCCACGGCCTGGCCGGCGCGGGCACCCCGCCCACCCGCCTGGAGACCAAGGCCGACGTCACCTTCCAGCCGGGCGAGGGCATCACCGGCATCCACCTGACCGTGCGCGGCGAGGTCCCCGGTCTGAGCGGGGAGGAGTTCCAGGCGGCCGCGGAGGACGCGAAGAAGAACTGCCCGGTCAGCCAGGCGCTGTCGGGGACGGACATCACGCTCACCGCCGAGCTGGGCTGATCCCCCTCCTGACCCGGGGTCAGGACCCGCGCCACGCAGGACAGTCGCGGCCCGCATGGTTCACGCGCCACGGGAGTGCGTGATACACACGTGCGGGTCGCACGTCACACAGGCAGCACCCGACGTGCACGGAACGTCACCACCTGTCCGCCAACAGGGAGTTCGTTGCCTCATGTCCGCAACACGACGTCAGATCCTGTCCCGCACCGGCGCGTCCGTCGCCGGGATCGCCTTCACCGGCGCCCTCTCCGAACTCTTCGCCGGAAGCGCCTCGGCCGCCCCCGGCGGCCCTCCGTTCCGGGGCGGCTACGGCCCCCTCGTACCCGATCCCGGCGGTCTCCTCGACCTGCCGGCCGGCTTCCGCTACAAGGTCCTCTCCCGGCAGGGCGACCCCCTGCGCTCCGGCGAGGGCCCCGTCCCGAGCAACCACGACGGCATGGGCGCCTTCCCCGGCCACCGGGGCCGGGTGCACCTGGTCCGCAACCACGAGAACAGGGCCACCGGGAAGATCGGCGTCCCGACCGTCCCCGGCCTCACGTACGACCCGGCGGCCAGGGGCGGCTGCACGGCCCTCGAACTCGACGGCCGGAACGACGTCCTCGGCGAGCGGGTCGCCGTCGCGGGCACGGCCGTCAACTGCGCGGGCGGTCCCACGCCCTGGAACACCTGGCTGACCTGCGAGGAGACCGAGGACAAGGCCGGCACGAACGGCTACGCCAAGGACCACGGCTTCGTCTTCGAGGTCGACGGCGCCGACCCGCGCCGCACCGGAGCCGTCCCGCTCACCGCCATGGGCCGCTTCCAGCACGAGGCGGTGGCCGTCGACCCGCGCAGCGGGATCGTGTACGAGACGGAGGACGCCTTCGACCGGCCCTTCGGGCTCTTCTACCGCTTCCTCCCCCGCAAGCCGCTCGGCGGTACGGGCTCGCTGCGCGCGGGCGGCGCCCTGGAGGCGATGCGGGTCCCGGACGTCCCCGACCTCTCCCTGATCCAGGAGACCGGCGCCCGCTTCGAGGGCGTCGAGTGGGTCCCCGTACCGGATCCGCTCGCGGCCGGAACGCCCATCAGGTTCCAGGACTTCGGGCCCGGGGGCATCACCCACGCGCAGAAGCTGGAGGGCTGCTACTGGGGCGGGCGGGCCGTCTACTTCGTGTCGTCGTTCGCGCGGACCGGGGACGGCTCGGCCGCCACCCACTTCGGCCAGGTGTGGAAGTACGAGCCGCACCGGCGCCGGCTCACCCTCGTCGTGGTCTTCGGCCCGAGCACCGACATCCGGCTGCCGGGCGAGTCGCCGGACAACATCTGTCTGGCGCCGACCGGGGGGCTGATGGTCAGCGAGGACGGCGGGGGCGCGCAGCACGTCTTCGGGGTGAGCGAGCGGGGCGAGGTCTACCCGGTCGCGCGGGGGCGGCAGAACATCGGCACCCCGGAGGAGCCCGAGTGGGGCGAGTTCGCGGGGGTCACCTTCTCGCCCGACCGGAGCACGATGTACGTCAACTGCTACACCCCGGGGACGACGTTCGCGGTGACGGGCCCCTGGCGCCGCTGACCCGCACCCGGAGGTCGCGGGCGGCCCGGTTGCGGTGGAGGATCGGGGGCAGGAGGGCGGGACTGCGGAAGGAGCGCGAGATGTCGAAGAAGAACGAGGGAAAGAAGCGCCGGGAGGCGCCGGAACCGGACCTGCGGGACGTCCTGCGCGTCCCCGTCGGCGAGCCGGTCGACCTCGCCTCCTACGACGCCCGCGGCATCCCGGCGGGCCCCTCCGGCAAGGCGGCCGGGGTGACCGCCACCGCCGCCCTGGGGCCGCGCCTGGCCGAGCTCCAGGAGCGGCTGTACGCGTCGAGCACCGCCGGGGACCGCCGCCGGGTGCTCCTGGTCCTCCAGGGCATGGACACCAGCGGCAAGGGCGGCACGGTCAAGCACGTGATCGGCTTCCTCAGCCCGTCGGGCTGCCGGGTGCGCGCCTTCAAGGCCCCGACGCCGGAGGAGAAGGAGCACCCCTTCCTCTGGCGGATCGAGAAGGCGCTCCCCCTGCCGGGCGAGATCGGCATCTTCGACCGCTCGCACTACGAGGACGTCCTCGTGCCGCGCGTCCACGAGCTGGTCTCCCGCTCCGAGATCAAGCGCCGCTACCGGCAGATCAACCACTTCGAGAAGGCGCTCGCGGACGACGGGGTGACGGTGGTGAAGGTCTTCCTCCACCTCTCGTACGAGGAGCAGCGCGACCGGCTCCTCGAACGCCTCGACGACCCCGACAAGCACTGGAAGTTCAACACCGGCGACATCGAGGAACGCGCCCTGTGGCCGGCCTACCGGAAGGCCTACGAACTGGCCCTGGAGCGCTGCGGCACGGACGCGGCGCCGTGGTACGTCGTCCCGGCGGACCGCAAGTGGTACCGGAACTGGGCGATCAGCAAGCTCCTCCTCGAACACCTGGAGGCGCTGGACCCGAAGTACCCGCCGGGGGACTTCGACGTGGCGGAGAGCCGGAAGCGGCTACTGGCTTCTTGAGCGGCGCCAGTCGGCGAGGGCGCGCCGCAGTTTGAAGGACGCCTGGAGGTCGAGGTTCTCCTGCTCCTCGAACCTGGTGAACAGGTGGTCGAGGAGAGCGGACCCATCGGCGTGGGCCGGCCGGGCGGCGAAGGCCGTCGTGATCGACGTGTCCTTCAGCCGTGCCACCAGATCGAGCAGGAGGCCGATCTGGACGTCGTCGAGTCGAAAAAGCACCCGTGCGTACCCTCCGCTGGGCCCAGCGCGCCCTGATCGTCCTCGTCGCCACCGTCCCCCTCCTCCTGGTGACGCTCGCCTTCCTGCCCGCCCTGCTCGTCCTCCCCTTCCGCCGAGGGCGGGCCGCGCACGCCCAGGCGATGGTGCGTCAGCTCAGCACGTGGACCCGGGTGCTGCCGCTGTCGAGTCGCGAGCGATAAGTCATCTGATCGGATAACTTCCGGTTGTGAACATCTATGTACGAAAAGTGGTGGTGCTCGGTCTGCTGGGCGCCGCCCTCGTCGGCTGCGGCGAGGGGGCCGCCCCGAAGGCCGCGAGCACCAAGGCACCGGCCGGCACCCCCTCGCCCAGCGCGACCACGAGCACCGCCGCCCGCCCCAAGCCGGGCGCCGAACCCGCCGCCGCGCCCACCATGGCGCCCGGGCCGGGCGGGCTCACCCCCGTCTACACGCGCCGGGCCGCGACCTCCCCGAAGAGCGCCGAGAAGGTCGTGGCGCTCACCTTCGACGCCGACATGACGGCCGACCAGGGGCCCAGGGCCGCGCGCGGCGAGCGCTTCGACAACCCGGAGCTCATCGCGACCCTGCGCCGGCTGAAGGTGGACGCGACCGTCTTCATGACGGGCCGCTGGGCGGAGGAGTACCCGGACCAGGCCAGGTCCATCGGCGGCGACCCGCGCTTCGAGATCGCCAACCACTCGTACAGCCACTACGCCTTCGCGGACCCCTGCTACGGCCTGCCCACCGTCCCCGGGCCCGACATGGCGGCGGACGTGCGGCGCGCCTTCGACGCCTTCCGGGACGCCGGGGCCCTCAACGTCGTCCCGTACTTCCGCTTCCCCGGCGGCTGCTACGACGACGCGGCCCTGCGCGCCCTCGGCCCCGCCGGGGTGACGGCGGTCCAGTGGGACGTGGTCAGCGGGGACGCCTTCGCCGAGGACGCGGACGCCGTCGCCGAGCAGGTCATCGACGGGGTGAAGCCCGGTTCGCTCGTGGTCATGCACTGCACGCGCAGCGCCGCGCCCGTCACCGAGCGGGCGATCCGCCGGATCGTCCCGGAGCTGCGGGCCCGCGGCTACCGCTTCGTGAAGGTGTCCGACCTGATGCGCGGCTGAGGGGCCTCAGCCCGAGCAGGCCGTGCGCTGGGCCTCCTGCCACTCGCATACCGGGCAGAGCGTGACGCCCTTGGCCGACTCCGGATACTCGGTCGGCTCCTGGCACAGCACGCAGGCGGCGAAGGGGCCCTCGGCCGCCGGCTCGGGCCTCGGACCCGGTTCGGGGGCGCAGTACGACGCGGACACGGGCGCGGAGACGGGCGTGGACTCGGTCACGCCTCCGAGCGTACTCCCGGCCCGCTCACTCCAGGCGGGCCGTGGCACGGCAGGAGAGGGCCGCCGCCGTCGCCGCGAGGAGCAGGGCGCCCGCGCAGGCGAGCCAGGGCGGGTCGGCGGTCGCCGTGCGGGCCCCGGTGGTCAGGGCCGTCATGGCGTGCTTCGCCGGGGAGCCGGTGACCACGAAGGCGAGCAGGGAGCCGAGGACGAGCGCCGAGAGGGACCAGCCGGAGGCCCGCAGGAAGGGGCGGGAGGCCAGCGCGCCCACGGCGGCGCCCGTGAGGGCGCAGGCCAGCGCCGCGAGGAGCCCGGTGACGGCCGCGACGGGGGCGGCGGTCCCCCGCCGGTCGCTGACGAGCGTCACGAGCAGGACGGCGACCGTGCCGGGCAGGACCGGCCAGGCGGTCCCGGCGAGGAGCGCCGCGAGGTGCGCGCGGTTCCGGCCGGCGGCGGCCGCGACCACGTTCCGCGCGGCGGGCGGCTCCTGGGTGAGGCAGATCCGCACCGTCCAGGCCGTCACCGGCAGCAGGGCGGCCGCGGTGAACCCGAGCGCGTCGAGCACGGGCTCGGCCGCCTGGACTCCGGCGCCGATGAAGACCGCGTACAGGAGGAGCGGCGCGAGCCACCGCTGGGAGCGGAGGAGGAGACCCGACTGGTAGCGCAGCAGCGCCGTCATGCCCGTACGCCTCCCTCGGGGACGCCGGTCTTCGCCGCACCGAGCCGGTGGACGTGCCAGGAGGCCGCGAGGAGCGCCCCGAGCAGGGCGTCGGAGTGCGCCGCGCCCACGGTGAGGACGGTGGTGCCGTCGGGGCCGGGCGCGACGGCCGGTTCCCCCGGCAGCCGCCCGGGGAGCGCGCGCCCGCCGGAGACGGTGATCCGCACGAGGTCCTCCGGGTCCCCGAAGGCCTCCACGGGCTCCCGTCCCGGCCGTACCCGGCCCGCCTCCACCGCGTACACCACGCCCGCCTCGCCCCGCAGCCGGCGCGGGTCGTGGTCGACGAAGACGACCGTCGCGCCCGCCGCGAGGCGTTCGCGGACGGCGGCGTCGAGTTCGGCGCGGGCTCCGGCGTCGAGCCCGGTCCAGGCCTCGTCGAGGACGAGGAGGGCCGGGTCGGCGAGCAGCGCCTGGGCGACGGCGACCTTCTGGCTCGTGCCCTTGGAGAGCTCCGCGAGTCCGGTACGGGCGTGCCCGCCGGCCCCGAAGCGCTCCAGCCACTCCCCCGCCCGGGCCCGGGCGGCCGCCCGGCCGAGGCCCTGGACGCGGCCGAGGCGGACCAGGTAGCCGAGGGCCGTGAACGGCAGTGCGACGGGGAAGCGCTCGGGGACGTACGCGGTGCGGGCGGGCCGTCCGGTGACCCGCCCCTCGGTGGGCGCGTCGACGCCGGCGAGCAGCCGGAGCAGGGTGGACTTGCCGGTGCCGTTGGTGCCGGTGACCCGGACGAGGGCGGCGGCGGGCAGATCGAGGTCGACCCCGCGCAGCGCCCACGGCCCCCGCGGACCGTGCCGGCGCCCGACCCTCTCCAGCCTCAACCGGCCGCGCCCTTCCGCGAGACCGTTCCCGGGGAGCCGGGGCGCGCCCCGGTGGAGAGATCGCTCGTCATGGCGGCATCCTGGCGCGGAAGCGGCGATTCCCACAAGAATCCCTCGTCACGTCGCCCGTGGCGGCGGTGGCAGACTTGCCGGGTGAGCAGCGATGAGACCGATGTCCGCGACGAGAAGCCCCAGTTCGTCCTCCCCCTGGTGGTACGGATCGAGCGTGACGCGCCCCCGGCCCGTACCGACGCCCTGGAGACCGCGGCGCGGGCCGTCCTGGAGATCCTGACCGACGAGCGCTCCACCGGCGAGGGCGAGTGGGCGCGGGCCATGGACGACTGGCAGGACGCCCGGATCCGGAAGGTGGTGCGCCGGGCGCGCGGCGCCGAGTGGCGGCGGGCGTGCGCGCTCCCCGGCCTCACGGTCACCGGCGCGGAGGCGGAGGTGCGGGTCTTCCCGCCGGTCCCGCTCGACGGCTGGCCCAAGGACCTGGCCCGCCTCCAGGTCTCGGGCACCGACCTCGACGACCCGGCCGCCCCCGGCCCCGTGCCGGAGGGGGCGGCGGTGCTGTGGTTCAACCCCGACCTGGACATGTCGGCCGGCAAGTCGATGGCCCAGGCGGGACACGGCGCCCAACTGCTCTGGTGGGCCATGCCGGACACCGGACGCAAGGCCTGGCGGGAGGCGGGCTTCCCGCTCGCCGTGCGCACCGCCCCGGCCGCCGACTGGCCCGCCCTCACCACGAGCGGCCTCCCGGTCGTCCGCGACGCGGGCTTCACCGAGATCGCCCCGGGCTCGGCCACGGTCGTGTCGGCGTTCCCCCGCACCGGCTGAGACCACCACCGGAGCCCCGAAACCTCAAATGAAGCTCTGAACGTCCCCCTCCCGGGGTTCGAACGTTCCCGCGTGGGCCATCACAGGGGAACTGAGGACCGAAGGAGGGGGACCATGACGGAACTCGGCATCGGCATCGGCTGGCGTCCCGAGATCGCGGAGGCGGTGGAGGGACTGGCCGGAGTCGACTGGGTGGAGGTCGTCGCGGAGAACATCTGCGCGGACCATCTGCCCGACTCCCTGACCCGGCTGCGGCGGCGCGGCGTCACCGTCGTGCCGCACGGGGTCTCGCTCGGGCTCGGCGGCGCGGACCGGCCGGACCCGGGGCGCCTCGCGGCGCTCGGCGAGAAGGCGGTGGCGCTGGGGGCGCCGCTGGTCACGGAGCACATCGCGTTCGTACGGGCCGGCGGGACGCTGACGGCGTCCCCGGCGCTGGAAGCGGGCCATCTGCTTCCCGTGCCCCGCACCCGGGACGCCCTCGACGTGCTCTGCGAGAACGTGCGCATCGCGCAGGACGCGCTGCCCGTGCCGCTCGCCCTGGAGAACATCGCCGCCCTGATCTCCTGGCCGGGCGAGGAGATGACGGAGGGGCGGTTCCTCGCGGAGCTGGTGGAGCGCACGGGGGTGCGGCTCCTCATCGACGTCGCCAACCTGCACACCAACCACGTCAACCGGGGCGAGGACCCGGCGCGGGCCCTGTCCGAACTGCCCGTCGAGGCCATCGCGTACGTGCACGTGGCGGGCGGCGTCGAGCGGGACGGCGTCTGGCACGACACCCACGCCCACCCGGTGCCGCGCCCGGTCCTCGACGTCCTCGCCGACCTCGCGTCCCGGGTCTCCCCGCCCGGGGTGCTCCTGGAGCGGGACGACGACTTCCCCCCGGCGGAGGAGCTGGCGGAGGAGCTGACCGTGATCCGGGCGACGGTGACCGGGGCGTCCGCCCGCCGCGGCGCGGGCGCGGGGAGGCGTCCCGCGGAGCGGGCGCTGCTCATCGGCGCCGGGGCCCGCGTCTCCGGCGGGCCGATGCCCGGCCCCGTCCCGGACGCTCCCCCGGCGGCGCCGGAGGCCGTCGCGCCCGTGCCCGTACCCGTGTCCGTACAGGACGAGGGCGCGCGGCAGCGGCTCGGGCTCGCGCAGGCCTCGCTGCTCTCGGCGCTCGTCGCCGGGACACCCGTGCCCGAGGGGTTCGACAGCAGGCGGCTCGGGGTGCAGAGCCGGGCGCTCGCGGCCAAGCGGGCCGGGGTCGTCGCCAAGGTCGCGCCGGAGCTGCCCGGGATCCTCGGCCGGGAGTTCCGGCCCGCGTTCCTCGCGTACGCCAGGTCCCGCCCCATGAAGGGCGGTTACCGCCGGGACGCGCTCGACTTCGCCGAGCACCTGCTGATCGCCGGGCGCCCGGAGGACCCGGCCGCGCACCGCCGGCTCACCCGGTGGTGGCAGGACCGCTCCGGCCACCGCCCGCCGGGCCCCGCCGCACGGCTCGTCCGCGCCGCCCGCCACGCACTCGTACGGAGATGACCATGGACGTCCTGCTCCCCCTCTACTACCTCGCGGGCGCCGTCGCCGTCGCCGTGCTCGTCACCCGGGTCGTCCGGGCCCGCGGCGGCTCCGGCGGGCCGGTCCACGACCGGTACGAGGCCGCCTTCCTCAACGGCGGCCCCGCCAGGGTCGTCGACAGCGCCCTCGCCGCCCTCCGGGCGGACGGCCGGATCGCGGTCGGCGGGCCCGGCATCGTGGCCGTCGTCCGCCCCACCGCGCGCGACCTGGTGGAGCGGGCGGTGCTCCAGGAGCACGCCGCCGCCCCGCACGGGGCCCTGCACCACCTGCGGCTCGCCGTGATGCGGCACCCGGCGGTGCAGGAGATCGGCGACGGGCTCGCGGAGCGCGGCCTCCTCGTGGACCCGGCGACGCGGCGCGCCACGACCCGGTGGTGCGCCGCGGTCGGCGGCACGGCGTTCCTCCTGTTCCCGGTCTCCGTCTTCCTCACGATCGTCGACTTCACCGCGAGCGAGGGGATGTCGGTGCCGTTCGTCGTCAAGGTGGTGCCGGCGCTGTTCGTCGTCGGGATCACGGCCCTCGTCTGCGCGTCGGTCGCCGCCGGGCGGATCACCCCGGCCGGACGGCGCGCGGTCGCCGCGTACGGGCGCGAGCGGGGGCACCTGGCGGACGCGGGCGACCTCGTGGCCGTGCACGGACTGCGGGCGCTGCCGGACCCGGTGCTCCGGGAGCAGCTCCTCGCGGCCGCCCGCGTCAACGGGCCGCGCGGGTCCGGACGCGGCGGGCGCGCGGGGGCGGGGGCGGGGCACCACCACTCCTCCTCGGGCGCGGACGCGCTCGGCGTGGTCACCGTGTGGTGCGCGGACTCCGGATCCTGCGGCGGAGGGGGCGGCGGGGGCGGCGGGAGTTCCTGCTCGTCGGGCTCGTGCTCCTCCGGCTCGTGCTCGGGAGGGGGCTCCGGCGGCGGTTGCGGCGGGGGCGGCAGCTCGTGCTCGGGGTCGAGCTCCAGCTCGTGTTCCAGCTCCAGCTCAAGCTCGTGTTCGAGCTCCAGTTCCAGCTCGTGTTCCAGCTCCAGCTCCAGCAGCTGACCGCCCGTACCACCCGGGAAGGGACCGTGGAGGTCCCGGAAATGACGCCGGTGCGGCGCGCGTGACGCGCGCCGCACCAGGAGCCGGACCCGGTGTCGCTGGAGCGGCGGGCGGGGGGGTTGTCCCGGCCGTCTTATCTTTCGGGGCGGAAAAAAGCGGGCCCGGCAGGGGGCCGGGACGCCAAAACGTATTCCGAGAGCCGCAAGACCAGCCCCCACCAGGTCTTCGTACGGCCGTCAGGCCAGGCCCGCCACCAGGTCGGCGACGTCCTTGCGGCGGCCGGTGTAGAACGGGACCTCCTCGCGGACGTGCATCCGCGCCTCGGAGGCGCGCAGGTGGCGCATGAGGTCCACGATGCGGTGCAGCTCGTCGGCCTCGAAGGCGAGGAGCCACTCGTAGTCGCCGAGCGAGAAGGAGGCGACCGTGTTGGCGCGGACGTCGGGGTAGCCGCGGGCCATCCTGCCGTGGTCCGCGAGCATCCGGCGACGGTCCTCGTCCGGCAGCAGGTACCAGTCGTAGGAGCGGACGAAGGGGTAGACCGAGACGTAGTCGCGCGGGTTCTCGTCGGCCAGGAAGGCCGGGATGTGCGACTTGTTGAACTCGGCCGGGCGGTGCAGCGCCATGTTCGACCAGACCGGCTCCAGGGCGCGGCCCAGACGGGTGCGGCGGAAGAGGTTGTACGCCTCCTGGAGCTCGTCGCTCGTCTCGGCGTGCCACCAGATCATCACGTCGGCGTCGGCGCGCAGACCGGAGAGGTCGTACGTGCCCCGGACGGTGATGTCCTTGGCCGCGAGCTGGTCGAACAGCTCCTGGACCTCGTCGGCGTAGCCGCTCCGGTCCTCGGGCAGGACGTCGCGCAGCTTGAAGACGGACCACAGGGTGTAGCGGATGACCTCGTTGAGGTCCTTCGCCTTCTTACCGGCGTTCGGGATCTTTTCGGGCGCACTCATACGCCCATTCTCGCCCGTCACGAGGAGTGCCCCGCACCGGGGGCCGCCGTTTGCGACGTGGCGATGATCTCGTCGGCCGCGCGGTGCGCCGAGGCGACGCAGGCGGGGACGCCGACGCCGTCGTACGCGGCGCCCGCGATCCGCAGTCCGGGCAGGCCCGCGACGGCCTCGCGGACCCGGGCGACGCGGGCGAGGTGGCCGATCGGGTACTGGGGCAGGCCGCCGGGCCAGCGGGTGACCGTGGTGGCGACGGGGCGGGCGCCGAGGCCGGTGGCGGCGGCGAGGTCCTTGAGGGAGGCGTCGACGAGGTCGGCGTCCTCGCGGTGGACCTGCTCCTCCTCGCCGTGGCGGCCGACGGAGGTGCGCAGCACGAACAGGTCGGGGGCGGCGTCGGCGACCCACCGCCACTTCTGCGCGGAGAAGGTGGAGGCCTTGATCGTGTGGCCGTCGACGGGCGGCACGAGGAAGCCGGAGCCGGTCAGGTCCGGCATCTCCGAGCGGCGGAAGGCGAGGGTGACCAGGGCCATGGAGGCGTACTCGATCGCGCCGAGCTCGCGGGCGGCGGCGGGCGCGTGCTCCGCGAGGAGCGCGGCGGCGGGACCGGCGGGGGTGGCGAGGACGACGGCGTCGGCGGTCAGGACCCGGTCGCCGCTCACGACCTGCCAGCCGGTGGCCCCGGTGCGGCGCAGCGCCGTCACGGGGGCGTTCGGGACGATCTCGCCGCCGGCGGCGCGGACCGCGTCGGCGACCGCGCCGGGCAGGGTGCCGACACCGCCCTCGACGCCGGCGAAGACGGAGCCGCCGAGGCCGGTGGCGGCGCCCGCCGCGTCGGCCGGGACGGCGGCGCCGGCCCGCTGGACGGCGCGGACGGCGGCGGTGAGCGTGGGGTGCTCGCGGGCGGCCTCGAAGAGGGCGGGGACGGCGGCCTTCATGGAGATGCGGTGGGCGTCCCCGGCGTACACCCCGCCGAGGAGGGGTTCGACGAGGCGGTCGACGACCTCGTGGCCCATGCGGGCGGCGACGTACGCGCCGATGGCGATGTCGTCGCCGATCTCGGTGGGCGGCAGGTCGAGGTCGGCGGCGATCCGGCGCACGCCCTCCTCGGAGAGGAGGCCCTCGACGGCGCGGGCGTCGCCGGGGACGCCCATGACGTGCCCCTTCGGCATGGGCACCAGCTCGCCCCGGGACCAGACGGACGCGGTGGTGGTGGCGGGCGCCCGGAGCCGGTCGCCGAGGCCGACCGCGCGGGCGAGGGCGATCGCCTCGGGGCGGCGGGCGAGCAGCGACTCGGCGCCGAGGTCCACGGGCGCTCCCGCGATCTCCCCGGCGAGGAGCTTTCCGCCGAGCCGGGCGTCCGCTTCGAGGAGGGTCACCCGGTGGCCGGCGAGGGCCAGCCGGTGGGCGGCCGCGAGGCCGGTGATCCCGCCTCCGGCGACGACGACGTGAGGTGCCGTGGTGTCCGCGTTCATGGGACCACTCTCTCAAATCGCCCGCCCGCTCCCGTTCCGAGGCCGGACCGTGACCGCATCGCTACCCCGGGACGGCAACCCGTGCCACGGGGTCGTACGTCAAAGGGGCATCGATCGTCATCACCCCGGGGGGTTCCCATGCGGAGAACGAGTACGACGGCCGCCGTCCTGCTGACGGCGTCACTGGTCCTGACGGGCTGCGGCGCGGGCGGGTCGGACGCGGGCGACAAGGCGGCGGACGCGCGGGCGGCGCAGCCCGCCGAGCAGGGGCCGAGCAGGGCCGGAGGCGCCGCCGACGGCTCGTCGGGGGCCGTGCGGGCCCCGGTGAAGGCGCCGGCCCCGCAGCACGTCATCCGTACCGCCTCGCTGTCCGTGGAGGTCGCGGACGCGGCGAAGGCCCTGGCCACGGCCCGTACGACGGCGGTGGACGCGGGCGGGCGGGTCGAGAACGAGTCGACGGAGCGGATCGACGACGCGTACCTCGCCTCGCGGATCGTGCTGCGGGTGCCGCAGGAGAAGTACGACTCCGTCCTCGCCGAACTGGCGGGCACCGGAAGGCTGCTGAACCGCAAGGCCGGCGCCGAGGACGTCACCGACCAGGTGGTGGACGTGCAGAGCCGGATCGCCACCCAGCGGGCGAGCGTGGCGCGGGTGCGGGAGCTGATGGACCGGGCGGACAAGCTGTCCGACGTGGTGACCCTGGAGGCCGAGCTGAGCCGGCGTCAGGCGGACCTGGAGGCGCTGCTCGCCCGGCAGTCCTCCCTGAAGGACCGGACCTCGCTGGCGACGATCACCCTCCAGCTCACCGAGAAGCGGAAGGAGGAGCCGAAGGCCGAGGCGAGGGAGGAGGGCCGTCCCGGTTTCCTGGACGCCCTGGGCGGCGGCTGGAACGCCCTGGTCGGCGTGGCGGCCTGGATCCTGATCGTGCTCGCCGCGCTGGCCCCGTGGCTCGCGGCCGGTCTGGTCGTCCTCGTCCTGTGGCGCCGGCTGGTCCGCCCCCGTCTCGCCGCCCGCCGTCCCGCGCCGGTGCCGGGGCCGCGCCCCGAGGGGCCGGCGGCCGAGCGGAACGCGGCCGGGGCGCCCGTGGGCCCGAAGGCTCCCGGGGCGGCGGAGGTCCCGAAGTCCCCGGCGGCTCCCGGGGAGTAGCGTCCGGGAAGTAGCGTCGTCCCCATGAGCGAACGACTGGTGGTCATCGGTGGCGACGCGGCGGGCATGTCCGCCGCGTCGCAGGCACGCAGGCTCAGGTCCCCGGGGGAGCTGGAGATCGTCGCCTTCGAGCGGGGGCACTTCTCCTCGTACTCGGCCTGCGGCATCCCGTACTGGGTCGGCGGGGACGTCGGCTCGCGCGACGAGCTGATCGCCCGGTCCCCCGAGGAGCACCGGGCCCGTGACATCGGCCTGCGGACGCGGACCGAGGTGACGGAGATCGACGTCGAGCGGCAGCGGGTCCGCTCCCGGGACCTGGAGTCCGGTACGGAGGAGTGGACCGGCTTCGACAAGCTGGTGATCGCGACGGGGGCGCGGCCGCTGCGCCCGCCGGTGCCGGGGATCGACGCGCCCGGGGTGCACGGCGTGCAGAACCTGGAGGACGGCCAGGCCCTGATCGACGCCCTTTCCGGTGCGGAGGGGCGGCGGGCGGTGGTGGTCGGCGCCGGGTACATCGGGGTGGAGATGGCCGAGGCGCTCCTCAACCGGGGCTACGAGGTGACCGTCCTCAACCGGAGCGAGCGGCCGATGGCGACCCTGGACCCGGACATGGGCCGGCTCGTGCACGAGGCGATGGACGGGCTCGGGATCAGGACGGTCAACTCGGCGGCGGTCACGAAGGTGCTGACCGGGCCCGACGGCCGGGTCCGGGCGGTGGCGACGGACGAGGAGGAGTACCCGGCGGACGTGGTGGTCCTGGGCACCGGCGTGGAGCCGGAGACCTCGCTCGCACGGGAGGCGGGGCTCCCCCTCGGGGCGTACGGCGGGCTGCTCACCGATCTGGGGATGCGGGTCCGGGGGCACGAGAACGTCTGGGCGGGCGGCGACTGCGTCGAGGTCCTGGACCTGGTCTCGGGCCGGACGCGGCACGTGGCCCTCGGGACGCACGCGAACAAGCAGGGCCAGGTCATCGGGTCGAACGTCGGCGGCGACTACGCGACCTTCCCGGGCATGGTGGGCACGGCGGTGTCGAAGGTGTGCGACCTGGAGATCGCGCGGACCGGCCTGCGGGAGAAGGAGGCCCTGGAGGCGGGGCTGCGGTTCGTGACGGTGACGGTCGAGTCGACCAGCCGGGCGGGCTACTACCCGGGGGCCGCGCCGATGACGGTGAAGATGCTGGCCGAGCGGCGGACCGGGCGGCTGCTGGGGACGCAGATCGTGGGCCGGGAGGGCGCGGCGAAGCGGGTGGACGTGGCGGCGGTGGCGCTCACGGCGAAGATGACGGTGGAGGCGATGACGGCCCTGGACCTGGGCTACGCGCCGCCGTTCTCGCCGGTGTGGGACCCGGTGCTCGTCGCGGCCCGCAAGGCGACGGCGGCGGTCCGCGCGGCGGGCTGAGGCCGGGAAGGGCGACGGCCGCCGGGGAGGCCCCGGCGGCCGTCGCCGTCGCGTGAGTGCTTCCCGCCGGTCAGACGGCCGTGTGGGTGTGCACGTACTCCACGAGGCGGGTCAGCGCGTCCGGGTCGGTGGTCGGCAGGACGCCGTGGCCCAGGTTGAAGACGTGACCCTCCAGGCCCTTCGCGGCGGCCAGGACCTCGTCCGTCTTGGCCTCGACGGCCTCGCGGGAGGAGAAGAGGACGGCGGGGTCGAGGTTGCCCTGGAGCGCCTTGCCGGGGCCGACGCGGCGGACGGCCTCGTCGAGCGGGACGCGCCAGTCGACGCCGACGACGTCCGCGCCCGCCTCGCCCATGAGGCCGAGCAGCTCGCCCGTGCCGACGCCGAAGTGGATGCGCGGCACGCCGTAGCCGGCGACCGCGTCGAACACCTTCACGGAGGCGGGCATCACGGAGCGGCGGTAGTCGGCCGGTGCGAGGGCGCCGACCCAGGAGTCGAAGAGCTGCACGGCGGAGGCGCCGGCCTCGATCTGGACCTTGAGGAAGGCCGAGGTGATCTCGGCGAGGCGGTCGAGGAGGTCGGCCCAGAGCCGCGGGTCGCCGTACATGAGCGCCTTGGTGTGCTCGTGGTTGCGCGACGGACCGCCCTCGACGAGGTAGCTCGCGAGGGTGAAGGGCGCGCCGGCGAAACCGATGAGCGGGGTGTCGCCCAGCTCGCCGGTGAGCATCCCGATGGCCTCGGTGACGTAGTGGACGTCCTCGGGGGTCAGGTCGCGCAGCCGGGCCAGGTCGGCGCGGGTGCGGATCGGCTCGGCGACGACCGGGCCGACGCCGGGCTTGATGTCGAGGTCGATGCCGATGGCCTTGAGGGGGACGACGATGTCGCTGAAGTAGATGGCGGCGTCGACCTCGTGGCGCCGCACCGGCTGGAGCGTGATCTCGGTGACCAGCTCGGGCCGCATGCACGACTCCAGCATGGGGATGCCCTCGCGGACCTTCAGGTACTCGGGGAGGGAGCGCCCGGCCTGCCGCATGAACCAGACGGGGGTGTGCGGCACCGGCTCGCGCCGGCACGCCTTGAGGAACGCGGAGTCGTACGTCCGCGACTGCTGCTTCGTCTGCTGGCCCTGCGGGCTGTCGTTGGCACTCACGCCCAGAATCTTCGCATGTGGCGGGAAGCCGCTCGTCCGGGCCGGGTGTCCCTCCCTGCACGGAGGCCCCGTTCCGCCTACTCTTCCCCGCATGGCTGCGGCTCAGGGACACTTTTCCGATCATTCCGACGGCGATCGAGGGACGGACGAAACGGCGGGCAGTACGGAGACGAACCCGGTGCCACCGGCTTTCCGGCGGGCGGTGGAGGCCTTGCGCTCGGCGCGGCTGCGGTCCGAGATCGAGGTGGACCCGACCAGGCCGCCGCAGCGGCTGGCGCCGTACGCGTACGCGGTGGAGGCGGCCGTCGTCGACGGCGAGGACGACCTGGCGGACGGGCGGCTCGTCCTGCTGCACGATCCGGACGGGCACGAGGCCTGGAAGGGAACGTTCCGCCTGGTGACGCTGGTCCGGGCGGAGCTGGAGCCGGAGATGGCGGCGGACCCGCTGCTGCCCGAGGTGTGCTGGTCCTGGCTGACCGGGGCCCTGGAGGCGCGGGGGCTCGCGTACGGGGAGGCGAGCGGGACCGTCACGATGGCGGGCTCGCACTACTTCGGCGGGCTCGCGGACCGGCGGCCGGCGACCCAGATCGAGATCCGGGCGTCCTGGACGCCGCGCGAGGGCCTGGGCGGGGTGCCGGACACGGGGGCGCACCTGGCGGCCTGGTGCGACCTGCTCTGCCAGATCGCGGGGCTCCCGCCGGCGCCGGTCGAGCCGGGGGCGGGCACGGCCACGGGCGCGGGGATCGTCCCGCTGCCCCAGCGACGGGGACCGCAGCAGGCCTGAGTCCCCGGGGGTCCGGGGCACTCCGGGCACTCCGAGTCCTCCGGGTCCTCCGGGTGCTCCGGCGTGTCGCACAAGGCGTTCGGAAGGCGCTCCGGGGCTCCCCCGGGAGGGTGAAGGAGCGGGGTCCGCTCGTAGGATGATCGATCAAGCGTCCGAATTGCCCTAATTGTTACTCACCAAATCGTGATCTTTCCCTAAAGGCGGGCGGCCATGCTGCCGAAGGAGTCAGTGACCCCATTCACTGCACGGGTTCGCCCTCCCGGCTTCTTCCCCGAGCCGGCTCCGTCCCCCACCTTCCCCCCCAGGAGGCCTGGTGTCCGTTCTCCTCGAGCAGCCCGCAAGCCTGGTCGCCTACCGCCCGAACAAGCCGACGGCCATGGTCGTCGTGGCCGACCCGCGCGTCCGTTCCACCGTGACCCGCCACCTGTGGGCCCTCGGAGTACGTGACGTGATCGAGGCGTCGTCCATCGCGGAGGCCCGCCCCCGCGTCGGCAACCCGCGCGACATCTGCGTTGCCGACGTCCACCTGCCCGACGGCAGCGGCCTGACCCTGCTGTCCGAGACCCGCGCCGCGGGCTGGCCCAACGGCCTCGCCCTCTCGGCCGCCGACGACATCGGCGCCGTGCGCAACGCCCTCGCGGGCGGCGTGAAGGGCTACGTCGTCACCGGCACCCGGACCAACATCGGTCACCCCACCCGCCCCGGCGCCGCCCCCATCGGCGCCGCGGCGGCCCGTCTGGGCCACCGCCGCCCCCCGGGTGCCCCGAGCCACCCGGGCGGCTACCGCGAGCTCTCCGGCCGTGAGGTCGAGGTGCTGCGGCTCGTCGCGGAGGGCCAGTCGAACAAGGCGATCGGCGTCTCCATGGGCCTGTCCGCCCTGACCGTGAAGAGCCACCTCGCCCGCATCGCCCGCAAGCTGGGCACCGGCGACCGCGCCGGCATGGTCGCGGTGGCCCTGCGGACGGGGATCATCCACTGACGGACGCCTGGACAACCGGCGGGCACCTGTCGACGGAACGTTCCGTCGACAGGTGCCCGCCGTTCACCGATACCCTTGACGGGTGACCGACGCCCAAGAGACCGCGGCAGACACCGCACTGCGCACCACCGGGGGCGGCCCCCCGGACGACGACGTCCCTGCGAATGGGCTTCCGATCCCGTTGCTGGCCCCCCGCGAGGGGGTTCCGCCCGTCGTCGAGACCGAGGACGCCCTCGCCCGGGTGATCGCCGCCTTCGCCGCCGGAACCGGCCCCGTGGCCGTGGACGCCGAGCGCGCCTCCGGCTACCGCTACGGCCAGCGCGCCTACCTCGTCCAGCTCCGCCGCGAGGGCGCGGGCACCGCCCTGATCGACCCCGTGGGCTGCCCCGACCTCTCGGGGCTCGGCGAGGCGCTCGCCGGGGCCGAGTGGATCCTGCACGCCGCCACCCAGGACCTGCCCTGTCTGCGTGACATAGGCATGCTGCCGACCTCGCTCTTCGACACCGAGCTGGCCGGGCGGCTCGCGGGCTTCCCGCGCGTCGGCCTCGGCGCGATGGTCGAGTCCGTCCTCGGCTACGCCCTGGAGAAGGGCCACTCCGCCGTGGACTGGTCGACCCGGCCGCTCCCCGAGCCCTGGCTGCGCTACGCGGCGCTCGACGTGGAGCTCCTCGTCGACCTGCGGGACGCCCTGGAGGAGGAGCTCGACCGGCAGGGGAAGCTGGAGTGGGCGCACCAGGAGTTCGACGCGATCGCCGCCGCCCCGCCCGCCCCGCCGCGCAAGGACCCGTGGCGGCGGACCTCCGGCATGCACAAGGTGCGCCGCCGTCGGCAGATGGCGGTCGTACGGGAGCTGTGGACGGCCCGCGACCGGGTGGCCCAGCGGCGCGACGTCTCCCCCGGCAAGGTGCTGAGCGACGCGGCGATCGTCGAGGCGGCGCTCGCGGTGCCGGCGAACCTGGCCGCGCTGACCGCGCTGACCGGCTTCGGCCACCGGATGGGCCGGCGCCAGCTGGAGCAGTGGCAGGCGGCGGTGGACCGGGCCAGGGCGCTGCCGGAGGGCGAGCTGCCCCAGCCGGGCCAGCAGCCGGCGGGGCCGCCCCCGCCGCGCGCCTGGGCCGACAAGGACCCGGTCGCGGCGGCCCGCCTGTCGGCGGCGCGCGCGGCGGTCTCGGCGCTCGCGGAGGAGCTGAACCTGCCGCAGGAGAACCTGATCACCCCGGACACCGTGCGCCGGGTCTGCTGGGAGCCGCCGTCCCCGGCCGACGCCGGGCACGTCGCCGCCGCCCTGGCGGGTCACGGCGCGCGCCCCTGGCAGGTGGAGCTCGTGACCCCGCTCCTGGAGAAGGCGCTGACGGCGACCGCGTGATCCCGTTCGCGGCGAGACCGGTCGTACGGTCCCGCTCGCGGCGACGGGTGGCAGACGCGCGACCCCCGCCCGCGGAGCCCCCGCACCCGGAAGGGTGACGGGGGTTCCGCCGTTTTCGGCCATCTCCGGCAGAGTTCCCGGTGTGACCTTCGCCGCTTGGCCCCCGGGGGGTGGGCAGCATGGTTACCCGCAAGTAGCATGGGGGAGCAAGCGCACGCTTAGGCGTGCGCCGCAGCAGTGCCATCCCGCACCCTGGAGGAGAGCCATCGTGCCTCGTACCGTCAGGGACGTCGTCTTCGTCGACGGCGTCCGCACCCCGTTCGGCAAGGCGGGCCCGAAGGGCATCTACCACGAGACCCGCGCCGACGACCTCGTCGTCAAGGCCATCCGGGAGCTGCTGCGCCGCAACCCCGGCCTCGACCCCGCGAAGATCGACGAGGTCGCCATCGCCGCGACCACGCAGATCGGCGACCAGGGTCTGACCCTCGGCCGTACGGCGGGCATCCTCGCCGGCCTGCCGCAGTCGGTGCCGGGCTACTCCATCGACCGCATGTGCGCCGGCGCGCTGACCGCCGTCACCACGACCGCCGGTTCGATCGCCTTCGGCGCCTACGACGCCGTCATCGCCGGTGGCGTCGAGCACATGGGCCGCCACCCCATGGGCGAGGGCGTCGACCCGAACCCGCGCTTCGTGTCGGAGAAGCTGGTCGACGAGGCCGCCCTCTTCATGGGCATGACCGCCGAGAACCTGCACGACCGCTACCCGAGCATCACCAAGCGGCGCGCCGACGAGTACGCCGTGCGCTCGCAGGAGAAGGCCGCCAAGGCGTACGCCGACGGCAAGATCCAGCCGGACCTGGTGCCGATCTCGGTCCGCCGCACCTCCCCCGAGGGCGGCGAGACGGGCTGGGGCCTGGTCACCGCCGACGAGCCGATGCGCCCGGGCACCACCCTGGAGTCGCTGGCGAACCTGAAGACGCCGTTCCGCGTCCACGGCAACGTCACCGCGGGCAACGCGGCCGGCCTGAACGACGGCGCCACCGCCTCGATCATCGCCTCCGAGGACTTCGCCCGGGAGAACGACCTCCCGGTCAAGATGCGCCTGGTCTCGTACTCCTTCGCCGGCGTCGAGCCCGAGGTCATGGGCTACGGCCCGATCCCGGCCACCGAGAAGGCCCTCGCCCAGGCCGGCCTGTCCATCGAGGACATCGGCCTCTTCGAGATCAACGAGGCCTTCGCGGTCCAGGTCCTCGCGTTCCTGGAGCACTACGGCATCGCCGACGACGACGCCCGCGTCAACCAGTACGGCGGCGCCATCGCCTACGGCCACCCGCTGGCCTCCTCCGGCGTCCGTCTGATGACGCAGCTGGCCCGCCAGTTCGAGGAGAACCCGCAGGTCCGCTACGGCCTCAACACCATGTGCGTCGGCTTCGGCATGGGCGCGACGGTCATCTGGGAAAACCCCCACTGGGAGGGCAAGTGAGCACCACCGCCGAGCTTCTGAAGGGCGCCGCCGAGCTCTTCCCGGACGAGGTCGTCACCAGCGCCCACGTACGGCACTTCGAACTGCCCGCGGGTGCGGGCCGGTTCGCCCTGATCACGCTGGACAACGGCTTCGACCACACCAAGCCGACCACCTTCGGCCCGCAGTCGCTCGCCAACCTGAACACGGCGATCGACCAGGTCGAGGCCGAGGCCGCGAACGGTGAGATCACCGGCGTCGGCATCACCGGCAAGCCGTTCATCTTCGCCGTCGGCGCCGACCTCAAGGGCGTCGAGCTGCTGAAGAAGCACGACGAGGCGCTCGCCATCGGCAAGGGCGGCCACGACGTCTTCAAGCGTCTGTCCTCCCTCGCCGTGCCGACCTTCGCGTACTACAACGGCGCGGCCATGGGCGGCGGCGTCGAGGTCGGTCTGCACTGCACCTACCGCACCGTGTCGAAGGCCCTGCCGGCCTTCTCGCTGCCCGAGGTCTTCCTCGGCCTGGTGCCCGGCTGGGGCGGCTGCGCCATCCTGCCGAACCTGATCGGCGCCGAGAAGGCCGTCTCGGTCATCATCGAGAACTCGCTGAACCAGAACCGCCAGCTCAAGGGCAAGCAGGTCTTCGAGCTCGGCATCGCCGACGCCCTGTTCGAGGGCGCGGACTTCCTGGAGCAGTCGCTGATCTGGACGGCCTCCGTCCTGAACGGCACCACGACCGTCGAGCGCCCCGAGATCGACCGCGGCGAGGCCTGGGACCAGGCCGTCGCCAAGGGCCGCTTCGTCGCCGACTCCAAGGTGCACGGCGCCGCCCCGGCCGCCTACCGCGCCCTCGACATCATCGAGGCCGCCAAGGACGGGGACCTGCAGAAGGGCTTCGACGCCGAGGACCAGGCCCTCGCGGACCTGATCATGGGCGGCGAGCTGCGCTCGGGCATCTACGCCTTCAACCTGGTGCAGAAGCGCGGCAAGCGCCCCGCCGGCGCCCCGGACAAGTCGCTGGCCCGCCCGGTCACCAAGGTCGGCGTCGTCGGCGCCGGTCTGATGGCCTCCCAGCTCGCCCTGCTCTTCCTGCGCCGTCTGGAGGTGCCGGTCGTCCTGACCGACATCGACCAGGAGCGCGTCGACAAGGGCGTCGGCTACGTCCGCGCCGAGATCGAGAAGCTGCTCGGCAAGGGCCGCATCAACCAGGACAAGGCCAACCGCCTCAAGGGCCTGGTCTCCGGCGTCCTGGACAAGGCCGAGGGCTTCGCGGACGCGGACTTCGTCATCGAGGCCGTGTTCGAGGAGATGTCCGTCAAGCAGAAGGTGTTCGCGGAGGTCGAGGCGGTCGCCCCGGCGCACGCGATCCTCGCCACCAACACCTCCTCGCTGTCCGTCTCGGAGATGGCCTCCAAGCTCAAGCACCCCGAGCGCGTGGTCGGCTTCCACTTCTTCAACCCGGTCGCGATCCTCCCGCTCCTGGAGATCGTGCGCGGCGAGCAGACGGACGACGCCTCCCTCGCCACCGCCTTCGGCGTGGCGAAGAAGCTGAAGAAGACCGCGGTCCTCACCAAGGACGCCCCGGCGTTCGTCGTGAACCGCATCCTGACCCGCTTCATGGGCGAGATCCAGAACGTCATCGACGAGGGCACCCCCGTCGAGACGGCGGAGAAGGCCATCGAGCCGCTCGGCCTGCCGATGTCGCCGCTGGTCCTCCTGGAGCTGGTCGGCCCGGCGATCGGCCTGCACGTCTCCGAGACGCTGAACCGGTCCTTCCCGGACCGCTTCACGGTCTCCCCCAACCTGAAGGCGGTCGTCGAGGCCGGCAAGCGCGGCTTCTACGTGTACGACTCCGGGAAGCCGGAGCTCGACCCGGAGGTCGCCGCCCTCCTCAAGCAGGGCGACACCGTCCTGACCGAGGAGCAGGTCCGCGACCGCGTCCTGGACGCGGTGGCGCAGGAGATCGGCCTGATGCTGGAGGAGGGTGTCGTCGCCGAGGCGCAGGACATCGACCTCTGCCTGATCACGGGCGCGGGCTGGCCCTTCCACCTGGGCGGCATCACGCCGTACCTGGACCGCGAGGGCGTCTCCGAGCGCGTCACCGGCAGGCGTTTCCTGGCGCAGGGCGTGGCGAGCGTCCCGGCGTAACGCCCCAGGGTCCGTACGGACGGCCCCGGCACCTTCCCAAGGTGCCGGGGCCGTTCGCTTTCCCGTACGCGCTCCGCCTGAGGTCAGCGCACCGGGCGCCAGTTCTCCAGCACGAAGCCGTCCGCCGCGGGCCGCTGACGGGTGGTGAGCAGCGAGGTCCCGTCGGCCAGCGCCATCGCGACCAGGTGTCCGTCGAGGTCGCGGGTGAGGGTGGTGGTCAGTACGCCGTGCCGCTCCCCCGTCTCCGACCAGCGGGCGCCCGACTCCTCCTGCTCGCTCGGGTAGGCGGCGAGGGCGAGCCGGCCGTCCCCGGTCCGCTGGGCCAGGACGGTGCAGTCGAAGCCGTCGACGAGGCAGCGGGTGGCGGACAGCGGGCCGGTGCCGACCGCGTCGGTGAGGGGCGTGGGCTTCAGGGACCGCTCGGGCGACCAGGCGCACACCTTCCCCTCCTGGTCCACGTAGAAGGCCGTGGCGTGCCCGGAGGGGCCCTTCACGGCCGCCAGGGTGCCCATGGTGACCGCGGCGGGCAGGATCT
The DNA here is from genome assembly GCF_001280125.1 of Streptomyces sp. NRRL F-6492. Taxonomy (GTDB): domain Bacteria; phylum Actinomycetota; class Actinomycetes; order Streptomycetales; family Streptomycetaceae; genus Streptomyces. Next base: position 98,932 of record NZ_LGEG01000116.1, read on the forward strand.
CCTCGCGGATCGGCTTCGCCCCCGACTCGCGCTGGACGTAGCGCAGGAGTCCCGTGGCGTGCGAGGTGTACAGCTCGACGAAGCCCGCGCCGTTGGTGACGGCCACCGGCAGGGGGTCGGTCCTGGAACCGACGAGGTCCCACCACGGGTGCCAGCCGCCCGCGTCCTTCTGGGCCCGCACGCTGATGCCGCCGCCGCCGTTGCGGCAGAAGACGTACGCGCGCCCGATGCCGTCCACGGTCACGGAGGGGGTGCCGGTCCACCGGTAGGAGGCGCCGTTGGGGTGGGTGATCGAGCGCCACTCCAGGGCCGGGCGGCCCGTCTGGTACTGGGTGGTGTGCACCAGCTCGACGTGGTCCGCCCCGCCGCCCGGCACGGGCCGCAGGCCCACGAGGTGGACGTACCCGTCGGCGCCCTGGCCCGCCGAGAGGCTGGGCAGCAGCGCACCGCCGCCGCCGAGCGACACGGGCCCGCTCCAGCCGCCGGCGTCCTCGGTCCAGCGCACCACTTCGCCGTCCCGGGGCAGGTAGACGCTGAATCTGCCCTCCTTCCCACGGGCCAGCCAGGATCCCCGCAGGCGGGGGTCGGTGGAGGAGCCGTGGGGCTGGGCGGCGGGGGCCTCGGATCGATTCGCCATGAGGGGTGCAGCGCTCCGGTCATCGGGGGTGCGGGTCGGGTACGAGCCGACTGTAGCGGCCCCTTCGAACTGCTCTTCCCGCCGCCCGCCGCCCCGCTCCCCGGGGCCCCTCAGTACCGGGCTTCCCCGCCCGCCCGGCCCAACCGGCTGTGACTCCGCCCGTACAGGAAGTACACGACGATGCCGATCGCCATCCAGACGGCGAAGCGGAACCAGGTCTCGCCCGGCAGGTTGAGCATCAGCCAGAACGAGGCCGCGATGGAGAGGATCGGCAGCACCGGCACCCAGGGGGTGCGGAAGGCGCGCGGCAGGTCGGGGCGGCTGCGGCGGAGCACCATGACGCCGACCGCGACGACCACGAAGGCGAAGAGGGTGCCGATGTTCACCAGGGTCGCCAGCTCGTTGATGCTGGTGAAGCCGGCGACGATGGCGATGATCACACCGAGCAGGACGGTCGGCCGGTACGGGGTCCGGAACCGGGGGTGGGTGACGGAGAAGAAGCGCGGCAGCAGGCCGTCGCGGCTCATCGCGAAGAAGACGCGGGTCTGGCCGAGCAGCAGGATCAGACAGACCGTGGTGAGGCCGACGGCGGCGCCGAAGCTGATCACGCCCGCGTAGAAGGGGTGGCCGGCGGCTTTGAAGGCGTCGGCGAGCGGGGCGCTCACGGACAGCTCCGTGTAGTGCTGCATGCCGGTGACGACGAGGGCGACGGCCACGTAGAGCACGGTGCAGATGAGGAGCGAGCCGAGGATGCCGCGGGGCATGTCCCGCTGCGGCAGCTTGGTCTCCTCGGCGGCGGTGGCCACCACGTCGAAGCCGATGAAGGCGAAGAAGACGACGGAGGCGGCGGTGAAGATGCCCATGACGCCGAAGTTCGTCGGCTCGTACCCGAAGAGCAGCTGGACCAGCGGGGAGTCCCAGTTGGAGCCGCCGCCCTCCGGGGTGACGGCGGGCGGGATGAAGGGCTTGTAGTTGTCGCCGACGATGAAGAACAGGCCGGCGACGATCACGATCATCACCACGGTCACCTTGATCGCCACGACGATCGCGGTGATCCGGGCGGAGAGCTTCATGCCGAGGACGAGGACCACGGTGAGGACCAGGACGAGGATGAACGCCAGGATGTCGAAGGTCCCGCCCGCGACGTCCGGGCCCTCCAGCGCGGCCGGTAGGTGCCAGCCGATGTTGTCCATGAGCGAGCGGACGTAGCCGGACCAGCCGACGGCCACCACCGCCGTACCGAGGGCGAACTCCAGGACGAGGTCCCAGCCGATGATCCAGGCGGGCAGTTCGCCGATGGAGGCGTACGCGAAGGTGTACGCCGATCCGGCCACCGGCACCGTGGAGGCGAACTCGGCGTAGCAGAGGGCGGCGAGGGCGCAGACGATGCCGGCGGCGACGAAGGCGAGGGCCGTCGCCGGGCCGGCGTTCTCCTTGGCGACCTTGCCGGTGAGGACGAAGATGCCGGTGCCGATGATGACGCCGACGCCGAAGACCGTCAGGTCCCAGGCGGACAGGGACTTCTTGAGGGCGTGCTCCGGCTCCTCCGTGTCCCGGATCGACTGCTCGACCGATTTGGTCCGGAACATCCCGGAGTTCGCCCGTGGCTGTTGGTCCGTACTCACCGTGGTACCTCCGCGCTCCGCCCGACGTCGGTCTCGGTGCCTCCGCGGATCGGAGGCTGTGATGACGTCTGCCCGAACAGAGCCAGAATGCACGCGAACGGGCCGGTCGGCACCCGGGAGGGTGAACCGACCGGCCCAAAGGGTGGTGCGGGGGTGGCGCGGGGTCAGTCGCGGGCGGGTTCCGCCGTCTTGGCGTCGCTCTCCTCGTACCTGCCATCCAGACGGGAGACGAGGCCGGTGACCTGCCGGGCGATGTCCGGGGCGGTCAGGCCGATCTCGGCGAGGACCTCGGCGCGGGAGGCGTGGTCGAGGAAGCGCGGCGGGATGCCGAAGTCGCGCAGCGGCACGTCCACGCCGGCGTCGCGGAGCGCCTGGGCGACGGCCGAGCCGACGCCGCCGACACGGCTGTTGTCCTCGACGGTGACGACGACCCGGTGGCGCTCGGCGAGCGGGGCGAGGGCCTCGTCGACGGGCTTGACCCAGCGGGGGTCGACGACGGTGGTGGAGATGCCCTGCCGGTCGAGGAGGTCCGCGATCTCCAGGCACATGGGCGCCAGGGCGCCCACGGAGACCAGGAGGACGTCCGGCCTGTCCGCACCGGGCTCGCGGAGCACGTCCATGCCGCCGACGCGGCGCAGGGCGGGGACGGCGGGGCCGACCGCGCCCTTGGAGAAGCGGACCACGGTGGGGGCGTCGGTGACCTCGACGGCCTCGCGCAGTTGGGCGCGGACCTGGTCGGCGTCGCGCGGGGCGGCGAGCCGCAGGCCGGGCACGACCTGGAGGATCGACATGTCCCACATGCCGTTGTGGGAGGCGCCGTCGGTGCCGGTGACGCCGGCCCGGTCGAGGACGAAGGTGACGCCGCACTTGTGCAGGGCCACGTCCATCAGGACCTGGTCGAAGGCGCGGTTGAGGAAGGTGGCGTACACCGCGAAGACCGGGTGGAGGCCGCCGGTGGCGAGGCCGGCCGCGGAGACCGCGCCGTGCTGCTCGGCGATGCCGACGTCGAAGACCCGGTCGGGGAAGGCCTTGGCGAACTTGTCGAGGCCGACGGGCTGGAGCATGGCCGCGGTGATGGCGACGACGTCCGCGCGCTCCTTGCCGAGGGCGACCATCTCGTCGGCGAAGACGCCGGTCCAGTCGGCGCCGGAGGTGGCGATCGGGAGGCCGGTGTCGGGGTGGATCCTGCCGACGGCGTGGAAGCGGTCCGCCTCGTCCTGGAGGGCGGGCTGGTAGCCGCGGCCCTTCTCGGTGAGGCAGTGGACGATGACGGGGCCGCCGAAGCGCTTGGCGCGCGTCAGGGCGGACTCCAGGGCCTCGATGTCGTGGCCGTCGATGGGGCCTACGTACTTGAGGCCGAGGTCCTCGAACATGCCCTGGGGGGCGATGAAGTCCTTGAGGCCCTTCTTGGCGCCGTGCAGGGTCTCGTAGAGCGGCTTCCCGACGACGGGGGTGCGCTCCAGGATGTCCTTGCCGCGGGCGAGGAAGCGCTCGTAGCCGTCGGTGGTGCGCAGGGTCGCCAGGTGGGTGGCGAGGCCGCCGATGGTGGGCGCGTAGGAGCGCTCGTTGTCGTTGACGACGATGACGAGCGGGCGGTCCTTGGCGGCGGCGATGTTGTTCAGCGCCTCCCAGGCCATGCCGCCGGTGAGGGCGCCGTCGCCGATGACGGCCACGACGTGGTCGTCCTTCTTCAGGACCTCGTTCGCCTTGGCCAGGCCGTCGGCCCAGCCGAGGACCGTGGAGGCGTGCGAGTTCTCGATGACGTCGTGCTCGGACTCGGCCTGCGAGGGGTAGCCGGAGAGGCCGCCCTTCATCTTGAGCCTCGAGAAGTCCTGGCGGCCGGTGAGCAGCTTGTGGACGTAGCTCTGGTGGCCGGTGTCCCAGAGGACCTTGTCCTTCGGGGAGTCGAACACCCGGTGCAGGGCGATGGTCAGCTCGACCACGCCCAGGTTGGGCCCCAGGTGCCCGCCGGTCTTGGAGACGGCGTCCACGAGGAACGTCCGGATCTCGTCGGCCAGCTGGTCCAGCTGTTCCGGGGAGAGCCGGTCCAGGTCTCGCGGTCCCCTGATACGGGTCAGCAGAGCCACCCGTTCCTCCTTGCGTTTGAGCTGGTCGAGCTTGCCGATTTGTCGAGTCTAATGTTCCGTCTTGGATCGTGGGCATCGGGCCGGGGGATGAGGCGTCACTCCGACGGCCTACGGGCCGGTGATCCGTACGGCTCCGTACGCGCGTGTGCACTGGTCCGGACGCACCGGTGCCCGGCGCCGGTTTCACGGCGCCGGGCAGGTGTGGCGAGCGTTACGCGCGCGTGGCGGGGGCTTTCCGGGCGCGCCCCGCCGTTTTTCCGGGCGCTGGGGCGTGTGTCGAAAGTGGCGTCGTCTGCCCGAAGGGCAGGCCCGGCGGTGTCCGGTGCGTGCGATCGCAAGGCGGAGGGTCGCCCCGATACTGGTTGTCGGCGAGCGTGCGTGCCGGGCGCCGCCGGGCAGACGGGACTTTCGACACACGCCCTAGGCGCGTCCGGCCGTCTTCTGGGTCTTGCGGGAGACGGAGTCGATGATCACGGCGATGAGCAGGACCGCTCCGGTGATCATGTACTGGATCGCGTTGGAGGACAGGTTCATCTGGTTGAGGCCCTGGACGATGGACTGGATGACCAGGATGCCCAGGAGCGCCGACCAGACCTTGCCGCGTCCGCCGAACAGCGACGTGCCGCCGATGACCGCCGCGGCGATGCACATCATGAGCTGGTTGCCGCCGCCGAGGGAGCGGTCGGCGCCGCCGGTCGCGGAGGCGAGGAACAGGCCGCCGATCGCGCCCGTGGTGCCGGAGATCATGAAGACCGAGATCCGGATCCAGGAGACGTTGATGCCGGCGCGGCGGGCGGCCTCGATGCCGCCGCCGACCGCGAAGACCTGGCGGCCGTAGGTGGTGCGGCGCAGCACGAAGTCGGTGACGAGCAGGATCACCAGGAAGATCACCAGGGAGAGGGGCAGGCCCTGCTCCTGGTTGAAGCCGTACGCGGCGACGAGGACCAGGACCGCGAGGACGGCGGTGCGCAGGATGATCTCGCTCTGCGGGCGGTGCGGCAGGTCGGCGGCCCTGCGGCGGTGCGCGTCGCGGAACTGGGCCAGGTAGAAGGCGGCGATCACGACGGCGGCGAGGCCGTAGGCGGCGGCGACGTCGGAGAAGTAGTACTTCGTGAGGTCGTTGACGAAGCTGCCGATGGGGGTGGAGATCGTGGAGCGCTCGCCCATCACCCAGGTCTGGAGGCCGGCCCAGCCGAGGAAGCCGGCGAGGGTGACGACGAAGGCGGGCACGCCGATCTTGGCGAACACGATGCCGTGGAAGGCGCCGATCAGGGTGCCGGACAGGATGCCGAGGAGGATGGCCAGGCCGTCGGGCATGTCGGTGCCGAGGACGCCCCAGACGGAGCCGGCCAGACCGGCCACGGAGCCGACGGCGAGGTCGATCTCGCCGAGCAGCAGCACGAAGACGATGCCGACGGCCATGATGCCGGGGCCGACCGCGTACAGCGTGATCTGGTCGAGGTTGTACGAGGTGATGAAGTTGCCGGTGAGGGCCTGGAAGACGATGCCGATGACGATGAGGCCGACGACGACGGGCAGCGAGCCGATCTCGCCGGAGCGGATCTTGCGCTTGAACTCGTCGACGTAGCCCTTGAAGCCCTGCTCGCGCACGAGGAGGCGGGGGTCGACGGCGGGGACCGCGGCGGCGGCCGGGGCCTCGGTCACCGGGGCCTGCTCGGCGGCGGAGGCGTCCGGGGTGCGGGGCTCGGGCACCGCGGCCTCTTCGCTCGCGGCGGGAGGGGTGTTGCTCACTTCGCTACCTCCGCGTTGCGGGCCTGGCGGCGGGTCACGGCGTTGTCCGTGGCTCCGGTGATCGCGGCGATGATCTCTTCGTGCGTGGTGGTGGCGACCGGGAAGGTGCCGTTGTTGCGGCCCAGGCGCAGGACGGCCACGGTGTCCGCGACGGCCTTGACGTCGGCCATGTTGTGGCTGATGAGGATGACGCCGAGGCCCTGCTCGCGCAGCCGCTCGACCAGGTCGAGGACCTGGGCGGTCTGCTCGACGCCGAGGGCGGCGGTCGGCTCGTCGAGGATCACGATCTTCGGGTCGCCGACCAGGGCGCGGGCGATGGCCACGACCTGCCGCTGGCCGCCGGAGAGGGCGGCGACGGGGATGCGGACGCTGGGGATGCGGATGGAGAGGGTGGAGAGCAGGTCCTTCGCGCGCTTCTCCATGGCGACCTCGTCGAGGACGCCGCCCTTCTTGATCTCGCGGCCGAGGAACAGGTTGGCGACGACGTCGAGGTTGTCGCAGAGCGCGAGGTCCTGGTAGACGGTCGCGACGCCGAGGTTCTGGGAGTCCTGCGGCCGGGAGATCTCGACCTGCTCGCCCTCCCACTCGATGACGCCCTCGTCGATCGGGTGCACGCCGGCGATCGTCTTGACCAGCGTGGACTTTCCCGCTCCGTTGTCGCCGACGAGCGCGACGACCTCACCTGCGTGGACTTCGAGATCGACACCGGAGAGGACCTGGACCGCTCCGAATCGCTTGAAGATCCCGCGCAACGCCAGCACGGGCGTCTGGGACACGTGAACCAACTCCTTCGCCGCCCGCGGACGGCGGCACGTCGCGCCGCCGGTGCAGCGCCAACAAAGTTCTGGGGGGGGTGGGCTTCGTCCGGCCCCCGGGCCGACAGCGGGGTCTGGGTCGGCCGGGGACCGGACGGGCTTGGGGGAACGGATCCGGGACCGTCGCCGGTCGCCGTACGGGGTCTTCACCCTCTGTACGCGGACGGCCGGCGGCCGCGCGGCGGGCGCCGTCCCGGTCGGGGGACGGCCGGGGTGCCGCGCGCGGCCGGGCCGGAATCCGTGGCGCCGGGCCCCTGGGGGCCCGGCGGGGTCGTGCCGGGTGTTACTTGACGCCCAGCTCGGTGCACTTGGCGGCGAGGTCCGCGGTGCAGAGGTCGGCGGCCTTGTAGATGCCGTCCTTGACGACCGTGGTCTGGATGTTGGTCTTGTCGACCACGACCGGCGGGAAGAGCGTGGACGGGACGCCGTCGGTCTCGCCCTGGGCGCCGAGGTCCTTGCCCTGGAGCAGGTTCACCGCGAACTTGGCGGCCTCGGGGGCCAGCTGGAGCGGCGACTTGTAGATGGTGAAGGTCTGGGTGCCGGCGATGATGCGCTGGATGCCCGCGACCTCGGCGTCCTGGCCGCCCACCGGGATGCCCTTGATGCCGGCGTTCTCCAGGGAGGTGACGATGCCGCCCGCCATGCCGTCGTTGGCGGAGTAGACGGCGCCGATCTTGTCCTTGCCGACCGAGGAGATCGCGGCGGACATCTTCTCGCCGGCGATCTTCGGGTCCCACTCGCCGGAGGCCTCGTAGGCGATCTTGCCGACCTTGCCGTCGAGCGCGGTGTGGGCGCCCTTCTTGAACAGGGCGGCGTTCGGGTCCTTCTCGTCGCCGTTGATCATCACGACGTTGGCGGCGGCGGCCTTGTCGCCGAGCGCGGCGAGGAGGGCCTGGCCCTGGAGCTCGCCGACCTTGTTGTTGTCGTGGCTGACGTAGGCGTCGGCGCCCTTGACGGCGCGGTCGTACGCGACGACCTTGACGCCCTTGGCCTTGGCGTCCTTGACCCAGCTCTCGGCCTTGGTGGCGTCGACCGGGTCGAGGGCGATGACCTTGATGCCGTCGGCGATGAACTGGTCGAACTGCTGCTTCTGCTTGACGACGTCGGAGACGGCGTTGTTGTAGACGACCTCGCAGTCGCCGCACGCGGCCTTGACGGCCTTCTCGAACTGAGGCTTGTCCAGGGCCTCGTAGCGCGAGGTCTTGTTCTCGGGCAGGAGCAGACCGATCTTGGTCGAGCTGCCCTTGTCGCCGCTGTCGTCGCCGCCGGCCTGGCCACAGGCCGCGAGCGAGAGGGCCATCGACACCGCGGCCGTGGCTATGACGGCGCGACGCGTCACTGCGTTCATTTGGGGTTGCCTCCCTGACGAGGCCGCGACGTTGCGGCCGAGGTGGCACGAAGTCAACTCGGCCACAACGTTGACGTCAAGAAGTAAATTCTTAACGAGATGACAACGGTGGTGTTCGTTATCTAAGTGAAGGCAAGCCGTGAGGCCGGAGCGGCGGCGGGCAGCGCACTCTCCAACAGGGTCGAATCGCCCATTTCACTCAGCACGAGGGCGAGCGCGCCCAGCACCTCGGCGCGCCCTCCGAGGGCCCCCTGGGCCAGCGAGAGCTGCCGGGCGGCACTGGGGATCGCGTACCGCGAGACGGAGTCCCTGATGGGCGCCAGGACCAGCTCGCCGGCCTCCGCGAGGTCGCCGCCGAGCACCACCCGGCTGGGGTTGAGGAGGTTGCAGAGGTTGGCGATGCCGCTGCCGATGTACCGCCCGACGTCCGCGATCACCCGGCGGCAGCCGGGATCGCCCTCGCGGGCCAGCTGGACGACCCGCTCCATGGTCAGGTCGGGCCCGTGGCTCGGCTGGAGCAGCGGCAGGACGTAGCGGGCGGCGGTGAAGGTCTCCAGGCAGCCCCGGTTGCCGCAGCGGCAGACCGGCCCCGACTCGTCCAGGGTGATGTGCCCGATCTCCCCCGCGGTGCCGCCGGGGCCCCGGTAGACCCGTCCGTCTATGACCAGGCCGGCGCCGACGCCGCTGGCCACCTTGATGTACGCCAGGTCCTTGACGCCCCGGCCACCGCCCCAGACCAGCTCGCCGAGCGCGCCGAGGTTGGCGTCGTTGTCGACGTGCACGGGCACCCCGAGGCGGCCCGAGAGCTCCTCGGCGGGGTTGATGCCGCTCCACCCCGGCAGGATCGACGTCGAGCCGAGGGTGCCGGAGGAGACGTCGATCGGGCCCGGCACGCCGAGGCCGACGCCGATCACCTTGTCGGGGCCGATCCCGGTGGTCAGGACGAGCCGCTTGACCAGCTGTTCCGCCCGGTCGAAGCCCTCGGCGGCGGAGGCGTCGACGTCGAGCGGCTCGGCCTCCTCGGCGAGCACCTGGTGGGCGAGGTTGCCGACGGCGACCCGGAGGTGGGTGTGGCCGAAGTCGACCCCGATCACGATGCCGGCGTCGCCGGAGAGCGAGACGCTGCGGGCCCGGCGCCCCCCGGCCGAGGTGGGCGTGACCTCGACGGTGCCGCCCTCTTTCAGCTCCCGCACGATGTTGGAGACCGTGGCGGCGGAGAGGCCCGTCGCCCGGGCGATCTCCGCCTGGGTGAGCGAGCCGGCCATGCGCACCGCCCGGACGACCCGTTCGAGGTTGGCCCTGTGCAGAGAAGTCTGCGAACCCGGAGTCTCCATCGACTCACTCACTCCCACCGTTTTCTCCAACATGTGAACTCTAAGGGGACGCTTTCGGCTTGGTCCCCGTCAAGACCTTGAGTGACGGAGGTGAGGGTCACACGGTCGTCGCGCCGGCTTCCCGGGCCGTTCGCCCCCGGCCCCGTACCGCCGGAAGGGCCCCCGGCGCGCGGTGCGCCGGGGGCCCTTCGGGAGTGGTGGCGGGGCCGGGGCGGCCCCGGGGATCACTTCACGGCGCCGGCGGTCAGACCGGCCACCACCTGCCGCTGGAAGACGACGTACGCGGCGAGGACCGGGAGCATGGCCATCACCAGGCCGGCGAAGAGACCGGACCAGTCGCCCTTGTAGCCCTGGCTGACCGCGAGCTGGACGAGCCCCTGGGAGAGCACCTTCCGCTCCGGCTCGGTGTTGAGCACGGTCGGCAGCAGGTACTGGTTCCACTGCCCGAGGAAGTTGAAGATGCCGACGCTGATGAGGCCCGGCTTGGCCATCGGCAGCATCACCTGGAAGAAGGTCCGGGTGTGCGAGGCGCCGTCCACGCAGGCCGCCTCCGCCACCGAGGTCGGCAGGGTGCGGAAGAAGGCCGTGAGGAAGAAGACGGTGAACGGCAGCGAGTACGCGATGTACACGAGGATCAGGCCGTGCAGCGTGTTGAGCAGGGCCATGTTCTGCATCACGTAGAACAGCGGCACGAGCGCCAGGATGATCGGGAAGCTCATCCCCCCGATGAAGAGGAAGTAGAGGAAGCGGTTGCCCGGGAACTCGAAGCGGGCCAGGACGTAGGCCGCCATCGAGCCGAGGAGGAGCGTGCCGAACAGCGAGCCGCCGACCACCAGGATGGTGTTCAGGAAGTAGTCGCTCATGTGCGCCTCGGTCCAGGCGCGCGACCAGTTCTCGAAGTGCAGCCTGTCGGGCAGCGCCCACGGGGAGGTGAAGATCGCCCGGTCGGTCTTGAAGGAGGTCATGACCGCCCAGAGCAGCGGCATGACGACCATGACCGCCCAGAGGATCAGGATGCCATGGGAGAAGACGTTGAGGGTGGAGCCCTCGCCCTTCGGCTCCTTGCGGGGCGCGGGGGCGGTCGTCTTGGTGACCATGGGGTCCGGGCCCGACGGGGGGCCGGGGTTCTCCACTCCGGCGGGGGTCGTGTCGGTGATCTTCATCAGAACTCCAGCCGCTCGCGCCGGCCCAGCTTCATCACGACGGCCGCGAAGGCCAGCGTCACGAGGAGCAGGGCGACACCGATGGTCGTGGCGTAGGCGGCCTGACCGTCCCGGAACGCCTTCTGGTACACGTACAGCGGCAGGACGATGGTCGAGTAGTCGGGCCCGCCGCCGCTGGGACCGACGGTCATGATCTGGACGACGGCGAAGGACTCGGCGCCGAGGGCGAGGATGCCCATGTAGATCCACCCGGACTGCACGGTGTCCCAGAGCAGCGGCAGGGTGATCCGGAAGAAGGTGGTGAAGCGGTTCGCGCCGTCGAGGAGGGCCGCCTCGTAGAAGTCCTTCGGAATGGACGCCATGCCGGCCGAGAAGAGGACGACGAAGAATCCGACGGTGGACCAGACGAGGACGATCATCACGCAGATGAGGGCGAGGTCCGGGTCTCCGAGCCAGTCCGGCTGGACGCTGCCGAGACCGACGCCCTTCAACACGGAGTTGATGGCTCCGCTGTTCGGGTTGTACGCGAACTGGAAGAGCAGCGCGACGATCGCGATCGACAGCACCTGCGGGAAGAAATACACGATCTTGTAGAAGGACGACCCGCGCACACCGGCGATGGCCGCGCCCTTGCGGCGCCGACCGCCGACATTGAGCATGAAGGCGAAGAAGAGCGCGAGGCCGACGGTCACCAGCGGCAGCACCACCGCGAAGGTCAGACTGTGCTGGAGCGATTTCCAGAAGATCTCGTCGTCCAGCATCCTGCTGTAGTTGCCGAATCCGATCATTCCGAATTCGGGGCTCAGTCCGGTCCAGTCCGTGAAGGAGTAGTAGATGGACTGGATGAACGGCCAGATGACGAACAGCGCGTAGAGCGCGAGGGGGGCCGCCAGGAACCCCACGATGAAACGGTACTTGCCGTGTTGCATTTCCTACCGACCCCGATCTTTCCCGCGCCGGGCACGCCGCTCGTGCCGCGCGCCAAGGGGCCGGGGCCCGCTCCCGGTCGGCGGGAAGGGGCCCCGGCACTGCTCATCAGTGCTTGTAGTGCTTGATCGAGGAGTCCTGGGCCGCCTCGTCGGCGTACTTCTGGATCTTCTTGATCGTCTCGGCCGGGGTGGCGCGGCCGGCCATCATCTCGCCGATGCCGGCGACACCGATCTTCTCCTTCTGGAGGGCGACGTACCAGTCCTGGAGGCGCGGGTTGACGACGTTCTGGCCGGCCTTCTCCAGGGCGGCGACGCCGGACTTCAGGCCCGGGGAGAGCTCGATGCCGTCGGTGCCGCCGTTGAGGGCGGTCAGGGACTTCACGGACTGCGTGAAGTTCTTGGAGGAGGCCTCGCTGAGCATGATGCGCAGCTGCTCCATGCCGCCCTCGGCGTTCTTCGCCTTGGCCGGGACGACGAAGGGCTCGCCGCCGGCGGCCCAGATGGTGCCGAACGGCATCTTGTCGGAGGAGTCGAGGCCGGTCGGGCCGGAGACGGCCAGCGCGAAGTCGGCCGGCATGGTCTTCGCGGCCTCGTTCTCGACCCAGGAGCCGTTCGGGATGAACAGCGCCTTGCCCTCGGTCCAGGCGGTCTGCGACTGGATGTGGTCGAGGCCGGGCGTGCCCTTGAGGATGTAACCCTTCTGGACCAGCTCGTAGTACGCCTCGAAGGACGCCTTGACGGCCGGGTGCTCCCAGGCCTTGGGCTCCAGGTTGTCGATGGCGTCCAGGACCTCGCGGCCGCCGACCTTGCCGATCATCGGGTAGAGCGAGAAGGGGACGTAGTACGGGTGCTTGCCCGCGTACGTCCAGGCGGCGATGCCCTTCTTCTTGGCCTTCTCGCAGACGGCCAGCATCTCGTCCCAGGTCTCCGGGTACTTCGCGTCGAGCGAGTCGAGGAGCTTCTGCGAGTACCAGACGCCGTAGACGGTGTAGGCGTAGTTGAGGATCCAACACTGCTCGCCGTCGAACTGGCCCATCTCGACGATGCCGGGGCGCAGGGTGTCGCGGACCTTCTTGCTCGGGTCGTCGACGGACGGCGCGTCGAGCAGCGGGGTGAGGTCGGCGAGCTGCTTCTGGCCGACCAGGACGCCCATGTCCATCTGCTCGGCGCCGGAGTTGTCGATGAGGTCCGGCGGGGTGCCGCCGTTGAAGCGCGGCTGCAGCGTGGTGGTGATCTTCTGGGTCGGGGTGAACTTGACGCTGGCCTTCGGGTAATTGGTCTCGTAGACCTTGATCGCGTCCTTGGCGTACTGCTGTCCGAATCCGCCGTCGAAGAGGACGAAGTCGAGCGGTGCCGACTCGTTCACCCCGAGCGGGTTCTTGTCGGACTTCGTCCCCTTCTCGACCTTTCCGTTGCCACCGCTGTCACTGCTCGCACAGGCGGACAGGAACCCCATGGTCGGTACGGAGATCAGACCGATAGCGGCGGAACGCTTGATCAGATCGCGACGGCCGAGGCCCCCGTTGGTCTGTGCGGAGGTGGATCCCATGCTCAAGTCCTCGCCTTCATTCAGGACTCAGGCGGTGTACCGGTCGCCCGTTCTCAACTCGCCTCAGGCGAAGGGCCCCGCCACCGCGGTCATTTGCAGCCGGGTCGTGCACGCGTCGGGCCGTCGTCGATGGACACGACGGGCTGGACGCGACAGGTATAGTCCACTTCCCTTCGCCTGAGCAAGATCGAAAGCAGGTTTCGGCAACCATCTTTCCCGAGTTGAGACCTGCGGGATAAGCACGCTGGATCTGCGGCGTTTCGTCCAACCATCCGTCCGCCGACACCCTTGACAGGGGTCCGGAACTACCCGTACGGGGGCCGCGGCACGGCCCCGGCGGCGCGGTCCGGACCCGCCGGGCGCAAAGGGGGCGTACCGCCGGACCGAAACGGTTGTGTACGGACCGAAACAGTTGTGTCACAGACCCCCGGTCCGATGAAGATCCGATGAGAACGATCCGCAATCATGGGGGTCTCGCCGCGGCGCGTCCGCACGACGGACGCGGCGGCGCCTTCCTCACTCCTTACGGATCTGGAGCACTACGTGGCCAAGACTTCCGGCCTGAACCGCACGGGCACCCTGTCCCGCATCACCGTCGCCGCGATCACGGCCGCCCTCGTCGGCACCACCACCGCCGCCGTCGCGGCCGACGCGCCGCCGTCCTTCACCCCCGGCGCCGAGCAGGCCTCGAACGCGACCGCCTTCGCGGCCGCCGCCGCCGTCCCGACGCCGCGGAACTACCTCTACGGCGTCAACAGCGCGGGCACCATCTGGGGCTACAAGCCGGTCGGCGGGGGCACCCTTCAGCGCCTCGCGGACAACTCCGGCACCGGCTGGACCTCCCACAAGCACTTCACCCAGGTCGACCTGGACGGCAACGGCGGCTCCAACGGCTTCTACGCCGTCCGCAGCGGGCGCCTGCACTACACCGACGTGGGCGCGCCGCGCGACCTCGGCGGCGGCTGGCAGGTCTACAACGAGATCATCTCCGCCGGCAACACCGGCGGCGCCACGTCCGACGACCTGATCGCCCGCGACGGCTCCGGCGTGCTGTGGCACTACCTGGGCTACGGCAACGGCAACCTGGCCCCGCGCTACCGGGTCGGCAGCGGCTGGAACGCCTACACCCAGATCGCCGGCAAGGGCGACCTGACGCGCGACGGCAAGGCCGACCTCGTCGCCCGCGACAAGTCCGGCGCCCTGTGGCTGTACAAGGGCACCGGCAACTACAAGGTGCCCTTCACCTCCCGCACCCGCATCGGCAGCGGCTGGAACGCCTACAACGCCCTCGTGTCCACGGGCGACCTCACCTTCGACGGCGTCGCGGACCTCGTCGCCCGCGACAAGTCCGGCGCCCTGTGGCTGTACAAGGGCACCGGCAAGGCCTCGGCCCCGTACAGCGGCCGTGTGCAGATCGGCACCAACGGCTGGAACAGCTTCCGCGAGCTGTTCTGATCGTCCCGCCGGTGAACGGCGACACGAAAGGGCCCCGCTCCTCTTCCGAGGAGCGGGGCCCGCTTCGTGCGCTACCGGATCAGGCGTCAGCCACGGATCAGGTTGCGGAGCACGTACTGCATGATGCCGCCGTTGCGGTAGTAGTCCGCCTCGCCGGGGGTGTCGATGCGGACGACCGCGTCGAACTCGACGCCGGTGTCGGTGGTGACCTTCACCGTGCGCGGCGTGGTGCCGTCGTTGAGCTCCTCGATGCCGGTGAAGGAGAAGGTCTCCTCGCCGGTCAGGCCGAGGGAGTCGGCGGACTGGCCCTCCGGGAACTGGAGCGGCAGGACGCCCATGCCGATGAGGTTCGAGCGGTGGATGCGCTCGTACGACTCGGTGATGACGGCCTTGACGCCGAGCAGCGCGGTGCCCTTGGCGGCCCAGTCGCGGGACGAGCCGGAGCCGTACTCCTTGCCGCCCAGGATGACGAGCGGGGTGCCCTGCTCGATGTAGTTGCGGGAGGCGTCGTAGATGAAGCTGACCGGCCCGTCCGCCTGGGTGAAGTCGCGGGTGTAGCCGCCCTCGGTGCCCGGCGCGAGCTGGTTGCGCAGGCGGATGTTGGCGAAGGTGCCGCGGATCATGACCTCGTGGTTGCCACGGCGCGAGCCGTAGGAGTTGAAGTCACGACGCTCCACACCGTGCTCGGTGAGGTACTTGCCGGCCGGGGTGTCGGCCTTGATGGCGCCGGCCGGGGAGATGTGGTCGGTGGTGACCGAGTCGCCCAGCTTGGCCAGGACGCGGGCGCCCGCGATGTCGGAGACCGGGGTGGTCTCCATCGTCATGCCCTCGAAGTAGGGGGGCTTGCGCACGTAGGTGGACTCGGCGTCCCACTCGAAGGTGTTGCCGGTCGGGATCGGCAGCGCCTGCCACTGGGCGTCGCCCGCGAAGACGTCCTGGTAGGACTTGTTGAACATGTCCTCGCCGATGGCGTTGGCGACGACGTCGTTGACCTCGGCCTCGGTCGGCCAGATGTCCGTCAGGTAGACCGGCTTGCCGTCCTGGTCGGTGCCCAGGGCGTCCTTGGTGATGTCCACCTTCATGGATCCCGCGAGGGCGTATGCGACGACCAGCGGCGGGGAGGCCAGGTAGTTCATCTTGACGTCGGGGTTGATGCGGCCCTCGAAGTTGCGGTTGCCCGAGAGGACCGAGGTGACCGCGAGGTCGTGCTCGTTGACGGCCTTGGAGACCTCTTCCGGCAGGGGGCCGGAGTTGCCGATGCAGGTGGTGCAGCCGTAGCCGACGAGGTTGAAGCCGACCTTGTCGAGGTACGGGGTGAGGCCCGCCTTGTCGAAGTAGTCGGTGACGACCTTCGAGCCCGGGGCGAGGGTGGTCTTGACCCACGGCTTGCGGGTCAGGCCCTTCTCCACGGCCTTCTTCGCGACGAGCGCGGCGGCGACCATGACGTACGGGTTCGAGGTGTTGGTGCAGGAGGTGATCGCGGCGACCGTGACGGCGCCGTGGTCGATCGTGTAGGTGGTGCCGTCGGGGGCGGTGACCGTGACCGGGCGGGACGGGACCGCGGCGCCGGTGCCCTCGGCGTGCTGCGGGGCGCCCGCGCCGTTCTCCTGGCTGCCGTAGGCGGGGGCGTCGGAGGCCGGGAAGGACTCGGCGCTCGCCTCGTCCACCGGGGAGGCGGCGGTGCCGGCCTCGGCGGTCGGGACCTCGACGTAGTTGAGGACGTCCTTGGCGAACTGCTCGGCGGCGTTCGCGAGGACGATGCGGTCCTGCGGACGCTTCGGGCCGGCGATGGAGGGGACGACCGTGGAGAGGTCGAGCTCCAGCTTCTCGGAGAAGTCGGGCTCGGCGGCCGGGTCGAGCCAGAGGCCCTGCTCCTTGGCGTACGCCTCGACGAGCGCGACCTGCTGCTCGGAGCGGCCGGTGAGCTTGAGGTAGTTCAGGGTCTCGCCGTCGATCGGGAAGATCGCGGCGGTGGAGCCGAACTCCGGCGACATGTTGCCGATGGTGGCGCGGTTCGCCAGGGAGGTGGCGGCGACGCCCTCGCCGTAGAACTCGACGAACTTGCCGACGACGCCGTGCTTGCGCAGCATCTCGGTGATCGTGAGGACCAGGTCGGTGGCGGTGGTGCCGGCCGGCAGCTCACCGGTCAGCTTGAAGCCGACGACGCGCGGGATGAGCATGGAGACCGGCTGGCCGAGCATCGCGGCCTCGGCCTCGATGCCGCCGACG
Organism: Streptomyces sp. NRRL F-6492; assembly: GCF_001280125.1. Classification (GTDB taxonomy): domain Bacteria; phylum Actinomycetota; class Actinomycetes; order Streptomycetales; family Streptomycetaceae; genus Streptomyces. The sequence continues at coordinate 115,855 of NZ_LGEG01000116.1, forward strand.
CCCCAGCCGAGCACGCCGAGGCCGTTGACCATGGTGGTGTGCGAGTCGGTGCCGACGAGGGTGTCGGGGTACGCCTGGCCACCCCGGACCATGACCGTGCGGGCCAGGTGCTCGATGTTCACCTGGTGGACGATGCCGGTGCCGGGCGGGACGACCTTGAAGTCGTCGAAGGCGGTCTGGCCCCAGCGCAGGAACTGGTAGCGCTCCTTGTTGCGGCCGTACTCCAGCTCGACGTTCTGGCCGAAGGCCTCCTTCGTGCCGAACTTGTCGGCGATGACCGAGTGGTCGATGACCAGCTCGGCCGGGGAGAGCGGGTTGACCTTCGCCGGGTCGCCGCCGAGCTCCTTGACGGCCTCGCGCATGGTGGCGAGGTCGACGACGCAGGGCACACCGGTGAAGTCCTGCATGATCACGCGGGCCGGCGTGAACTGGATCTCCTGGCTCGGCTGAGCCTGCGAGTCCCAGTTGCCGAGGGCCCGGATGTGGTCGGCGGTGATGTTCGCGCCGTCCTCGGTGCGGAGCAGGTTCTCCAGGAGGACCTTCAGGCTGTAAGGGAGGCGCGCGGAGCCCTCGACCTTGTCCAGCTTGAAGATCTCGTACGACTCGTCGCCCACGCGCAGCGTGCTGCGGGCGTCGAAGCTGTTCGCCGACACGACAGTCTCCTTCATCAATGTGCGCGTAATACCGTCATGCTGCCGCCACGACCCCTCGCGGATCCGTTAAGGTAAGGCTAAGTTAGGTAACCCTTACCGGCCGGGCGGCCACGGTGCGCCGTAAGCAGTTATCTCGATGTCGAGATAACTCTAGTGCATCCCCGTCGCCCGGTCATGCCCGGGCGCCCGCGAAGTGTCGGGACGGCGCGCCCGGGAGGTCCGCCGTGCCGCGTTCCCGGCGCGCCCGGACCGTACGGACACGAGCACGTCCCGGCGCTCGTCACCGATCCGCGGCCACTCCCCCCGTACCCCGTCCCGCCGGAAACCCGCACGCTCGGCGACCCGCGCCGGGGGCACGACCGCGACGAGCGGGACCGGGGCCCGTTCCATACGGGCGTCCCGCCGCGCGGAGCCGCCCGTGCCCCGTACGGACGCGGACGAGTGGCCGGCCCGGCGCGGGGGGTCGAGGATCGGGGCATGTTCAGCGGCGTGCACGTGACCTTCTACAGCCGGGACGCGGAGGCGGACCGCGTCTTCCTCCAGGACGTCTTCGGGTTCGAGCACGTGGACGCGGGGGGCGGCTGGCTCGTCTTCAAGCTGCCGCCCGCCGAGATCGCGATGCACCCCACGGCGGACGGGCCGAGGCACGAGGTGTACCTCATGTGCGACGACCTCACCCGCACCCTGACCGACCTGGAGGACCGAGGGGCGGAGATCTCACGGGCCATCAGCGACCGGGGCTGGGGGCTGCTCGCGGCGGTCCGGCTGCCGAGCGGCACCGAACTGCCCCTCTACGAGCCGCGTCACCCGACCGCGCACGACCTTTCACCCTGACGGCCCACCCCGGATCCGATCTTCATCTCATATCTGAGATAACGTGACGCCATGGCAGACGACTACCTCGTACGCATCGGCAAGCTCATCCGTGACGCCCGGCAGCACCGCGGCTGGACCCAGACGCAGCTCGCCGAAGCGCTGGCCACGAGCCAGAGCGCCGTCAACCGGATCGAGCGCGGCAACCAGAACATCAGCCTTGAGATGATCGCCCGGATCGGCGAGGCCCTCGACAGCGAGATCGTGTCGCTGGGATACGCGGGCCCCATGCACCTCCGGGTCGTCGGCCGCCGCCGGCTCTCCGGCTCCATCGACGTCAAGACCAGCAAGAACGCCTGTGTCGCGCTGCTGTGCGCCTCCCTCCTCAACAAGGGCCGCACGGTCCTGCGCCGGGTCGCCCGCATCGAGGAGGTCTTCCGGCTCCTGGAGGTCCTCAACTCCATCGGCGTGCGCACCCGCTGGATCAACGAGGGCGTGGACCTGGAGATCGTCCCGCCGGCCGAGCTGGACATGGAGTCCATCGACGCCGAGGCCGCGATCCGCACCCGCTCGATCATCATGTTCCTCGGCCCGCTGCTGCACCGCATGGACCGCTTCCGGCTGCCGTACGCCGGCGGCTGCGACCTCGGCACGCGCACGATCGAGCCGCACATGATCGCCCTGCGCCGCTTCGGCCTGGAGGTCACGGCCACCGAGGGCATCTACCACGCGCAGGTCGAGCGCTCGGTCACCCCCGGCCGGCCGATCGTCCTGACCGAGCGCGGCGACACGGTCACCGAGAACGCGCTGCTCGCCGCCGCCCGGCACGACGGCACGACCGTCATCCGCAACGCCTCCTCCAACTACATGGTCCAGGACCTCTGCTTCTTCCTGGAGGCGCTGGGCGTCCGGGTCGACGGCATCGGCACCACCACCCTGACCGTGCACGGCGTGCCGCAGATCGACGTGGACGTCGACTACTCCCCCTCCGAGGACCCGGTCGAGGCGATGAGCCTGGTGGCCGCCGCCGTCGTCACCGAGTCGGAGCTGACGATCCGCCGGGTGCCGATCGAGTTCATGGAGATCGAGCTCGCGGTCCTGGAGGAGATGGGCCTCGACCACGACCGCTCGCCCGAGTACACCGCCGACAACGGCCGCACCCGCCTGGTCGACCTGACGGTCCGCCCCTCCAAGCTGGAGGCGCCGATCGACAAGATCCACCCGATGCCGTTCCCGGGCCTGAACATCGACAACGTCCCCTTCTTCGCGGCCATCGCGGCCACGGCGCAGGGCAAGACCCTGATCCACGACTGGGTCTACGACAACCGGGCCATCTACCTCACGGACCTCAACCGCCTCGGCGGCCGCCTCCAGCTCCTCGACCCCCACCGCGTCCTCGTCGAGGGCCCGACCCGCTGGCGCGCCGCCGAGATGATGTGCCCGCCGGCCCTCCGCCCCGCCGTGGTCGTCCTCCTCGCGATGATGTCCGCCGAGGGCACGTCGGTCCTCCGGAACGTGTACGTCATCAACCGGGGGTACGAGGACCTGGCGGAGCGGCTGAACTCGATCGGGGCGCAGATCGAGATCTTCCGGGACATCTGATACGCGAATGCCGCCGCACCCCGTCCTGAACCGCTGTTCAGCGGTTCAGGACGGGGTGCGGCGGCATCTCTGGGACTTTGGGGGCTGCGGCGGGCCGTGGGCCGCGCTCAACGGCCCCTGCCGGCCGGCGGCGGCTACGCGAAGGTCGCGCCGACGGCGGCGCCGCCTCGTGCGCCGGCGCGGGGCGGGAAGGGGGAGTGCTTCCGCGGCGCGAACCCCCGGTCGGAGTGCCCCGGCCGGCGTGCCGGGGAGACGATCGATTCGCCGGCCTCCAGTTTCCCGGAGGCGAAGAAGTGACGCAGGGCGGGAAGCCGTGCTCCCGGGACGGCTCCCCCGCGCGAGCACCGTCTGCGCTGCCCTCCTCCAGTGGTGCGACCACCCCCGCCGCGGCCAGAGCGGGCTTCTCCGCGTAGGAGTCGAACGACCACGCCTCAACCCCGCCGGGTGCGGCGGCCGGAGGGCCGATCGTGCCGGACCGGCGCCGAAGACCCCATCGGGACCGGCGCCCTTGGCGAGCGGAGGGGCCAGGGCTTCCACGTCCTCGTGCTCGACCGCGTGACGGGCTGGAATCCGGAAGTCGCCCACCAGAGCACTCGGCAACGCTCAAGCCGCCCCCACCAGCGACTTTCCATGCCTCGGCGGCCGAATGAGGTGGCTTCTCATGGATCACTCCGCCACCGCACTGACGTGCGATCATCAGGTTTCTTCCATGCCTATCCTCAGATACATCCGAAAGAAGGAACGTCACATGATGCGCCTGCGCGCGCTCATCGTCGCCCTGCTCGCAGCGACGATGCTGGGTGGCCTGGTCCCCTCGGCATCCGCGGACACCGTCTCGCCGAAGTCCGCCTCCGCACTGCGCTTCCTCAGCTACAACATCTGCGGGGGCAACGACGAACTCATCACCCCCTGTGGCACCGCCGCGCAGAGAGACGCCGTGAAGGTGCGCGTCGACCTGGTCAAGAGGCACGTGACCGAATGGGACGCGGACGTCCTCTTTCTCCAAGAGGTCTGCAAGTCCCAGTACGACGAGCTTCTGAAGGTGCTCGCGCCTCTGGGATACAGCGGCACCTTCACGACCATGATTCCTGTTCCCGTCCCCTCCACGGGGGACCTGTGCAAGTCGAACAGCGAGCCCGCCTTCGACAAGGAGCACCCCTGGGGCAATGCCGTGCTGGCCAAGGGGCCGGTGACGGTCCTCACTCCTCTCGACCTGACCGTCGGCGGTGAGAAGGCCGGGACGACCTGGAAGTCCTCGTGCGTCCAGGTCGCGCTCCAGGGCCGCACGACGCGGGCTTGCTCCGTCCACCTGTACTCGTACAACGACGCCATCCGGATCGAGCAGGCCAAGAAGCTCGCCGGCCTCGTCAAGCCGTGGATCGACGCGGACACGCCGGTCGTGCTCGGCGGTGACTTCAACGCCCAGCACTGGGCGCAGCGGGACGGGACCTGGTACACCGACCCGCGCCTGAGCCCCCTGACCTCGCTTCTGGACCCCTTCTACACCCACTCGGGCGGCACGGGCCAGTTCCTGGAGACGGACGAGACCGACGCCCAGCGCTTCACGCCGGAGTGCCAGGCCCTGAACCCGCCGGTCGGCCAGTGCCGTTCGGGAGCCAACACGGTGCTCAGGGACAGCGACCCCCTCACCGAGTCCAAGTACGACTACATTTTCGTGAGCGAGAAGCACTTCAAGAACGTCATCGCCGACGCGATGCCGCGCGAGTCCCTCTCCGACCACTACCCCTACCGCGGGGCTGCGACCTGGAAGCACTGCAACAACACCGCCGACGGCAAGGCCGACCTGCTGCGCCGTGGCGCCGACGGCAACCTGTACCGCCACTTCGGCGGGCGCCAGGACAAGCTGCTCCAGTCCCTGTACTGCAAGGTCGGCGCCGGTTGGAACGCCGACTGGAGCACCATGCGTCAGCTCGCGCGAGCGGGTGACGTGGACGGCGACGGCGCCGAGGACCTCTACGCCATCGACAGCACGGGAGCCCTCCGCTTCTTCCCGGGAGACCGGACCGAGACGTTCTTCCGGTGGCCCCGCACCGTCGCGACCGGCTACGGCACGGTGGAGCAGCTGGCCGTGAGCGCGGACATGAACGGCGACGGCACCCGCGACCTGGTGACCCTGCTCGCCGACGGTACGCTCCAGCGCCGGGCGATCCAGTCCGACGGCACTGTGAGCAGTCCGGTGGCCATCAGCGGAGACGTCTCGTGGAAGGACTACAACGCCATCCTGACGCCCGGTGACCTCACCGGCGACGGCGTGCCCGACCTCCTCGCCCGGACTCCCGCCGGTGATCTGTACCTCTACCAGACGACTGCCGGCGCAACGCTGCAGCCGCGTGTCAAGATCGCCTGGGGCTGGAACGCGTACGACAGTGTCTCCGCCCCCGGAGACGTGGACGGTGACGGCAAGGCCGACCTCCTGGCCCGCGACACCGCCGGCAACGTCTACTTCTACGCCGGCCTGGGCACGCTGAACGGCACCGTCGCCCTCGCCGACCGATTCAAGAGCGGCTGGGGCTTCCCGGCCGGCGACACCCTGTTCTAGGTCGGCACCCCGACCCCTCGGGGCTCTCCGGCATCGTCCGGAGGGCCCCCTCCTCATGCCGGAGAGCGTGCCTGCGGGGGACGGGGCCGGGCCTCCCGCGTACGTTGGAACGTGGCCGACTCGGCTGACCATGCGGCGAAGGCGGTGCGAAAAGCGGACGCGGCACGACGGGGCCGAACCGGCACGCCCCGGTAGGCCAGCGGATGTGCCGAGCCGCCTGTTGCCGCAGAGGAGCGAGGCCGGCCTCCCCCGCACAGCCCCGGGTCCACAGTGCTGCCCTACAGGGCACAGAACCGGAAGGGCGTCCGCCGGCCGTGGGAGTCCTCCGGGACTTCTCTGGGACTTCCGGCTTCGTCGACCAGCACCCGCACACGGCCCCGGGCACCGTCGCCCGGGGCCGTCGCGGTCGTCAGCGCGGGCCCAGGTGGCCGTCCGGGTCGTGGAGTCGGGCGGGACGGGCCGTGAGCATTAGGCGGACGGCGTGTTCCGGCATGCGGACGACCACGGGGCGGGCGAGGGTCGTCTCGCGGACCGCCGTCGCGGTGGTGCCGGAGCGGATCCTGCCCGTGACCCGGGCGACCGCCCTGACGTCCAGGGTGAACTGGACCAGGACCGACCCGCTCTTCGGTTTGTGGACCGGCATCGAGCCGGACGCGTTGGCCGCGGCGTCGGTGGTGCCGCCCGAGCCGCCCGCGTTGGCCATGAGCTGGTTGAGCCGGAACTGGTCGGCGTTGAGGAGCCCGGCGCCCACCAGGCCGCGGGCCGACCTGCCGTGTTCGGCGGCGCTCTGGCCGTCCCGCTGGGTGGGGCGCATGCCCTCCAGGTGGCTCTGGCCGATCGTCTCGAAGGCCATCTTGTCGCCCACGCCGAGGATCCGGCCGTCGCGCAGCCGGGCGTGCAGGGACGCCCGCAGGTTCTGGCCCTCCGCGCCGGAGGCGTGCACCGGGGGCAGGTCGGCACCGGCCGAGGTGAGCAGGGGCAGGGCGGCGATCATCCACTCGGTGGAGACCGCCTCGTTCAGGGCGTACGCGGCGGCCCGGCCCCGGTCGCGGAAGCGCGCCCCGCCGCCCGCCTGCCGGATCGCGGACGTCAGCAGCTGCCGTACCTGGGTGACGCCGTGGAACCCGTTGACCTGCGCCTCCATCGGCAGTCGCGCGCCGCTCGCGCGCCAGGCGGCCGGGTCGGCCGGGGCCGCCGGGTCGGGGGCGTGCGGGCCGCGGGCGACCGCGGCCACGTCCCGCGCGGGGAGTTCGGCCCGGGACAGCGCCTCCAGGTCGGCGCGCGGGGCGCGGTGGGTGAGCGTCAGGCCGTCCAGCCGGGCGAACGCCACCCGGGTGCCGCCCCGGTACAGCTCCAGGCTCGCCCGGACCGGCACCCGCATCCTCGCCACCGCCGCCGAACCGGCGTCCGCGACCGTCTTCATGCCGAGCTGGCCCCGGCTCGCGGTGCCGCGGCGCCGTGACGCGCCGGACCCGAGGGCGGCGCCGGCCGCTCCGCCGGTGCTCTTCACCTGCCCCGCGCCGCCGTCCGGCTTGCCGGAGCCCGCCAGGACGCCCTCGACGCCGGTGGTCGTGCCCTCGTCGTGGGAGGTCGCCTGCTGGGCGACGGCGGAGGTGATGTACTCCATGTCCCGCCGGTCGTCCGCGTCCCCGAGGAACTCGCCGTCGCCCACCCGGTCGACCTTGAACACCGCCCAGTGCGGGGTGCGGCGGCCGTCGAGGAGTTCGACGGTGACCCCGCCGTCCATGGCGCCGGACAGCAGTCCCGCCGAGCCGTCCCGGTCCAGGACCCGCAGCAGCCGCCGCACGTTGTCGTTGCGGTCGTCGAGCTGACGGCGGGGCAGCAGGGTGTCGGCCAGGTCCTGGCGCCGGGTGGCGACGAGCCGTTCCCGCAGTCCCGCGAGCAGGGGTACGAAGTCGGGAAGGTCCTCGATCATGCCGAAGCCGAGCGGGAGCTCGCGGCGGAATCCGGGGCCGGTGACGGCGGGTCGTGCGGCCGGGGAGGAGCCCTCCGCCCCGGCGGTCCGTTCGGCGGCGGTCCGTTCGGCGGCGGTCCGCGAACTCTCCGCCGGGCTCTCCCCCCGCGGCGCGGACGACGCCGTGGACGCCCCCGCGGACGGCCGCGCGCCGGGCCGCGGGCGGCGGCGCAGCGCCTCGGGCAGCTGCTCCTCCGTCAGCCACACCCCGGCCGCCGCGGGGAGCGTCCGGGCGCCCTGGGCCACGTAGGGGCCGCCGCCGGTCACCTTGACCTCGGCCACCATGGTGACCAGCAGATCGCACTGGACCAGGTGCAGCGGGCCCTTCTTCGGGGTGTGGGCGTTGCGCTCGACCGTGCCGGACAGGGCGTACGTCTCCGTGTCGCCCTCGCTCGTCGTGCGGAACGCCGACAGGCCCTGCCCCGCCCGCCACGCGGCGCCGTTCTCCGTTCCGGTCGCGCCCACCTGCACGGTGCTGCCGGTGCCCTGCCCGGTCTGTCCCGCCGACTGGTGGCCGCCGAGCACGAAGGTCTCGGTGCCCGGGCCCTCGGCGGTGTGCACGAACCGCGGGTTGGCGAGCGCGAGGCGGGTGCCGACCGCGCCGTCGAGGGCGGCCAGGCGGCGCGGATAGCGGAGGTTCTTCACGATCCAGCCGGAGGACGCGGCCTGCCGCAGGGCGGCCTGGACGGCCCGCTCGCCGAAGCGCTCCTCGATCGCGAGCCGTGGCGCGAGCCCCTCGGTGGCAAGCGCCGGGTCCTCGCGCAGCCCCCGGTTCCGGGCGGCGGCCCGGGACAGCAGCGCGAAGGCCAGCTCCCGTACGGGCTGTGCGTCGACGGTCTCCACCAGCTGCCAGTCGCGCAGGACCGGTCCCGCTCCGGCGTCCGGGGCGAGGCCGGCCAGGTCGCCGATGCCCCCGGCGGCGACGGTGGCGGCGGGGGGCGCCGGTGCCGTACCGGCCGCGAGCGCCGCGTCGGCCCGGTCCTTGCCCTCCTGGTCCAGGGTGAACTCGGCCGGTGTGAGCAGTCGTACGTCCTGGCTCCCCAGGTTCATGTACGTCAGCGTCTCGGCCTCCGGCACGTCCCGGCCCGGACCGCCGACCGTGAGGCCGCGGGCGAGCTTGCGGGGCCGGGAGGTCATGGTGGCCTCCACGTCGAGGTGCAGGGCGGCGCGGAAGGCGGCGGCGGTGTCGGACCCGTTGGCGACGACGTCCGTACGGCCGGTGGTGCCCGCCTGGTTGCGGTAGGAGCCGGAGCTGTGCCGCTCGTAGCGGGCCCCGGCGGTCAGGATGCCGGGGATCAACCGGGCCTGGCCGAGCACCAGGCCGCCGATCGAGCGCGAACTGCTGCGGCCGCTCTGCGCGCCGGCGCCCACGGTGGCGTGGCTGCGGACCGACCAGTCCTTGACGTCGCCCTCGTAGACGGTGTCGCTCAGGCTGCCCCGGACGAGGATCTGCACGTCGTGGGAGTGCATGGTGGTCTTGCGACGCAGCCGTACCCGGATGCCGGTGGACAGCAACTGGTCCTTGTTGATCCGGAGGTTGGTCTCCGAGAGGGCGGCCGTCAGCTCGCGGTGGTTGTGCCGCTGGGCCTCGGCCTCCTCGTCACTGACGCCGGGGGCGGGCGCGGTGGCGCCGAACGCGGGCAGGTAGCCCGCGAGGCGGGGATCGGTGGCGAACATCCGCAGCACGGCGCGCACCATCGGCCCGGTGTCGACCTGGCTCAGCGCGACGCTCGATCCCTTCCCGTCGTAAGGGAGGTGGCGTTCCACCTCCTGTTCCCCGCCGTCGCCGTCGGTGCGCTTCGGCTTGCTCACGAAGTCCCCGGGGGTCACGCCGGCCGGCAGCGGCAGCCCGAACGCGTGCGCCTCGTCGGCCCGGAGGCTGATCCACACGTTCATGGTGTGGACGGCCACCCTGGCCTCGGGGCGCAGGACCGCGCGGACCGAGCGGGGCCCCGTGCCCTCGGCGGTGAACGTCACGGTTCCGAAGTAGAGCGCCTTCTCCCCCTTCACCTCGGCGCCCTGGCGGCTCGCGACGCTCTGCTCGGCCACCGTGAAGCGTGCCGTGCGGGCCGCCGCGACCGGCATGGCGGTGGCCCGGACGACGGCCGCGTTCGCCGCCGCCCCGACGCCGATCGCCGGCCCCAGGCCCGCCTGCAGGGACCGGCCCTTGCCCGCGCCGTCGGTCACCGCGGTCTGGCCGTGCTGGTGGGTGCGCAGCTGGGTCCTGCCGGTGCCCCAGGCCGGGGAGAGGCCGGTGACCGCGGCGCGCAGCCGGTAGCTGCCGGCCGTCCTGCCGTCCCTGGAGTACAGGTCCTCGCCGTTCACGCCGTCACGCAGCAGCCGGGGCAGGTCCTCCAGGACGGTCGCCGTGGAGGTCGCCTCGTACAGCCGGCCCCGGCCCGGCGCGCCGGGCTCGACGAGCGAGGGGTGCAGTACGGAGGCGACGGCGTCGAACAGGCCGCGGCCCGACCGGTGGGGCGCGGAGTCGTCGGTGACGGCGACCGGAGCCAGCGAGTCGGCGAGGGAGACGCGGCGGCCGGTGTCCGCGGACACCGGCACGGGCGGGGCGGGGTCCTCGGTGCCCACCGGGACCAGGTGTTCGGTCGGCACGCGCTGCATGAGCGTGCCGGAGTCCCGGAAGGTCTGCGCGCCGTCGGTGCCGTGCCGCCGGACGCGGACCTCGTAGCGGACCTGGCGGCGCACCTCGACCGAGCCCTTGTCACTGCGCAGCACGCGCGGTTCGGCCACGGTCGTCTGCCGCCGGGACTCGCGGGAGGACTGCCAGGGCTGGGCGTTGAGGGTGGCGGCGGCGCCGAGCCACAGTCCCGGCGCGACGGGCGCGAGCCCGAAGGCGAGGCCGCCGGCGCCCTTGCTCGACGAGCCGCCGCTCGAACCACCCACCGTGGCGGCCGAGTTGTGGTGGACGTCGAGCTTGGTGTCCTTGCCCACGGGGTCTTCGAGCGCGGCCTGCGGCACGCCGTCGGTCCCCGCCGAGGCGGCGGACAGCAGGTCCTTCGGCTGGAAGACGGGCGGCCGGTCGGCGGGCGCCCGGGAGATCCGCACGGTGACGTCGTACGACTCCGCGCCCGTGCGGCCCTCCACGGCGAAGGCCCGGCCCTGTCCGAAGAAGGCCTCCGGGCGCCCGGCCAGCTCCTCCGCGATCTCCGCGACCGTGCCGTCGGCGTGTCCGACGGCCGCGGACACCGCGTGCCGGACGAACTCGTGGCCGGTCGGTCCGTACGTCGAGGACAGACCGCCGGCCTGGAGCCGCAGCAGGTACGACGGCAGGACGAAACCCGTCTCGGTGCGCTCCTCGATGTCCGGCAGGGCCGGACGGGCGCCCCGGTCGCGGTTCCTGCCCACGGCCCGTGAGGCGACCGCGTTGCCCGCGGTGCGCTGGAGGGAGAGCAGCGGGGGCGCGGCCCCGGCGGCGAGGACGGCCGGAGGAGCGGTGGCGGGCGTCCGGCCCGCCCGCTCGGACGTGCCGGTCCTGTCGTCCCCTGACTGCTGCTGTGTCCGCACGGGGTCAACGTAGTCACGGGCGGGGCGGGGCACGGCCGGTCCCGCGGTTCCCGGCCGATTCGCCTTCTCCGCTCCGCGGTCCCGTCAACCGCCGTATTCCCGGGCGTCATTCGAGAGCGGAGGATCCCCCTTCGGCTCCGCTTCGCCTCCCCTTCAACTCCTCTGGAAGAACTCCACCTCCGCCAGCGCCAGATGGCGTCCCCGGGACAGGTCCACGGGTGAACGCAACGTCAGGCGGACCGTCCTGACGTCGCTGATCCCGGTCTGGATCGTGTGCGGGACCGGCTTGTCGCCGAGGCCGAGCTCCTTGACGTGACGCGTGCCGTCCGCCGTCGTCACCTCCAGGTCCACCTGGAGCGCGCGCGCTTGGCGGGCGTACGCCTCCGGAGACGTGGACGCGCCGTTGGTGATGATCAGGGCGACCAGCCGGAACGGTTTGCGGAAGGTGTACGTCACCGAGGCGCCCGCCCCGGGGGCCGCCCAGTACTTGTTGTTCAGGCCGTCCGTGGTGTTCGTCGCGGGATGCCCGGGGAGCGCGCCGCTCGCCTCGGTCCGTACGGGGGTGACGGGTGTGGCCTTGCCCAGCTTGTCCCGGACGTCCTCGACCAGGGCGCGTCCCGCGGGCAGCAGGAGGAACCCGGCGGCGCACAGCGCGAGCACGACCGCGAGGATCACGGCGAGGCGCACCCCCCGCCCCGAACCCGCCCGTGCCCGGCGCCGGAACGGCCACACCGTCCGCCACCAGGGCAGCGGCGCGGCCTTCGGCACCGGCCGCAGCTCCGCGGCACAGCGCCAGCAGAACTTCCGCTCCGGCCGGTTGGGCGTCCCGCACGCCGGACAGGGCCGCCCGCTCCCCTCGTCCTCCACCGCCGCGGGCCGTACGACCGGACGGGGCGCGACGGCCTTCGCCGGCAGCACGGGCAGGATCGGGTCGCGGGCGGGCGTGGGGGCGGCGGGGGCGCGCGGGGCGGT
>NZ_LGEG01000117.1 GCF_001280125.1 Streptomyces sp. NRRL F-6492
AGGCCGACGCGGACGTCGACGCCCGAGTCGCGGAGCGACAGCGCGTGGGCGTGCCCCTGGCTGCCGTAACCGATCACCGCGACCTTGCGGCCCTGGATGGTCGAGAGGTCGGCGTCGGCGTCGTAGAAGAGCTCGGCCACGGGGATTCTCCTTGGATCGGGAAGGAAACGTGCACGGGGGAGGGAGCGGGAGCGGGGTCCGGGGAGGCGCTCAGGACGTCGGGACCGCGGCCGATGGCGACGGTGCCGGACTGGACGAGTTCGGTGATGCCGAACGGGCCGAGCATCGTGAGCAGCGCGTCGAGCTTGTCGCGGGTGCCGGTGGCCTCGACGGTGACGGCCTCGGGCGAGACGTCCACGATCCGGGCGCGGAAGAGCCTCACGAGGTCGACGACCTGCGAGCGGGTGTCGTGGCAGGCGCGGACCTTCACGAGGATCAGCTCGCGGCGGATCGCGGAGCCCGGTTCCAGCTCGACGACCTTCAGGACGTTGACCAGCTTGCCGATCTGCCGCACGACCTGGGCCAGCGGGCAGACGTCCGCGTCCACGACGATCGTGATGCGGGAGACGGCGGGGTCCTGCGTCGTGCCCTCGGAGACGGAGTCGATGGTGAAGCCCCGGCGTGCGAAGAGGGACGTGGTGCGGGCGAGGACGCCCGGCTTGTTCTCGACGAGGACCGAGAGCGTGTGGGTGGACATGGTGTTTTCCCTTTCTCTCCGGCTTCTCAGTCGTCTTCGCCGTCGCCGAAGTCGGGGCGGACGCCCCGGGCGGCCATGACCTCGTCGTTGGAGGTGCCGGCGGCCACCATCGGCCACACCTGCG
>NZ_LGEG01000118.1 GCF_001280125.1 Streptomyces sp. NRRL F-6492
TCGTCGTCCCCACCCCCCACGGCACCCTCGACCCCGAAGCCCTCGACGCCGCCCTGGCCACCACGCCCGGCCCGCTCCTCGTCGCCGCCACCGCCGGCACCACCGACGAAGGCCTCATCGACCCGCTCCCCGAGATCGCCGACGTCTGCGCCGCCCACGACGCCGACCTCCACGCCGACGCCGCCTACGGCGGCCCCCTCCTCTTCAGCCGCACCCACCGCCGGCTCCTCGACGGCCTCGACCGCGCCCGCACCGTCACCGTCGACCTCCACAAACTCGGCTGGCAGCCCGCCGCCGCCGGCCTCCTCGCCGTCCGCGACACCACCGACCTCGCCGCCCTCGCCCACACCGCCGACTACCTCAACGCCGACGACGACACCGACGCCGGCCTCCCCGACCTCCTCGGCCGCTCCCCGCGCACCACCCGCCGCCCCGACGTCCTCAAGGCCGCCGTCACCCTCCGCGCCCTCGGCCGCACCGGACTCGGCGCCCTCGTCGACACCTGCATGGACCTCGCCCAGGACCTCGCCGACCGCGTCGAGAAACACCCCGGCCTCGACCTGCACGCCCGCCCCACCCTCACCACCGTCCTCTTCCGCCCCCACGACACCGACGACACCACCGTCGCCGCGATCCGCCGCTCCCTCCTCACCGGAGGCCGGGCGGTCCTCGGCCGGGCCCGGGCGAACGGCCGCCTCTGGCTCAAAGCCACCCTGCTCAACCCCCACGCCACCCCCGGCGACCTGGACCAGCTCATCACCCTCGTGGAAGGCAGCACGCACCGATGACCGGCAACACCCCCGAACAGGACACC
>NZ_LGEG01000119.1 GCF_001280125.1 Streptomyces sp. NRRL F-6492
GCGGTTGGTGAGCTTGCCCGCGAGCAGCGAGTGCCCGCCGAGCTTGAAGAAGTTCTCCCCCGGCAGCACCTCGTCGCGTCCCAGGATCTCCGCGAACAGGCCCCGCAGGATCTCCTCGCGGGGATCCGTGACGGCACGCGCCCGGCCGTCGTCGCGCGGCTCCTTCCCGGCGCCGGCGCGGCGCCGCCGGGCCTCGGCGAGGGCCCGGTGGCGGCGGTCGAGTCCCCGGCGCTCCTCGTCGGTGAGCAGCCGGACGGCGTCGAGGGACGTGCCGTCCGGCTGCTCGGCGAGGGCGCCCAGGGCCCGGCGGAACAGCTCCAGGAGGAGGAGCGCGGTCTCCTCGTCGTAGAGGTCGGTGGCGTACTGCAGTCCGAGCCGCAGCCCGTCCGGTTCGCCGTCCGGGCCGAACCGCTCCAGGCAGTCGAAGCCGAGGTCGAACTTGGCGGTGGCGAGGTCGGCGCCGTCGAGGACGGCCGGTATGCCGCCCAGGTGGTACGGGTCGTCCTGTGCGGTCCGGGCGCTGACCACGACCTGGAAGAAGGGGTGCCGTCCGAGGGACCGCTCGGGGTTCAGGTCCTCCACGAGCAGGTCGAACGGCAGGTCCTCGTGCGCGAACGCCGCCAGGTCCGCGTTCCGCACCCGCCCCACCAGCTCACCGAGCGTCGGATCCCCCGACAGATCGGTCCGCAGCGCCAGCGTGTTCACGAAGAACCCCACCAGGTCGTGCAGCGCCCGACCCGGCGCCCGCCGCCCGCAGGGCGAGGGACAGCGCCGACCGCACCACCATGAAGAACGTCGCCCGCCGGGCACGGGCGAGGGCGGTCAGGGCCTTGTGGGTCCCGGCGTCCAGGTCCAGGGACACCACCGCGCCCCGCCGCAGTCCGGGTTCGGCCGGCCGGGGCCGGTCGGCGGGCAGCCGCGTCTCCGCCGGGACGCCGTCGAGGGCCTCGCGCCAGAAGGCGAGTTGCTCGTGGGCGGTGCTGTCGGGGTCCTCGGGGTCGCCGAGCATGTCCCGCTGCCAGAGGGTGTAGTCGGCGTACTGGACGGGCAGCGGCTCCCAGCCGGGGGCACGCCCTTCGGCGCGGGCGCGGTAGGCGAGGTCCAGGTCCCCGAGCAGGCAGCCCACCGACCAGCCGTCCGTGGCGATGTGGTGGACCAGCAGCACCAGGACCGCCGACCCGTCCTGCACCTCAAACAGCCTGACGCGAAGCGGGAGTTCGTCGGTCACGTCGACGAGGAGCCGCGCGAACTCCGTGGCGCGCGCGTCCACCTCCCCACCGGCCACGCCCCGTTCGACCTCGAACCGCACCTCGGGCGCGTCGACGATCCGCTGGTACGGCTCGCCGTCCCGCGCCGGATACACCGTCCGCAGCACCTCGTGCCGCTCCACCACGTCCCGTACCGCCGCCTCCAGCACCCCCGG
>NZ_LGEG01000120.1 GCF_001280125.1 Streptomyces sp. NRRL F-6492
CTGAGCCTTTTTAGAGTGCGCATCGGATGGGTGACGCGGTCGGCGCCCGCAACGCACGAGGCCCCCGTGCCGTTGAGAGAGGTTGTCTAACGTCTCAACTCAGCAGCTCAGGAGCCCCGTTGGTTCCCTGTCCTGCCGCACTCGACCTGCCCCACACTCTGGTCGAGTGGGTAACGATGCTCGTCGTCACCTGTGAGGGTGGCCGGCGCTGCAAACTGCCGCCGCCCCGGTGGACTCCGGTCGCTCTGGTCCACCTCCGGCGGCGCGACACCTCGCCGACCGGGCACCGGAACTCCTGAAGGTCCTGCGGGAGACCAACCCCGACCACGCGCTCCTGGACGGCACCCTCGCCGAGTGCGACCGGGTCGGCAACGGGCGGGCCGACCACTCCGCCCAGCACAAACGGCACAGCGTGAACGTGCAGTCCTCACCGATCCCGCCGGGCGGATCCTGTGGTTGTCGCCGGCGCTGCCGGGCCGGACCCACGTCCTGACCGCGGCCCGCACCCACCGGATCATCCGGATCTGCGAGCGCCAAGACGTCCCCCTCCTCGCCGACCTGGCCTGCACCGGCGCCGGCGCCTGGGTCACCACCGCCAAACGCCGCCCACCGAAAGGCGAACTCACCCCCACCGAGCGCACCGTCAACCGCGCCCTGTCCGCCGCCCGGGCACCCGTCGAACGCGGAGTCGCCCGCCTGAAGTCTTGGCGAATCCTCCGCCACGCCCGCTGCAGCCCAACCCGCCTCAGCGCGATCACCGCCGCGATCCTCACCCTGGAGAGGCAACGCTGAAAAGGCTCACTGA
>NZ_LGEG01000121.1 GCF_001280125.1 Streptomyces sp. NRRL F-6492
GCGGTTGGTGAGCTTGCCCGCGAGCAGCGAGTGCCCGCCGAGCTTGAAGAAGTTCTCCCCCGGCAGCACCTCGTCGCGTCCCAGGATCTCCGCGAACAGACCCCGCAGGATCTCCTCGCGGGGATCCGTGACGGCGCGCGCCCCGTCCCGCGCCCCCTTTCCGGCAGCGGCACCGGCACGGCTCCGCTCGGCGGCGGCGAGGGCCTCGTGGCGCCGGTCCAGGTCCCGGCGCTCCTCGTCGGTGACCAGGCGGACGGTGTCGAGGGGCGTGTCGGCGGGCCGCTCGGCGAGGGCCGTGAGGGCCCGGCGGAACAGGTCGAGGAGGAGGAGCGCGGTCTCCTCGTCGTAGAGGTCGGTGGCGTACTGCAGTCCGAGCCGCACGCCGCCCGGTCCGCCGTCGGGACCGAGGGTCTCGGCGCAGTGGAAGCCGAGGTCGAACTTGGCGGTGGCCAGGTCGGCGCCGTCCAGGGCGCCGGGTATGCCGCCGAGGCCGCGGGCCGTGTCCTGCGCCTCCCCGGCGGTCTGGGCGCTGACCACGACCTGGAAGAAGGGGTGCCGTCCGAGGGACCGCTCGGGGTTCAGGTCCTCCACGAGCAGGTCGAACGGCAGGTCGTCGTGCGCGAACGCCGCCAGGTCCGCGTCCCGCACCCGCCCCACCAGCTCACCGAGCGTCGGATCCCCCGACAGATCGGTCCGCAGCGCCAGCGTGTTCACGAAGAACCCCACCAGGTCGTGCAGCGCGACCCGGCACCCGCCGCCCGCAGGGCAAGGGACAGCGCCGACCGCACCACCATGAAGAACGTCGCCCGCTGCGCACGGGCGAGGCCGCCGAGCGCCCTGTGCACGTCGGCGTCGACCTCCGTGGTCACCACTTCGCCCCGCCGCTGCCCGGGCTCGGTCGTCCGGGGCCGGTCGGCGGGCAGCCGCGTCTCCGCCGGAGCGCCGTCGAGCGCCGTACGCCAGAAGTCCAACCGGCTTCCCAGGAAGTCGTGTTCGGCGTCGAGGAGGTCGCGCTGCCAGAGGGTGTAGTCGGTGTACTGGACGGGCAGCGGCTCCCAGTCGGGGGCACGGTCCTCGGCGCGGGCGCGGTAGGCGAGGTCCAGGTCCCCGAGCAGGCGGTCGACCGACCAGCCGTCCGTGGCGATGTGGTGGACCAGCAGCACCAGGACAGCCGACCCGTCCTCCACCCCGAACAGTCTGACGCGGAGGGGTAGTTCACTGGTCACGTCGATCACCGTCCGGGCGAAGGCCGTCGCCCGGGTCTGCGCTTCGCCGGCGGGGACGTGCTCCTCGACCTCCACCCGTACCTCGGGCGCGTCGGTGATCCGCTGGTACGGCTCGCCGTCCCGCGCCGGATACACCGTCCGCAGCACCTCGTGCCGCTCCACCACGTCCCGTACCGCCGCCTCCAGCACCCCCGG
>NZ_LGEG01000122.1 GCF_001280125.1 Streptomyces sp. NRRL F-6492
CCAGGAACTCCGCATCGACCTCGCCAAAACCGCCGACCACCTCGAACAACACCTCGGCCGCCGCCCCACCCGCACCGAACTCGCCCACCACCTCCACCTCACCGAAGAAGAGATCGCCGAAGGACAACTCGCCGCCCACGGCTACGCCACCCGCTCCCTCGACACGCCGGTCGGCGACGACGACAACCCCTCCGGCGCGAAGCCCCGCCACCTGGCGACCGCCGAGCCCGCCTACGAACTGATCGAGTCCCTCACCGCGCTCCGCCCCCTGCTCGACCGGCTCGACGAACGCGACCGGCACATCATCGAACTCCGCTTCGGGGAGGAGCTCACCCAGGCCGAGATCGGCCGGCGGATCGGACTCTCGCAGATGCACGTCTCGCGGCTGCTCACCCGCATCCTCGGTGAACTCAGGGAAGGCCTCAACGACGACAGCGCGCCGGCGGACGGACCCGCGAACGGGACGGCGAGCGGGGCTACGTACGGGGCGACAGGCTGACCTCCAGCCAGACCACCTTCCCCGCCGCCCCCGAGCCCCTGGCCTCGTAGCCCCACGCCCCCGCCAGCTTGTCCAGCACCATCAGGCCGTGCCCGCCGGGCAACGCGGGCGAACGGGACGCATGCACGCGCGGCGGCTCGGGACTGGCGTCGGCGACCTCCACCCGCAGCCCCTCCCGTCCGCGCCGCAGGACGAACTCCTCCGGGCCCGAGGCGTGCAGACACGCGTTGGTGACCACCTCCGACACCAACAGCAGCACGTCCTCCACCCGCTCCTCCCCCG
>NZ_LGEG01000123.1 GCF_001280125.1 Streptomyces sp. NRRL F-6492
AAACGCCCGGTTACATTCCGAACCCGGAAGCTAAGCCTTTCAGCGCCGATGGTACTGCAGGGGGGACCCTGTGGGAGAGTAGGACACCGCCGAACAATTCTTCAGGACCCCTGGTCCCAGCGTTCATGCTGGGACCAGGGGTCCTTTTGTTTTTCCTTGATTTTTCTCCACTGCGCGGCGGAGTGCCGGCTGCGCGAGAATGACTGCAGTACCCGAAGACAGGAGTCACGACCATGCCCACCAACTCTCCCGACGACCGTCCGGAGCGCGAGCCGCGTCGCAGGGACGGTGGTGGTGGCGACCGGGGCGGCTTCCGTGGGCCGCGCCGTGACGACCGTGGCGGGGACAACCGCGGTGGCGGTGGCTTCCGTCGCGACGACCGCCGCGATGACCGGAGTGGTGACAACCGCGGTGGTGACAACCGCGGTGGCGGCTTCCGTCGCGATGACCGTCGTGACGACCGTCCGCCGTTCCGCCGGGACGACAACCGTGGTGCCGGTGGTGGCTTCCGTCGTGACGACCGGGGCGGTGACCGGCCCTCGTTCCGGCGCGATGAGCGTCCCTCGTACCAGCGTGATGACCGGCGCGACGACAACCGTGGCGGTGGCGGCTTCCGTCGCGACGACCGGGGCGGCGACAACCGTGGCGGTGGTGGCTTCCGTCGTGATGATCGCGGTGGTGACAACCGGGGCGGCGACAACCGCGGTGGCGGCTTCCGTCGTGACGAGCGTCGTGACGACCGTGGCGGCGAGCGGCCCTCGTTCCGG
>NZ_LGEG01000124.1 GCF_001280125.1 Streptomyces sp. NRRL F-6492
CCCATCGGGTCGAAGTTCTCGATGGAGCAGACCACCACGACGTTGTCGTTCCTGTCGCGCATCAGCTCCAGCTCGTACTCCTTCCACCCCAGGATCGACTCCTCCAGGAGCACCTCCGTGGTCGGCGAGAGCGTCAGGCCCTGCCCGGCGATCCGCCGCAGCTCCTCCTCGTCGTGCGCGAAACCGGAGCCGGCCCCGCCCATGGTGAACGACGGGCGGACCACCACCGGATAGCCGCCCAGGGTCTCGACGCCCTTGAGGACGTCGTCCATGGAGTGGCAGATCACCGAGCGGGCGGACTCGCCGTGCCCGATCTTCGCCTTCACGGCCGCCACCACGCCCTTGAACAGGTCGCGGTCCTCGCCCTTGTGGATCGCCTCGACGTTCGCGCCGATCAGCTCCACCCCGTACTTCTCCAGCACCCCCTGCTCGTGCATGGAGATCGCCGTGTTCAGCGCGGTCTGCCCACCCAGGGTCGGCAGCAGCGCGTCCGGGCGCTCCTTGGCGATGATCTTCTCGACGAACTCCGGGGTGATCGGCTCGACGTAGGTGGCGTCGGCGATCTCCGGGTCGGTCATGATCGTGGCCGGATTGGAGTTGACCAGGATCACCCGCAGGCCCTCGGCCTTGAGCACCCGGCACGCCTGGGTCCCGGAGTAGTCGAACTCGGCGGCCTGGCCGATCACGATCGGGCCGGAGCCGATGACCAGGACGGACTGGATATCGGTGCGCTTAGGCACGCTCGGCCTCCAT
>NZ_LGEG01000125.1 GCF_001280125.1 Streptomyces sp. NRRL F-6492
CGAAGCGGGCGATGGCGGCGACCTGCCCCGGCCCCCGCAGCTCCGGATCGGTCCGGCGCGCCAGCTCCCGGTAGTACGCCAGGTGCCGCCGCTCCACCTCCCCCCGCTCCCCCGCCTCCACCAGCCGCTCCCGCGCGTACTCCGCCACCGTCTCAAGCAGCCGGTACCGCATCCCGCCGTCCACCGGACCCGCCACCACCAGCGACTTGTCCACCAGCGCACCCAGCACCTCCAGCACGTCCGGACCCGCCCCGTCCGCGCACACCTCCTCCGCCGCCCCCAGATCACACCCGCCCGCGAACACCGCCAGCCGCCGCAGCACCACCCGCTCCGGACCGTCGAGCAGGTCCCACGACCAGTCCACCACCGCCCGCAACGTCTGCTGACGCGGCAACACCGTCCGCGCCCCCGCCGTCAACAACCGGAAACGATCGTCCAGACGCTCCGCCACCTGCCGCACCGACAACATCCGCAACCGCGCCGCCGCCAACTCGATCGCCAACGGCAACCCGTCCAGCCGACGGCACACCTCCTCCGCCGCCTCCCGGTCCTCCCCCACCGAGAACCCCGGCCGCGCCGCCGCACCCCGCTCCCCCAGCAACCGCAACGCCACCCCCACCGGCAACGGACCCAACGGCCGCACCACCTCCCCCGGCACCCCCAACGGCTCCCGACTCGTCGCGAG
>NZ_LGEG01000126.1 GCF_001280125.1 Streptomyces sp. NRRL F-6492
AGGTCAGCAGGGTGTGGACGGCTTGGACGATGGTGCTGATGCGGCGGGTGGAGCATCGGGCTCGTCGGAGGATGCGCCAGGACTTCAGTTGGGCGAAGGCGCGTTCGCCAGGCGCTCTGAGCCGTGCGTGGTCGCGGTTGAACTGCTGGTATTGCTCTGGCTGTTCGCGGTGGTGGTAGTACGGGGTTCGGAAGGTGGCGCCGGCGCCCTGGTAGGCGCGGTCGGCGAGGACGAGGATCTGCCGGGTGAGGCACGCTTGGACGATGCCGTGGGACCGGGCCGCGGTCAGATCATGGGTCCGGCCGGGTGTCGCGCGGGAGAACCACGGCGGTGTGCCGTCGGGACGGGCGATGACCTGTACGTTCATGCCGTGCTTGCGGTGTTTCATCGAGTAGTACGGCTCGTCCGCAGCAATCCGGTCGATGGGGATCAGGGTGCCGTCGCCGCTGACGTGGTCCCCTTCACCAAGGCCGGTGAGCGCTTCGTAGAGGCCAGGCGCCCAGCCGGCCAGGACGTCCAGGGTCTCGTCGACGTAGCGCCAGGCGGTGGCCTGCGATATCCCGAAACCTGCTCCAAGCTGCGAGAACGTCTCGTTCTTCCGCAGATGGACCAGCGTGAGGAGTGCCTGCTGGAAGCAGCCGAGCCTGCGCCACCGC
>NZ_LGEG01000127.1 GCF_001280125.1 Streptomyces sp. NRRL F-6492
CGCCTCCCCGACGACGGCGGACCCCACGCCCCCGCCCCCGCCACTCCCGCAGGCGGTCTCCGACCCGACGCCGACCGTGCCGGTGACCCCGCCCTCGGGCACGGACACCGGCGCGCGGGCCCCGGGCGGCCCCATCGACTACTCCCACCCCCGCCGCGGGCCCGCCGCCGCGCCGGAGCCGCCGCAGGCCCCGCCCGTGCCGGTCGCCGGGGACGCCTCCGGCTGGTCCATGGACGAGCGCCTCTACAACCAGGTGTGGGGGATGTTCGAGGACCTGGCCCGTACCGCCGCCGCCTATCGCAGCGCCTGCGACTTCGCCGAGTCCCGGCTCGACCGGGAGCTCGACCAGACGCTCTCCGACTACCGCGCCAGGAACGGGGGCGCGAACGACGCGGCCCGGGCGGCCGCCAGGGCCCGGCACGACGAACTGGTGGACCGGGCCCGCGCGGTCCTGGACCGGGACCTCGCCCAGCTCGCGGCCGAGTCCGAGGTGGTCGAACCGGCCCTGCCGGCCGCCTACGCCCGCTGGGACAACCCCGTCTGGCACGCCTACCGCGTCCCGGCAGAGGAGCCGATGGCCGTCCGGCTCGGCGACCTCCACCTGCCCGAGCGCACCGAGCTGCGGATCCCCATGCTCGTCCGGCTGCCGCTGGAGCGGGGACTGTGGGTGGACGGCGGGCGCGGCCACTCGGAGGCGGCCGGCCTCCTCGACGAGGTCGAGCTGCGGCGGCTCGCCCTGGACAGCGCGGTCGCGCACGCGGCCCGGCTGCTCGCGGCGCACCCGGCGGGCGCCTTCGCCGTCCACGTCCTCGACGCGGCCGGGGCGGGCGCCGCGTCCCTCGCCCCGCTCGTGGAGGCGGACGTCCTCGCGACCCCGCCGGCCCGGGGCGCGGCCGGTGTCTCCGCGGTCCTGGAGCAGCTCACCGAGCGGGTCGACCTGCTCCAGATGGCGGTGCGGGCCGGCGCGGCCGACGCGCTGCCGCCCGGCCTGGACACGGCCCGGCAGCTGCTGATCGTGCACGACTTCCCGCACGGCTTCGACGACCGGGCGGTCACCCGGCTCCGGTACCTCGCCGACGAGGGCCCCTCGGTCGGCGTCCACCTGCTGATGGTGGCGGACCGGGCGGACGCGGCCGCGTACGGGCCGCTGCTCGACCCGCTGTGGCGCTCGCTGCTGCGGCTCACCCCCGTCCCGGACGACCACCTCGCCGATCCGTGGGTGGGACACGCCTGGTCGTACGAGCCGCCGGTGCTTCCGCCGGGCAGCGGGGTCCTGCGGCAGGTCCTCGCCCAAGTGGCGGCCGCCCGCCGGGAGAAGCGGTCCTGACCTGGCGTCTTGATGATCCTTTAGCCTGCCCTTTACCTTCTCTTGGTGTTTCGGGTAGTGTTCTTCGTGCGGAGGGGAGTACTCCCCAAGCGCGGCGTGCCCGTCAGTACGGAGGGATCCCAGTGATCCGATCCCGGGGCGTCGGCCCGGCGGCGGTTCGCCCGTCGTCCGGGTGGAAGAGACCTCCGGCAGCGACGACGCTGATCAGTAGCCGTACGACGCCGGAGGCGCAATGGACGTTTCGACGACCCTGTGGGTCCTGACCATTCTCGGTCTGGGTGCCCTGATCGGTGCCGACTTCTTCATCGGGCGCAAGCCCCATGACGTGTCGGTCAAGGAAGCCGGCATCTGGACGATCGTCTGGATCGTGCTCGCCGCGCTCTTCGGCGTCGGCCTGCTGTTCTTCGGCAGCGCCCAGGCCTCCGGCGAGTTCTTCGCCGGATACATCACCGAGAAGTCGCTCAGCGTCGACAACCTCTTCGTCTTCGTCCTGATCATGGCGAAGTTCTCGGTCCCCTCGCACCTCCAGCAGCGCGTGCTGCTGATCGGCGTCCTGATCGCCCTGGTGCTCCGCGCGATCTTCATCGCCGCCGGCGCCGCGATCATCGCGAGCTTCTCCTGGGTCTTCTACATCTTCGGCGCGTTCCTGATCTACACCGCCTGGAAGCTCATCCAGGAGGCGCGTGCCGACGAGGAGGAGGACGAGTTCGAGGAGAACCGCCTCCTCAAGAGCGTGGAGAAGAAGTTCGGCGTCGCCGACCGCTACCACGGCACCAAGCTCTTCATCCGGGTCAACGGCAAGCGGGTGCTGACCCCGCTGATGGTGGTCATGCTGGCCATCGGCACCACCGACATCCTCTTCGCCCTCGACTCCATCCCGGCGATCTTCGGCCTCACCCAGGACCCGTACATCGTCTTCACCGCCAACGCCTTCGCCCTCATGGGTCTGCGGCAGCTGTACTTCCTGATCGGCGGCCTGCTCAAGAAGCTGGTCCACCTCAGCTACGGCCTGTCGGTGATCCTCGGCTTCATCGGCGTCAAACTGGTGCTGCACGCCCTGCACGAGTCCGGGGTGCACGTCCCGGAGATCTCCATCCCGGTCTCCCTCGCGGTCATCTGCGGTGTTCTGATCATCACCACGATCACCAGCCTGATCGCCTCCAAGCGGCAGGCCGAGCGGGAGGCCGCCCAGAGCGTGGCCGACGCCGACGGCACCGAGAAGGACAGCATCGGCGCCTGACGCGGCACACACGGCGACGGCCGACCCGGGACCCCCTCCCCGGTCGGCCTTCGCCGTTTCCGCGCCCTTCCGCCGGACGGGCCCTACGCGGGCGCGGGCTCCTTCACCGCGGTGCGCGCGGGCAGGGTCTCCGGGAGGAGCGCGAAGCAGCCCAGGCTGACCAGGGCCACCAGGGTCAGATAGGCCGCCACGCCCCAGGGCGGGCCGGAGCCGCCCTCGGACAGCGCGGTGGCCGCGAGGGGCGTCAGGGCGCCGCCCAGGACGCCCGCGAGGTTGTAGCCGACGGCCGCGCCCGTACAGCGGACCCGGGGCTCGTACAGCTCCGGCAGGTACGCGGCGACCACCGCGAACATCGTGATGAAGGCCAGCAGCGCGCCCAGGAAGCCCAGGAACATCAGCGGCGGCCGCGCGGTGTGCAGCAGCGCCACCATCGGGAACATCCAGAGCGCGCAGCCCGCGCACCCGGCCAGGCAGAGCGTCCGGCGGCCCCAGCGGTCGGCCAGGAGCGCCACGAACGGAGTGGCCGCGCCCATCACCGCCACCGCCGCCATGACGCAGCCCAGCATCACCGGACCGCTCAGGCCGAGCCGCCCGGTGCCGTAGGCCAGGGCCCAGGTGGAGACCGCGTAGAAGACGGCGTACCCGACCGCGAGGGCCCCCGCCGTCAGCAGCACGAGCCGCCAGTGGTTCCGGACGACCTCCGCCAGCGGGGCGCCCGCGCGCCGCCCGGACGCGGACAGCTCCTCGAACTGCGGGGTCTCCGCGAGCGAGGAGCGCAGCAGCAGCCCGCCCGCCGCGAGCAGCCCCGCCGCCCAGAACGGCACCCGCCAGCCCCAGGAGCGGAACTCCGCGTCGCCCAGCCCGGCCGTGAGCCCCAGCATCACCCCGTTCGCCAGGAGGAAGCCGACCGCCGGGCCGATCTGCGGGAAGCTCGCCCACAGCGCGCGCCGGTGCTCCGGGGCGTGCTCAGCGGTGAGCAGCACCGCCCCGCCCCACTCGCCGCCCAGACCGAGCCCCTGGAGGAAGCGGAGCAGGAGCAGCAGGACGGGGGCGGCGATGCCGAGCGTCGCGTACGTGGGGAGGCAGCCGACCGCGACCGTGGCGCAGCCGGTCAGGAGCAGCGAGGCGAAGAGGACCGGGCGCCGGCCGTACCGGTCGCCGACGTGGCCGAAGAGGACCGAGCCGAGCGGCCGGGCCACGAAACCGACGGCGAAGGTGCCGAAGGCGGCCAGGGTCGCGGCGAGCGGGGAGAAGGTCGGGAAGAAGAGCGGGCCCAGGACGAGGGCGGCGGCGGTCCCGTAGACGTAGAAGTCGAAGAACTCGATGGCGGTGCCGACGAGCGAGGCGGCGGCGATCCGGCCCATCGAGGGGGCGGTGGGGCGCGACGGAGAGTGACGGCGGTGCATGTCCCGCGATCTACCCGCCGATCACCCCGGCTACGGGGGCGTGCGGGAGCGCGCCGCTGGTGGGGCGCGCGCCCTCCGTCCGCCGTCGGGTCACCAGCCGCGCTCGCGCCACTCCGCGAGGTGGGGGCGCTCGTCACCGAGCGTCGTGTCCCTGCCGTGGCCGGGGTAGACCCAGGACTCGTCCGGGAGGGCCTCGAAGAGCTTGGTCTCCACGTCGTGGAGCAGGCTGGCGAAGGCCTCCGGGTCCTGGTGGGTGTTGCCCACGCCGCCGGGGAAGAGGCAGTCGCCGGTGAAGACGTGGGGGTGGCCGTGCGGGTCGTCGTAGACGAGGGCGATCGAGCCCGGGGTGTGGCCGACGAGGCGGCGGGCGGTGAGCTCGACCCGGCCCACCCGGATCGTGTCGCCGTCCTCGACGGGGACGTCGGTCGCGACCGGGATGCCGTCCGCGTCGTACGCGCCCGCGTAGGTGCGCGCGCCGGTCGCGGCGACCACCTCGGCCAGGGCCTGCCAGTGGTCGCCGTGCCGGTGGGTGGTGACGACGGCGCGGACGCCGTCGTCACCGATCAGCGTGAGCAGGGTCCCGGCCTCGTTCGCCGCGTCGATCAGCAGCTGCTCGCCGGTCGCCCGACAGCGCAGCAGATAGGCGTTGTTCTCCATCGGGCCGACCGCGACCTTCGAGATCATCAGGTCCGCCAGCTCGTGCACGTCCGCAGGGCCGCCGACCTTCACCACTCCGCTGTACGTCATGCGCTCAGCCTATAGCGGGGGCAGGTCCGGGAGGCCGTCGCCGGAGAGGACGACGAGCCGGGCGCCCTTGTCGCCGCGGCCGGACAGCCAGCCGAGCAGCTCGGGGCCGGTGCCCGCGAGGACGACGGGAGTACCCTCGGTGCCACCGGTCCGCCAGGTGGGGCCGGATCCGTCCTGTCCGAGGCCGAGCGTCACCGGGGGGACCTCCGGGCGTCCCGACCAGCGGTCGGCCAGGAACTCGATCTCGCGCAGGACGAACTCCTCCGGAAGGTCGTCCAGGCCGTAGTCGGCGCCCAGGTCGACGTGGTGCAGCTCCACCTCCACCCAGCGGCGGAAGGGGACCCGGGAGGCGCTGTCGGTGACGCCGTTGCGCAGCTCGACCGTCCGGTTCCAGTCGGCGGGCCTCTCGCACACCGCCCGCAGCCGGTCGGCGCTCTCGCGCACGTCGGCGAGCTGTACGTCGAGCGGACGGTACGCGTCGCGCTCGATGTCGGCCTCGCGGGTCGCGGCGTCCACGTACATGGGGCGGCCCTCGAAGACGTTCACCAGGGCGTCGGCGTTGCGGGCGAGGTGGGCGAGGACATGGCCGCGGGTCCAGCCGGAAAGCCGTGACGGCTCGGCCGCGGCGGCGTTGTCCCAGGAGGAGGCGGCGTCCAGGAGCCGATCGGTCGCCTCTTGCAGGGAAACGAGGTCACGCTCGTGATCGATCATGGCGCCGACCCTAGCGCCGACCGGCCCGGACCACTCGTTCGGGTGAAGAGGTCTCCGGAAGACCGGAAATCGAATATGCGTGCTATACGCTCGATGGAAGCATCCGGCGTCCCCGGTTGTTGGTGTGTAGGCACATCCGCTCTCTCAAGAAAGGTGCGGACCGGCGTGGCCGACCGTCTCATCGTCCGTGGCGCTCGCGAGCACAACCTCAAGAACGTCTCCCTCGACCTCCCGCGCGACTCCCTCATCGTCTTCACGGGGCTCTCGGGGTCGGGCAAGTCCTCCCTCGCGTTCGACACGATCTTCGCCGAGGGGCAGCGCCGGTACGTCGAGTCGCTCTCCTCGTACGCCCGGCAGTTCCTCGGCCAGATGGACAAGCCGGACGTCGACTTCATCGAAGGTCTGTCGCCCGCCGTCTCCATCGACCAGAAGTCGACCTCGCGCAACCCGCGCTCGACGGTCGGCACCATCACGGAGGTCTACGACTACCTCCGCCTGCTCTTCGCGCGCATCGGCAAGCCGCACTGTCCCGAGTGCCACCGCCCCATCTCGCGCCAGTCGCCGCAGGCCATCGTCGACAAGGTCCTGGAGCTCCCCGAGGGCAGCCGCTTCCAGGTGCTCTCCCCGCTCGTGCGCGAGCGCAAGGGCGAGTTCGTCGACCTCTTCGCCGATCTCCAGACCAAGGGCTACAGCCGCGCCCGGGTCGACGGCACGACCGTGCAGCTCAGCGAGCCGCCGACGCTCAAGAAGCAGGAGAAGCACACCATCGAGGTGGTCATCGACCGCCTCACCGTCAAGGACAGCGCCAAGCGCCGGCTCACCGACTCCGTCGAGACCGCGCTCGGACTCTCCGGCGGCATGGTCGTGCTCGACTTCGTCGACCTCCCCGAGGACGACCCCGAGCGCGAGCGGATGTACTCGGAGCACCTCTACTGCCCGTACGACGACCTCTCCTTCGAGGAGCTGGAGCCGCGCTCCTTCTCCTTCAACTCGCCCTTCGGCGCCTGCCCGGACTGCACCGGCATCGGCACCCGCATGGAGGTCGACCCGGAGCTGATCGTCCCCGACCAGGACAAGTCCCTCGACGAGGGCGCCATCCACCCCTGGTCGCACGGCCACACCAAGGAGTACTTCGGCCGGCTCATCGGCGGTCTCTCCCAGGCCCTCGGCTTCCGCACGGACATCCCGTACGCGGGGCTGCCGCAGCGCGCCAAGAAGGCGCTGATGTACGGCCACAAGACCCAGGTCGAGGTCCGCTACCGCAACCGGTACGGGCGGGAGCGGGCGTACACCACCCCGGCCTTCGAGGGCGCCGTCCCCTTCGTCAAGCGGCGCCACACCGAGGCCGAGAGCGACTCCAGCCGCGAGCGCTTCGAGGGCTACATGCGCGAGGTGCCCTGTCCCACCTGCGAGGGCACCCGGCTGAAGCCGATCGTCCTCGCGGTCACGGTCATGGACAAGTCCATCGCCGAGGTCTCCGCGATGTCCATCAGCGACTGCGCCGAGTTCCTCTCCCGGCTCACCCTCAGCGCCCGGGACAAGAAGATCGCCGAGCGGGTCCTCAAGGAGGTCAACGAGCGGCTGCGCTTCCTCGTCGACGTCGGCCTCGACTACCTCTCGCTCAACCGGGCCGCCGGGACGCTCTCCGGCGGCGAGGCCCAGCGCATCCGGCTCGCCACCCAGATCGGCTCCGGCCTGGTCGGCGTGCTCTACGTGCTCGACGAGCCCTCCATCGGCCTCCACCAGCGCGACAACCACCGGCTGATCGAGACCCTGGTGCGCCTCCGGGACATGGGCAACACGCTCATCGTGGTCGAGCACGACGAGGACACCATCAAGGTCGCCGACTGGGTCGTGGACATCGGCCCCGGCGCCGGCGAGCACGGCGGCAAGGTCGTCCACTCCGGCTCCCTGAAGGAGCTCCTCGCCAACGAGGAGTCGATGACCGGGCAGTACCTGTCCGGCCGCAGGTCGATCGTCACCCCGGACGTCCGCCGGCCGGTGGACCCCGGGCGCCGGCTCACCGTGCACGGGGCCCGTGAGAACAACCTGCGGGACATCGACGTCTCCTTCCCGCTCGGCGTCCTCACCGCCGTCACCGGCGTCTCCGGCTCCGGCAAGTCGACCCTGGTCAACGACATCCTCTACACCCACCTGGCGCGCGAGCTGAACGGCGCCAAGTCGGTCCCCGGGCGGCACACGCGCGTGGAGGGCGACGACCTCGTCGACAAGGTCGTGCACGTCGACCAGTCCCCGATCGGCCGCACCCCGCGGTCGAACCCGGCGACCTACACCGGCGTCTTCGACCACGTCCGCAGGCTCTTCGCCGAGACGATGGAGGCCAAGGTCCGGGGCTACCTGCCCGGCCGCTTCTCCTTCAACGTCAAGGGCGGCCGCTGCGAGAACTGCTCCGGCGACGGCACGATCAAGATCGAGATGAACTTCCTCCCGGACGTCTACGTCCCGTGCGAGGTCTGCCACGGCGACCGGTACAACCGGGAGACCCTGGAGGTCCACTACAAGGGCAAGTCCATCGCCGAAGTCCTGAACATGCCGATCGAGGAGGCCCTCGACTTCTTCGAGGCCGTCCCGACCATCGCCCGTCACCTGCGCACCCTGACCGAGGTCGGCCTCGGCTACGTCCGCCTCGGGCAGTCGGCGCCGACGCTCTCCGGCGGCGAGGCGCAGCGCGTGAAGCTCGCCTCCGAGCTCCAGAAGCGCTCGACCGGCCGCACGGTCTACGTCCTGGACGAGCCGACCACCGGTCTGCACTTCGAGGACATCTCGAAGCTGATCAAGGTCCTCTCCGGGCTCGTCGACAAGGGCAACTCGGTGATCGTCATCGAGCACAACCTCGACGTCATCAAGACCGCGGACTGGGTCGTCGACATGGGCCCGGAGGGCGGCAGCGGCGGCGGCGTGGTCGTCGCCGAGGGAACGCCGGAGGAGGTCGCCTCGGTCCCGGCGAGCCACACCGGCAAGTTCCTCCGCGAGGTCCTCGGCGCCGACCGGATCAGCGACGCGGCGATCCCGGCCGCGCGCGGCACGAAGAGGACGGCGGCGAAGAAGACGGCGACGGCGGCGAAGAAGGCCACCCCGGCCAAGAAGGCCGCTCCGGCCAAGAAGGCGACCGCGACCAAGGCGACCGCCACCAAGGCGACCGCGACCAAGGCCGCCGCCAAGAAGGCGGCGACCCGCACCCGCAAGGCCTGACCCGCCACCCGGCAGGCCCCCGCCCCGGGGCCTGCCGCACCGGCGCGCCCCCGCGCACGGACCCCGCCGCCCCGGCGGGCTCCGCGCCGGGGGCTTCGCCGTGCCGACGGGCTCTCGTGTACGGGGGCCCCGGGCCCCCGCGGCCCCCGGGCGGGAGGCGCCGGTATCGTCGGTTCGGTCACCGCTGGGGTGTCTCGTCCCCGATCTCACCGATCTCACCGATCTCACCGATCTCACCGTGGAGGGCTCATGTCCGGCCAGTCCAGCCGTCGCACCGTACTGAAAGGCGCCGCCCTCGCCGGTGCCGCCGGGCTGGGGGTCGCCGCCTGCTCCACCGAGTCCAAGCTCGGCCACGCCCAGGTCCCGACCCCGACCGCCCCGGTCTCCCTCGGTTCCCCCGACGAGGTCCCGGTCGGCGGCGCCCGGCTCTACCGCGAGCAGCGCCTCGTGGTGAGCTGCCCCGCCGAGGGGCAGTACAAGGCCTTCAGCGCCCAGTGCACCCACGCGGGCTGCGTCCTCGACAAGGTCGAGGAGAACGAGGGCAACTGCCCCTGCCACGGCAGCCGCTTCGACGTGACGACCGGCAAGGCGCTCCGGGGCCCGGCCACCGTCCCGCTCCCCGAGGTCCCGATCCGCGTCGAGGGCGGCGAGCTCGTCGCCGGGCCCGGGGCCTGACGGGACCGGCGGTTCAGGACCAGTCCCAGTCGATCCCCAGGATCCCCGGGCGCACGCCCTGCTCCACCAGGTGCACCGTGCGGTGCCGGCCGCTCAGGGTCAGCTCCGCACGGCCGCCGCGCGGCGCCCCCGCCGAGACCTGCGCGAACCTCCGGCACCGCACCGGAAGCGCCGCCTCGTCGAAGCGCACCTGGAGCACGTACTGCCCGCCCGCGAAGCTGAACCCGCGCACGTACTCCCCGCTCGCCCCCGCCGTACCGTCCTCGAAGCCGTACGAGAAGAGGTACGTGTCCCCGGCCCGCAGCCGCGCGTCGAAGAGCAGCTCCGCGACCAGCACCCCCGTCCCGGCGTGCCACCGCACCCGACCGGTCCGGCAGTTCTCCACCGCCCGCACCACCACCCGCGACGGGTCGCAGTCCGGGTCCCCGTGGTGGATGGCCAGATAGCGGTCCACCCCGTCCCGGTGCGCCCGCACCACGTGCTGGGACTCGCGCCCCACCAGCTCCCGCCCGGCCCCGATCCGCACCCGCTCCTGGTGCCCCACCGTGTGCAGCCCCCCGTCCGTCGGGCACTCCAGCTCCGCGAGCAGCTCCTCGACCGAGCCGGACGCCTCCACCAGTGAGCGGTACGAGCGGCCCGCCGGGCGCTCCACCTCGGTCCGGGCGGCCGTGTCCTCCGACAGGAGCCGCAGGAGCGAGTTCCCCGGGAGCTGGAGCACCTCCTCCAGGGCGCGGACGGCCTTCAGGGACTCCGGGCGCTGCGGCCGGCGGGCGCCCTGCTGCCAGTAGCTCAGACTCGTCACCCCGACCCGGACGCCCCGGTGCGCGAGATGGTGCTGGACCCGCTGGAGCGGCAGCCCGCGCACGGCGAGCGCGGTGCGCAGCGCCAGATGGAAGGGACCGGTGTGCAGCAGCTGCGCAAGATCGGCCTCGGTGTGGCTCACGAGGACTCCTCGGTGAACGTTCACGGTGGGGGAGCGGACCGCCGTGCCGCCGGGGACGAGCGGGCAGGTGGGCCGGGGGCTTCCGTTCACACCCGGGTCACACCGTTCACAGTCCGACGTCATCCCGCATTGAAGCGTGTTGACCCGGACCGGACAACGGCAGATGCTCCTGACCAGCGTCCGGACGCGCTCCTCCACACCCCCACCCCACCCGGGAGGAACGCGATGCGCAGAAGAAAGCTGAACCTCGCGGCACTCGCCGCAGCCGCCCTCTTCCTCGTCCCCACCACCTCGGCGTCCGCCGCGCCGGCCGGTGAGGACGCCTCGGCCCTCGCCTCCAAGCGCCTGAACATCACCATGCAGGCCCAGCAGAAGACCAACTGGTGCTGGGCGGCGGGCGGCAACACCATCGCCACCTGGTTCGGCCGCGGCTACAGCCAGAACCAGTTCTGCAACGCCGCCTTCAACCGCCAGCAGGGCTACGACTGCCCCAACAACCAGGCCACCCTCGGCAACGTCCAGACCGGTCTGAGCTGGGCCGGGGTCCGCCCCGGCTCGTACGTCACCGGCTGGCTGCGCTACCCCACCGTGCAGACCGAGATCAACGCCGACCGGCCGGTCGAGACCCGGATCCAGTGGTCGAGCGGCGGCGGGCACATGCACGTGGTCTACGGCTACGACGACGCGAACAGCTGGGTCTACTGGGGCGACCCCTGGCCCTCCAGCGACCGCTACAACTGGGCCTCGCACGCCTGGTACGTCGACAACGCCTCCTTCTCCTGGACCCACTCGCTCTACCGGATCGGGGCGTGACCACCGTGATCACCACGACCACGACACGCGCGCGTGCCACCGCCGCCGGCCTCCTGACCGCCGCCCTCGTCGCCCTCGGAACGCTCCCGGCCGCCGCCGGGGGCCCGCCGTCCGCCCCCACCCCCGAGCGGGCCGCCTCCGCGCCGGGGACCCTGGACACCCTGTCCCGGTTCTTCGCCGGTGACGGGGCCGGGGCCCCGGCCGCGGCCGCCCGCGCGGCGGGCACCCCGCGGATCGAGGGCGCCTCCGTCCCGGTCCGGATCCTCTCCCCGGACTTCGTCGCCGGGAAGGCCGGGGCGCCGGTCGCCCGCGTCGAGTTCCGCGCCAGCCGGGCCGTCGCCCCGGACGGCCGGAAGGCCTCCCTGTGGACGGTCGAGAGCGCCGACGGCTGGCAGGTGGTGAACATCGCCACCGGCGACGACGAGATCCGGTACGCGGAGCGGGGCGGGCGCCTGCTGCCCGGCGGCCTGGTCTTCCGCGAGCCGCAGATCGACGCCTGGTACGTCCAGAAGGGCGCGAAGGTGCTCCCGCTCGACGAGGACGCGGTGCGGGCCGTCGGGAAGAACGGGACGAGCCTCGCCGCGTACCGGGAGCGGGTCGCCCGGGCGTACGGCGACAAGCTCCCCGGCTCCGCCTACGCGAAGAAGGGCGCGGCGGGCGGGTACGGGCCGCAGGAGGCCGCGGGACGGGAGGCCGCACCCCTGGCCGCCCCCGCGCCCGGTGCCGCTCCCGCGCCCCTGGCCGCCCCCGGGCCCCGTACGGACGCCTCCGAGGGGTCCGCCGCCACCGCGGTCGGCGTCGGGACCTCCCTGGCCCTCGCCCTGGCGGCCACGGCCGCGATACGCCGCCGCAGGGCGGCCCGGAGCGGCCCGGCGGCCTGACCCCGCCCCGACCGGACGGGCCTCGTGCGGCCGGGTCCCCACCCCGCCCGCACGAGGCCCGCACGCGCGCGCGGGGCCGGCCGGAGTGTCGGTCCCCGCCAGTAGGGTGGGGAGCATGGCAGACCCCTCCAGCTACCGCCCCAAGCCGGGTCAGATCCCCGACTCCCCGGGGGTCTACAAGTTCCGCGACGAGCACCGCCGGGTGATCTACGTGGGCAAGGCGAAGTCCCTGCGCCAGCGCCTCGCCAACTACTTCCAGCCGCTCACGAGCCTGCACCCGCGCACGGCCACCATGGTGACCACGGCCGCCTCCGTGGAGTGGACCGTCGTGTCCACCGAGGTCGAGGCGCTCCAGCTGGAGTACTCCTGGATCAAGGAGTTCGACCCCCGGTTCAACGTCAAGTACCGGGACGACAAGAGCTACCCCTACCTCGCGGTGACCATGAACGAGGAGTTCCCCCGCGTCCAGGTCATGCGCGGCCACAAGAAGAAGGGCGTGCGCTACTTCGGGCCGTACGCGCACGCGTGGGCGATCCGCGAGACCGTCGACCTGATGCTGCGGGTCTTCCCCGTCCGCACCTGCTCGGCGGGCGTCTTCCGCAACGCCGCCTCGGCCGGCCGGCCCTGCCTCCTCGGCTACATCGGCAAGTGCTCGGCGCCCTGCGTCGGCCGGGTCACCCCCGAGGAGCACCGCGAACTGGCCGAGGAGTTCAGCGACTTCATGGCCGGCCGCACCGGCACGTACATCCGCCGACTCGAAAAGCAGATGACGATCGCGGCCGAGGACATGGAGTACGAGCGGGCCGCCCGGCTCCGCGACGACGTGACGGCCCTGCGCCGGGCCATGGAGAAGAACGCGGTCGTCCTCGCCGACGCCACCGACGCCGACCTGATCGCCCTCGCCGAGGACGAGCTGGAGGCCGCCGTCCAGATCTTCCACGTGCGCGGCGGACGCGTCCGCGGCCAGCGCGGCTGGGTCACCGACAAGGTCGAGGCCGTCGACACCGCCGGACTCGTCGAGCACGCCCTCCAGCAGCTGTACGGCGAGGAGAGCGGCGAGGCGGTCCCCAAGGAGGTCCTGGTCCCCGCGCTCCCCGAGGACGCCGAAGCCGTCTCCGCCTGGCTCTCCGGCCGCCGCGGCTCCCTCGTCTCGCTGCGCGTGCCGCAGCGCGGCGACAAGAAGGACCTGATGGAGACCGTCGCGCGCAACGCCCAGCAGGCGCTCGTGCTCCACAAGACCAAGCGCGCCAGCGACCTCACCACCCGCTCCCGGGCCCTGGAGGAGATCGCCGAGGCCCTGGACCTGGACTCGGCGCCGCTGCGGATCGAGTGCTTCGACATCTCGCACCTCCAGGGCGAGGACGTCGTCGCCTCCATGGTCGTCTTCGAGGACGGGCTGCCCCGCAAGAGCGAGTACCGCCGCTTCCAGATCAAGGGCTTCGAGGGCCAGGACGACGTCCGCTCCATGCACGAGGTGATCGGCCGCCGCTTCCGGCGCTACCTCGCCGAGAAGGAGAGGACGGGGGAGTGGGGGGACGGCGAGGTCCCGGCCGAGGACCCCGAGGACGACGGGCGACCCAAGCGGTTCGCGTACCCGCCGCAGCTCGTCGTGGTCGACGGCGGACAGCCCCAGGTCGCCGCCGCGCGGCGGGCCCTGGACGAGCTCGGCATCGACGACATCGCGGTCTGCGGCCTCGCCAAGCGCCTGGAGGAGGTCTGGCTGCCCGGCGACGACGACCCCGTGGTGCTGCCCCGCTCCAGCGAGGGCCTGTACCTTCTCCAGCGGGTGCGTGACACCGCTCACGACTTCGCCATCCGCTACCAGCGGTCCAAGCGGACGAAACGCATCAGGACCGGGCCCCTCGACGCCGTCCCCGGCCTCGGGGAGACCCGGAAGCAGGCCCTGATCAAGCATTTCGGCTCGGTGAAGCGGCTCCGGCAGGCGACAATCGAGCAGATCTGCGAGGTCCCCGGCATGGGCCGGAAGACCGCGGAGGCGGTCGCCGTGGCCCTGGCACAGGCGGCCCCGGCCGCTCCCGCCGTCAACACGGCGACGGGAGAGATCATGGAGGACGACGTGGTTCCCGCCCCGGCGGCTCCGGCCGTCCCCGTCGTGCACACGGCGACGGGGGGGATCATGGAGGACGACGCGGGCGTCACGGCACGGCCGCGCGCGAACGGCACGACGAGCACCACCGAGAAGACGGAGCAGGACACGTGAGTACGGGCACCAAGGAGACCCCCGGCGACAACGGCGCCGAGGCCATTCCCGAGCTGGTGATCATCTCCGGCATGTCCGGGGCCGGCCGGTCCACCGCGGCGAAGTGTCTGGAGGACCTCGGCTGGTTCGTCGTGGACAACCTGCCGCCCGCGCTGATCCCCACCATGGTGGAGCTCGGCGCCCGCTCCCAGGGCAACGTCGCCCGGATCGCCGTCGTCGTGGACGTCCGCGGCCGGCAGTTCTTCGACAACCTGCGGGAGTCCCTCGCCGATCTGGACGCCAAGCGGGTCACCCGCCGGATCGTCTTCCTGGAGTCCTCCGACGAGGCCCTCGTCCGGCGCTTCGAGTCGGTCCGCAGGCCCCACCCGCTCCAGGGCGACGGCCGCATCACCGACGGCATCGCCGCCGAGCGCGACCTGCTGCGCGAGCTGCGCGGCGACGCCGACCTGGTGATCGACACCTCCAGCCTCAACGTCCACGAGCTGCGCGCCAAGATGGACGCCCGGTTCGCCGGCGACGAGGAGCCCGAGCTGCGGGCCACCGTGATGTCCTTCGGCTTCAAGTACGGCCTGCCCGTCGACGCCGACCTCGTCGTGGACATGCGCTTCCTGCCGAACCCGCACTGGGTCCCCGAGCTGCGCCCCTTCACCGGCCTCAACGAGGAGGTGTCGAACTACGTCTACAACCAGCCCGGCGCCAAGGAGTTCCTGGACCGCTACACCGAGCTGCTCCAGCTGATCGCCGCGGGCTACCGCCGCGAGGGCAAGCGGTACGTGACGATCGCCGTGGGCTGCACGGGCGGCAAGCACCGCTCGGTGGCCACCACCGAGCGCCTCGCCGCCCGCCTCGCCTCCGAAGGGGTCGAGACCGTCGTCGTGCACCGGGACATGGGGCGCGAGTGAAGCCGTACCGCCGGCGCGCCTCCACCCTCGCGGCGCGCCGCACGCTCCACAGACGCGGTACCCAGCCGAAGGTCGTCGCGCTCGGCGGCGGCATGGGTCTCTCGGCCTCCCTCGCCGCGCTCCGCCGGATCACCGGCGACCTCACCGCCGTCGTCACCGTCGCCGACGACGGCGGCTCCAGCGGCCGGCTCCGGGAGGAGCTCGGCGTGCTGCCCCCCGGCGACCTGCGCAAGGCGCTCGCCGCGCTCTGCGGCGACGACGACTGGGGCCAGACCTGGGCCCGGGTCATCCAGCACCGCTTCCAGTCCAAGGGCGAGATCAACGGGCACGCCGTCGGCAACCTGCTGATCGTCGCCCTCTGGGAACAGCTCGGCGACCCCGTGCAGGCCCTGGACCTGGTCGGTCTGCTGCTCGGCGCCCAGGGCCGGGTGCTGCCCATGTCCGCCGTGCCCCTGGAGCTCCAGGCCCTGGTCAAGGGCCACGACCCGGAGCGCCCGGACGACGTGGACATCGTGGCCGGCCAGGCGACGGTGGCGCTCACCCCCGGCGAGGTGCAGTCCGTGCACCTCGTGCCGAACGACCCGCCGGCCGTCCCCGAGGCGGTCGCCGCGGTCCTGGACGCCGACTGGGTCGTCCTGGGCCCCGGCTCCTGGTTCTCCTCGGTGATCCCGCACCTCCTGGTCCCCGACCTCCTCGACGCCCTGGTCGAGACGAAGGCCCGGAAGGTGCTCTCCCTGAACCTCGCGCCGCAGCCCGGAGAAACCGACGGCTTCTCCCCGCAGCGTCATTTGGAGGTTTTGGGGCGACACGCCCCTAAACTCGCCCTGGACGTGGTGCTGGCCGACGAGGCCGCCGTGCCCGACCGCGACTCCCTCGCCGACGCCGCCAAGCGGTTCGGCGCCGCGGTCGAGCTGGCGCCGGTCGCCCGGCCCGACGGCTCCGCGAAGCACGACCCGGAGCTGCTGGCCGCCGCGTACGACCGTATTTTTCGGATGCATGGAAGGATCGGCCCATGGCGATGACGGCAGCGGTGAAGGACGAGATCTCCCGGCTTCCCGTCACCCGGACCTGCTGCAGGAAGGCAGAGGTCTCGTCGATCCTGCGGTTCGCGGGCGGGCTGCACCTGGTGAGCGGCCGCATCGTGATCGAGGCGGAGCTCGACACCGCGATGGCGGCCCGCCGCCTCAAGCGGGACATCCTGGAGATCTTCGGACACAGCTCCGAACTGATCGTGATGGCCCCCGGCGGTCTGCGGCGCGGCTCGCGCTTCGTGGTGCGGGTGGTGGCCGGAGGCGACCAGCTGGCCCGCCAGACGGGTCTGGTCGACGGCCGGGGCCGCCCCATCCGGGGCCTCCCCCCGCAGGTGGTCTCCGGGGCCACCTGTGACGCGGAGGCCGCCTGGCGCGGGGCCTTCCTCGCGCACGGCTCGCTGACCGAGCCCGGCCGGTCCTCCTCCCTGGAGGTCACCTGCCCGGGACCCGAGGCCGCCCTCGCCCTGGTCGGCGCCGCCCGCCGGCTCTCCATCGCGGCGAAGGCCCGCGAGGTGCGGGGCGTGGACCGGGTCGTCGTCCGCGACGGCGACGCGATCGGCGCCCTGCTCACCCGGCTCGGCGCGCACGAGTCGGTGCTCGCCTGGGAGGAGCGGCGGATGCGGCGCGAGGTCCGCGCCACCGCCAACCGCCTGGCCAACTTCGACGACGCCAACCTGCGCCGCTCGGCCCGCGCCGCGGTCGCCGCCGGGGCCCGGGTGCAGCGCGCCCTGGAGATCCTCGGCGAGGAGGTGCCCGAGCACCTCGCCGCCGCCGGCCGGCTCCGCATGGAGCACAAGCAGGCCTCCCTGGAGGAGCTGGGCGCGCTCGCCGACCCGCCGCTGACCAAGGACGCGGTGGCCGGCCGGATCCGCCGGCTGCTCGCCATGGCCGACAAGCGGGCGCAGGACCTGGGCATCCCCGGGACCGAGTCCAACCTCACCGAGGAGCTGGACGACAGCCTGGTCGGCTGAGGCCGGTGGCTTTTCGGTCAACTCTTCACTGCCGGTGCGTTCCTGACGCACCGGCAGTTTCTTTCCCGGTGTGCGCGACGCGCCGGGAGGCACCCTTGACGCCCCCCGGGGCGCCCATGAGTCTGTCGTCTGTTCACCCGCGAGGGCTGTGGCACCCGCGAGGGCTGTGGCACCCGCGAGGGCTGTGGCCTCCGGGAGAACCGTTCCACCCGTGAGATCTGTTCACCTTCGAGACGGACGACACCAAGGGGAGCTCATGAGACGCAGAGCGAGATCGATCCTCGCCGCGGCTTCACTGCTGATCGCCGGAGTGGCGGCGGCGCCCGTCGCCGGAGCGCGGCCGGACGACCGGAACGGCGACGCCCTCTCCGTATGGCACGCCGAGGTCACCCAGGAGCAGGTCCCGCTCCTCCTCGAAGCCGGCGCCGACGCCCACGAACTGACCGAGCGGGTGCCCGCGAAGGGCACCGCCACGGTCGAGCTCTTCCTCACCGGCGCCCAGGCCGGACAGCTGCGCGGCCGGGGCGTCGAACTCGCCGAGCACGCCCTGTCCGACCGGGCCGAGCAGCGGGTCGCCGCCGCCGGCGACGGCGTCTTCCGCCCGTACGGCGGCCCCGGCGGCCTCAAGCAGGAGATCCAGGACACCGCCCGGACCCACCCCGGACTGACCAAGGTCGTCCCGATCGGCAAGACCCTCAAGGGCCAGGACATCCTCGCCCTCAAGATCAGCAAGGGCGCCGGGCGGAGCAAGGACGGCTCGAAGCCCGCCACGCTCTACATGTCCAACCAGCACGCGCGCGAGTGGATCACCCCCGAGATGACCCGGCGGCTGATGCACCACTACCTCGACGGCTACGGCAAGGACGAGCGGATCACCCGGATCGTCGACACCACCGAGCTGTGGTTCGTGCTCTCCGCCAACCCCGACGGCTACGACCACACCCACGCCGACCCCGCCCACCGCCAGTGGCGCAAGAACCTCCGCGACAACGACGGCGACGGCAGGACGGGCCCCGGCGACGGCGTCGACCTCAACCGCAACTTCGCCTACAAGTGGGGCTACGACAACGAGGGCTCGTCCCCCGACCCGGCCGACGAGACCTTCCGCGGCAAGGGCCCCATGTCGGAGCCCGAGACCAGGGCGATCGACGCCTTCCAGAAGCGCATCGGCTTCGCGTACGGCATCAACTACCACTCCGCCGCCCAGCTCCTGCTGTACGGCGTCGGCTGGCAGGTCGCCACCGACACCCCCGACGACGTGGCCCTCAAGGCCCTCGCCGGCACCCCGCAGAACTCCGCCGTGCCCGGCTACCGGCCGCAGGTCTCCTCCGAGCTGTACACCACCAACGGCGAGGCCGACGGACACGCCGCCAACGTCAACGGCATGCAGATGTTCACCCCGGAGATGTCCACCTGCGCCACCGCCTCCCGGGTCGACCCGAACGACGCCTGGAACCCGGCCGACTGCGCCTCCGTCTTCACCTTCCCGGACGACGAGAAGCTGATCCGGGCCGAGTTCGCCAAGAACGTGCCCTTCGCGCTCGCCGTCGCCGAGTCCGCCGCCCACCCGGACCGGCCCGTCTCCCCGGTCGGCGTCGACGCCCCCGACTTCACCCCGAAGGCCTTCACCACCTCCTACGCCCGCGGCGGGGAGCAGGAGGTCGCCGTCACCGCCCGCAAGTCGCTGCGCGGCAAGACCCTCAAGTACCGGATCAACGGCGGCCGCGTCCACAGCGAGGAGCTCCGCGCCTGGAAGGGCGGCGAGACCTACGGCGGCGAGGACAACCTCTACTTCGACGAGTACCGCGGCGAGGTCGGGGGCGCCCGGCCCGGCGACTCCGTCCAGGTCTGGTTCACCGCCCGCACCCGCGACGGCCGGACCACCTCCTCCGCCCCCTTCTCCTACGCGGTGGCCGAACGGCCGCGCGGCGACGTCCTCGTCCTCGCCGACGAGGGCGGCACCACCGCCGAACGCCACACCGCCGCCTACGTGAAGGCGCTCGCCGACGGCGGACGGAAGGCCGCCGTCTGGGACGTCGCCGTCCA
The DNA here is from genome assembly GCF_001280125.1 of Streptomyces sp. NRRL F-6492. Lineage (GTDB taxonomy): Bacteria > Actinomycetota > Actinomycetes > Streptomycetales > Streptomycetaceae > Streptomyces. The sequence goes on from NZ_LGEG01000127.1 coordinate 19,128, forward strand.
GGGCGCCCCGGACGCCCTCGGCGTCCTCTCCCACTTCGGCGCCGTCGTCTGGTACACCGGCGCCGGGCGCCCCTCCGGGAACGCCGAACTCGCCGTCCGCTCCTACCTCAACGAGGGCGGCAAGCTGATCAACGCCGGGGAGAAGGCCGGCGGACTCACCCGGGTCGGCGCCGCCGAGACCAACGACTTCGCCCAGTACTACCTCGGCGCCCACCACCGCGCCGGACTGAAGGACCCGTCCGCCTTCGCCGGCGCGGGCGCCTTCGGAGGCGTCCGGGCGGCCCTCGGCGCCGCCGCCGGAAACCCGCTGGACGACGCGGGCGCGTACACCGTCACCTCCGACACCCTGAGGCCGGAGGACTTCCCGCAGTTCGCGAGCAGCGCCTCCGCCGGCGACTACCCGGGCGTCCGCACCCCCTTCGAGCCCGCCGAGGGCGCCTCCTTCGCGGCGGTGAAGCACGCCGACGACACCTGGGCCCGGCTCTCCAGGACCGTCGACCTCACCGGCGTCCCGGCGGGCGCGAAGCCCCGCCTGGACTTCCAGGTCAGCCACGACACCGAGCCCGGCTACGACAACCTCGTCGTCGAGGCCCGCACCGTCGGACGGGACGACTGGACCACCCTGCCCGACACCCACGGCGGCACCTCCGCCGAGCCCCCGGCCGACTGCGGCGAGGGCTACTACGTCCGCGGCCACCCCTTCCTCGCCCACTACCTCACCGTCGGCGAGGACGGCTGCGCGCCCACCGGCACCACCGGCTTCTGGAACGCCTTCACCGGCCCCTCCAACGGCTGGCGCCAGGCCTCCGTCGACCTGAGCGCCTGGGCGGGCCGGCAGGTCGAGCTCTCCCTCTCCTACGTCTCCGACCCCGGTACGGGCGAGACGGGCGCCTTCGTCGACGACGTCCGGCTCGTCACCGGGACCACCACCGAGGCCGAGGGCTTCGAGACCTCCCTCGGCGCCTGGTCCACGCCCGGCGCCCCGGCCGGCAGCCCCGGCAACGGGTCCGACTGGACGCGCTCCGGCGCGCTCTTCCACTCGCAGGCGGCGGTCACCACCCGGGACACCGTCCTCCTCGGCTTCGGCCTGGAGCACGTGCCCGGCACGGCGGAGCGGGCCAGGCTCCTGGGCCGCGCCCTCAAGACCCTTCGCCGCTGAGGGGAGCACCCCGACCGTTTGACGGAGAGTAGTCGGGACAAAAGTCCCACGGCGGCCCTTACCCGCTGGTAGGTACGGGCCGACGACCGGTTTCCCTTACTTTCCGGGCTCGCGCGGATGCGGCCGATGTCACTCCGGCGGTCCCGGCGAGGTAGGGTCGTAAGCGGTCGGGGACATCCCAAAAACAAAAATCTCGCCGGCGTCGAACACACCGGCGTACCTAACGAGGAGATCGGTTCGTGACGATCCGCGTAGGCATCAACGGCTTTGGCCGCATCGGCCGGAACTACTTCCGCGCGCTCCTTGAGCAGGGTGCCGACATCGAGATCGTGGCTGTCAACGACCTGGGTGACACCGCGACCACGGCCCACCTGCTGAAGTACGACACCATCCTGGGCCGCCTCAAGGCCGAGGTGACCCACACCGACGACACCATCACCGTCGACGGCCACACCATCAAGGTGCTCTCCGAGCGCAACCCGGCCGACATCCCCTGGGGCGAGCTGGGCGTCGACATCGTCATCGAGTCGACCGGCATCTTCACCAAGAAGGCCGACGCTCAGAAGCACCTCGCCGGCGGCGCCAAGAAGGTCCTCATCTCGGCTCCGGCCAGCGACGAGGACATCACCATCGTCATGGGCGTCAACCAGGACAAGTACGACGCGGCGAAGCACGACATCATCTCGAACGCGTCCTGCACCACCAACTGTGTGGCGCCGATGGCCAAGGTCCTCGACGAAAACTTCGGCATCGTCAAGGGCCTGATGACCACGGTCCACGCGTACACCAACGACCAGCGCATCCTGGACTTCCCGCACAAGGACCTGCGCCGCGCCCGCGCCGCCGCGGAGAACATCATCCCGACCACGACCGGTGCCGCCAAGGCCACCGCCCTGGTCCTCCCGCAGCTCAAGGGCAAGCTCGACGGCATCGCGATGCGCGTCCCGGTCCCGACCGGCTCCGCCACCGACCTGGTCGTCACCCTGGACCGCGAGGTCACCAAGGACGAGGTCAACGCCGCGTTCAAGAAGGCCGCCGACGACGGCGACCTGAAGGGCGTCCTGTTCTACACCGAGGACCCGATCGTCTCCTCGGACATCGTGGGCGACCCGGCGTCCTGCACCTTCGACGCCTCCCTGACGATGGTCCAGGACGGCAAGTCGGTCAAGATCCTCGGCTGGTACGACAACGAGTGGGGCTACTCCAACCGTCTCGTCGACCTCACCGTCTTCGTCGGCGGTCAGCTCTAAGCTTCAGGGCGGACTTTCGATGGTGAGCAGGGCTCGGGCAGCGCAACGCCGCGCTGCGCGAGCCCTGTTCGTGTGCTCCACCGCGTACCAAGGAGTCAGTTAACAGATGAAGACGATCGACGAGCTTCTCCACGAGGGCGTCGAAGGCAAGCGGGTGTTCGTCCGCGCCGACCTCAACGTGCCGCTCGACGGCACCACCATCACCGACGACGGACGCATCCGCGCCGTCGTCCCCACGGTCGAGGCGCTCACCGGCGCCGGCGCCCGCGTCGTGGTCGCCTCGCACCTGGGCCGCCCCAAGGGCGCCCCGGACCCGGCGTTCTCGCTCGCCCCGGCCGCCGCCCGCCTCGGCGAACTGCTCGGCGCCGACGTGGCGTTCGCGACCGACACGGTCGGCGACTCCGCCACCGCGACCGTCGCGGGCCTCGGCGACGGACAGGTCGCCGTCCTGGAGAACCTCCGCTTCAACCCCGGCGAGACCTCCAAGGACGACGCCGAGCGCGGCGCCTTCGCGGACAGCCTCGCCGCCCTCGCCGACCTCTACGTCGGCGACGGCTTCGGCGCCGTGCACCGCAAGCACGCCTCGGTCTACGACCTCCCGGCGCGCCTCCCGCACGCCGCGGGCCACCTCATCGCCACCGAGGTCGGCGTCCTGAAGAAGCTGACGGACGACGTCAAGCGCCCCTACGTGGTCGCCCTCGGCGGCGCCAAGGTCTCCGACAAGCTCGGCGTGATCGACCACCTCCTGGAGAAGGCCGACCGCATCCTCATCGGCGGCGGCATGGCGTACACCTTCCTCAAGGCCCAGGGCCACGAGGTCGGCATCTCGCTGCTCCAGGAGGACCAGATCCCGGCGGTCCAGGAGTACCTGACGCGCGCGAAGGAGCGCGGCGTGGAGTTCGTGCTCCCCGTCGACGTCCTGGTCTCGCCCGAGTTCCCGGACCTGAAGACCAAGGCCCCCGCGAACCCCACCACGGTCGCCGCGGACGCCATCCCGGCGGACGAGGAGGGGCTCGACATCGGCCCCGAGACCCGCAAGCTCTACGCCTCGAAGCTCGCCGACGCGGCCACCGTCTTCTGGAACGGCCCGATGGGCGTCTTCGAGCACCCCGACTACGCCGAGGGCACCAAGGCCGTCGCCCAGGCGCTCGTCGACTCCCCGGCCTTCACCGTGGTCGGCGGTGGCGACTCCGCCGCCGCGGTCCGCATCCTGGGCTTCGACGAGAACGCGTTCGGACACATCTCGACCGGCGGCGGCGCCTCCCTCGAATACCTCGAGGGCAAGACGCTTCCCGGCCTCGCCGCACTGGAGGACTGACCCACCCATGAGCACCCGCACCCCGCTGATGGCGGGCAACTGGAAGATGAACCTCAACCACCTCGAGGCCATCGCCCACGTCCAGAAGCTCGCCTTCGCCCTGACCGACAAGGACTACGACGCGGTCGAGGTCGCCGTCCTGGTCCCCTTCACCGACCTGCGGTCCGTCCAGACCCTGATCGACGGCGACAAGCTGAGGATCGAGTACGGCGCCCAGGACATCTCGGCCCACGACTCCGGCGCCTACACCGGCGAGATCTCCGGCCTGATGCTGTCCAAACTGAAGGCCTCCTTCGTCGCCGTCGGCCACTCCGAGCGCCGCCAGTACCACGCCGAGGACGACGAGGTCTGCAACGCCAAGGTGAAGGCCGCCTTCAAGCACGGCATCACCCCGATCCTCTGCGTCGGCGAGGGCCTCGACGTCCGCAAGGCCGGACAGCAGGTCGAGCACACCCTCGCCCAGCTCGACGGCGGTCTGAAGGACGTCCCGGCCGAGCAGGCCGAGACCGTCGTGATCGCGTACGAGCCGGTGTGGGCCATCGGCACCGGCGAGGTCGCCACCCCCGAGGACGCCCAGGAGGTCTGCGGGGCGATCCGCGGCCGCCTCGCCGAGCTGTACTCCCAGGAGCTCGCCGACAAGGTCCGCATCCAGTACGGCGGCTCGGTGAAGTCCGGGAACGTCGCCGCGATCATGGCCCAGCCGGACGTCGACGGCGCCCTGGTGGGCGGCGCGGCCCTGGACGCCGACGAGTTCGTCAAGATCGTCCGCTTCCGCGACCAGTGAGTATGCGGTAGCGGAGTTACGTCGTACCCTTGCGGGGGTCGGGCAGGCGCCCGGCCCCCGTCCGTATAAGTCCGAGGAAGTTGGTCCAGCCGTGGTTATGGGGTTCTCGATCGCCCTGATCGTCTTCAGCGGGCTGCTGATGCTGCTCGTGCTGATGCACAAGGGGAAGGGTGGCGGCCTCTCCGACATGTTCGGTGGCGGCATGCAGTCCTCCGTCGGCGGCTCCTCGGTCGCCGAGCGCAACCTGGACCGCATCACCGTCGTGGTCGGTCTGCTCTGGTTCGCCTGCATCGTGGTGCTCGGTCTGCTGATGAAGTTGGACGGGTAACTCCAATCACTGGACGCGCGTTGGGCCTTACGTAGACTGGGGCACCTTCGAGCACCATCACGCAGGGAGTTACGACCGTGGCAAGTGGCAACGCGATCCGGGGAAGCCGGGTCGGAGCGGGGCCGATGGGCGAGGCCGAGCGGGGCGAGTCGGCGCCGCGCCTCCGCATCTCCTTCTGGTGCTCGAACGGGCACGAGACACAGCCGAGCTTCGCCAGCGACGCGCAGGTCCCGGACACCTGGGACTGCCCGCGCTGCGGCTTCCCGGCCGGCCAGGACCGCGACAACCCGCCGGACCCGCCCCGCACGGAGCCGTACAAGACCCATCTCGCGTACGTGCGCGAGCGGCGCAGCGACGCGGACGGCGAGGCGATCCTCGCCGAAGCCCTCGCCAAGCTGCGCGGCGAGATCTGAGCACGGTGTGACGACGTGACGGACGGGCCCGGCCCGCGAACTCGATTCGCGGGCCGGGCCCGTCCGCCGTTCCCGGGGACCCCGGCCGCCGGGACCGCACCGGGGCGCCCCGCTCGCCGTCGCCTCGTCGGCCCCTCTGATCAATTAGGTTGGAGGGGCAGCGGGGCAGACACGTACGAGAGAAGTGGGCGATGTCCGAGATGAAGAACGAAGGCCGTACGAGGCTCAACCGGCTGCCCGAGTGGGCGGCCCTCGGCAAGCACCGCGAGCAGCTGGGCGAACCCCGGCTGCGCGAGCTGTTCGCCGCCGACCCGACGCGCGGCACCGACCTCACCCTGAGGGTCGGCGACCTCTACCTGGACTACTCCAAGCACCTCGTCACCGACGAGACGCTGACCCTGCTGCGGGAGCTGGCCGCCGCCACCGGCGTGGCCGAGCTGCGCGACGCCATGTTCCGCGGCGAGAAGATCAACACCACCGAGGACCGGGCGGTCCTCCACACCGCGCTGCGCGCCCCCCGCGACGCCGTGGTCGAGGTCGACGGCGAGAACGTCGTCCCCGGCGTCCACGCCGTCCTCGACCGGATGGGCGACTTCGCCGAGAAGGTCCGCGCGGGCGAGTGGACCGGCCACACCGGCAAGCCGGTCAAGAACGTCGTCAACATCGGCATCGGCGGCTCCGACCTCGGCCCCGCCATGGCCTACGAGGTCCTGCGCTCCTACACCCGGCGGGACCTGACGCTCCGTTTCGTCTCCAACGTCGACGGCGCCGACCTCCACGAGGCCCTCCACGGCCTCGACCCCGCCGAGACGCTCTTCGTCGTCGCGTCGAAGACCTTCACCACCATCGAGACCATCACCAACGCCACCTCCGCCCGCGACTGGCTCCTGGCCGGCCTCGGAGCCGGCCAGGAGGCCGTGGCCAAGCACTTCGTGGCCCTCTCCACCAACGCGGAGAAGGTCGAGGAGTTCGGCATCGACACCACGAACATGTTCGAGTTCTGGGACTGGGTCGGCGGCCGCTACTCCTACGACTCCGCCATCGGCCTCTCCCTGATGATCGCCATCGGCCCGGAGCGCTTCCGCGAGATGCTCGACGGCTTTCACCTCGTCGACGAGCACTTCCGCACCGCCCCGCCCGAGGAGAACGCGCCGCTGCTCCTCGGCCTCCTCGGCGTCTGGTACGGCGACTTCTTCGACGCCCAGTCGCACGCCGTCCTGCCGTACTCCCACTACCTGTCGAAGTTCACCGCCTACCTCCAGCAGCTCGACATGGAGTCCAACGGCAAGTCGGTGGACCGCGAGGGGAACCGGGTCGACTGGCAGACCGGACCCGTGGTCTGGGGCACCCCCGGCACCAACGGCCAGCACGCCTACTACCAGTTGGTCCACCAGGGCACCAAGCTGATCCCGGCCGACTTCATCGGCTTCGCCCGGCCCGTCGACGACCTGGAACCCGGCCTCGTCGCCCAGCACGACCTGCTCATGGCCAACTTCTTCGCCCAGACGCAGGCGCTCGCCTTCGGCAAGACGCCCGAGGAGGTGCGGGCCGAGGGCGTCCCCGAGGAACTCGTCCCGCACAAGACCTTCCGGGGCGACCGCCCCACCACCACGATCCTCGCCGACGCGCTCACCCCGTCCGTCCTCGGACAGCTGGTCGCGCTCTACGAGCACAAGGTCTTCGTCCAGGGCGCGATCTGGAACATCGACTCCTTCGACCAGTGGGGCGTCGAGCTCGGCAAGGTCCTCGCCAAGCGGATCGAACCGGTCCTGACGACCGGAGAGGGCGCGGAGGAGCTCGACGGCTCCACCGCCGGCCTGGTCGCCGCCTACCGCTCCCTGCGCGGACGGTAGCAGCGTGCGGGGGGAGAACGCGGTGCGGCTGAGGCCGCCGAGGAACGCCGTGGACGGGCGGGCCGTCACCTGGTGGCGGACCCAGCTCCTGGTCGCCACCGCCGTACCGGTGGCGGTCCTCGCCGTCCTCGGAGCGTTCGTCGGACCCGCCAGGACCTGGCTGCTCGTCGCGGCCGGGGCCGTGGCGGCGGCGGGCCTGGCCTGTACCGCGTTCCTCCCCGCCTGGTGGTTCCGGGTGCACCGCTGGGAGGTCACCGACGAGGCCGTCTACGTGCGCACCGGGGCCCTCTGGCAGGAGTGGCGGATCGCCCCGATGTCCCGGATCCAGACCGTCGATACCTCGCGCGGCCCCCTGGAGCAGTACTTCCGGCTCGCCACCGTCACCGTGACCACCGCCTCCTCCGAGGGCGCGGTCCGGATCGAGTGGCTCGACCACGAGCTGGCCGCCGGCCTGGCGGAACGGCTGACCGCCGTCACCCAGGCCACACCCGGGGACGCCACGTGACCACGCCCGCCGCCGAGGGGGAGCGGGGGCGGCTCGACGCACCGGAAACCGACGCGCCCGAGGCGGAATGGCAGCGGCTCGACCGGCGCACCCTCCTCGCCACCGCCGCCCTGCTGTGCGGAGTGGCCGGCGGCACCGGGCTCCCCGTCGCCCTCGGCCTCGCCGGCTCCCGGCCGCTCGGGCAGACCCTGGCCTGGGTCCTCGCCGGCGCCCTGCTCCTGGTCGCCGGCGGCACCGGGGCCGACTACGTCCGCTGGCGCCGCACCCGCTACCGCGTCGGCCCCGAGCGGGTCGACCTCCACACCGGCCTGCTCCTCCTCAAGCGCCGGTCCCTGGCCCGCGAGCGCATCCGCAGCGTCGACCTCACCGCCAACCCCCTCCAGCGCCTCCTCGGCCTGGTCAAGGTCCGCATCGGGACCGGCGAGCACAGCGGCGGCGACGCCGCCCTCGAACTCGACCTGGTCGCCCGCGCCGAGGGCGAACGGCTCCGCCGCGCACTCCTCACCCGCGCCGCCGCGCCCGAGGACCCCCGCCACGACGGCGCCCTCGCCGCCCTCGACCTCCGCTGGATCCGCTACGCCCCCGTCTCCTTCGTCGCCCCCGCCCTCGGCGGCGCCGCCGCCGGAGCGGTCATGCAGGTCAGCGAGTGGTTCGGCGCCCAGGGCGAGGTCATCGACTGGATAGGGGAGCGCTTCAGCTCCGTCGCGATCCCCTGGATGATCCTCTGGCTGGTCCTCGTCGCCCTCGCCGTCGGGGCCGTCGGCGCCCTCGGCCTGTGGGTCGAGATGTGGTGGAACTACCGCCTGGAGCGCGAGCCCGGCGGCACCCTGCGCGTCACCCGGGGCCTCCTCACCGCCCGCTCGGTCTCCATCGAGGAGCGCCGGCTGCGCGGCGTCGAGATCGTCGAGCCGCTCGGCGTCCGCCTCTTCGGGGCGGCCCGCGTCGACGCCGTCGCCACCGGCCTCGCCCAGAAGGACGGGGACGAGCACGGCGACCTCAAGAACCTGCTGCCGGCCGCCCCCCGCCCGCTCGCCGACCGGGTCGCCGCCCAGGTCCTGCGCGAGCCGGAACCGCCCACCGGGGCACCGCTCGCCGCCCACCCCCGGGCCGCCCGGAACCGGCGGATCCGCTGGGCCCTGTGGAGCGCCCTGACGCCCGCCGCGCTCCTCGCCGCCCTCGGCCTCCTGCTCACCCCGACCCTGCTGTACGCGGCGGCCGGCTGGACCGTCGTCCTCACCCCGCTCGCCGTGCTCCTCGCCCTCGACGCGTACCGGAACCTCGCGCACGGCGTCGGCGGGGCGTATCTGGTCACCCGTTCGGGTACGGTCCGGCGGACCACGGTCGCCCTCCAGCGCTCCGGAGTCATCGGCTGGACCGTCAAGCAGTCGTACTTCCAGCGCCGCGCCGGACTGCTCACCCTGACCGCGACGACGGCGGCCGGATCGGGCGCGTACGAGATCCTCGATGCCGGCCGGAGCCAGGGGCTGGCCTTCGCCGCCGGGGCCGTACCGGGCCTCCTCGCGCCCTTCCTGGAGCCGGAGGAGACGCCGGAGACGCCGGAGGCCCGGTCCACCGAGGGGTGAACCGGGCCTCCTGAGCCGTACCGGGTCAGGCCGTGGCCGGCGGATACAGGCTCTTCGGCAGCTCCGAGGCCGCCGCCGCGTCGAGCAGCCACAGCGTGCGCGAGAGGCCGCGGGCGCCGGCCGCCGGGGCCTGCACCTCGCCCGCGCCCGACAGCGCGATCGCCGCCGCCTTCGCCTTGTCCTCGCCGGCCGCGAGCAGCCAGACCTCCCGCGCCGCCCGGATCGCCGGAAGCGTCAGCGAGATCCGGACCGGCGGCGGCTTCGGCGCGCCGCGCACCCCGACCACCGTCCGCCCGGTCTCGCGCACGGCGGGCAGCTCGGGGAAGAGCGAGGCCACGTGCGTGTCCGGGCCGACGCCCAGCATCAGCACGTCGAAGGCGGGCACGCCGCCGTGGTCGCCGGGACCGGCCGCGGCGGCCAGCTCCTCCGCGTAGGCAGCGGCGGCGGCCTCCACGTCGTCGCCGTACGGCCCGTCCGACGCGGGCATCGCGTGCACCCGCGCGGGGTCCAGCGGCACCCGGTCGAGCAGGGCCTCACGGGCCTGGGTGACGTTGCGCTCCGGGTCCCCGTCGGGCAGGAACCGCTCGTCGCCCCACCACAGGTCGAGCCGCGACCAGTCGACCGCGTCCCGCGCGGGCGCCGCGCCGAGCGCGGCGAGCAGGCCGTTGCCGTTGCGTCCGCCGGTCAGCACCACCGAGGCGGAGCCCCGGGCGGCCTGGGCGTCCACGATCCGGGTGATCAGCCGGGCCGCGGCGGCCTGCGCCATCAGTTCCTTGTCGCGGTGGACGACCAGCTGGGGGGCGCTCACTTGGCCGCCTTCCTGGCCGGGGCCTTCCTCGCCGCGGGCTTGGCGGCGGGAGCGGCCTCCTCCCCGGAGGGGGCGTCGGAAGCGGCTCCGGCGGTTTCCACGTCCACCGTCGCCTCGGCCTCCTCCTCCGGCTCGGGCGCGGTGACCGCCGCCCGCTCGTCGAGCCGCCCGACGCCGAACTTCAGCGCCGCCGCGTAGGTGTCGTCCGGGTCGAGCCGGCGCAGCTCCTCCGCGATCAGCTCGGCCGTGTCGCGGCGCTTGAGCGCCACCCCGCGGTCCGGCTGCCCCTCGATGGAGAGCGTCGCGAGCGAGCCGTCCGGCCGGTCGAGCACGATCGGCCCGCAGTCGGTCTCCAGGCGTACGGAGGTGAGGCCGGGGCCCGCCGACTTCGAGCGCCGCACCGGCACCTTCAGCCGGTCCGCCACCCACATCGCGAGCAGTTCCACGCTCGGGTTGAACTCCTCGCCCTCCACCTCGGCGGCGGAGACCTCGCACACGACCTGGTCGAGCGCGGCGGCGAGCATCGAACGCCACGGCGTGATCCGGGTCCACGACAGGTCCGTGTCGCCGGGGGTGTACGTCTCCGCCCGCGCCGTCAGCTCCTCGATGGGCTGCTCGGCGGCGTACGTGTCGGTCACCCGGCGCTGGGCGAGCGCGCCCAGCGGGTCCTTCGCCGGGTCGGTCGGCGCGTCCACCGCCCACCAGACGACGACCGGCGCGTCCGGGAGCAGCAGCGGCAGCACCACCGACTGGGCGTGGTCGACGACCTCGCCGTACAGCCGGAGCACCACCGTCTCGCCGGCGCTGGCGTCGGCGCCGAGGCGGACCTCGGCGTCGAGCCGTGCCTTGGCGCGGTCCCGCGGCGAGCGCGAGACCCTCTTGATGACGACGAGGGTCCGCGAGGGGTGCTCGCGGGACGCCTCGTTGGCCGCCTTCAGCGCGTCGTAGGCGTTCTCCTCGTCGGTGACGATGACGAGGGTGAGCACCATGCCGACGGCCGGCGCGCCGATCGCCCGCCGCCCGAGCACCAGCGCCTTGTTGATCTTGGAGGACGTGGTGTCCGTCAGGTCGGTCTTCATGGCCGGCGCCAGCTCCTGCCGTCTCGTGCGAGCATCTCGTCCGCCTCGACCGGACCCCAGGTCCCGGACTGGTACTGCGCGGGCTTGCCGTGCTCGTCCCAGAACCTCTCGATCGGGTCGAGGATCTTCCAGGACAGCTCGACCTCCTCCACGCGCGGGAAGAGGTTCGAGTCGCCGAGCAGGACGTCGAGGATGAGCCGCTCGTACGCCTCCGGGCTGGACTCGGTGAAGGACTCGCCGTACGCGAAGTCCATCGACACGTCCCGGATCTCCATCTGGGTGCCGGGCACCTTGGAGCCGAACCGCACCGTCACGCCCTCGTCCGGCTGCACCCGGATGACGATGGCGTTGCGGCCGAGCTCCTCGGTCGCGGTGTGGTCGAAGGGGGAGTGCGGGGCGCGCTGGAAGACGACCGCGATCTCGGTGACGCGGCGGCCCAGGCGCTTGCCGGTGCGCAGGTAGAAGGGGACGCCCGCCCAGCGGCGGTTGTCGATCTCCAGCTTGACGGCCGCGTAGGTGTCGGTCTTCGACTGCGGGTCGATGCCGTCTTCCTGGAGGTAGCCGACGGCCTTCTCGCCGCCCTGCCACCCGGCCGCGTACTGGCCGCGGACCGTGGAGGCGCCCAGGTCCCTGGGGACCTTCACCGCGCCGAGGACCTTGGTCTTCTCGGCGGCCAGCGCGTCGGCGTCGAAGGAGGCGGGCTCCTCCATCGCGGTCAGCGCGAGCAGCTGGAGCAGGTGGTTCTGGATGACGTCACGGGCGGCGCCGATGCCGTCGTAGTAGCCGGCGCGGCCGCCGATGCCGATGTCCTCGGCCATGGTGATCTGCACGTGGTCGACGTACGACCGGTTCCAGATCGGCTCGAAGAGGGTGTTGGCGAAGCGGAGCGCCAGGATGTTCTGGACGGTCTCCTTGCCGAGGTAGTGGTCGATCCGGAAGACCTCGTGCGGCGGGAAGACCTCGTGGACGACCTCGTTGAGCTCCTTGGCGGAGGCCAGGTCGTGCCCGAAGGGCTTCTCGATGACCGCGCGGCGCCAGGAACCGTCCTTCTGGTCGGCCAGCCCGTGCTTCTTGAGCTGCTGGACGACCTTGGGGAAGAACTTCGGCGGGACCGACAGGTAGAAGGCGAAGTTGCCTCCGGTGCCCTGGGCCTTGTCCAGCTCCTCGACGGTGGTCTTCAGCTGCTCGAAGGCCTCGTCGTCGTCGAAGTCGCCCTGGACGAACCGCATGCCCTGGATCAGCTGCTGCCACACCTCCTCGCGGAAGGGGGTGCGCGAGTGCTGCTTGACGGCCTCGTAGACCTCCTGCGCGAAGTCCTCGTCCTGCCACTCGCGCCGGGCGAAGCCGACGAGCGAGAAGCCCGGCGGCAGCAGGCCGCGGTTGGCCAGGTCGTAGACGGCGGGCATCAGCTTCTTTCGGGACAAATCGCCCGTGACGCCGAAGATCACCAGACCCGACGGCCCCGCGATGCGCGGGAGCCGTCGGTCTGCGGCGTCACGGAGCGGGTTGGCTCCGTGGACTGCGCTCAAGGTGTTACGCCTCCGAAGGTGCGAGGCGCTTCAGCTCCGCCTCGGTGGACGTGAGCAGGTCGTTCCAGGACGCCTCGAACTTCTGGACGCCCTCGTCCTCCAGCAGCTGGACGACCTCGTCGTAGCCGATGCCCAGCTTCGCGACGGCCTCCAGGACGGCCCGGGAGTCGTCGTACGTGCCCCGGATCGTGTCACCGGTGACCTCGCCGTGGTCGGCGGTGGCCTCCAGGGTGGCCTCGGGCATGGTGTTGACCGTGCCGGGGGCGACCAGGTCCACCACGTACAGCGTGTCCTTGTAGGCCGGGTCCTTGACACCGGTCGAGGCCCACAGCGGACGCTGCTTGTTGGCGTGCGCCTTGTCGAGGGACTCCCAGCGCTCGCCGGAGAAGACCTCCTCGTACGCCTCGTACGCCAGGCGCGCGTTGGCGAGGGCCGCCTTGCCCTTGAGGGCCTTGGCCTCGTCGGTGCCGACGCCGTCCAGGCGCTTGTCGATCTCCGTGTCCACGCGGGAGACGAAGAAGGAGGCCACCGAGTGGATCTTGGCCAGGTCCAGGCCGCGCTCGCGGGCCTTCTCCAGACCCGCCAGGTAGGCCTCCATGACCAGGCGGTAGCGCTCCAGCGAGAAGATCAGCGTCACGTTCACGCTGATGCCGAGGCCGATGACCTCGGTGATCGCCGGCAGACCCGCCTCGGTGGCCGGGATCTTGATCAGCGTGTTGGGGCGGTCCACCAGCCAGGCCAGCTGCTTGGCCTCGGCGACGGTGGCCTTGGTGTCGTGCGCCAGACGGGGGTCGACCTCGATGGAGACCCGGCCGTCCTGGCCGTCCGTCGAGTCGAAGACCGGCCGCAGGATGTCGGCGGCGTCGCGGACGTCCGCCGTCGTGATCATCCGGATCGCCTCCTCGACGGTCACCCGGCGGGCGGCGAGGTCGGAGACCTGCTGGTCGTAGCCGTGGCCCTCGGAGATCGCCTTCTGGAAGATCGACGGGTTGGTGGTGACCCCGACCACGTGGTTCTGGTCGATGAGCTCCGCCAGGTTGCCGGAGGTGATCCGCTGGCGCGAGAGGTCGTCCAGCCAGATCGCGACGCCTTCGTCGGAGAGGCGCTTGAGTGCGTCTGTCATGAGAGTTGCATCTCCAATAAGTCGTACGTAGGGGCGTCAGCGCGCGGCGGCGTCGATCGATTCCCGGGCGGCGGCGACGATCGCCTCGGGCGTGAAGCCGAACTCGCGGAAGAGGACCTTCGCGTCCGCCGAGGCGCCGAAGTGCTCCAGGGAGACGATCCGGCCGGCGTCGCCGACGTACTTGTGCCAGGTCAGGCCGATGCCGGCCTCGACCGCGACCCGGGCCCGGACCGACGGCGGCAGGACGGAGTCCTTGTACGCCCGGTCCTGCTCCTCGAACCACTCCACGGACGGCATCGAGACCACCCGGGTGGGCGTGCCGGCGGCCTGGAGCTGCTCGCGGGCCTCGACGGCCAGGTGCACCTCGGAGCCGGTCGCGATCAGGACCACCTCCGGCTCGCCGCCTTCGGCGTCGAACAGCACGTAGCCGCCCTTGACCGTGTCCTCGTTCGGCGCGTACGTCGGCACGCCCTGGCGGGTGAGCGCCAGACCGTGCGGGGCGCCCTTGCCGAAGACCTTGGTGTGGCGCTGCATGATCTCGCGCCAGGCCAGGGCCGTCTCGTTGGCGTCGGCCGGACGGACCAGGTTCAGACCCGGGATCGCGCGCAGCGAGGCCAGGTGCTCCACCGGCTGGTGGGTGGGGCCGTCCTCGCCCAGACCGATCGAGTCGTGGGTCCAGACGTAGGTGACGGGCAGGTGCATCAGGGCCGAGAGGCGCACCGCGTTGCGCATGTAGTCGGAGAACACCAGGAAGGTGCCGCCGTAGATCCGCGTGTTGCCGTGCAGCGCGATGCCGTTCATCTCGGCGGCCATCGAGTGCTCGCGGATGCCGAAGTGGATCGTGCGGCCGTACTTGTCGGCCTCCGGCAGCGGGTTGCCCTCGGGCAGGAACGACGAGTCCTTGTCGATCGTCGTGTTGTTCGAGCCGGCGAGGTCGGCCGAGCCGCCCCACAGCTCCGGGACGACCGCGCCGAGCGCCTTGAGGACCTGGCCCGAGGCGGCGCGGGTGGCGACGCCCTTGCCCGGCTCGAAGACCGGGAGCTTCTCCGCCCAGCCCTCGGGCAGCTCGTTGGCCTGGACGCGGTCGAAGCGCGCCGCGTGCTCCGGGTTGGCCGTGCGCCACTCGGCGAGGGACTTCTCCCACTCCGCGCGGGCCTCGCGGCCGCGGTCGCCGAGCGCGCGGGTGTGCGCGATGACCTCGTCGGAGACCTCGAAGGTCCGCTCCGGGTCGAAGCCCAGGACGCGCTTGGTGGCCGCGACCTCGTCGTCGCCGAGCGCCGAGCCGTGGGCGGCCTCGGTGTTCTGCGCGTTCGGGGCGGGCCAGGCGATGATCGAGCGCATCGCGATGAACGACGGGCGCTCGGTCTCGGCCTCGGCGGCCCGGATCGCCGCGTAGAGGCCGGCCGGGTCCAGGTCGCCGTTCTCCTGCGGCTCGACGCGCTGCACGTGCCAGCCGTACGCCTCGTACCGCTTGATCGTGTCCTCGGACACGGCCGTCTCGGTGTCGCCCTCGATCGAGATGTGGTTGTCGTCCCACAGCAGGATCAGGTTGCCGAGCTTCTGGTGGCCGGCCAGCGAGGACGCCTCGGCGGAGATGCCCTCCTGGAGGCAGCCGTCACCGGCGATCGCGTAGATGTGGTGGTCGAACGGAGAGGTGCCGGTCGGCGCCTCCGGGTCGAACAGGCCGCGCTCGAAGCGGGCGGCCATCGCCATGCCCACGGCGTTGGCGACGCCCTGGCCCAGCGGGCCCGTGGTCGTCTCGACGGCGGCGGTGTGGCCGTACTCCGGGTGGCCGGGGGTCTTCGAACCCCAGGTGCGGAAGGCCTTCAGGTCGTCCAGTTCGAGACCGAATCCACCCAGGTAGAGCTGGGTGTAGAGGGTCAGGGACGAGTGGCCGGCGGAGAGGACGAACCGGTCGCGCCCGACCCACTCGGGGTCGGCCGGGTCGTGCCGCATCACCTTCTGGAAGAGGGTGTACGCGACGGGCGCCAGGCTCATCGCCGTACCGGGATGGCCGTTGCCGACCTTCTGTACGGCGTCCGCGGCCAGGACGCGGGCGGTGTCTACGGCCCGCTGGTCCAATTCGGTCCACTCGAGGTCTGTGGTGGTCGGCTTAGTGCTCACCCTGGGTCAGGGCTCCTCTCCACATGTTCTGAAGCCGGTGACTGAGGGTGTACCGGCGGTGTCGAGCCTACCCCCGTCGGACGGCCCTCTTTTCGTGCTCATGCCCCTCAAATGAGCGCACACGGCAAGACTGCCGGTGGCCGTGGGACTTCGCCTCCCGAACGGGTCCGCCCCTGGTGGACCTACCCCTTCAACACGACCCCACCCCCGCGAAGATCGGCGTCTGGGCAACGTCTAGAGTGGCGTGGTACGCGCAAGCTTCGCCCCGCTTTCGTCCGGGGAGCTTGCTGGGATTTCTCTGTCAGGGGTGTGCGTGACGGCCGTCGAGTCCCGACCCGCAGGGGTCGTCTTGACTCCCAGCCCGGGGGGCCATCGGCCGTTCGGGGCCCGCGTCAAGGCATTCGTGGCGCTGACCAAGCCGCGGATCATCGAGCTGCTGCTCATCACGACCGTCCCGGTGATGTTCCTCGCCGAGCAGGGCGTGCCGAACCTCTGGCTGGTGCTCGCCACCTGCTTCGGCGGCTACCTGTCGGCGGGCGGCGCGAACGCGCTGAACATGTACATCGACCGCGACATCGACGCCCTGATGGACCGCACGTCGCAGCGTCCGCTGGTCACGGGCATGGTCTCGCCGCGCGAGGGCCTGGTCTTCGGCCTCACGCTCGCGGTGGTCTCCACCCTCTGGTTCGGGCTGCTCGTCAACTGGCTCTCCGCCTGGCTGTCGCTCGGCGCGCTCCTCTTCTACGTGGTCGTCTACACGATGATCCTGAAGCGGCGGACCGCGCAGAACATCGTCTGGGGCGGCATCGCCGGCTGCATGCCCGTGCTCATCGGCTGGTCCTCGGTCACGAACTCGATGTCCTGGGCCGCCGTCATCCTCTTCATGGTCATCTTCTTCTGGACGCCGCCGCACTACTGGCCGCTGTCGATGAAGGTCAAGGACGACTACGCGCGCGTGGGCGTCCCGATGCTCCCGGTGGTCGCCTCCAACAAGGTCGTCGCCAAGCAGATCGTGGCCTACAGCTGGGTCATGGTCGCCGTCTCGCTGCTGCTCACCCCGTTGGGCTACACGGGCTGGTTCTACACCGCGGTGGCCCTCGTCACCGGCGGCTGGTGGCTCTGGGAGGCGCACGGGCTGCTCAGCCGCGCCAAGGACGGCGCGACGGGCGCCAAGCTCAAGGAGATGCGGCTCTTCCACTGGTCGATCACCTACGTCTCGCTGCTCTTCGTGGCGGTCGCGGTGGACCCCTTCCTCCGCTGACCCGTGGAGAACCGCCCGGCGACGGCCGGGCCGCGTGGGAAACACCACGCGGCCCGGCCGTCGCCGTTCGATCTACCCGTCGGTAGCATCCCTGGCATGGCAGACACGAAGGCAGACACCAAGAAGGACGAGCGCAGGGTCGCCCGGCTCACCAAGCAGATCCAGGCCTTCTCCGAGGAGCACGGCGGCTCCGAGGGACACCTGGAGCACATCGGCCAGGCGGGCACCCGGATCGTCCTCGTCGGCGCGGACGGCCTCTGGGGCGACCTGGTCGCCCCGACGTACGCGATCGCGGAGCGGGCCGCCGAGAAGGCCGGGCTGACGCTCCACGAGGAGTTCGACGGCGAGTTCGCCGCGAAGGTCGTCACCGGTCCGTACGAGTGGTCCCGGATGGCGGGCATCCAGATCGGCGGCCCCTCCGACCGCTGAAGCGGCGCACGCGCACGCACGAAGGGCCCACCGGCTCCGCGGGAACCGGTGGGCCCTTCTGTGTGCGCGTACGGGAGAGCGGGCGGGGCCTCAGGCCTTCGCGAGCTCCTGGTCCGCCCGGGCCGGGATCGCCGGCGCGCTCGGCGGGCGCTCGCGCATGCTCAGGGCGAGCCGCAGGACCGCGATCCACATCAGCGAGGAGCCGAGCATGTGGGCGGCGACCAGGATCTCGGGGACCCCGGTGAAGTACTGGACGTAGCCGATGCCGCCCTGGGCGAGGAGCACGATCAGCAGGTCGCGGGCGCGGGCCCGGGTGTCGTCCGGGGCGTCCACCGCGCGCAGGACCAGCCACATCGCGACCGCGAGCGCGCAGACGACCCAGGCGGCGATCGCGTGCAGGTGCGCGGCGTTCGTCCAGTCCCACGGCATGCGCGGGACGTCGCTGCTGTCGCCGGCGTGCTTGCCGGAGCCCGTCACCGTCGTGCCGAGCGCGATCAGCAGGCCCGAGGTGATCGTGATCGCCCAGGCCAGCCTGCGGACCGGGCGCGGCGCGCGCGGGCGGGGGGCGGTGTCGCCCTCGCCGGTCCGGTGCCAGGTGACGACGGCGACCGTGAGCAGCGCGTTCGCGGCGAGGAAGTGGCCGGCGACCGTCCACGGGTTGAGGCCCATCCACACCGTGATGCCGCCGAGGACGGCGTTGCTCATCACGATCCAGAACTGGGCCCAGGCGAGCCGGGTGAGGCCGCGCCGGCGCGGCTTGACCGAGCGCACGGCGATGATGGCCCAGCCGACGGCGGCCGACAGGACGTACGTCAGCATCCGGTTGCCGAACTCGATGGCCCCGTGGAGGCCCTGCTCGGGCGTGGCGAAGAGGCTGTCGTCCGTGCACTTGGGCCAGGTGTCGCAGCCGAGACCGGAGCCGGTCAGCCGGACCGCGCCGCCCGTGACGATGATGAGCACGCTCATCACGACGGCGGAGAGCGCGGCGCGCCGGAGCGTCCGGGGGGACGGGGTCCAGCGCCGGGCGATGAGGGCGAGGGGGGTCAGCACGGGCCCTATCGTAGGACGGCGCTTGTGCGCGCTTTCACGAGGGGGGGCGTATGTGGCCGAACGGAACCTTACGGTTACTCCCAGCGGAAGAACCTCGCCGCCGCGCCGAGTCCCAGGACCGCCCAGACCGCGAGGACCAGCGCGTCGCCCCACGGCATCGGGGCCCCGCCCTGCAGGACGTCCCGCAGGCCGTCCGAGAGGGCCGCGATCGGCAGCAGGGCGAGCACGTCGCCCGCGGCGCCGAACCTCTCCAGGGGCACGATCACCCCGCCGCCCACCAGGAGCAGCAGGAAGACCAGGTTGGCGGCGGCCAGGGTGGCCTCGGCCCTCAGCGTGCCGGCCATCAGCAGGCCGAGGCCGGAGAAGGCGGCCGTGCCGAGGAGCAGGAGCAGCAGCACCGAGAGCGGGTTCCCGTGCGGGGACCAGCCGAGCGCGAGCGCGATCGCCGTCAGGAGCGCGACCTGGAGGACCTCGGTGACCAGGACGGAGAGCGTCTTGGCGGTCATCAGGGCCCTGCGGGGGAGCGGCGAGGCCCCCAGGCGCTTGAGCACCCCGTACCGGCGCTCGAAACCGGTCGCGATGGCCTGGCCGGTGAAGGCGGTGGACATCACGGCGAGCGCGAGGACGCCGGGGGCGAGGAAGTCGACGGGCTTCCCGGCCCCGGTGTCGACGACGTCGACGGTGGAGAACAGCACCAGGAGCAGCGAGGGGATGATCACCGTCAGGAGCAGCTGCTCGCCGTTGCGCAGCAGCATCCTGGTCTCCAGGGCGGTCTGCGCGGCGATCATCCGCCCGACGGGGGCCGCGCCGGGCCGGGGGGAGTAGGCGCCCGTGCCGGCGGACTTCGGGAGGCGGGTTCCCGTGCTCATGACCTCAGCTCCTTGCCGGTCAGTTCGAGAAAGACGTCTTCCAGCGTGTGGCGCTCGACCGCGATGCCGTCCGGCATCACACCGTGCTGGGCGCACCAGCTGGTGACCGTGGCGAGCAGCTGCGGGTCGACGTCGCCGGTGATCCGGTACGTGCCCGGCAGGGTCTCCGCGGCGGCCGTGCCGTCCGGGAGCGCCTTGAGCAGGGAGTCCAGGTCGAGCCCGGGGCGGCCGGTGAAGCGCAGGGTGTTCTCGGCGCCGCCCCGGCACAGCTCCTCGGGGCTGCCCTGGGCGGCGATCCGGCCGGCGTCGACGATGGCGACGTCGTCGGCCAGCTCCTCGGCCTCCTGCATGAAGTGGGTGGTGAGGACCGTGGTCACCCCGTCGGCGCGCAGCTCGCGGACCAGGTCCCAGGTGGCGCGGCGGGCCTGCGGGTCGAGCCCGGCGGTGGGCTCGTCGAGGAAGACCAGCTCGGGGCGGCCGACGACGGCCATGGCGAGCGCGAGGCGCTGCTGCTGGCCGCCGGAGAGGCGCCGGTAGCTCGTACGGCCGCAGGAGTCGAGGCCGAGGCGCTCGATCAGGGCGTCCACGTCCAGCGGGTGGGCGTGCAGCTTCGCCATGTGCCGGAGCATCTCGTCGGCGCGGGCGCCGGAGTAGACGCCGCCGGACTGGAGCATGACGCCGATCCGGGGGCGCAGGGCCGCCGCGTCGGCGGCCGGGTCGAGGCCGAGGACCCGCACGGTGCCGCCGTCGGGCCGGCGGTAGCCCTCGCAGGTCTCGATCGTGGTGGTCTTGCCGGCCCCGTTGGGACCGAGGACGGCGGTGACGGTGCCGGCCCGTACGTCGAGGTCCAGGCCGTCGACGGCGGTCTTGTCTCCGTACCGCTTGACCAGGCCGCGGACCTGGACGACGGACTCACTCGCGGGCTTCCCGTGCATGCCGGGAAGTCTAGAGAGCGGCCGGGGGTCCTTCGGGCGCGGGTCCCGAAGAGTGGTCGAATTCATCCCATGAATGATCATCATCGCAGGTCAGGTAAGCCTTACCTGAGTGACGCACGGCACCGTCCGCGCGTCGGGTGCCGCTTGTCACTCCCCGATTAATTACGCAACAATGGTGTTGTGAAAAACGTTGGCGCGGCTCCGGTGGAGGAACTCGCGACCCGGGAGCGTTCCACTCGCAACCGGGTCGCGCGGTCGATCCTGGACCACGGGCCGTCGACCGTCGCCGATCTGGCCGAACGGCTCGGCCTCACCCAGGCCGCCGTCCGCCGCCACCTCGACTCGCTGGTCGCGGAGAACGTCGTCGAGGCGCGCGAGAAGCGCGTCTACGGCAACCGCGGCCGCGGCCGCCCCGCGAAGGTCTTCGCACTGACCGACTGCGGCCGGGACGCCTTCGACCAGTCGTACGACTCGCTCGCCGTCGAGGCGCTCCGCTGGATCGAGCGCAACGCCGGCGGCGAGGAGGCCGTCGCCGCCTTCGCCCGGGACCGGATCGAGAGCCAGGGAAGCGCGTACCGCGAGGCCGTCGAGGCGGCCGAGCCCGCGCGGCGGACCGAGGCGCTCGCCAAGGCCCTCACGGCGGACGGGTACGCTGCCACTGCGCGGAACGCGCCGGTCGGCGAGCAGCTCTGCCAGCACCACTGCCCGGTCGCCCACGTCGCCGAGCAGTACCCCCAGCTGTGCGAGGCGGAGACGGAATTCTTCTCCCGTCTCCTGGGAACGCACGTCCAGCGCCTGGCCACCATCGCCCATGGTGACGGCGTCTGCACCACGTTCATCCCGCACGGCGCTCCACAGACCACCGAATCAGCATCCGCAAGTACGGCCGGGAGGAACCCCGCATGACCACCGAGATCAGCCACCCCGAGCTCGAGGGCCTGGGTCGGTACGAGTACGGCTGGGCCGACTCCGACGCCGCCGGCTCCACCGCCAAGCGCGGACTGAACGAGGACGTCGTCCGCGACATCTCCTCGAAGAAGAACGAGCCCGAATGGATGCTGAAGCTGCGTCTCAAGGGTCTGCGGCTCTTCGGCAAGAAGCCCATGCCGACCTGGGGCTCCGACCTCTCCGGCATCGACTTCGACAACATCAAGTACTTCGTGCGCTCCACCGAGAAGCAGGCCGCTTCCTGGGAGGAACTGCCCGAGGACATCAAGAACACGTACGACAAGCTCGGCATCCCCGAGGCGGAGAAGCAGCGCCTCGTCGCCGGCGTCGCCGCCCAGTACGAGTCCGAGGTCGTCTACCACCAGATCCGCGAGGACCTGGAGGAGCAGGGCGTCATCTTCGTCGACACCGACACCGCCCTGAAGGAGCACGAGGAGCTCTTCAAGGAGTACTTCGGCACCGTCATCCCGGTCGGCGACAACAAGTTCGCCTCGCTGAACACGGCCGTGTGGTCCGGCGGCTCCTTCATCTACGTGCCGAAGGGCGTGCACGTCGAGATCCCGCTCCAGGCCTACTTCCGCATCAACACGGAGAACATGGGCCAGTTCGAGCGGACGCTGATCATCGTCGACGAGGACGCCTACGTCCACTACGTCGAGGGCTGCACCGCCCCGATCTACTCCTCGGACTCGCTGCACAGCGCCGTGGTCGAGATCATCGTGAAGAAGGGCGGCCGCTGCCGCTACACGACCATCCAGAACTGGTCGAACAACGTCTACAACCTGGTGACCAAGCGCGCCGTCGCCTACGAGGGCGCCACCATGGAGTGGGTCGACGGCAACATCGGCTCCAAGGTCACCATGAAGTACCCGGCCGTCTACCTCATGGGCGAGCACGCCAAGGGCGAGACCCTGTCCATCGCCTTCGCGGGCGAGGGCCAGCACCAGGACGCCGGCGCCAAGATGGTCCACATGGCCCCGAACACCTCCTCCAACATCGTCTCCAAGTCGGTGGCACGAGGCGGCGGCCGCACCTCCTACCGCGGCCTCATCGAGATCGGCGAGGGCGCCCCGGGCGCCAAGTCGAACGTGCTCTGCGACGCGCTGCTCGTCGACACCATCTCCCGCTCCGACACGTACCCCTACGTGGACGTGCGCGAGGACGACGTCTCCATGGGCCACGAGGCCACCGTCTCCAAGGTCTCCGAGGACCAGCTCTTCTACCTGATGAGCCGCGGCCTCACCGAGTTCGAGGCCATGGCGATGATCGTCCGCGGCTTCGTCGAGCCCATCGCCAAGGAGCTCCCGATGGAGTACGCCCTGGAGCTCAACCGGCTGATCGAGCTGCAGATGGAGGGCTCGGTCGGCTGACCGTCCCCCACCCGCAGCGACCGTTTCCCCGTACGCAGGAAGAGAGCAAGACGACAGCCATGGCTGAGGCTCAGTACATCCCGGCAGGTTCGACCACTGCCGGCTCGATCGCGGTGGCCGCCGAGTCCACCGTCGCCACGCGCATGAGCGCGCCCCCGTCCTTCGACGTCGCGGACTTCCCCGTCCCGCACGGCCGCGAGGAGGAGTGGCGGTTCACCCCGCTGGAGCGCCTGCGGGGTCTGCACGACGGCACCGCCGTCGCCACCGGCGAGGGCGTCAAGGTCGACATCGACGCCCCCGAGGGCGTCACCGTGGAGACCGTCGGCCGCGACGACGAGCGCCTCGGCCGGGCGGGCACGCCCGTCGACCGGGTCGCCGCCCAGGCGTACTCCTCGTTCGAGAAGGCCTCGGTCGTCACCGTCGCCAAGGACGCCGTCCTCACCGAGCCGATCCGCATCGCCGTGCACGGCCACGGCGGGACCGCCTTCGGCCACCAGGTGATCGAGCTCGGCGCCTTCGCCGAGGCCGTCGTGGTCATCGACCACACCGGTGACGCCGTCCTCGCCGCCAACGTCGACTACGTCCTCGGCGACGGCGCGAAGCTCACCGTCGTCTCCGTCCAGGACTGGGACGAGAAGGCCGTCCACGTCGCCCAGCACAACGCGCTGGTCGGCCGCGACGCCTCCTTCAAGTCGGTCGTCGTCACCTTCGGCGGCGACGTCGTCCGCATCCACCCGCGCGTGGCGTACGCGGCCCCCGGCGGCGAGGCCGAGCTCTTCGGCCTGTACTTCACCGACGCGGGCCAGCACCAGGAGCACCGCCTCCTGGTCGACCACAACACCCCGCACTGCAAGTCCAACGTGGCCTACAAGGGCGCGCTGCAGGGCCAGGACGCGCACGCCGTCTGGATCGGCGACGTGCTCATCCAGGCCGCCGCCGAGGGCACCGACACGTACGAGCTGAACCGGAACCTGGTCCTCACGGACGGCGCCCGCGTCGACTCCGTGCCCAACCTGGAGATCGAGACCGGCGAGATCGCCGGCGCCGGTCACGCCTCGGCCACCGGCCGCTTCGACGACGAGCAGCTCTTCTACCTGATGTCCCGCGGCATCCCGGAGATCGAGGCCCGCCGCCTCGTCGTCCGCGGCTTCTTCGCCGAGCTGGTCCAGCAGATCGGCCTGCCCGACGTCCAGGAGCGCCTGCTCGCCAAGATCGAGGCGGAGCTGGAGGCCTCCGTCTGATGGCCTTCGTCCGAGTCTGCGCGCTGAGCGAGCTGGAGACCGACACCCCGAAGCGGGTCGAGGTCGACGGCACGCCGGTGTCGGTCGTCCACACCGAGGGCGAGGTGTTCGCGATCAACGACATCTGCTCGCACGCCAACGTCTCCCTCTCGGAGGGCGAGGTCGAGGACTGCGCCATCGAGTGCTGGCTGCACGGGTCCAGCTTCGACCTGCGCACCGGCAAGCCCTCCGGCCTTCCCGCGACGCGCCCCGTCCCCGTATACCCCGTAAAGATCGAAGGGGACGATGTGCTCGTCTCCGTCACCCAGGAGTCCTGAGTCACCCATGGCTACGCTTGAAATCCACGACCTGCACGTCTCCGTCGAGGCGGAGAACGGCCCCCGCGAGATCCTCAAGGGCGTCGACCTGACCATCAAGCAGGGCGAGACCCACGCCGTCATGGGCCCCAACGGCTCCGGCAAGTCGACCCTGGCGTACTCGCTGGCCGGCCACCCGAAGTACACGATCACCGGCGGCACCGTCACCCTCGACGGCGAGGACGTCCTGGAGATGTCGGTCGACGAGCGCGCCCGCGCCGGCGTCTTCCTGGCCATGCAGTACCCGGTCGAGGTCCCCGGCGTCTCGGTCTCCAACTTCCTGCGCACCTCCGCCACCGCCGTCCGCGGCGAGGCGCCCAAGCTGCGCACCTGGGTGAAGGAGGTCAAGTCCGCGATGGAGCAGCTCCAGATGGACCCGGCCTTCGCCGAGCGCAACGTCAACGAGGGCTTCTCCGGCGGTGAGAAGAAGCGCCACGAGATCCTCCAGCTGGAGCTCCTCAAGCCGAAGATCGCGATCCTCGACGAGACCGACTCCGGCCTCGACGTCGACGCCCTGCGCGTCGTCTCCGAGGGCGTCAACCGCGTCCGCGAGACCGGTGAGGTCGGCACCCTGCTGATCACCCACTACACGCGCATCCTGCGCTACATCAAGCCCGACTTCGTGCACGTCTTCGCGAACGGCCGCATCGCCGAGTCCGGTGGCGCCGAGCTCGCCGACGTGCTGGAGAACGAGGGCTACGACAAGTACGTGAAGGGTGGCGCGTCCGCGTGACTTCTGCCCATCAGGGGCTCTCCGGCCTCCTCGACACCGAGGCGATCCGCAAGGACTTCCCGCTCCTGGACCGCACGGTCCACGACGGCAAGAAGATCGTGTACCTCGACTCCGCGGCGACCTCGCAGAAGCCGCGCCAGGTCCTCGACGCGCTCAACACGTACTACGAGCGCCACAACGCCAACGTCCACCGCGGCGTCTACACGGTCGCCGAGGAGGCGACGGCGCTCTACGAGGGCGCGCGCGACAAGGTCGCCGCGTTCATCAACGCGCCGAGCCGCGACGAGGTGATCTTCACCAAGAACGCCTCCGAGTCGCTCAACCTCGTGGCCAACATGCTGGGCTGGGCCGACGAGCCCTACCGCGTGGACCACGAGACCGAGATCGCCATCACGGAGATGGAGCACCACTCCAACATCGTGCCGTGGCAGCTGCTCTCGCAGCGCACGGGCGCGAAGCTGAAGTGGTTCGGCCTCACCGACGACGGCCGTCTCGACCTCTCGAACATCGAGGAGGTCATCACCGAGAAGACCAAGATCGTCTCGTTCACGCTGGTCTCGAACCTGCTGGGCACGGTCAACCCGGTCGAGACGATCATCCGCCGCGCCCAGGAGGTCGGTGCGCTCGTCTGCATCGACGCCTCCCAGGCGGCCCCGCACATGGTGCTGGACGTGCAGGCGCTCCAGGCCGACTTCGTGGCCTTCACCGGCCACAAGATGTGCGGCCCGACCGGCATCGGCGTGCTGTGGGGACGGCAGGAGCTCCTGGAGGACCTGCCGCCCTTCCTCGGCGGCGGCGAGATGATCGAGACCGTCTCGATGCACTCCTCGACGTACGCGCCGGCCCCGCACAAGTTCGAGGCGGGCACGCCCCCGATCGCGCAGGCCGTCGGCCTCGGCGCGGCCGTGGACTACCTGTCCGCGATCGGCATGGAGAACATCGCGCGCCACGAGCACGCGATCACCGAGTACGCCGTCCGGCGCCTCCAGGAGGTCCCGGACCTGCGGATCATCGGCCCCACCACGGCCGAGGACCGCGGCGCGGCGATCTCCTTCACGCTCGGCGACATCCACCCGCACGACGTGGGCCAGGTCCTCGACGAGCAGGGCATCGCGGTCCGGGTCGGCCACCACTGCGCGCGGCCGGTCTGCCTCCGCTACGGAATTCCCGCGACCACGCGGGCGTCGTTCTATCTGTACTCCACCCCGGCCGAGGTAGACGCCCTGGTCGAGGGACTGGAGCACGTACGGAACTTCTTCGGCTAGGGGACGCTCGTGAAGCTGGATTCGATGTACCAGGACGTCATCCTGGACCACTACAAGCACCCGCACGGGCGCGGTCTGCGGGACGGCGACGCCGAGGTGCACCACGTCAACCCGACGTGCGGCGACGAGATCACGCTCCGTGTGAAGTACGACGGCTCGCGGATCGAGGACGTGTCGTACGAGGGCCAGGGCTGCTCCATCAGCCAGGCCTCGGCCTCCGTCCTCAACGAGCTGCTCGTCGGCAAGGAGCTGGCCGAGGCGCGGAAGATCCAGGGCACCTTCCTGGAGCTGATGCAGTCCAAGGGCCGGATCGAGCCGGACGAGGCGATGGAGGAGGTCCTGGAGGACGCGGTCGCGTTCGCCGGGGTCTCCAAGTACCCCGCCCGGGTGAAGTGCGCCCTGCTGAGCTGGATGGCGTGGAAGGACGCGACCGCCCAGGCGCTGGGGGACGACGACCAGAAGTCAGAGAGGAAGCCGGCATGACCGAGAACGCCGGGGCCATCATGAAGCCGGCCTCCGAGGAAGAAGTCCGCGAGGCGCTGTACGACGTCGTCGACCCCGAGCTGGGCATCGACGTCGTCAACCTGGGCCTGATCTACGGCATCCACATCGACGACTCCAACGTCGCGACGCTGGACATGACCCTGACGTCGGCGGCCTGCCCGCTGACCGACGTGATCGAGGACCAGGCGAAGTCCGCCACGGACGGCATCGTCAGCGAACTGAAGATCAACTGGGTCTGGATGCCGCCGTGGGGTCCGGACAAGATCACGGACGACGGGCGCGAGCAGCTCCGCGCGCTCGGCTTCAACGTCTGAGTTCGACGTCCGAGCGAGCTCCTCGTACGAACGGCCGTGCTCCCCTGACAGACTGGGGAGCACGGCCGTTCGCATGTACCACCTCGCCGTCGACGCCCACGACCACGCCGCCCAGGCCCGCTTCTGGGCCGCGGTCCTGGACTGGAAGGTCCTCTACGAGGACGAGCACGAGGTCGTCGTCGGGGCCGACGAGCACAGCCTGCCCGGGATGTGCTTCCTGCCCGTGCCCGAGTCCAAGACCGTCAAGAACCGGCTGCACATCGACCTCGCGCCCGACGACCGGGACGCCGAGGTGGAGCGGATCCTCGCCCTCGGGGCGACCCGGATCGACGTCGGGCAGGGCGAGGACGCGACCTGGGTCACCCTCGCGGACCCCGAGGGCAACGAATTCTGCGTGCTGCGGCCGAAGCGGTCGCTCACGGACTGAGCCGGCGGATTCCGATGGGCCGTCAGGACCCGTACGCCCGCGCCTCCGCCGTTCGGGCGAGCACCGTCGCCAGGTCCTCCGTGCGGATGCGCCGGTCGATGTAGAGCAGCCCGGACACCAGCGGCGGGAAGAGCGCGGAGAACACCTGGGCGATCAGCGATCCGACGACCATGACGATCGCCATCGGCACGATCAGGGCGACGAACTCCTCGGCCGTCTCCGGCGCCGGACCACTGGCGAGGGGCAGGCTCACCAGCGTGCCGAGCAGTTGCTGGAAGATCGCGCTGACGAAGGCCGTGATCAGGCCGGTCACCAGTAGGCCGCCGAAGGTCCGCCACCACGAGCCGGTCACCAGGCGCCAGGACCGCCGCAGGGACGCCACGGCGCCCTGGCGCTCGATCACCGCCGCCGTCGGGGCGAGGGCGAACTTCACCCAGAGCCAGGCGGCGAGCGGGAGGACCAGCAGGAAGAGGGGGATGAACAGCAGCGACGCGGCCGGGCCGGAGTCGTTGGCGATCACCAGGGCCATCAGGCCGGCGGCCAGGCCGGCGAAGAGCAGGAGGGGCGCCAGCATGGACAGCGCGGTCAGGAAGACCGTGCCGAGGACCGCGGGCATCCGCGCCCACGCGCGCCCCCACACGGTCCCGAACGCGACGCGGCCGCCCAGGACCGCCTCCTGGAGGACCACGGGCACCGCCGCCGACACCACGGCGCTCGCGACCAGCGCGCCGATCGCCAGGACCAGCCAGACGCAGCCGAACGCGATCAGCATCGGCAGGAGGTCGTCCGGCGACGGTTCCTCGCCCCTCGGCAGGTCGAACACGTCGGACACGTGGTCCGCGACGGCCAGATAGCCGACGCCGACCGCCGCGGCGGTCAGCAGGAGGGCGAACCCGTAGGCGACGGCGGTGACGCCGACGAGCTGCTTCCAGTGACGTCCGAGGGTGTTGAAGGCGCCCGTCAGGATCTCGCTGAGGGAGAGCGGTCGCAGGGGTATCACGCCGGGCTTCGGCGCCTGAGGCGGAGGGACGTGGCCGTAGCCGTAGGGCCCCGTGGGATAGGTCATGGGCGACACCGTATCGGTCCGGCCTCGCACACCCGTACGGAATTGTGCGTACGCCCGTACGCAACGATGTGTACGATCGTACGCATGGGTTACGGACTGCTGGCGGGCGCCATAGCGGCGGAGATCCTCGCCACCACCTCGATGAAGTACAGCGACGGCTTCAGCAGGCTCTGGCCCTCGCTCGTCACCGGCGTCGGCTACCTGATCGCCTTCGCGCTCCTTGCGCAGGCGCTCAAGACCCTCCAGGTCGGCACCGCGTACGCCATCTGGTCCGGGGTCGGCACCGCCGCCGTCGCCACCATCGGCGTCCTCTTCCTCGGCGAGACCCTCAGCCTCGCCAAGGTCGCCGGGATCCTCCTCATCGTCGCCGGGGTCGCCGTCCTCAACCTCGGCGGCGCCCACTGATGGCCCGGCCCCGCCGCCACGACCCCGACCGCCGCGCGCGCATCGTGGACGCGGCCCTCCGGGTCGTCGGACGGGCCGGCATCGCCGGGCTCAGCCACCGCACGGTGGCCGCCGAGGCGGACGTGCCGCTGGGCTCCACCACGTACCACTTCGCCTCCCTCGACGAACTCCTCGTCGCGGCCCTCCGCGCGGCCAACGAGAACTTCGGGCGCCAACTGCGCGAGCGCTCCGCCCTCGTCGCCCCGGACGCCGACCTCGCGGCCGTCCTCGCCCGCTTCCTGGGGGAGTGGCTGGGCGGCGAACGCACCGGCGTGGAGCTGGAGTACGAGCTCTACCTCGCCGCCCTGCGCCGCCCCGCCCTGCGCCCGGTCGCCGCCGAGTGGACCGCGGCCGCGACCGCCGCCCTGGCCCCCCGCACCGACCCCGTCACCGCCCGCGCCCTGGTCGCCCTCATGGACGGCGTCTGCCTCCAGGTCCTGCTCACCGACGGGGAGTACGACGAGGAGTACGCGCGCGCGATGCTGGGCCGGATCCTGGATCCCCGGGCCCCGGACGAAGCACCGGAACGCCCTCGTCACGGCTCGTCCGAACCGACGGCGCGCCCGACCGACACCTGAGACCGGTTGGCCCGGGCGGGGGCCCGCCGGTTAGGTTTTCCGTCATGACCACTGCTCCTCGCACCACCGGCGCCGTCGCCGCCGGCCTCGCCACCCTCGCCGGCGACGGCACCGTCCTCGACACCTGGTTCCCCGCCCCCGAGCTGACCGACGAGCCCGGCCCCGCCGGCACCGAGCGGCTCGACCCCGACGCGGCCCTCAACGCCCTCGGCGAAGGCGCCGTCAAGGCCCTCGGCGTGGACGCCCGCCGGGGCGTCGAGGTGGTCGCCGTCCGCACCGTCATCGCCTCGCTCGACGAGAAGCCGCTCGACGCCCACGACGCCTACCTGCGCCTGCACCTGCTCAGCCACCGCCTGGTCAAGCCGCACGGCCAGAGCCTGGACGGCGTCTTCGGCCTCCTCGCCAATGTCGCCTGGACCTCGCTCGGTCCCGTCGCCGTCGACGACGTCGAGAAGGTCCGGCTCAACGCGCGCGCCGAGGGGCTGCACCTCCAGGTGACCTCGATCGACAAGTTCCCCCGCATGACCGACTACGTCGCGCCCGCCGGCGTCCGCATCGCCGACGCCGACCGCGTCCGCCTCGGCGCCCACCTCGCCGCCGGCACCACCGTCATGCACGAGGGCTTCGTCAACTTCAACGCCGGCACCCTCGGCACCTCGATGGTCGAGGGCCGCATCTCCGCCGGCGTCGTCGTCGGCGACGGCTCCGACATCGGCGGCGGCGCCTCCACCATGGGCACCCTCTCCGGCGGCGGCAACGTCGTCATCTCCATCGGCGAGCGCTGCCTGATCGGCGCCGAGGCGGGCGTCGGCATCGCGCTCGGCGACGAGTGCGTCGTCGAGGCCGGCCTGTACGTCACGGCCGGCACCCGGGTGACCATGCCCGACGGCGAGATCGTGAAGGCCCGCGACCTCTCCGGCGCCTCGAACATCCTCTTCCGCCGCAACTCGGTCACCGGCGCCGTCGAGGCCCGCCCGAACAACGCGGTCTGGGGCGGCCTCAACGAGGTCCTGCACAGCCACAACTGAGGCCCCGTGGGCGACTGACCGCCCCCGCCCCGCCGTCAGACGGCCGGCAGGGCGGTCGGCCGCTTCCCGCGCGGGGCCGCGAGGCGCCCGCCCGAGGCCGCCGCGTACCCACGTGTCGACCGCGCCCGTGCCGTCGTCCCACGGCCGGGCGGCCGTCCGGCGCCCGGAGCGGCCCCAGGCCGACCAGGAGGCCGCGCGCCGCCCCGGGACGATGCGCGACGGGGACGGGGCCGTGAAACTCCGGACGCCGCCGTGGAGATCCCGTCGCACGGCAGCACGCGCGCGGGGCGCACGACAACCGATCCGGTGACGCTGCGTTATCAGTGCGGGGCGGAGAGTCCCGTACGCAGACGAGGCGAGGAGCCGACATGAGGACGAGGCACACGGCCACCGGGGTGTGCGCGGCGGTGGCGGTCCTGCTGTCCGCCGGGACGGCGGCGGCGGACGAGACGCACCTGCACTCGCACAACGGCCCGAACGTCTCCCTGGTCTCCACCGGCCAGATCGACGACCCCCTGGAGGACGTCCTGGAACACGCCGCGATCCTCGGCGGCACCTACAGCGGGGACTCCGCCTGATCCGCCGCCAGCAGCGCCTCGTGGAGCGCGCGCAGTCCGTCGGCCGTCTCCCGGTCGGCGGGCAGCAGCGGGTCCCGCGGCGGGCCGCCGAGGAGGGCCTTGACGGTCACCGTGCCCGGCAGGCCCGCGGCCATCATCCGCTCGGCGAGCGGCAGCAGCCGGGCGTTCAGCCGGGCCGCCCCGGCGGTGTCGCCCGCGTCGAAGGCGTCCAGGACCGCCCGCAGCTGACGGGGCGCCACGTTCGCCACCGTACTGACGTACCCGGCGCCGCCCACCGCGTACAGCGGCAGGTTCAGCTCCTCGCAGCCCGAGTAGTACGCGAGCCCGGTCTCCGCGATCAGCCGGGCCGAGCCGAGCAGGTCGTACGCGCAGTCCTTCACCGCCACGATCCGCGGGTGCGCGGCGAGCCGCCGCATCGTGGCGGGCTCGACGCGGGTGCCGGTGCGGCCGGGGATGTCGTAGACCATCACCGGCAGCCCGGTCGCGTCCGCCACCTTCAGGAAGTGCGCCTCGACGGCCGCCTGCGGGGGGCGGCTGTAGTACGGGGTGACGACGAGCAGCCCGTCCGCGCCCGCCTCCTCGGCCGCGCGGGCGAGCCCGGCGGTGTGCGCGGTGTCGGCGGTGCCGACGCCCGCGAGGACCGAGGGGCCGGGTCCCACGGCCTCCCGGACGGCGCGGACCAGCGCGGTCTTCTCGGCGTCGGTGGTGGTCGGGGACTCGCCGGTGGTCCCGTTGAGGACGAGCCCGTCGCAGCCCTCCGCCACGAGCCGGACGGCGAGGGCGCCCGCCGCGTCGGGGTCGAGCGCGCCGGCGGCGGTGAAGGGGGTGATCATCGCGCAGAGCGCGCGGCCGAAAGGAGGTGCGGTGCTCATGCCGGAAGTCTGCGCGCGGCGGACGGTGAAGGTCCACTTAGATCTTCTTGGCCGGAAAGGTAAGGGCTGCTGAAGGGTGCGCACGCGTGCACGGAAGCCCTTGACCTCAAGCATGGTTGAGGGAAGACGGTGGAGTCGTCCGCACGACACGGAGTTCCGAGAACGGGAGACCCTTCCATGCACGCCGTCGCGCACCCCCACGCCCGCCCCGACCTCTACCGTCCCGGAGTCGGCGCCGTCCTCGTCAGCACCTGGCGGGTCGGCACGCCCGAGCGGCAGCGGGCCGCCGTCGAGGCCGTCCGGAAGACCTGGGAGGCCCGGGAGTGGCCCGACCCGGGCCTGCTCTCCTACAGCATTTACGCCGGGACGGACGGGGACACGCTGCTGCACTACTCGCAGTGGACGGGCGAGGAGGTCTACGAGGACTTCGTCCGCACCCACCGCGACGACCGGAACGCCGAGATCGACGCGGCCGTGCCCGGCGTCGAGCGGGTCGTCCTGCACCGCTACGCGCCGCCCCGCCCGGTCGGCACGACCGGCCGGGACGCGCTGCCCGGGGCCGTCTCGGTCGTCGAGACCGGGGGCGAGCCCGAAAGCGGGGGCGGGATCGGGGCGCACGTCCACCGGTCCGCCGACGGCACCCGCGTCCTCGTCCTCACCGAGTGGGAGGACGTCCCGGCCGACGGGCCCGCCGGCGCCCGGTGGTACACGCCCGCGCTGAGTCTCGACGCGGGCGCGTAGGGGGCCTGCGGAGGCGCTTACGGGCGGAAGCGCAGGACCTGCGGGTCGTGGTCGCTGTCCTGGTCGGCGAACTCCGCGTTGACGTGGACGCTGTCGTACTCGAAGCGGCGGATCCCCGGGCTGGTCAGGATCTGGTCGAGGACCTGGCTGTTGCCCTGGTACACGTACGAGTAGCGCTCGCCGCGCGGCAGCGACTTCACGGCCGGGTACAGCGCCCCGCCGGCCGTCAGCGCCTTCGTGGTGCCGGAGAACTCGAAGTCGTTGATGTCGCCGACCACCAGCACGTCGGCCCGCTTCTCGACCGCGAGGAGCTGCTTCACGAAGCCGTTGACGGCCTGGGCCTGGAGCAGGCGCTTGGCCTCGGAGGAACGGTTCGGCGGCTGGTGGTGGGAGACGATCGACTCGTCCCCGCCCTTCGAGCCGAAGTGGTTGGCGATCACGAAGACCGTGCGGCCCCGGAAGACGAACTCGCCCGCGAGCGGCTTGCGGCTGTCCGCCCAGGCCGCGTTCGCCGGGTCGATCCGGCCGGGGGAGACGGTCAGCGCCGCGTGCCCCTTGCGGCCGGTGACGCCGGTCGCGGTGGCGGCGTCGCCGCCCGGGCGGTCGGTGAAGGAGACCCGCGCCGGGTTGAAGAGGAAGACCTGACGGATGTTGCCGCCGGGCTCGCCGCCGTCCTTGTTGTTCTCCGGGTCGACCGAGCGCGACTCGTACGCCGGGCCGCCGGCCGCCACGATCGCGTCGGTGAACTTCTTCACCGTCTGACCGGCCGTCACGGTGCCGTCGTTCTTGGCGCCGTTGTCGTCCTGGATCTCCTCCAGGGCGATGACGTCGGGCGAGGCGAGGTTCTCCACGACCGCCTTCGCGAGCGCGTCGAACTTCTCCTGCGGGTCGCCCGGGTCGAGGTTCTCGACGTTGTACGTCGCCACGGCCAGCTCGTTCCCGCGCTGCTTGTCCGTGGTCTCGCGCTTCAGGCCCCGGTCCACGACCGTGCCGAGGGTGCGGGCCGTCAGGGTGTAGCCGCCGTACTGGTTGAAGTCGAGCGGGCCCTCGGTGGCGCCGGCCAGCACGTCGCCCACGTTCGCCTTGGGGAACGGCTGCTGGGCGGTCGGCACCAGCGACTGGACCTGGAGGCGGCCGGTGTTCTGGTCCTCGTACGAGCCGTAGACCGTGCCGCCGCGCCGGTTGGCGTTCTCCCACGGCTTCACCGTGACCCACAGCTCGGAGTACGGGTCGGTGGCGCCGACCACCCGCGAGGAGCCGATCCGGACGTTGGCGCCCTCCAGGGACTCGTAGTAGTCCAGGGCGTACTTCCGGGGCTTCAGGGTCAGGCCGTTGATCGAGCCGGCCGCGGCCGGGTCGCCCTCCGGGGCGTACGCGCCGGGGACGGACCAGGACGAGATCGTCACCGGGGCCGGCACCGGGTTGCCCTGCGAGACGACGGTGACGACAGGCTTGGAGAGCTGCGTCAGCGACTGGTTGCCGGAGGCGAGGCCGCCGGGGACGTACTCGGTGACCGTGCCGTTCACGCTCACCGCGTCGCCGACGGCGACGGTCGGGACGGAGCTGGTGAAGACGAAGAGGCCCTCGCTGGTGGCCGGGTTCGCGTCGGGGGTGGGGTCCTGGATCCAGAAGCCGCGCGAGCCGTAGGCGCGGACGCCGGTCACGATGCCCGTGACACCGGTGACCTGCTGCCCGACCAGGGGCGAGACGCGGGTCGTGCCCTGGATGTCGTGGATGCGGACACCCGCGCCGTCCTCGGCGGACGCGCTCGCCGAACCGGCGAGCAGACCGGCGGCCAGGGCTGCGGACACGACGGCGGCGACGGCCGCGCTTCTCGGTATGGAGGAAGACATCAGGGACTCCGAGGGTGCTTGGAGGAACGGCAGATGGGTCTACGCGCGTCAATCTCTTGGCAGGGCACCCCACTTGTCAAGGGTCGACGGGTGTACGAAGGCTGACGGGCCGGTGAACCGGCGGACCTCCCCCCGGATGCGTCTACGCTGGGACGGCTCTCCGAGACCACTCTCCGAGACCGCTCTTCCGAGCCCCCGTTCCCCCGCTCACCCCGTACGCGCCGAGGAGACCCCCCAGATGTCAGCGGACCACCCCACCCTTCCCCCCGTTCGGCTGCGTGCGGACGCGGAGCTGGCGCGGGACGCCCTGGCCGCCCCCCTCCTCGCCGACGCGGCACGGCTCGCCCGCTGGGCCGGGCCCGACACCCGGGTCGACGCGGGCGGCGAACTCGTCGACGAGCAGCTCCCGGCGGCCGCCGAGGCCCTGGGCCTCTCCGCCGACGAGGAGGGCGAGCTCCGGGCGGGCGACGCCTGGCGGCTCGCCGTCGACACCGGCCTCGTGGAGGTCGAGGACGGCGAGGCGGCGGGAGAGGCCGGCGGGGAGGACGCCCCCGGGCGGGCCGCGCCCGGCGAGAACCTGGCGCTCCTCGCCGGCGGTTCGCCCCGGGACGTGCTCGCGCTCTGGCTGGACGGCTTCGACACCGTCTTCGCGGACGCCGTCGCCCCCGTCCTCGACGACCTCGACGACCTCATCGGGGAGGACGGCGAGATCGACGTCGACGCCCTCGACTGGGACCCCGAGGCCGAGGCGGAGTTCCTGGAGGGCGTGCTCGGCAACCTCTACCTGCTGACCGTCAGCGAGGGCGGGGCCGGCGAGGGCCCGGTGCCGCTGCCCGCGCTCGCCGCGTCGATGGTCGTCCCCGACGACATGGGCGAGCCCACCGACGACGTCCTGGAGCAGGTCTCCGACGCGATGATGCGGCTGGACGAGCAGTTCCGGCTCCTTGAGCCGATCGGGCTCGTGGAGTACCAGCCCCTGGACGAGGCCCTGATGGTCGAGGAGGGCGAGGAGCCCGCCGTCTCCGTCGACGACGAGGACGTCACCCGCTACGGCATGGTCCGGCTCACCCCGCTCGGCCTCTACGGCGTCCGGGCCCGGATGCTGGAGGCCGGCGTCGACGCGCCCGCCGTCGGCGACCTGGCCGACAAGGGCGCCGACGCCCTCCTCGACGGGATCGCGGGCTACCCGGAGGCCGCGGCCCGCGAGGAGACCGCCGCCTGGCTGGCCGGCCGCGACGCCCTCGGGGCGGCCCGCGAACTGCTGCACGCCGCCCGCGGCTCCGACGCGGGCTCCCCGCTCCGGCGCCTCCACTGCCAGCAGACGCTCTCCCTGGTGGGCCCGGAGGCGGAGCCCGCCGTGCGGGAGGTCCTGGACGACGCGGAACTCGGCGGCCTGGCGCGGGTCTGGCTCGCGGAGCGGGGCGCGGCGGACGTGCCCGCGCCGCCGGAGTCGATGATCTTCTGGCTGGCGATCGACACGATCGCGGCCCAGCTCGACGCGGACGGCGACCTGGAGGAGCTCCAGGAGCTGATCGAGGGCCTCACCGGGCGCCACGGCGGCTTCTTCGAGGCGGCCTGGCGGGTGGAGCACCCGGCGACGGCGGAGGTCCTGGAGGCGATGGGCCGGCTGCACCGGGACAAGGGCGTGGCGAAGGACGCCCGCAAGGCCGCCTTCAAGGCCCGCTCCCGGTCGGGCTCCTGACCCGCCGCCTCCTGCCGTGTGCCGCCTCCTGACGACCCGCCGCCTCCTGCCGTGTGCCGCCTCCTGACGGCACGTCGCCTCCCGCCGGGCGCGGGGAGCGGCCGGGCGTCCGGAGCGGCCGGGTGCCGGGAGTGACCGTAAGCCGGGAGTGACCGTACGCCGGGAGTGACCGTACGCCCGGCGTCGTCCGGCCCCCGGCGGTGTGCCGGTGGCCTCCGGGCGGGCTCGCCGCGGCGCGGGAAGGCGGCCCCCGCGACCCGTCCACCGCGCGGAAGAGGGCTCCCGGGACGTCCCGGGAGCCCTCTTCTCCGGTCGCTCAGAGGGCCTGGGCGGCCGGCTTCACCATGCCCCGGACGGTCCGCGACTTCACGAACTCGCCCATCGCCGTCATCTCCCACTCGCCGGAGAACTGCTTGATGAGCTTCGCCATCATCACGCCGGTCTGCGGCTCGGCGGTGGTCAGGTCGAAGCGGACCAGCTCCTCGCCCGTCGCCGCGTCGATCAGCCGGCAGTAGGCCTTGGCGACCTCGGTGAACTTCTGGCCGGAGAAGGAGTTGACCGTGAAGACGAGGCCGGAGACCTCGGCGGGCAGCCGGCCCAGGTCGACGACGATCACCTCGTCGTCGCCCGCGCCCTCGCCGGTGAGGTTGTCGCCGGAGTGCTTGACCGAGCCGTTGAGGATGGCCAGCTTGCCGAAGTAGCAGCTGTCCAGGTGGTTGCGCTGGGGTCCGTACGCGATGACGGACGCGTCCAGGTCGATGTCCTTGCCCCGGTGGGCGGGCTCCCAGCCGAGGCCCATCTTGACCTGGGAGAGCAGCGGACGGCCGCCCTTGACCAGGGACACCGTCTGGTTCTTCTGGAGGTTGACCCGGCCCTTGTCCAGGTTGATCTTGCCGGTGGACGCGGGGGCGGCCGGGGCCGGGGCGGCGAGCCGGGGGTCCACCGGGGGAGCGGGCGGCGCGGGCGGGGCCGGGGGCGTCGGCGGGACGGCCTGCGCAGCCGGAGCCGGGGCCGAAGCCGGGGCCGGGGCGGCGGTCGGCTCCTCGTCCACCGAGACGCCGAAGTCGGTCGCGATGCCGGCGAGCCCGTTCGCGTAGCCCTGGCCCACCGCGCGGGCCTTCCACGCGCCGTTGCGCAGGTAGATCTCGACGACCACGAGCGCCGTCTCCGTGGCGAGCCGCGGCGGGGTGAAGGTGGCGAGCACGCCGCCGCCGTCCGCGTCGCGGATCGTCGCCGTGGGCTCGACGCCCTGGAAGGTCTGGCCCGCGGCGTCCGGGCTCGCCGTGACGACGATCCTCTCGACGCCGGCCGGCAGGGCGCCGGTGTCGACCAGGATCGCGTCGGGCGCGGTCCCGCCGCCGGAGCGGTAGGTGACACCGGGCCCGGCCGGCTGGTTGTAGAAGATGAAGTCGTCGTCCGAGCGCACCTTGCCGTTGGCGCCGAGCAGCAGGCCCGAGACGTCGAGCCGCACCGGGGCGGCGACGTCCACCGCCACGCGCGTGGCGGTGAGAGGGATGTTCGAGCCGGGGGTCATAGCGGTCATGCCAGGGCTAACGATCCGGGCCCCTTTGCCGTTCCCTTACCTTCGCCCGGTTCGGCCACCCTGATTACGGGGGTGGTTCCTGGCCTGCCGCTCGTTCCCGAAGCGGTACGAGCCCGTCCAGCGGGCCATGACCAGCTGGGCGTCGCCCGACTCCACCTCCGCCAGGAACTTCTCGGCGCGCCCGCCGCGCAGCACGCCCGCGGCGCGGCCCCGGTGGGTGAGGACGACGGAGCCGTCGGGCCGCCGCTCGTAGGTGAATCCATGAGGTCGTGGCATGACGGGCATCCTGCCGTTCCCGGTCAGATCCGTCATATGAATATTCTTTCGCTCCATGGGTGCAGTGGGGGCTTGGGGAACGACGGCGGACGCGGTGGGGCGGGCGAGGCCGGAGGGCGGGGACTCGTTCCGGACGGGGGACGTGGACGAGGCGCGCGAGGAGCTCGACGCGCGGTACTACACGAGCCGCATGGACCTGGTCGAACGCGGGTCGCGCCCCTTCGCGGCGCGGTTCGACACCGTCGCCCTCGGGCCGCTGGTCATCGGCGACCTCAGCTGCGGGGCCGACGTCCGGATGAGCTTCGGCGAGCTGGGCGCCTACCACCTGAACGCCCCGCTGACCGGGACGATGGAGCTGCGCCAGGGCGGCGGCCCGCCGCTCGTCGCGACGGCCTCCGAGGCGCTGCTGCTCGACCCGGCGGGGGACACCTTCCTGGACCGCTGGAGCGGCGACTGCCGGACCCTGGCGGTGAAGATCGGGGCGGCCGCGCTGCGCGAGCGCCTCGAACAGCTGACGGGACGGCCGCCGCGCGGCCCGCTCGTCTTCGCGCCCCGCCTGGACATCACGCGCGGCCCCGGCCTGAGCTGGGTGCGCTTCGCCCGCCAGGTCGCGTACGGGGCACTGACCGGGGAGGGCCTCGCCCGGCACGCCCTGGTGGCCGGCCCCCTCCAGGAGGCGCTGCTCAACGGCCTGCTCCTGGCCGCCGAGCACCCCTGGCGCGAGGCGCTCGACCGTCCGGGGGAGGCCCGGCGCCCGGCCCCGGTCAAGCGGGTGATGGACGCGGTGCGGGAGCGCCCCGAGCACCCGTTCACCACGACCGAGCTCGCCGCCCTGGCCCGGGTGAGCGTGCGCCGCCTCCAGGAGTCCTTCCGGGAGTACGTGGGGATGTCCCCGATGGCGTACGTGCGGGAGGTCCGCCTCGACCGGGTCCGCGAGGAGCTGCGGGCGGCCGCGCCGGACGAGGTGAGCGTGAGCGAGGTGGCCTGGCGCTGGGGCTTCGGCCACCAGGGCCGGTTCGCGGCGCGCTACCGCGAGAAGTACGGCGAGTACCCGTCCCGGACGCTGCGTGCGGGGCGCTGACGGGAGCGGCCCCGGGGGGCGCCCCGGCGGGCCCGGCGGCGGTATCGCGCCAAAGCCGTCCGCCGGACCCGGCCGGGCCCGCCGGGCGGGGTGCCGGCCGGGGCCGCCGGACGGGCTCGGGCCGCCGGGGGCGCGTCCCCCGGCCGGGGAGTGCTTCCGCCGCCCCGATCCGTCGCGCATTCCGGACAGGCCCCGCGTTCCGCGGCTCGCGACGATCTTCGGCCGGGCCTACGGTGAGCTGGTCCGGTCCGCCCGTGCGGACGGT
This sequence comes from Streptomyces sp. NRRL F-6492, assembly GCF_001280125.1. Lineage (GTDB taxonomy): Bacteria > Actinomycetota > Actinomycetes > Streptomycetales > Streptomycetaceae > Streptomyces. The sequence goes on from NZ_LGEG01000127.1 coordinate 58,713, forward strand.
CACCCGGACCCGGCCGGCTCCCCCGTATCAGTCCGGCCGGGTCCTGCGTAGCTCCCGCGGCGCGCCCCGGGCTCAGACCAGGCCGCCGTTGCCCGTCAGCAGCTGCCCGTTGACCCACTGGCCCTCGGGCGAGCAGAGGAAGTCCACCAGGTGCGCCGCGTCCCGCGCGGTGCCGAGGCGGCCGAGCGGGGTCTTCCGGACGACCTCCTCCCGCAGCTCCTCGGACATCCAGCCGGTGTCCACCGGGCCCGGGTTGACCACGTTCGCGGTGACCCCGAGGTGCGCGAGCTCCTGGGCGGCCGCCAGGGTGATGCGGTCCAGGGCGCCTTTGCTCGCCCCGTACGGGAGGTTCCCCACGGTGTGGTCGCTGGTCAGCGCGACGACGCGGCCGGTGCCCGGGGTGCCGGTGAACCGCCGGCCGTACTCCCGGATCAGCAGCCAGGACGCGCGCGCGTTGACCGCGAAATGGCGGTCGAAGCTCTCGACCGTGGTGTCGAGCAGACCGGAGTCGACCGACTCGCAGTGGCACAGGACGAGGGCCGTGACCGGACGGCCGAAGCGCCGCTCGGCGGTGTCGAGGACGAACGCGGGGGCCTCGGGGTCGGCCAGGTCGGCCTCGACGGCCTCGGCGGTCGCGCCCCGGTCGGCGAGGTCGCGGAGCACCGCCTCGGTCGCGCCCCGCTCGACGCCCCACTCCATGCGCAGGTCGTAGGGGGTCCAGTGGGTGAGGACGAGGTCCCAGCCCGATTCCGCGAGGCGCCGGGCGACGGCCGCGCCGATGCCGACGGTACGGCCGACCCCGGTCACGAGGGCGAGGGGACGGGTCATGCGGCGTCTCTCCTTCGGTCGGTGCGGGGACGGACGCGGAGCCGTTCCTCCGCCGGGAGGACCGTTCGCGCGCCGCCCGTGCGGCCGGGGACACGCTAGGAAGTCGTCTGACGGGTGGTCAAGGGATTTTGTGGGAGCGCTCCTCCTCCCGGCGGCGGCGCCGCGCGAGGGCGAAACCGACGCCCGCGGCGAGGGCGGGGAGGGCGAGCAGCGCCGTCAGCGAGGACAGTCGGCCGGAGGCGAGGCGTTCCGTCTCGCCGCTCGCGTCCCGGCAGGTCGCCTGCGGCGGGAAGAAGGAGTGCTCCGGCGTCCTGGGCGGCTGGTGACCCCGGTCCCCGTCCGCCGAACGGGCAGACGGCCAGGGCCATCAGGGCGATCCGGAGGAGGGCGCCGAGGACCCGCGCGCTGCCGGGCGAGGACACGTCCCCCCGCTCGAACTCGCAGACGGTGGCCGGGGGGAACGCCTGGTTCCGGATCCCCCGCAGCCCTCCGGGCCCCCGGACCGGTCCCCGGGCGCACCGCTCGTCGTCTTCCGGCATCGGGAACAGCGCGGGGCCCGAGCCGATCGGCACCGCGGTGAACGGGACCCCCACCGCGGCCCACAACCGCCGTGCGTACGCGTGTCCGCCGTCCGCGCACCCTGGGGGGTGTCTGACCAATGCCCGCGCTCATTTGTCAGACACCCCCTGACGGAGCCCGGTGCTCACCAGGCCAGGTCCTCCAGCGCGTCCAGGTCCGGCATCGCCGCCTCCGCCGCCTCCGCCGGCTCGGGGCCGCCCGCGCCCGCCCGCAGCTCGGCCCAGATCGTCTTGCCGCGCCGGCCGTACCGGGTGCCCCAGCGCTCCGCGTACTGCGCGACCAGGTAGAGCCCGCGCCCGCCCTCGTCCGTCGCCGCCGCGTGCCGCAGGTGCGGCGAGGTGCTGCTGCCGTCCGACACCTCGCAGATCAGCGTCCGGTCGTGGAGCAGCCGTACGCGCACCGGATCCGCGCCGTACCGCACCGCGTTCGTGATCAGCTCGCTCAGGATCAGCTCCGCCGAGAACGCGAGCCCGTCGAGCCCCCACTCCGACAGCTTCGCCGCCGCCGCGTTCCGCACCGGCGACACCGCCGACGGGTCCCGCGCCACCTCCCACTCGGCGATCCGCTCCCGGTCGAGCAGCCGGGTCCGCGCCACCAGGAGCGCGATGTCGTCGCGCGGCGAGGGCGGCAGGAGCGTCGCCAGGACGTCCGCGCAGGTCTGCTCCGGGTTCCGGTCCGGACGGGTGAGCGTGGACCGCAGCATCCCGAGCCCCGTGTCGAAGTCCCGGCCGTGGTCCTCCAGGAGCCCGTCGGTGAAGAGCACCAGCTTGCTCCCCGCCGGCAGCCGCAGCTCCGTCGACGCGAACGGCGCCTCGCCCAGACCGAGCCCGAGCGGCAGCCCCGGCGACAGCTCGGGGAACTCCACCCGTCCGTCGGAGGACACCAGCGCGGGCCCCGGATGGCCCGCGCTCGCCACCGTGCACAGACCGGACGCCGGATCGTAGATCGCGTACAGACAGGTCGCGCCCGTGATCCCCTCGTCGCGCCGCCGCCCCTCCCCGTCCGTCCCCTCCGACTCCCGGGGATCGATCCGGCCCGTCAGCTCGTCCAGGTGGCCGAGGAGCTCGTCCGGCGGCACGTCCAGGGTCGAGAAGTTGTGCACCGCCGTGCGCAGCCGCCCCATGGTGGCCGCCGCGTGCAGCCCGTGCCCCACCACGTCCCCCACCACGAGCGCCACCCGCGCCCCCGGCAGCGGGATCACGTCGAACCAGTCGCCGCCCACCCCGGCCTTCGCCGGGAGGTAGCGGTACGCGACCTCCACCGCGCTCTGCTCCGGCAGCGCCCGGGGCAGCAGGCTCCGCTGGAGCGACACCGCCATCGCGTGCTCCCGGGTGAACCGGCGCGCGTTGTCGATCGCCACCGCCGCCCGCGCCGCCAGCTCCTCCGCGAAGGACAGGTCCTCCTCCCCGAACGGCTCCGGCGTGTCCGCCCGCCAGAAGTTCGCCATCCCGAGGACCACCCCGCGGGCCAGCAGCGGCACCGTGAGCAGCGAGTGCATCCCGTACGCGAGGGCCTGCGCCGCCCCCTCCGGATCCTGCGCCCGCCAGCCCTCCGCCGCGGCCAGCTCCGGCTGCACCACCGCGTGCCCGGTGGCCAGGGACATGGCCATCGGGGTGCTGGGCACGTCGAAGCGGACGGTGTCCCCGACCGGCTGGAGCGGCTGGTCCTGCCGCACCCCGCTCAGCGCCGTCCGCCGCATCTCCGCCGACGAGGCCGCCGTCTCCACCAGCTCGGAGGGCTCCTCGCCGCGCAGCACCGGTTCGAGCAGCTCCACCGTGGCGAAGTCCGCGAACCGCGGCACCGCCACCTCCGCCAGTTCCTCCGCCGTCCGCACGACCTCCAGGGTCGTCCCGATCCGGACCCCCGCCTCGTACAGCAGCTGGAGCCGGCCCCGGGCCACCGCCGCCCGGCCGGACAGCGAGGCCAGCTCGGTCGTGTCCCGCATCGTCATCACGCAGCCGGACTCGGAGCCGTGCGGCAGCGTGGGCCGCACGCTCACCGCGAGCAGCCGGTCGCCCGCCCGGTGGACCTCGTCGGTCGCCGCCTCCCCGGACTCCAGGAGCTCGACCGTACGCGGGTCCAGGCCCAGCTCCGAGACGTGCCGCTGCTCGGACTCCGGCCCGAGGCCGAGCAGCCGGCGCGCCTCGTCGTTGGCGAGCAGCAGCCGGTGGTCGGAGTCGATGATCAGCACCCCCTCCCGCACGGCGTGCAGCACCGCCTCGTGGTGCTCCTTCATCCGGGTCATCTCGGCCGGCCCGAGGCCGTGCGTCTGCCGCCGCAGCCGCCGGCTCACCAGGGCCGCCCCGCCCACGGCCACCAGGAGCGCGCCGCCCGCCGCCCCGGCGAGCAGCGGCAGCCGGTTCTGGACGGAGTGCGCGATGTTCTCCACCTCGATGCCGCTGGTCACCAGGCCGACGATCCTGCCCCGGTCGTTCACCACGGGGACCACGGCCCGCACCGCGTCGTTCGGCGCGCCCTGGAAGATCTCCGTGTACGACTCGCCGTCCACCGCCGCCCGCGAGAGGTCGCCGACCGCCCTGCGGCCGATCAGGTCCGGCTGCGAGTCGGTGTACCGCATCCCGTCCGGCCCCAGGATCGCGATGAAGTCCAGCCGCGTGGCCCGCCGGATCGCCTCCGCCTCGTCCTGGAGCCGCTCCGTCGGATCGGGCGAGGCCAGCGCCGCGTCGATGCCCGGGGCGTTCGCGAGCGCCTCCGCGACGGCGAGCGAGCGGGCCCGGGCGTCCCGCTCGGTGTCCCGCCGCTCCTGGTAGAACGTGACGAACGCCGCCGCCACGATCACCAGGAGCGCGATCAGCGCCTCCAGGGCGAAGACCTGCCCGGCGACGCTCCGCAGCCCCGTCCCGCGCTTCTGCCCCTGCTCCTTCCCCCGCCGCGCCCGCGTGCTCTTCTGGCCGGTGCCGGTGCCGGTGCCGGTGCCGGTGCCGGGTCCCGGGCCGTTCCGCCGCTTCCGCGAGGTCATCCCGTGCTCCGGGCGATCAGGAGCGCCACGTCGTCCGGCGCGCCCGGCCGGCGCAGCGCCTTCAGCAGCAGGTCGCACGTCTCCTCAAGGGGGCCGCGCGCCTCGTCGAGGAGGCCCACGAGCAGCGCGAGCCGCTCGTCGATCGCCTCGTCACGGGTCTCGATCAGCCCGTCCGTGTAGAGCACCAGCCGGTCCCCGGGCCGGAACGGCACCCGGGCCGTGCGGAAGGTGCCGCCGCCCACCCCCAGCGGCACCCCGGTCGAGAGCCGCACCAGCTCGGCCGGACCGTCCACCGGGACCCGCACGGGCGGCAGATGGCCCGCGTTCGCGATCCGGCACCGCTGCCGGACGGGGTCGTGCACGGCGAAGAGGCAGGTCGCGATGTAGTGCTCCAGGCCCTCCGTGATCCGGTCCAGGTGCCGCAGCACCTGCGCGGGGGACAGGTCGAGGTCCGCGAACGCGCAGGTCGCCGTCCGCAGCCGGCCCATCGTCGCCGCCGCGTCGATCCCGCTGCCCATCACGTCCCCGACGACGAGCGCCGTCTTGTCGTCGGGCAGCGGGATCACGTCGTACCAGTCCCCGCCGACCTCGCTGGACGCCTGCGCCGGCTGGTAGCGGGTCGCCACCTCCAAGCCCGCCCGCGCCGGTGGCGCCCCCGGCAGCAGACTGCGCTGGAGCGTCACCGCCGAGTTCCGCACGCTCTGGTACCACCGCGCGTTGTCGATGCTCACCGCCGCCCGGGCCGCCAGCTCCGTCGCGAGCAGCACGTCGTCCCCGTCGAACGGCAGCGCGTTGCGGTCCCGCTTCATGTCGAGCGCGCCGAGCACCTCGCCGCGCGCGATCAGCGGCACCGCCAGGTACGAGTGGACCCCGGCCCTGGCCAGCATCTCCGCCGCCTCCGGGCTCCGCGCGATCCGGGACAGGTCCCCGGGGCCGACCCGCTCCACCAGGACCGGCAGGCCCGTGTGCACGCACCGGGTGACCAGCCGGTCCGCTCCGTACATCGCGACCGACCCCGGCGGGTCGGCGGCCGGCAGCGCCTCCGTGCGCCCCGCCGCCTTCACCGCGAGCGCCCGGAACAGCGCGGGCCCCTCGTCGGGCGCGCCGGGCCTGCGCAGCGACAGGACGGAGTCGAGGACGTCGACGGCGGCGATGTCCGCGAGCGCCGGGACCACCACCGAGGCCAGCTCGTCGGCGGTCCGCTCCACCTCCAGGGTGGTGCCGACCCGGGCCGAGGCGTCCGCGATGAGCGCGAGCCGCCGCCGGGAGCGGTCCGCCTCCGCGTCCGCCCGGTGCCGCTCGGTCACGTCGATCACCGACGCGGCCACGCCCAGGACCCGGCCCTCGCCCCCTTCGAGGCGGTAGAAGGACACCGACCAGACGTGGTCGTGGTCCGGGTCGGCGGGGGTCCGGCCCACCGTGGAGTGGTCGAGCAGCGGCTCGCCCGTCTCCAGGACCGTCCGCAGCACCTCCTCCACCCCCGGCGCGTCGATCCCCGGCAGCATGTCGGAGATCCGCCGCCCGGCGTGCAGCGCGGCGGGGATGCCGTTGATCCGCTCCAGGGCCGGGTTCACCAGCACGAAGCGCAGCGCGGTGTCGAAGACGGCGAGGCCGATCGGGGACTGGGAGACGAGGCGGTCGGAGAGGGCCAGCTCGGCCTCGACCCGCTCGACGACGGAGTGGTCGGCGGCGATCCCCAGGGCGTAGAGCCCGCCCAGGTCGTCGGTGAGCCGCATGTTGCGGAACTCCACCCGCCGGGTGGTGCCGTCCTTGTGCCGTACGGGGAAGGTGCCCGCCCAGGTCGTGCCGGCGGCGAGCACCTCGCCGAAGAGGCGCATCGCCTCCTCGCGGTGGTCCTCGGCGACGATCAGCGGCGCCACGTACCGGCCGAGGGCCTCCTCGGCGCGGAAGCCGAAGAGGGCCTCGGCCTGCGGGCTCCACAGCACGATCCGGCCGCGCGCGTCCAGGACGACGGCCGCGACCCCGAGCACGTCGAGCAGCCCCTTGCCGCCCAGGGGCACCCCGACCCGCCCCGCCGTCCCAGGGAAGGAACCGGCCGTCACCCTGCCTCCTCCCGCCGCGCCCGTGCTTTTCCTCCATGCTCCCCGCCCGGAGGCCGCGCCGCACCTAGGGGGTGTCCGGAAGGTCCCGCACGGCGCCCGCGGCGCCCGGCACGCACTCTCGCCCCACCGGGCGAAAGCCCGAGTACGTCCCGTACGAGGGCTTCCGCCCGGCGTGCCGACCGCACGCACCGGACACCGCGGACACCGCACAGGACTTTCCGGACACCCCCTAGGGAGCGTCCGTGCGGGCCCTCTTCTCGTACCGCAGCGCGGCCCCCGTCACGAGCGCGCCGAGCCCCTCCCACAGGCCCACGCCCAGGAAGCCGGCCGGGGCGCGGCCGGTGACGACGGCGAGGGTGAAGACCGCGCAGGTGAGGAGGCGGAAGGGGACCGTCCAGCGGAAGAACGGCTTCCAGTCGGCGAGCGAGGCCAGGACGTAGTAGACGCCCATGTTGAGCGCGGCCATCGAGGAGGCCGTCAGGAAGACCAGGGTGTGGTCGCCGTCCGACCGCCCGCCGTCGGGCACCGGTTCGAAGCCCATGACCGTGAGCAGGGCGTCCGGGGCGACCAGGCCCACCACGCCGAGCGCGGCGGCGAGCACGCCGAAGACCGCCATGGTCCAGCCGGACAGGGAACGGGGCAGACGCACGGCGGTCCTCCGTGAGGGGGAAGCAGGGGTACGGGATCGAATGTGTGCTCGGATGGGAGCGCGCCCCTGCATACCGCGTGACGGGGCCCGACGGCCAATCGGGCCCCGCCCACCGTCACTTCGGCGCCACCGTCGTCACACCGGCGTCACTTCAGGGCCGCCGCCATCATCTTCTGTGCCACCGGGGCCGCCAGGCCGTTGCCGCTGACCTCGGAGCGGGCCGCGCCCGAGTCCTCGATCATCACCGCGACGGCGACCTGCTTCCCGGTCGAGGGGTCCTTGGCGTACGAGGTGAACCAGGCGTACGGCGTCTTGCTGTTGTTCTCGCCGTGCTGGGCCGTGCCCGTCTTGCCGCCGACCTCCGCCCCGGCGACCGCCGCGTTCGTGCCTGTGCCCTCCTCCACCACGGTCACCATCGCGCTGCGCAGCTGTCCGGCCGTCGAGGAGGAGACGATCCGCCGGGTGTCCCCGTCCTCGAAGGAGGCGAGCGCGTCGCCGTCGGAGTCGACGACCTCCGACACCATGTGCGGGGCCGCGAGGAGGCCGTCGTTGGCGATCGCCGCCGACACCATGGCCATCTGGAGCGGGGTGGCCGTCACGTCGAACTGGCCGATGCCGGTGAGCGCCGTCTGCGCCGGGTCCGCCTTCGACGGGTACACGCTCGCGTACGCCCGGACCGGGACGTCGAGCCCGGCGTCGTTGAAGCCGAACTTCTCCGCCATGGCCCGCACCTTGTCCCGCCCCAGGTCGGCGGCCATCTTGCCGAAGACGTTGTTGCAGGAGTACCGCAGCGCGGTGCGGATCGTGGCGTTCTCGCAGGGCGCGGACGCGTTCTCGTTCCTCAGCACGGTCCGGGTGTGCGGCAGCGTGTACGGGTCGGGGCTCTCCGTCGCCGTGTCCACCGAGCGGTAGAGGCCGTCCTCCAGGGCCGCCGCCGCGACGACCAGCTTGAAGGTGGAGCCGGGCGGCAGCGGCTGCCGCAGCGCCCGGTTGACCAGCGGCTTGTCCTCGTCGCCGGTCAGCGCCTGCCAGGCGGCCCCGTCGTTCGTCCCGGAGATCTTCGACGGGTCGTAGGACGGCGTGGAGGCCAGGGCGAGGATCCGGCCGCTGACCGGGTCGACGGCGACGGCCGCGCCCTTTTTGTTCCCGAGCGCCCGGTAGGCGGCCTTCTGCACGGCGGGGTCGATCGTGGTGAGGACCGTGCCCGGCTCCTGCTGCTTGCGGGTCACCGCGTCCAGCGGGTTCCTCAGCCGCTCGTCGGTGCCGTCGAGGACGTCCGCGTAGATGCCCTCCAGCTGGGTGGCGCCGTACGCCTGCGAGCTGTAGCCGGTGACGGCCGCGTACAGCTCGCCGTCCGTGTAGGTCCGCCGGTACTCCAGGTCCGTCCCCCCTCCGTTCCTCTCCGAGCCGGTGACCGGGGAGCCGGCCACGACGATGTTCCCGAGCGGCTGCGCGTACTGCGCGATCGTCTTCCGCCGGTTCTTCTGGTCGTCCGCGAGCGCCTTGGCCTCGTACGCCTGCACCCACGTGGCCCGGCCGAGGAGGGCGAGCACGAGGAGCAGCACGAAGACCGAGGTGTGCCTGATCGTCTTGTTCATCGCACTTGTCCGGACGAACGGACCGGCGGCGGACGTTCCGGATGTGTCCCGTTTCTCAGCGAACCTTCATGTCCGGATCCGTTCGGTCGGCTGTGCGATCATGCGGAGGCCCCGGGGAGGGGGCCGGAAACGCGTGGGAACGGGGAGGGGTCGGACGTGAGCGGGGACCGGGACGGTTCGTCGGTGCCGGACGAGGTGTGGGAGGAGTTCCTCCGGACCTCGGCCGCCGGCGCGGGGGACGCGCCGAAGGAGCCGTCCGCACGGGCCCGCGAGACGGCGGCCCGGCTGCGGACGGAGCCCGCGGAGCCGGCGCCGTGGCGCGCGCCCACGTCCCCGCCCGTACGGCCCCGGCGCCGGAAGGGCCGGTACGTGGCGGGCTTCGCGGCCGCCCTCGCGCTGCTGTTCGTGGCGGTGGACCCGGGAGGCGTCGTCGGCTGGTCCGGCGGCGGGGACCGGGCCGGCGCGCCCCTCGCGCAGGAGACGGAGCGGCCGACGGAGGCCCCTCCCGCCGAGGCGGACGGGCGGGCCACGCCCGACGACCCGTTCCGGGGCTCCCCGGCGGCGCGCTGGGCGAGCGGTACGGCCGGCATCACCGTGCCCGGGGCCGGGGCCACCGGCCGGCTGACGAAGGCGGAGGTGACGCGGGCCCTCACGCGCACGCGTGACTTCCTCGCCGCGTCCGGCCTGGACCCGGCGGTGCTGCGGGGCGCCCGTCCGGAGAGGGCCATCGCCCTGATGAACCCGCGCCAGAAGGACGTCACGGACTTCGTGTCGACCGCGCTGCGCACCCCGGACGAGGACCACGACCCGCTGCTGCTCTTCAGCCGCTTCGACCCGGCGCAGGCCCGCCTCGTCGGGGACGAGGTCAGGACCCGGGGCCGGCTCTCCTACCGGGAGGGGAGGCTCGGAGCCCTGGAGGTGACCGCCGACGTCACGTACGTGTACCCGGTCGCCCCGGCCGGCGGCGGCGACGAGGTCGTGCGCGTGATCGCGCGGCGGGAGACCGTGGTGAGCTGGGACGACCCGGCGAAGGTGGCCACCGAGGAGGGCACCCTCACCCTCCTGTCGTACAAGCTCCACATGACCAACGGCGGCTGCGGCGCCCCCACCGGTTACTTCCGGCCGGAATTCGGCGGGGGAGCGGTGGACACCGATCCGGACGGCGGGAAGGTCGACCCCTACGCCCGCACGGAGCCGCTGGGCGAGGGCCGGGGCGGGACGGGCTGCGGGACGGCGACGCGGTCGTAGCGGACCCCTCGGGGCGCCGGTCCAGGAGGGCGATTGGCCCGTGATTCCGGCGCCGGATTGCACCCGTTCCCGGGGCCAATGACGCCCTAGGGTGGTGTTCATGAACGAGACCGCGCCCTTCGCCCCGCTCCTCACCCGCGCCGCCGACGCCGAGACCACCGCCGACCCGAGCAGCGTGATGACCCTCCTCGCCGACTCCGGCGCTACCGGCGGCCGGCTCACCAGCTACCGCTCCTCGTTCGCGAAGGGGGCGGTCGGCGCCCCGGCGCACTTCCACACCCGGGCCTCGGAGATGTTCTTCGTGCTCGGCGGCTCCCTCCAGGTCCTCGTCGGCGAGGAGCTGACCGTCCTGGAGCGGGGGGACTTCCTGCTGGTCCCGCCGCACACCCCGCACGCCTTCGCGGCCGCGCCCGGCGCGGAGGCCGACGTCCTGTTCGTCTTCACGCCGGGCGCGGACCGCTTCGACTACCTGCGCCTCCTCGGCCGGGTCGCGCGCGGCGAGGCGGACGTCGAGGAGATCGCTGCGTCCTCGGAGCGGTACGACAACCACTACGTGGACAGCCCGGTCTGGCGGGCGGCCCTGGCCGGACGCTGAACCCCCGGCTCCGGGAGTCCGGAGGCGCCGGGAGCCCGGAGGCCCCCTCAGCAGCCTGGCCCCCGGGATCAGAGGCGCCGGGTCACCAGGGCCAGCCGGTCCCGCGCCTCCAGGAGCGCGTCCCCGATCGCCCGCTCGTGGGCCGGGGTGAGCCGCGCCACCGGCACCGAGCAGCTGACCGCGTCCCGCGCCGGGGTCCGGTAGGGGATCGCGACGCCGAAGCAGCTCAGCCCCAGCGTGTTCTCCTCGCGGTCCACCGCGAAGCCCCGCTCGCGGACGGCGCGCAGCTCCTCGATCAGCTCCTCGCGATCGGTGACCGTGTGCCCGGTCGGCGCCGGCAGGGTCTCCGGGAGCAGCTCGCGCACCTGCTCGTCGTCGTGGGTGGCCAGCAGCGCCTTGCCGAGCGCGGTCGAGTGCGCGGGCAGCCGCCGCCCGATCCGGGTGAACGGCCTCAGGTGGTGCGGGGACTGACGGGTCGCCAGGTGGACCACGTCGGCGCCGTCGAGCCGCGCCAGGTGGATCGTCTCGGCGGTGGCGTCCGCGAGCCGGTCCAGGACGGTCCGGGAGGCGGCCACCACCTCGTCGCCGTCGACGTAGGCGGTGCCGACGAGCAGCGCCCGCACCCCGATGCCGTACCGGGTGCCGGTCGCGTCCGTCTCCACCCAGCCCAGCTCCACCAGGGTGCGCAGCAGCATGTACAGACTGGACTTGGGATAGCCGACGGCCTCCTGGACGCCGGCCAGCGAGTGCATCCCGGCCCGCCCGGCGAAGTACTCCAGCAGTTCCACGGTCCGCACCGCGGACTTCACCTGCGCCCCGCCCGCGTCGGCACTCGCCACGCCCCTCGCCCCTCTTCCCTCGCCCGCCCGCCGTCCGGCGGCCGTTCCGGCCGGACGGCGCCCCTTGTGGAGACGGCCGGGCCGTCAATAGAGTCCACCGGAAACGCGTTCATGTGCGGAAACGGTGTTCAGGGTAGCGAACAGGGGCGTGGCGGTGGCGGCGGAACCAGTGTGGAGCGTGGACCCCCGGACGGGGAAGCCGCGCGAACAGGTCGCGGTGGAGGCCACGGCGGAGGAGGTCGACCGGGCCGTCCGGGCCGCCCACGGCGCCCGCGGGGCCCTCGCCGACCGGACCGCGCGGGTCGTGCTCCTCCGTACCGCCGCCGACCTCCTCGACGGGGCCCGCGACCACGTCGTGGAGGCCGCCGACGCCGAGACGGCCCTCGGGCCCGTCCGGCTCACCGGCGAACTCGCCCGCACCACCGCCCAGTTGCGGGCCTTCGCCGACATCGTCGAGGAAGGCTCCTTCCTGGACGTCCGGATCGACCTCCCCGACCCCGCGGCCGTCCCGCCCCGCCCCGACCTGCGCCGCTGGAAGGTCCCGCTCGGCGTCGTCGCCGTCTACGCGGCCGGCAACTTCCCGCTCGCCTTCTCCGTCCCCGGCGGCGACACCGCCAGCGCCCTCGCGGCCGGCTGCCCCGTGGTGGTCAAGGCCCACCCCGACCACCCGGCCACCTCCGAACTCTGCGCCTCCCTCCTGCGCCGGGCCGCCGTCGAGGCGGGCCTCCCCGAGGACGTCGTCGTCCTCGTCCACGGCTTCGACGCGGGCGTCCGCCTGGTGCGCCACCCGCTCGTCGCGGCGGCGGGCTTCACCGGCTCCGTGCGCGGCGGCCGGGCGCTCTTCGACGCGGCCGCCGCCCGGCCCGTACCGATCCCCTTCCACGGCGAACTCGGCTCCCTCAACCCGGTCGTGGTCACCCCCGCCGCCGCCGGGGAGCGGGCCGCCGGGCTCGGCGCCGGACTCGCCGCCTCCATGACCCTGGGCGCGGGACAGTTCTGCACCAAGCCCGGCTTCGTCCTCGCCCCCCGGGGCGCGGCGGGCGACCGCTTCCTCGACGCCCTCACCGCCGGCGTCGGCGAGACCGAGCCCTCCGTCATGCTCGACCACCGGATGCGGGACGCCTTCGTCGCCGGGGTCGGGGAGCGCGCCGCGCTCCCCGGGGTCGGCACCCCCGTCACCCCGGGCGCGGGCGGCGCGCACACCGTCAGCGCCGGCGTCCTCGCCGTCGACGCCGAGCGGCTCCTCGCGGGCGGCCACCACCTCCTCCTGGAGGAGTGCTTCGGCCCGGTCACCGTCGTCGCCCGCTACTCCACCCGCGAGGAGGCCGCCGCCGTCCTGGACCTGCTGCCCGGCAACCTCACGGCCACCCTGCACACCACCGAGACGGCCGAGGACCCCGACGCGGCCCCGCTGCTCGCCGCCCTCGCCCCGCTGGCCGGGCGCGTCCTCGTCAACGGCTGGCCCACCGGCGTCGCCGTCGCCGCCGCCCAGCACCACGGCGGCCCCTACCCGGCCGCCACCTCCACCTCCACCTCGGTCGGGGCGACCGCGATCGAGCGCTGGCTCCGCCCGGTCACCTACCAGTCGACCCCCGACCGCCTCCTCCCGCCGGAACTCCGCGACGGCAACCCGCTCGGACTGCCGAGGCGCTGACCCGCCGGACACCTCCTACCGGGCGCCTCCTAGTGGCGCACGCGCACCACGATCTTCCCGGTGTGCGTGCCGGACTCCATCAGCCGGTGGGCGTCGGCGATCCGCTCCAGGCCGTCGAAGACCTCGGCGACCACCGGCGCCAGGGAGCCGTCGCGCAGCCCCGAGCCGATGAACCCGGCCGCCAGGCGGCGCCCCTCCTCGGTCCTGGCGAGCGCCCCGTTGGCGTACGCGTGCGTGGTCAGCGGCCAGTTCGTGGACAGCTCGACCGGCCGGGGGTCCAGCCAGCCGTACAGCACGGCGGTGCCGCCGGGCCGCAGCGCGTCGCCGAGCCGGGCGAACCCGGGTCCGCCGATCGCGTCGAAGACCAGGTCCGCGCCCGCGCCCCCGGTGATCCGGCGCACCTCCCCGACCAGGTCCTCCTCCTCCGTGACGACCACGTGCGCGGCCCCCAGCTCCAGGAGCCGTGCGCGCTTGCCCCCGCCCCGCGTGGTGGCGATCGGCACCGCCCCCACCCGCAGCGCCGTCCGGATCGCCGCCGTCCCCACGCCGCTCGACGCCCCGGTGACGACCACGTGGTCCCCGGGGCGCAGCCCGCCGGTGAGCACCATCCCGCCGTACGCGGTGAAGTGCGTCAGCCACACCGCCGCCGCCGTCACCGCGTCCGCCCCCGCCGGCCGGGCCACCAGGTACTCCTCCGGCAGCACCACCCGCTCCGCGTACACCCCGTGCGTTCCGAAGTCGAAGTTGGCCGCCGCCGTCACCGGATCGCCGGGGGCGTACGCGGTGACCCCCGCGCCCACCGCCTCGACGGTCCCCGCCGCCTCGTAGCCGAGCCGCGAACCCGGCAGCGTCGGCCGGTAGTGGTAGGTGCCCGCGCGGAACAGCGCCTCGGCGCGGTTGAGGCCGATCGCCTCGACCCGTACGAGGACCTCACCGGGCCCGGGGTCCGGCAGCGGCACCTCCTCCACCGTCAGCACCTCGGGGCCGCCCAGCTCGTGGAAGAGGACGGCCCTGGTGGTCGTGCCCGTCGCCGGGCTCGCCGTGTACGCCGGGCTCGCGGCGTCGGCCGTGCTCGGGGCGGTCGGCGCGGTCGGCGCGTTCGGCGCGGTCGTCGTGTCGGTCGTCGTGTCGGTCGTCGTCTTGTTCGTCGTCGTCACGGATCCGACCGTAGGAGGGCCCGGCGAGACGATCCATGTCCCTCCGCCTCCCCGTGATGTCCGATCGTCTCGCCACCGCGCCCGGACGGTACGGTGCCGGGATGGACGTACTGAGCGATGCCGTCGCCGCCATGCGCACCGGCCGCCCCCACTCCTCCCGCGCGGTCCACGTCGCCCCCTGGGGGTTCCGCTTCCCCGCGAACGAGGGCGCCGGGTTCCACGTCGTCCTCCAGGGCACCGCCTGGCTCCTCCCGCCGGACGACGGCGCCCCCGTCCCCCTCGGCCCCGGCGACATCGTCCTCCTCGCCCACGGCACCGGACACGGCATCGCCGACCGGCCCGACACCCCGCTCGTCGACAGCCTGCCCGACCCCGACGGCTCCTGGCCCACCCCGCCCGACCGGGGACCCGCGGGCGCCGGGGAGACCCTGCTGCTGTGCGGCGCCTACCAGCTCAGCCGGGCCCGCGCCCACCCGCTCTTCACCGAGCTGCCCCCGTACGTGCACCTCCCCGCCCGGATCGGCGCGCACCCCCGGCTGCGCGCCGCCGTCGACCTGCTCGGCGCCGAACTCGCCGAACCTCAGCCCGGCTCCGACGCCGTCGTGCCCGCCCTCCTCGACACCCTCCTGCTCTACCTGCTGCGCACCTGGTGGCTCACCGAGCGCGCCGACCGGTCCACCGGCTGGTCCGCCGCCCTCGCGGACCCGGCGGTCGCCGGCGCCCTGCGCGCCCTCCACCGGGACCCCGCCAGGGCGTGGACGGTCGAGGAGCTCGGCGCGCTCGGGGGCCTCTCCCGCGCCGCGTTCGCCCGCCGGTTCACCGCCCTCGTCGGCCGCCCGCCCCTCGCGTACCTCACCTGGTGGCGGATGACCGCGGCGGGCCGCCTGCTCCGCTCCGACGACCTCCCGCTCCGCGCGGTCGCCCAACGCGCGGGCTACTCCTCCGAGTTCGCCTTCGCCAAGGCCTTCAAGCGGGAGTACGGGGTGGCCCCGGGCCAGTACCGGAGGGGCGCGTAGCGGCGCGACCGGCGTCAGGCGCTCCGCAGGACCACCAGCCGCTGCGTCGCCCGCGTCATCGCCACGTACCGGTCCACCGCCCCCGCGACGCCCCCGCCGAACGCCTCCGGGTCGACGAGGACGACCAGGTCGAACTCCAGGCCCTTCGCGAGGGACGGGGTCAGCGAGCGGACGCGGGGCCTCTCGCGGAACGCCGGATCGCCGATGACGCAGGCGACCCCCTCCGCGTGCTCCGCGAGCCAGGCGTCCAGGACGGCGTCCCGGTCCCCGGCCGGTCCGTACGCGACGGGAACGCCGCCGCGGCGGACGGACACCGGCACGTTGGCGTCCGGGAGCGCGGCCCTGATGACCGGCTCCGCCTCCGTCATGACCTCCTCGGGCGTCCGGTAGTTGACGGACAGGGAGGCCACCTCGATCCGGTCGAGCCCGATCCGCTCCAGACGCTCCCGCCACGACTCCGTGAACCCGTGCCGGGCCTGGGCGCGGTCCCCGACGATCGTGAGGCTCCGCGACGGGCAGCGCGCCAGGAGCATCCGCCACTCCGCGTCGGTCAGCTCCTGCGCCTCGTCCACCACGACGTGCGCGAACGGACCGGCCAGCGGGTCGGACGCGGCGGCGGGCAGCGCGTCCTCGTCGATCAGGCTCTCCTGGAGGTCCCGCCCGCGCAGCATGCCCATCGCGCCCTCGCTCTCGTCGATCACCACGTTCTGCAGCAGGCTCGCGGTGACCTCGGCCCTGCGGGCGCGCTCGGCGGCGACGGCGGCCTCGCGCCGGCGCCCGAGCCGCGTCGCCTCCGGGTCGCCGAGCCGCCGGCGGGCCGCGTCCAGGAGCGGCAGGTCGGACACCGTCCACGCGTGCGCGTCCGCGCGCCGCAGCCGCCGCACCTCCTCCGGGCCGAGCCGGGGGGCGCACAGGCGCAGATAGGCGGGGACCGTCCACAGGTCGCCGACCAGGTCGGCCGCCTCGATCAGCGGCCACGCGCCGTGCAGCGCGGCCGTCAGCTCCCGGTCCCGGCGCAGCGACGCCCGGAACTCCTCCTCGGGGACCTCGTCGTCGTGCCCGTCCCGCAGGATCTCGGCCAGCTCCTCCCAGATCTGCTCGCGCGCCTCGTTGTGCGGGGTCCCCGGCTCCGGCGCCCCGAACGCCCGCGCCCAGTCCCGGGCGGTCAGCCGGACCTCGCCCCACGGGGTCGTGACCGTCATCGCCTCCGCCGGGGGCGTCTCGTAGAACCGGACGGCCGTCTCGATCGCCTCCACCATGTCCGCCGAGGACTTCAGGGCGGCCGCCTCCGGGTCGTCCTCGGCCACCGCCTCCGCCCCCTCGGCGACGAGGTCCCGCAGGGTGCAGGTCCGCACCCCCTCCTCGCCGAGGCCGGGCAGGACGTCGGAGACGTAGTCCAGATAGGGCCGGTGCGGACCGACGAACAGCACGCCGCCCCCGCGGCGCCCGAGGCGCGGGTCCGCGTACAGGAGGTAGGCGGAGCGGTGCAGGGCGACGACGGTCTTCCCCGTGCCCGGACCGCCGTCGACGACGAGCGCGCCCCGGGAACCGGCCCGGACGATCGCGTCCTGGTCGGCCTGGAGGGTGGCGAGCACGTCGCGCATCCGGGCCGAACGCCCGCCGCCCAGGCTCGCGACGAACGCCGACTGGTCGTCCAGGGCCGCGTGCCCTTCGAGCCCCTCGGCGGTGAACACCTCGTCCCAGTAGTCGTTGATCCGGCCGCCGGTCCAGCGGTACCGGCGGCGGCTGGCGAGCCCCATCGGGTTGCCGTGGGTCGCCCCGAAGAACGGCTCGGCCGCCGGGGAGCGCCAGTCGACGAGCAGCCGGCGCCCGGTGTCGTCGGTGAGCCCGAGCCGCCCGACGTACAGCGGCTCGGAACCGTCCGCGCCGACGACCCGGCCGAGGCACAGGTCCAGGCCGAAGCGGCGCAGGGTGCGCAGGCGCGCGGTCAGCCGGTGGATCTCGGCGTCCCGCTCCATCGCCGCGCGCCCGATGCCGCCGGGCGCCTTCCGCAGGGCGCCGAGCCGCCCGGACAGCTCGGCGACGGACCGCTCCAGGCTCTCCGCGACGGCGGCGAAGTGCCGCTCGTCGGCGGCGATCAGCGCCGGGTCGGCCTTGGCGGCCAGCCGCTCGGGCAGGTCGAACGCACGGGCCGGGACGGCGGGGCGGGGCGGTACGGACGAAGAGGTGGGCACGTGGTGGGTCTCCCGTTTCGCAGCTTCTGACCTGGGTCTTCTCCGGCCAGATCGGCGATTCTGCGGTACGGAGGGGGCCTTGCCGCAAGCCCCCCTGTGCGCTATACGTTAAGAGTGGCGAGGGGAGGGTCCGCCCCCGGTGCGCGCCACCTCTCGGGCCCGGCGGCGCGGCAGCCGCAGCGAGGCCAGCGCCGTCAGGGTCAGGAATCCGGCACTGATCAGCAGGCTCGTGCGCAGCGCCGACGCCACCGACCGGTCCGCGAGGGAGCCGAAGACCGCGATCGCGAGGCCGCCCGCCGTCTGCCGGACCGCGTTCAGGAGCCCCGCCGCCGTCCCCGCCCGCTCCGCCGGAACGGCCTCCATCATCGTGGCGATCAGCGGCGGCAGCGAGAAGCCCGCCCCGAGGGCCAGCGGCACCAGGAGCAGGGCCTGCGCCGCCCGCGGGGTCCCCGCGTCCACGGCGAGCAGTCCGAGCAGCCCGGCCACCGCGACCACCTGGCCCGCGACGATCGGCAGCCGCGCCCCGTACCGCGCCGCCGCCTTCGCCGACAGGAGGTTCACCCCGGCGAGCAGCCCCGTCATCGGCAGGAACATCAGCCCCGCGCCGAGCGCAGAGAGGCCGAGCACCTGCTGGAAGAAGAGCCCGAACACGAAGAGCATGCCGTAGAAGGCCACGCTGTTCGCCGCGCCCGCCGCCACCGTCACCGCCACCGTCGTGTTCCGGAAGAGCCCGAGCGGCACCACCGGATCGTGCCGCCGCGCCTCGATCACCAGGAACGCGGCGAAGGAGACGACCGCGGTCCCCAGCGCCCACCACCCCCGCGCACCGCCCTCGACGGCGGCGAAGGTCAGCGCCCCGAGCGCCGCCGTCGCCGTCAGCTGCCCCGGCAGGTCCAGCGGCGCGGGCCGCCGGACCGAACGCGCCACCCGGGCGAGCGGGAGCAGCGCGGCGAGGCCGAGCGGCAGGTTCACGAAGAAGACGCCGCGCCAGCTCCACGCCGTCGTCAGCGCCCCGCCCACGACCGGGCCGAGCGCCACCGCGACCGTCCCGCCCGCCGCCCACAGCGACACCGCGCGGGCCCGCCGGCCCGGATCGCCGTACGCCTCCCGCACGAGCGCGAGGGAGGCCGGCAGCATCACGGCCGCCGCGGCGCCCTGCACCGTCCGGGCCGCGAGCAGCGCGGGAAGGCCGGGGGCGAGACCGCAGGCGGCCGAGGCGAGCGTGAAGACGACGACCCCGGCGCCGTACGCCCGGCTCGCCCCGACCCGGTCCGCGAGCGCCCCGCTGGACAGCAGCAGCGCGGCGAGGGCCAGCGTGTAGGAGTCGACCACCCACTGGAGGCCGGTCATGCCGGTCCCCAGGTCGGCGCCGACGGCGGGCAGGGCGACGTTGACGACCGAGGTGTCGAGGGTGATGAGGGCGAACCCGAGCATCGCGGCGGCGAGCGCCGGACCGGGGGAGGACGGGGCCCCGGAGGCGCCGGGCGCATCGGGGACGCCGGGGGTTGCGGGGACGACAGGGACTTCGCTGCGGGCCGTTGAGGACATGACCCCAGCTTCGTGACCTGCGGACCCGTACAGTAGTGGCCCGAATGCCATGTGACCGGAGGTTCTGGCCATGCCGACCGCGTCCCGCGTCCGGCGCGTCGCCGTGATCGCCGCCCCGCCCGTCTCGATGTTCAACCTCGCCATCCCGGAGATGCTGTTCGGCAAGGTCGAGATCGACGGCGGACCGGGGTACGAGACGGTCATCTGCGCCCCCGACCCCGGGCCCGTCGCCACCACCGGCGGCCTCGACCTGATGGTCCCGCACGGGCTCGACGCCGTGGCCGGGGCCGACACGGTGGTCCTCGCGGGCAGCGGCTCGTACACCGACCCCGACCCGCGCATCCTCGACGCGCTGCGCGCCGCCGCCGCCGGGGGCAAGCGGATCGCCTCCATCTGCACCGGCGCCTTCGCGCTCGCCGAGGCCGGACTGCTCGACGGCCGCGCGGCCACGACGTACTGGACGTACCGGCCGCTGCTCGCCGCCCGTCATCCCGCCGTCGACCTCCAGGACGACGTCCTCTACGTGCAGGACGGCCCCGTCCTCACCTCCTCCGGGTACGCGGCGGGCATCGACCTCTGCCTGCACGTCATCCGCACCGACCACGGCGCCGCCGTCGCCAACACCGTCGCCCGGCTCGCCCTCGTCGCCCCCGTGCGGCCCGGCGGCCAGGCCCAGTTCACCCAGACCCCGCTGCCGCCCGAGCGCGGGGTCTCCTTCGCCGACACGCGCGCGTGGGCGATGGCGCACCTCGACGAGCCGCTCGGCCTCGCCGACCTCGCCCGGCACGCCGGGGTCTCCGTCCGCACCCTTTCCCGCCGCTTCCACGCCGAGACCGGCGTCAGCCCGCTCCAGTGGCTGCTCCACCAGCGCGTC
Organism: Streptomyces sp. NRRL F-6492; assembly: GCF_001280125.1. Lineage (GTDB taxonomy): Bacteria > Actinomycetota > Actinomycetes > Streptomycetales > Streptomycetaceae > Streptomyces. The sequence goes on from NZ_LGEG01000127.1 coordinate 78,536, forward strand.
GAGCGGGCGAAGGAGCTCCTGGAGACCACCACCCTCCCCATGGACGCGGCGGCCCGCGCCTGCGGCCTCGGCACGGCGGACTCCCTGCGCGGCCACCTCCTGCGCCGCACCGGGCTCACCCCGAGCGCCTACCGCGCCACGTTCAGCCGCCTGGCGGGGGGCGGCGCGGGGGAGCGGGCGCCGGGTGGGCCCGGAACCGGAGAGGGCGAGGCAGGTGGGCCCGGAACCGCCCCGCTCGTCCGAGCCTCCCGGTCGTTCACGGCCGGAGGTGCTTCAACGTGAACTCGGGCAGGGCGTACGGGCCGCCCTGCGGAGCCTCGGGGCCGGCGCCGGAATCGACGCCGGAATCGGCATCGGGAGCGGCGTCCGCGATGTGCGGCGCGTGGGTTTCGGCGTCGTCGAGGGGCGTGTAGGCCAGTTCGGATTCTGCGGGGAGCTCCCAGAAGCGCCGGGTGTTGGCCGAGACGGCGTACACCGTGGCGAAACGCGTGGAGAACGGGGCGACGAGCGCGGCCCGGCAGAAGCCGACGGCGTCGCGAGGGCTGAGCCAGGTCGCCAGGTGGCGCGGTTCCGCGGGCACCTCCTCGAAGCTGCCGATGCGCAGGCAGATCACGGATATCCCGAACTTGTCCGCGTACAACCGCCCCAGGGCTTCGACGGCCGCCTTGCTCACCCCGTACAGGCCGTCCGGGCGCACCGGCTCCCGGGGACCGGTGCGGTGGGCCACGGGGTAGAAGCCGGTCACGCGGTTGCTGCTGGCCAGGACGACTCGGGGGACCGCCGCGCGACGGGCGGCCTCCAGGACGTGATGGGTGCCCAGCACGTTGGTGTCCAAGAGGTGTTCGAGCGGTGCCTCGTCCGGCAGGCCGCCCAGGTGGAGCACGGCGTCCGCGCCCACGAGCGCGGTCTCGACGGCGGCCGCGTCCCGCAGGTCCACGGTGCGGACCACCTCGTTCGCGGCCTCGGCCCGGAGGGGAACGTGGTCGAGCAGGACCAGGCGGTCCACCTCGCCGCGCAGCGCCCCGCGCACGGCCGAGCCGATCTTCCCCGCCGCCCCGGTGACCACCACTGTCCCCAGTCCCACCGCATGCCTCCCCTGTTTCGAGCCCGCTGGCCGTGCTCCGGGCGAACGGCGATCCTTCCTCATCCGGAGCGACGTCGCCCGCGCGTGAACCGTCCGCCCCTCCGTCCCGCGTGATCCTCGCCTCGGGGCACAGCCTCCTGACCTCCGCCACGAAGGCATGCGCACCCGGCCCGCGCGCATCCGCCGTGACCTGCGCTCCGCAGCCGCTGGACCGGCGTTCGTACGGGAAGGAACATCCCCTACCTTTCGGGCGGATACTCCTGCCAGTGCTCGTGTTCGTCGACCCACCAGGCAACGGCGCAGTCGAGACATCGGTACCGCCAACGGGGCAGTCTCGTGGATGTGTCCGCCGCCTTGGAAAGAACGACCCCCGCTCCGCTGCACTTGACGCATCGAACCGGGGACTTCTGCGTGGTCTCCGACATGCCGACAGGCTAGCGAGGGTGCCTCCCGTCCCTGTCGGGATCCCGAACAACGACGCTCTTGCCGGCGTGGGCCCGGCCGCGGGGAGAAGACGCTCCATGAGCTCCGGCCTCTTCGTGTGCCGGTTCGAGAACGGTGAGGCGACACCGCTGGACACGAGTGCCGCGCACGAGGTCCTCGCCCCCTGTGCGGTGGCACGGGACCTCGGGGGGAGGTTCCTGCGGGTGCGTACGGCGGAGGCGGAGGAGGCGGGCGTGCACTTCTCCGGCCCGGACGACCGGGCCACCGGGTGCGGTCCCGCGAAGACCCCTTCGACGGGCGCGTCGTCCCTGTGCACCGCCTCACACCGCCCCCGCACGCGGAATGAAACGGGCAGGTGGGAGCGTTCTCCGCACCGAACACCCCGTCTTCACCCCCGTCACCCCCCGGAGAGAACCCCATGCGCGTCGAGATCTGGAGCGACATCGCCTGCCCCTGGTGCTACGTAGGAAAGGCGCGCTTCGAGAAGGGGCTCGCGGCCTTCGCGCACCGGGACGACGTCGAGGTGGTGCACCGCTCCTTCGAGCTCGATCCCGGCCGCGCCAAGGGCGACCCGGAGCCCGTCCTGGAGATGCTGGCGAAGAAGTACGGCCGCACCCTCGACGAGGCCCGGGCCATGGAGGCGCACGTGGCCTCCAGCGCGCACTCCGAGGGGCTCGGCTACCGCACCGAGGGCCGCGACCACGGCAACACCTTCGACATCCACCGGCTGCTCCACCTCGCGAAGGCGCGCGGCCGGCAGGGCGAGCTCCTGGACCTGGCCTACCGGGCCAACTTCGCGGAGGAGCGCTCCGTCTTCGACGCCGAGACCCTGGTGGCGCTCGGCGTGGAGGCCGGCCTCGACGAGACCGAGGTCCGGGCCGTCCTCACCGACGGGACCGCCTACGCCGACGACGTACGGCAGGACGAGCGCGAGGCCGCCGAACTCGGCGCGAACGGCGTGCCGTTCTTCGTCCTCGACCGCCGCTACGGCGTCTCCGGCGGCCAGCCCGCCGAGGTCTTCACCCAGGCCCTCGAACAGGCCTGGCAGGGCCGCGTCCTCCAGCCGCTCGGCACCGGCACGGACGCGGAGGCCTGCGGCCCGGACGGCTGCGAGGTCCCGAGGGCCTGAGCCGCCTCTGAGCCCCCGGCCCGGATTTCGGCTCCCGCCGTCCCCGGGCCGGGGCTCCTTGCCCGCGCTGACCTGCGGCGATAAGGCGCGCTTGGGTGACCCCCGGGGTGGGAGCACGATTGACGGGTGATCGCCGGGAATCCAGGGTGGGGACATGGATTCCCTCGACCAGCCGCTCGGCAGCGCCGAGTTCGCGCCCAAGAAGACCTATCTCAACACCTCCACCTGCGGGCTGATGCCCCGCAGGACCGTCGAGGCCGTCACGCTCCTCGCCCGGGAGACCGCCGACGGGCGCCCCGGCGGGTCCGGGAGCTTCGAGATCGTCGACGAGGCGCGGGCGAGCTTCGCCCGGCTCGTCGGGGTCGCCCCCGAGCGCGTCGCCGTCGGCAGCTCGGTCGCCGTGCACTGCGGGATGATCGCCCAGTCGCTGCCCGCCGGGTCCGAGGTCCTCTTCCCCGAGGGCGACTTCTCCTCCGTCATCACCCCCTTCACGATCCGCGGCGACCTCAAGGTCCGCTTCGCGCCCCTGGAGCGGCTCGCCGCGTCCGTCCGCCCGGAGACCGACCTCGTCGCCTTCTCCGCCGTGCAGTCGGCCGACGGCCGGACGGCCGACCTCGCGGCGGTACGGGAGGCCGCCGCCGCCCACGGCGCCCGCACCCTCCTGGACGCCACCCAGGCGGCCGGCTGGCTGCCGCTGCGCGCGGGACAGTGGGACTACACGGTCGCCGGCGGCTACAAGTACCTGCTCTGCCCGCGCGGGGCGTCCTTCCTCACCGTCACCGAGGAGGCGCAGGACTCGCTCCTCGCCATCCACGCCAACTGGGTCACCGGCGAGGAGCGGTGGGCCAACAGCTACGGCCCGGTCCGCGAACTGGCCCGCTCCGCGCGCCGGTTCGACGAGCCGATGGCCTTCCTCTCGTACCACGGGGCGGCCCGCTCGCTCGCCCTCCTCGAAGAGATCGGCATCGAGCGGATCGAGGCCCACGACAAGGGGCTCGCGGCCCGCTTCCGCGCCGGCCTCCGCTCCCTCGGGCACGAGCCGGTCGCGGACGACTCGACGGTCGTCGCCGTCCCGGGCCTCGGGGACCGCGCGGACGCCCTGGAGAGCGCCGGCGTCCTGCTCTCGGCCCGCGCGGGCAACCTGCGGGCCTCCTTCCACCTGTACAACACGGCGGCGGACGTGGACCGCGCCCTGGACGTCCTGGCGGGCTGAGGCACGAGGGGGGAGGGCCCGCGCCTCGCCGGACGGCTGACCGCAGTGGGCCGTCGCCCTCGGCATGCGACCGGCCCCGGCGGGCCGTCGCCCTCGGCATGCGACCGGCCCCGGCGGGCCGTCGCCCTCGGCATGCGACCGGCCCCGGCGGGCCGTCGCCCTCGGCATGCGGCAGGCCGCTGCGGGCCGTCGCCCTCAGCAGTCCGCCGGTCCCGGCGGGCAGTCGCCCGCCTCCTCCGTCTCCGCGCGCAGGTTCTCCGCGACGAGGCCGAGCAGCCGGGCCAGCTCCGCGCGGTCGGCCGCGCCGAGTCCGTCGAGCGAGTGCGCCTCCAGGTCCTGCCAGGCGTCCTCGACGCCCGTGCGCAGCGCCTGGCCCCTCTCCGTCGCCTCGACCAGGACCGCGCGCCGGTCCGCCGGGTCCGGACCGCGGCGGACGTGTCCGGACTGTTCGAGCCGCTGGAGCATCTTCGTCACCGTCGACGGGTCCAGGCCCAGGGACTGGATCAGCTCCGACTGCCGGACCGGACCGCAGTCCCACAGGCGCATCATCATCAGCTCCTGGCCCGGGTAGAGCCCGAGCTCCCGCAGCCGCCGCCCCATGGCGATCCGGTGCATCCGCGCCACCCGCGCCAGGGCGTGGCCGACGGGCCCGCAGCGGGTGGCGGCGGGCGGCGGTTCGGTACAGACGGGGTCGGTTCCGGACACGGGAGCTCCTCGGGACGTCGTCGCACAAAGATTACCTTGGTCGGCCAATGAATGGGTTACAGTGGCGTCCGGACCAGATACTTGGCCGACCACATAAACCTGATACTTGGTCGACCACACACTTTGTACGAAGGGACCGCCATGACCACCGCCTTCGATCCGATCGACCTCGCCGGCACCCGGCTCGCCAACCGCATCGCCATGGCCCCCATGACCCGCAGCCGGGCCGAGGGCGAGAGCCGCGTCCCCACCGCGCTCGTCGCGGAGTACTACGCCCAGCGCGCCTCCACCGGCCTCATCATCACCGAGGGCGTCCAGCCCACCGCCATCGGCCAGGGCTACCCCAACACCCCCGGCCTGCACACCGCCGAGCAGATCGCCGCCTGGCGCGAGGTCACCGACGCCGTCCACGCGAAGGGCGGCCGGATCTTCGCCCAGCTGATGCACGCCGGCCGGATCAGCCACCCCGAGGTCCTCGGCGGCGGCCTCCACCCCGTCGGCCCCTCCGCCGTCGCCCCGGCCGGAAAGCTCTTCGCCGGCACCGGGCTCATCGACTTCGTCGCCCCGCGCGAGCTCACCGCCGACGAGATAGCGGAGACGATCGCCGGCTTCGCCACCGCCGCCCGCAACGCCGTCGAGGCCGGCTTCGACGGCGTCGAGATCCACGGCGCCAACGGCTATCTGATCCAGCAGTTCCTCGCCACCGGCTCCAACCACCGCACCGACGAGTGGGGCGGCCCGGTCGAGAACCGCGTCCGCTTCGCCGTCGAGGTCGTCAAGGCCGTCGCCGCCGAGATCGGCCCCGAGCGCACCGGCCTGCGCCTCTCCCCGGCCAACACCTACAACGACATCGCCGAGACCGACACCGACGAGCTCTACCCGGCCCTCGTCGCCGCGATCGACCCGGTCGGCATCGCGTACCTGCACGTCACCGAGGCCGGGCCCGAGGTCCGCGAGCTGACCCTCGCCCTGCGCAAGGCGTTCTCCGGCACCTTCGTCCTCAACCCGGCCACCGAGGGCCCGACCGGCCCCGACGCCCTCGCCCTGATCGAGGACGGCACCGCCGACCTCGTCGCCTACGGCGCCCTCTTCATCGCCAACCCCGACCTGCCCGCCCGTCTGAAGGCCGGCGGCCCGTATAACACCCCGGACCCCGCCACCTTCTTCGGCGGCGACCACCGCGGCTACACGGACTACCCGGCGCTGTAAGCGTCCGGGCACACGCCGAGGGGGCGGGGTTCCGGCACCGGAACCCCGCCCCCTCCCGCGCGCGAGAGCCCCTGCGGGTTACGCCCAGGCCTCCGTCACCGCCCGGCGCGCGCCCTCCAGGTCCACCGCGCGGCCCGTCTCCCCGAGCGCCGCGCCGAGCGCCGCGAGCGAGGACTGCACGGCGCCCGGGGTCGCGTCCACCCCGTAGTGGTTGACCCGGATCATCTCCCCGGACAGCGCCCCGCCGCCCGCGATCAGCGGCAGCGAGGGATCGGCCGCCAGCGCCTTCGCCACCAGCCCGGCCGCGTTCACGCCCTCCGGCGTGCGCAGCGTCGTCGCCACCGGGGCCGCGTCCTCGGCCTCGTACACGTACGGCTCCAGACCGCCGCCCAGCGCGAGCGCGCCCGCGCGGGTCGCGGCCGCCGCCGAGGCGTGCCGCGCCATCAGCGCGTCCAGCCCCTCCGCCTCGATCCGCTCCACACAGGCCTCCAGGGCCAGCATCTCCAGCTGCGCCGGCGCGTGCAGCAGCGCCTTCCGGCCGCCGTCGATCCAGCGCTCCTTCCAGTCCAGGAGCGAGAGGTACGAGCGGCGCGGCGCGGCCGGGTTGGCGGCGAACCGCTCCCAGGCCCGCGCGCTCACCGACACCGCGGACACGCCCGCGGGGCCGCCCATCGCCTTCTGCGCGCCGATGATGCACATGTCCACGCCCCAGGCGTCCGGCAGCACCGGCTCCGCGCCGATCGAGGCCACCGCGTCCAGGTAGAACAGCGCCCCGTGGGCCCGTACGACCTCGCCGATCTCCGCGACCGGGTTGGTGTTGCCGGTCGCCGCCTCCGCGTGCACCAGGGACACGAAGTCGATCTCCGGGTGCTCGGCGAGCGCCCGCTCCACCTGCTCCGCCGTCACCGCCGCGTGGAAGGGCACCTCCAGGTCGACCACGGTCGCGCCGCAGTCCCGCAGCCAGTTCCCGAAGGTCTGCCCGTACGGGCCGGTGACGACGTTCAGCGCGGTCGAACCGGCCCGCGCCCCGCTCCGGATGCACCCTTCGAGCGGCAGCAGCGCCTCGCCCTGGGTGATCACCACGTCCTGCTCCGTGGAGAGCAGCGCGGCCACCCGCCGCTCGATCGACGCGAAGTGCGCGGCGGTCAGCGGGGCCAGGTCCAGGAGCGGGTGTGTCACGGTCACGGTGGTGCCTTCTTCGGTTCGGTTCGCCGGTTTCCGGTACGGAGGGAGCTCCGGATCAGGGTACCCAGCGGCCCCGGCCGCCCCGGGGCCGACGGCGGCCGGGCCCTCCTCGTACAGTGCGGTCATGAGCGATCGCGCGGTGCTGCACGTGAAGGGGCGGGTGCTCGTCGGCCCCGAGGACGTCCGGGACGAACTGTGGTGCGTCGACGGGCGGATCACCTTCGACCGGCCCGCCGCCGAGGCGGTGACCGTCGAGGGCTGGGTCCTGCCCGGACTCGTCGACGCCCACTGCCACGTCGGCCTCGACCGGCACGGGCCCGTCGACGCGGAGACCGCCGAGAAGCAGGCCCTCACCGACCGGGACGCCGGGACCCTGCTCATCCGGGACGCCGGGTCGCCCTCCGACACCCGCTGGATCGACGACCGCGACGACCTGCCGAAGATCATCCGCGCGGGGCGGCACATCGCCCGCACCCGCCGCTACATCCGCGACTACGCCCACGAGATCGAGCCCGCCGACCTCGTCGCGTACGTCGGCCGGGAGGCCCGCCGCGGCGACGGCTGGGTCAAGCTCGTCGGCGACTGGATCGACCGCGGGGCCGGCGACCTCACCGCCTGCTGGCCGCGCCCCGAGGTGGAGGCGGCCATCGCGGAGGCCCACCGGCTCGGCGCCCGGGTCACCGCCCACTGCTTCGCCGAGGACTCGCTCCGCGACCTCGTCGAGGCCGGGATCGACTGCGTCGAACACGCCACCGGGCTCACCGAGGACACCATCCCGCTCTTCGCGGAGCGGGGCGTCGCCATCGTCCCGACCCTGGTCAACATCGCGACCTTCCCGCACCTCGCGGACGGCGGCCAGGAGAAGTTCCCCCGCTGGTCGGCCCACATGCGACGGCTGCACGAGCGGCGGTACGACACGGTCCGCGCCGCCTACGACGCGGGCGTCCCGGTCTTCGTCGGCACCGACGCGGGCGGCTCCCTCGCCCACGGCCTGGTCGCGGAGGAGGTCGAGGAGCTGACCCGGGCCGGCATCCCGCCGCTCGACGCCCTCTCGGCCACCGCCTGGGGGGCCAGGGCCTGGCTGGGCCGCCCCGCCCTGGAGGAGGGCGCCCCCGCCGACCTCGTCGTCTACGGCGAGGACCCGCGCGCGGACGTCCGCGTCCTGGCGGCGCCGCGCCGGATCGTCGTCAACGGGCGGGTCGTGGGCTGACCGGCCACCGCCCCGGGGGCCGGCGGGCGGGCCGTGGGCCGACCGGTCGCCCGTCACGCCCGGCCGGGCGGCGGCCCGGGGGCCGGGCCGTGGGCCGACCGGGGCTCAGCGGCTCAGGAACGCGAGCCGGGCCCGCTTCTCCGGGAGGAAGACCTCCGGCAGGTCCACCTCCGGCAGCACGACCTCCGGGCCCAGCTCGAAACCGGCCCGCACCATGCGGGCGACGGCCTTCTCGTTGGCGGCGTCGGGCTCGACCACGACCCGCGCGCGGTCCTTCAGCGTGAACGCGATCAGCGCGGTGACGAGCTTGCCGGTGAAGCCCGGCTCCGGGGACGCGTGCGGCGCGATGAGGAAGTGCGCGCCGACGTCCCCGGGCAGCACCTCGTAGCACTCGCTCACCCGGTCGGCCGCGGGGTCGTACGTCTGGAGCAGGGCGACGGGCTCGTCGTCCCTGCTGACCAGGAAGCCGTGGTGGGTGGTGAGCGAGTCCAGGTGCGCGTAGACGTCCCGGACCTGCTCGACGGTGGTCCCGGTCATGCCCCAGAAGCGGGACCGCTCCGCGTTGACCCAGCCGTGCAGGAGCGGGGCGTCCCGGTCCGGGTCGACGGGCCTGACGGTGACGGTGCCGAAGCCCTCGACGGTCTGGACGTGAACGGCGGTGGTCATCCCTGCTCCTTGGTGAGGTACTGCCAGTCGGTGGTGACGGGGGCGAGCTCGCCCCGCAGCCACAGGGGGAGTTGGTCCTGGTGGTGGGGGTCGCCGGGCACGCCGGACGCGCCGAAGGGGACGACCCACCCGCTGCGCTCGCGGTCGGCCAGGTCCCAGACGTAGCGGGCGGCGGAGGCGCGCGCGCTCCGGTCGGTCCAGCCGGGCACGCTGGACGTGGAGAGCACGCAGTCGTGGTCCCCGGCGAGCCCCGGCCACCGCGCGTCGTCGGGGTCGGGCAGCGCCTGCCAGGGCGCGAGCCGGTGGGTGACGCCCCAGGCGGCGGGCGGCTCCCCGGCCGCGACCTCCTCCAGGGCCTCGCGGACGATCCGCTCCACGTCCCCGGCGGGCACGGGCCCGGCCGTGAGCAGGGTCTCCAGGGCGAAGGCGACGCGCGGCCCGAGGGCCAGCCAGGGCCGGAACACCTCGGGGTACGGGGCGGGGTCGCGCAGCGCCGCGAAGGCCTCGTGCCCGGCGAGGCGGCGGACGACCGCGCCCCGGACGGCCGCGTACAGACCGGCGCCGGTGCTCTCCGCGTCCATGCGCCGGTCCCAGGCGAGCAGCCGCTCCCGCACGGCCGAGGCGGCGGGGGAGAGGCCGGCTCCGGCGCCGCCGACCGCCGCGAGGAGGCGGGCCGCCGAGGGGTTGTCGGTGTCCCGGTGGACGGCGGTGGTCGTCTCCGGGGTCCAGTCGGCCGAGGCGCCGAGCAGCGCGTCGATCCGGTCCGCCCGGTGCGGCGGGGCGAACTCGACTCCCAGCGGCGCGGCCAGGCCCCGGGCGTTGGCCATCACGGCGTGCCCCCGGACCTCGGCGCGGGGCAGCGGGGCGGGCGCGTCCGCCCAGCCGTGCGCCGCGTCCCAGGCGGGCACGGTGCGCAGGGAGTTGGCCCGGGGCCGTACGGGGACGTGGCCGGCGACCCGGTGCAGCAGCCCGCCCCGCGTGTCGGCGGCCTGGACCACGTTCACCGGCTCGACCCAGCCGTCGAGGGCCGCGTCCACGTCCCCGACGGTCCGGGCCCGCAGCAGCGCGGGCAGCACCTCGAAACCGAGCCGCCCGGTGACCCGGGGCGGGTAGCGCAGGGCGAGGGCCTCCCAGCCGGCCCCCTCACCGGACCGGCCGTCCTCCGGGGCGCCGCCGACCGGGCCCTCCCCGAGGACTCCGGCCCCGGGAACGCCGCCGGCCGGAGCCCCCGCCGGGCCGCTCGCCGGCGCGCCCGCGGCCGGGCCGGCGCCGTTCGCCGTCCGGGCGTCCGCCGGGTCTTCGCCCGCGGCCCAGGCGTCCGCGGCCCAGGCGTCCGCGGCCGGGCTGTCACCCGCCGTACGGGCGTCCGCCGGGGCACTGTCCGCCGGGGCGCCGTCCGTCGGGCCCTCGGTCTCAGGGCCTCCGGTCTCCGGCTCGTCGTCCACGCCGACGATCACCGGTCCCCGGTCCGTCTCGATCACCTCGATCACGACCGGCTCCCCGCCCGCGACCTCGATCGTCTCCGTGTGGGCCGTCGCCGGGCGCCAGCCCTCGGGGCCGAGGGCCTCCACGCCCCCGTCCGGGAGCCGCCGCAGCCGCTCCCGGTAGACGTCCTGGTAGTCCGCCATCGCGTTGGTGATCGCCCAGGCCACCGGCCCGGTGTGGCCGAAGTGCGCGAGGCCGGGGACGCCCGGCACGGCGAGGCCCACCACGTCGTACGCGGGGCAGGCGAGCCGGATCTGCTGGTAGACGCCCGGCGCCTCGACGAACCGGTGCGGGTCGCCGGCCATCAGGGCCGCCCCGCTCGCGGTCCGCCCGCCCGCCACCACCCAGCCGTTGGAGCCCGCGGTGCCGGGTCCGTCCGTCGCGAACAGCTCCGTCCACTCCTCGCCGAGCCGCCGCGCGACCTCCTCCCGCCACAGCTTGGTGGGGAAGCCCGCGAAGAGGATGTGGGTCGAGAGCCAGACGGCGAGCGGGGTCCAGGGCTCCCAGCGGCCGGGCGCGAGACCGGTCTCCGCGAACTCGGGCGCGCGCCGCGCCCCCTCCGCCAGACCGTCGTTGACCCCGTCCACGTACGCGCGCACCCACGCGGCCGTCGGCGCGTCCGCGCGCTCCAGGTGCTCGAAGCAGCGGCGGGCGGTGTCCGCGAGCCGGACCCGCCGGGCGAAGACGTCCCAGCCGAGCTCGGCGGCGCCGAGGAACGCGGCCGTGGTCCCCCCGGCCCGGTGCCGCTCCACCTCCAGCTGCCAGGCGCGGTCACGTGCGGTGACCCGCCCCTGGGCGAAGGCGAGTTCGTCCGGGTCCCCGGCACGCAGATGCGGAACGCCCCAGGCGTCCCGGTAGACCTCGATGCTCACGGAGAACCGCTCCCGTCCCTGCTTTTCCATGAATTCTTAGGTTAGGCTGACCTAAATTAATCTACAGTAACCAAAGGGGAGGGGATCGCGGTGGGTCACGGCTGGCAGGGCGCCGTTCTCAAGCTGATGCGCGGCAAGGACTTCACGTTCACCGTGACGGGGGCCGAGCAGGTCACCGAGGACTACCGGCGGGTGCACTTCACGGACGGCGGCCTCCTCGCCGCCGCCGGGGTCCACCCGACGATGTGGGTCCGCGTCTGGTTCGACAACGGCGGCAAGCCGCACCAGCGCGCCTACACCCTCGTCGACCCGGACGTGGCGGCCGGCACCTTCAGCCTGGAGTTCGCGCTCCACGACGGGGTCGCGAGCCGCTGGGCCCGGGACTGCGCCGCCGGCGACACCGTCGAGGCCACCCTCCAGGGCACCGGCTTCGAGGCCCCCGACCCGCTGCCCGGACGGCTGCTCGTGGTCGGCGACGCGGCCTCCCTGCCGGCGGTCAACTCCCTGCTCGACGCCTTCCCGGACCTCCCGGCCACCGTCTGGTTCGAGACCCAGCACGCCTCCGACGAGGAGCTGCCGTTCCGCGTCGACCCCGAGCGGCACGACCTGCGCCGGGTGCCGCGCGAGAAGGGCGGCGCCGAACTCGTCGCCCGCGTGAAGGCCGAGCTGCCCGCGCTCGCGGACGCCGCCTCGTACGTCTGGATCGCCTGCGACACCGCGACCACCCGCGCCCTCGGCGGATACGCCCGCAAGGAGCTGGCGCTGCCCAAGGAGCGCGTCCACGCCCTCGGCTACTGGCGCGAGGGCTGAGCGCACCGGGTTGACGATCCGTTACCCCCGCGCGGAACCGGTCGTTCACACCCCTGACCGTCCCCCCGCTCGCCGTTCCCGCCCGCGCCCGCACCCGGCCTTTCGTACGAAACGCAGGGGGCGGGCGAGAACGGTTGTAGCGAAAAGAATCGAAAGTGAAGACGGAAACCCCCCTTTGGGGTGAACCGACGTCAGGTGACTGCCGGTTCACTCTCCGTGCGTAAAGATTCCGGTGTCCCAAGTCGCCGGGACCGCGCCGAGCCACCGTCCCCGTGGTGAGCGGCCGGCGACGCCATGTCTCCTGTGGGGGTTCCACCACCTTGAACAGCAACACCTTCCGCATGCCCGTACGCCGTTCCGCGGCCGCCGCGACCGTCGCCGCCCTGGCCGTCGGCCCCGTGCTCCTCGCGGCCCCCGCGGCGCACGCCACGGGCGGCGAAGGGCGCGCCACCGCCGTCGTCCTGCGGACCGGCCTCGACGTCTCCCTCCTCGGCAAGACGGTGAACGTGCCGCTCCGGGCCTCCCTCAACGAGGTCAGGGCGCCGGAGAGCGAGAACGAGACCGCGCTCTCCGTGAAGGTGCAGGGGGCCGAGAACGGCGAGCCGGTCGACGTCCTCAAGGCCGACGTCGCCACCTCCGGGGCCACGGTGGACGAGGAGGGGGCCGAGGGGCACGTGAACCTCGTCAAGGCGCGCGTGCACGTCCCCGGCCTCCCGCTGCTCTCCCTCGTCGAGGTCGAGAAGGTCACCTCCAAGGCGCTGTGCGAGGTGGGGAAGCGGCCGGTCGCCGAGTCCAACGTCCTCGGCCACGTGACCGTCCTCGGCAAGAGGACCACCCTCTCCGCGGGCGGCCGGACCCAGGTCGCCGTCCCGGGCGTCGGCGAGGTCACCCTGGACCTCTCCCGCACCTCCACGACCTCCCGCACCGCCGCGGCGACCGCCCTCGAACTCAAGGTGAAGGTCAACCCGCTGAACCTGGGCGTCGCGAAGGTCGACGGCACCGTCACCCTCGCCGAGGCCACCTGCGAGACGCCCAAGGGCACCGAGCCGACGGAGAAGCCGACCGCGAAGCCCACCGCGAAGCCGACCCAGAAGCCCACCGGACGGCCTTCCGAGCAGCCGAGCCGGGAGCCCTCCGCCGAACCGAGCGACGGAGGCGGCCTCACCACGAACAACGGCGGCACCACCCCCACCCAGAACCTCGCCGAGACCGGCGGCAGCTCCACCACCCCGTACATCGCGGCCGGGGCGCTCGCCCTCGTCGTGGCGGGCGGCGGCGCGCTCGCGCTGACCCGCTCGCGGGCCCGCTCGCGCGGCTGACGGCCCGAGGGGGAGGCGCCGGGGGGTGCGGGGAAGGAGGACGGCGGGGCCCGGGGAGGGCGGCGGTGACGACGCCGCCCTCCCCGGGCCCCCGCCCGTTCCCGGGAACGGGCGGCCGAGGTCTCCTCAGCCGCCCATCAACAGCGCCTGGTCCAGGACCTGGAGGAAGCGGTTCGTCGTCGCCCGGTCCCGGACCGCGAGCCGCAGCCAGTTCCGGTCGAGCCCCGGGAACGTGTCGCCCCGGCGGGCCGCGAAGCCCAGCGACCGCAACCGCTCCCGCACCACGTCCGCCCCGTCGATCCGCACCAGCACGAAGGGGCCCTCGGCCCCCGCCACCGTCCGCACCTCGTCGAACTCCGCGAGGCCCGCGAGCAGATGGGCCCGCTCCATCCCGATCCGGTGCGCCGCGTGCTCGGCCTCCGCGAGCGCCGCCCGCGACATGCAGGCCTCCGCCGCCACCAGGGCGGGCGTCGACACCGGCCACAGCGGCTGCGCCCGCTCCAGGGCCGCGACCGTCTCGGGGCCGGCGAGCACGTACCCGATCCGCAGCCCGGCCAGGCCCCAGGTCTTGGTGAGGCTCCGCAGCACCACCAGCCCCGGCACGTCCGTCCGCCCGGCCAGCGACTCCCGCTCGCCCGGCACCGCGTCCATGAAGGCCTCGTCCACCACCAGGGTCCGCCCCGGCCGGGCGAGCGCGGCGATCGTGGCGGCGGGGTGCAGCACGGAGGTCGGGTTCGTCGGGTTCCCGATCACCACCAGGTCCGCGTCCTCCGGGACCGCCGCCGGATCCAGCCGGAAGCCGTCCTCCTCGCGCAGCAGCACCCGGCCCACCGCGTGTCCGGCGTCGCGCAGCGCCGCCTCCGGCTCGGTGAACTGCGGGTGCACCACGACCGGCCGCCGCACCGGCAGCGCCCGCGCGAGCAGCACGAAGGCCTCCGCCGCGCCGGCCGTGAGCAGCACCCGGTTCGGGGGCAGGTCGTGCCGCTCGGCGACCGCGGCCCGCGCGACCCGGCCGTCGGGGTAGGCGGCGAGGCCGGTCAGGGAGTCGGCGATGCGTCTGCGCAGCCAGTCCGGAGGGGTGTCCGTCCGGACGTTGACCGCCAGGTCGATGAGCTTCTCGTCCCTGACCTCGGCGTCACCGTGGTGGCGAAGGTCGTGGGCGTCGGTATGCGTGTGCATGTCCATGGCCGCCGTCGTGTGGGGGGTGGGGATGGTGGGGGGTGAGCCAGGCTCGCCAGCGATGTACCCGTGAGTTCGGGGCAACAACCGTGCGCCCGGGGCGTCTTCGCGCGGCCGAACCGGGACGGAAGCGGCGAGAGCGCACGTTACGCGCCGGGTTTTCCGCTTCGGCACGAGCAGCACGGCCCGCGCACGCGCCACGGGCTCCACCACCCCGCCCCCGTCCGCCCCCGCGCCCCCGCCCGCCGCGAGCAGAGCCGCCGCCTCCGCCACCGAGGCCGTGCCCGTCGCGGCCAGGGGCGGCGCGGACGGGTGCGGTACGGACACGGCCGCCAACTCCCCGGCCGCGAACCCCCGCACCGGCACGCCGAGCACCGCCGCCGCCCCCGCGATCCCCGGCTCCGCCGCCCGCGCGTCCAGCGTGGCGAGGGACCGGACGGCCGCGCGCGTCAGCCCCGCCTCCCGCAGGACCGCGTCCACGAGGGCCAGCACCTCGTCCACCGGAACGCCCGGCCGGGCGCCCGCACCGAGGTGCGCGGACGCCTCCCCATCCGATAGCAAAGCCCCATGGCTGTGGTCGTCGCGCTCGGCGCGTTCCTCATGACGCTCTTCGGAGGATGGGTCGCCGGGCGCGTCACCGACCGGCGTCACCTCGTCCTCGGACTCGCCGGCGGGCTCATGCTCGGCGTCGTCGGACTCGACCTCCTGCCCGAGGCCCTGGAGGCCGCCGGGCAGGAGGTGTTCGGCGTCCCGGAGGCCCTGCTGCTCTTCGTCGGCGGCTTCCTCTTCGCCCACGTCGTGGAGCGCCTGCTCGCCGTACGCCGGGCCGCGCACGGGGTCGCGGCCGACGAGAGGGTGCCCCAGGTGGGCATGACGGCCGCCGCCGCGATGGTCGGCCACAGCCTCATGGACGGCATCGCGCTCGGCGCCGCCTTCCAGGTCGGCGGCGGCATGGGCGCCACCGTCGCCCTCGCCGTCATCACCCACGACTTCGCCGACGGCTTCAACACGTACACGATCACGAGCCTCTACGGGAACGCGCGCCGCAAGGCCCTCGCGATGCTCGTCGCGGACGCCGTCGCCCCGGTTCTCGGCGCCGCCTCCACTCTGCTGTTCACCCTTCCGGAGGAACTTCTTGGCAGCTATCTCGGCTTCTTCGGCGGCGCCCTGCTCTACCTCGCCGCCGCCGAGATCCTGCCCGAGGCCCACCACGACCACCCCGCCCGTTCCACCCTGCTGTGTACGGTGGCGGGCGTCGGCTTCATCTGGCTCGTGGTGGGGGCCTCCGGGGGCTGACCTCACGCGACCGGACCGCCGTCGCCACCCGCGCACCGCGCCACGAACCGCGCCGCCGCCCCGGGAGCGCCCGCCCAGTGCGTGTGCACGTAACTGGCGTGCACCCCTCCCTGGACGAAGCCCTCCACCCGCCGCTCGGGCTGCCGCAGCCCCCACGCGGCCCGCGCCCCGGCGCCCGGCTCGATCACGGTGCGGTGGAACTCGTGCCCCCGCATCCGCGCCCCGGCCGGCGCGAGCACGCTGTCGCTGACGGCGACCGCGTCCCGGTACCCGAGCGTCAGCCGCTCCGACATGCGCGCGTCGGCGTCGAGCACCCCGCACATGGGCGTGCCGTCCAGCGACCGCGCCAGGTAGAGCAGCCCGGCGCACTCGGCCGCGACCGGCGCGCCCGAGGCGGCGAGCTCGGCCACGGCCTTCCGCAGCGGCTCGTTGGCGGACAGCTCGCCCCCGTACACCTCGGGGAAGCCGCCGCCGATCACCAGCCCGGAGGTCCCCTCGGGCAGGGCCTCGTCCCGCAGCGGGTCGAAGGCGACGACCTCGGCGCCGGCGGCGGTCAGCAGCTCGGTGTGCTCGGCGTACGAGAACGTGAACGCGGCCCCGCCCGCCATCGCGATCCGGGGCCGGCCCGCGACCGCGCGCCCCGCGGCCTCCGGCGACCACGCCTCCGCGGACAGCTCCGGAGCCGACCGCGCGAGCGCGAGCAGCGCCTCCATGTCGCACCCGGCGAGCACCTGTTCGGCCTGCGCCGCCACCGCCTCCACGGCGGCGGCCTGCCGCTCGGCCACCGGCACGAGCCCCAGGTGCCGCGACGGCGTCGCCACGGCGGGCGCCCGCCGCAGCACGCCGAGGACCGGCACCCCGGACTCCCCGAGCGCCTCCCGCAGCAGGTGCTCGTGCCGGTCGGTCGCGACCTTGTTGAGGATCACGCCCCCGATCCGCACCTCCGGGTCCCAGGACGCGAACCCGTGCACGAGCGCCGCCACCGACCGCGACTGCGACGACGCGTCCACGACCAGCACCACCGGTGCCTTGAGGAGCTTCGACACCTGCGCGGTGGACGCCAGCTCGCCCTGGTCGGCGGCCCCGTCGTACAGGCCCATGACCCCCTCGACCACGGCCAGGTCGCAGCCGCGCGACCCGTGCAGGAAGAGCGGCGCCACCAGGCCCGTCCCGCACATGTACGCGTCGAGGTTGCGCCCCGGGCGGCCCGTCGCGAGCGCGTGGTAGCCGGGGTCGATGTAGTCCGGGCCGACCTTGTGCGGGGAGACGGCCAGGCCACGGCCCGCGAACGCGGCCATCAGGCCGGTCGCGACCGTGGTCTTGCCCGCGCCCGAGGAGGGCGCGGCGATGACGAGACGTGCTACCACTCGATGCCCCGCTGGCCCTTCTGACCGGCGTCCATCGGGTGCTTGACCTTGGACATGTCGGTGACGAGGTCCGCGAAGTCCACCAGCTCCCGCGGCGCGTTGCGGCCGGTGATGACGACGTGCTGCTGCCCGGGCCGCCTCCGCAGCACCTCCACGACCTCGTTCACGTCGATCCAGCCCCAGTGCAGCAGGTAGGCGAACTCGTCGAGGACGTAGAACTTGTACCTCTCCTCCGCGAGGTCCCGCTTGACCTGCTCCCAGCCCTCGCGCGCCTTGTCCTCGTGCGACTGCTCGCCCTCGGCGACCTCGCGCTGGATCCAGGACCAGCCCTCGCCCATCTTGTTCCAGGTGACCGTGCCGCCCTTGCCGGTCTCGCCGAGCGCCTTGAGGGCGTTCTCCTCGCCGACCTTCCACTTGGCGGACTTCACGAACTGGAACACCCCGATCGGCCAGCCCTGGTTCCAGGCGCGCAGCGCCATCCCGAAGGCGGCGGTCGACTTCCCCTTGCCGACGCCCGTGTGCACCATCACCAGCGCGCGGTTGCGGCGCTGGCGGGTGGTCAGACCGTCGTCGGGAACGACGGTCGGCTGTCCCTGCGGCATTAAGCGGCCCTCCTGGCTGTCCGTGCTGCGTGTCCTGCCTGTACGTCCCTGACGAGGCCGGCGATCGAGTCGGCGCGCAGCTCGTCCAACGTCACGGCCGTGCCGCCGAGTTCGCGCGCGAGCTGCCCCGCGAGGCCGAGCCGCACCGGCCCGGTCTCGCAGTCCACGACCACCGACGCCGTGCCCTCGGCGGCGTGCAGCCGCGCCGCGCGGGCGGCGAGCGCCACCGGGTCGCCGGCCGCGCGGCCCCCGGTCGCCCGCCCGTCCGTCACGACGACGAGCAGGGGGCGGCGCGAGGGGTCCCGCAGCCGCTCGACCCGCAGCACGTCGTGCGCCTTGAGCAGCCCGGCCGAGAGCGGGGTGCGCCCGCCCGTCGGCAGCTGTTCGAGCCGGGCGGCGGCCGCGTCCACGGACGAGGTCGGCGGCAGCGCCACCTCGGCGTCCCGGCCGCGGAAGGTGACCAGGCCGACCTTGTCGCGCCGCTGGTAGGCGTCGAGGAGCAGCGAGAGGACCGCGCCCTTGACCGCGCTCATCCGCTGCCGGGCCGCCATCGAGCCCGAGGCGTCGACCGCGAAGAGCACGAGGTTGCCCTCGCGGCCCTCCCGGGTCGCCTGCCGCAGGTCGTCGCGCCGGACCACGAGCCCCCGCCCGGTCCGCCCGCGCGCCTTCTGGTGCGGGGCGGCCGCCTGCACGGTCGCCGCCAGGTGCAGCTTGGTCAGCGCGCCCCGGGGCCGGACGGAGCCGGTCGTGCGGCCGTGCTCGGTGCGGGCCCGGGAGCGGCGCCCGGCCGCGCCCTCGCCGAGACCGGGCACGCTCAGGGCCTTCGTACGGAAGGGCTCGGCGGCCTTGACGGCGGCCCGCTCGCCGGAACCGGCCCCGGCCTTCTGCGGCGCGGGTTCGGGCGCGGACCCGGGCTCGGGGGCTTCTTCCGGCGCCGGTACGTCCTCGGGCGCGGGCCCGTCGCCCTGCGGCGGGATCCCGCCGCCGTCCGGACCGCCCCCGCCGTCCCCCGGGCCGCCGTCGCCGGGGCCGTCCGGCTCCGGGTCGGGGTCCTCGTCCGGGCCGGACTCCGGCTCCTCGCCCCCGAACCGCTCCAGGGTCTCGTCGAGCTTGTCCTCGTCGAGCCCCGGCGCGTCGAAGGGCGAGCGCCGGCGGCGGTGGGGGAGGGCCAGGAGCGCGGCCTGCCGCACGTCCTCGGAGGTGACCTCGGTCCGTCCGGCCCAGGCGGCGAGCGCGGTGGCCGCGCGGGCCATGACGATGTCGGCGCGCATGCCGTCCACCTCGAACGCGGCGCAGGTCGCGGCGATCTGGAGCAGGACGGCGTCCCCGAGGGTCACCCGCGGAAGGAGGGCGCGCGCGGCGACGATCCGTTCGCGCAGCGCGCTCTCCTCGCCGGTCCAGCGCGCGGCGAACGCGGCCGGGTCGTCCTCGAAGGCGAGCCGCCGCCGCACGACCTCCACCCGCTGCTCGGGCTCGCGGGAGGCGGCGACCTCCACGGTCAGTCCGAACCGGTCGAGGAGCTGCGGCCGCAGCTCGCCCTCCTCGGGGTTCATCGTCCCGACGAGCAGGAACCGGGCGGCGTGCCGCACGGAGACGCCCTCGCGCTCGACGTTCGAGAAGCCCATGGCGGCGGCGTCGAGCAGCAGGTCGATCAGGTGGTCGTGGAGGAGGTTGACCTCGTCGACGTACAGGATGCCCCGGTGCGCGTCGGCGAGCAGCCCCGGCTCGAACGCCTTCACGCCCTCCGCGAGCGCCTTCTCGATGTCGAGCGAACCGACGAGCCGGTCCTCGGAGGCGCCGACGGGCAGTTCGACCATCCGCGCGGGCCGCGCGACCCCCGGACCCGCCTCGTGCGGCCCGTCCGGGCAGCCCGGGTCGGGCGACGCCGGGTCGCAGCCGAACCGGCAGCCCGCGACCACCGGCACGGCGGGCAGCAGCTCGGCGAGCGCCCGCACGGCGGTGGACTTCGCGGTGCCCTTCTCGCCCCGGACCAGCACACCGCCCACGGCCGGGCTGACGGCGTTGAGCAGCAGCGCGAGCCGCAGGTCGTCCATGCCGACGACGGCGGTGAACGGATACCGGGTGCTCATCGGGTGGTCCTCTCCTCGGATTCGTTGCGCCTGCGCGAGCGGCCCGGCCACGGGTCCGACGCGTCCTTCGTGCGGCTCCGCCACGGGTCCGGCGTCGCCCGTGCGCGGTGCCGCCCCGGGTCGGGACCGTGGCCCGCGCGGTGCCGCCCCGGGTCCGGCGCGCGGCCCGCGCGCGTCCTCGCGGCGCCCCCGCGCACGGCGGCCCCGGGCCGCGCCCCCGCGCTCACGGCGCCCCCGGCGGCACGAACGGCAGCCCCGCCGGGGCGCCCTCCTCGATCAGCCGCAGCAGCGCGTCCGTGTCCGCGTGCTCCTCGATCAGGTCGCCCAGCCGGTCGAGCTGTTCCTCGCGCAGCGCGCCGAACGACGTGTCCGGGGCCGGGACGAACCGGCGCCCGGCCGCCGCCGCGACCTCCCGCAGGAACGCCCGCCGGAAGCCGTCGCTCTCCAGGGAGCCGTGCCAGTGGGTGCCCCACACGGAGCCGACCCGGCAGCCGTCCAAGAACGGCTCTCCCCCTCGCACGTCCGCGACGCCGTGGTGGATCTCGTACCCCTCGACCCGCTCGCCGAGCGCCTCGCCGACCGGCCGGGCCAGGGTCTTCCCGGCCTCGAACCGCACCCGTACGGGAAGCAGGCCGAGCCCGTCGACCACACCGGCCCTCGACTCGACCTCGTCCTCGATCCGCTCGCCCAGGACCTGGAAGCCGCCGCAGACGCCGAGCACCGGGCGGCCCTCGGCCGCGCGCCGGGCCAGGGCGTCCGCGAGGCCGCGCTCCCGCAGCCAGGCGAGCGCCTTCACCGTGCCGCGCGTGCCCGGCACGACGACCAGGTCCGCGTCGACCAGTTCCTCCGGCCGGTCCACGAACCGGACGACCACGCCCGGCTCGGCCGCCAGCGCGTCCACGTCCGTGAAGTTGGACATCAGGGGGACGGCGCACACGGCGACCCGCAGCACGTCCGCGCCGACCGGCGGCGCCACGACCGACTCCCGGACGGTGCCCCGCAGGGAGACCCTCCCCCAAGGTCTCGACTTCGCTCGACCAGGGGGGACCCCCATCCCGTCCTCCTCGTCGATGCCGAGCCCGTGCGCGTACGGCAGGACGCCGAAGGTCCGGCGCCCGGTCAGGCCGTGCAGCATGTCGAGCCCGGGTTCCAGCAGGCTCACGTCGCCCCGGAACTTGTTCACCAGGTACCCGGCGACGAGCGCCTGGTCCTCCGGCGACAGCAGCGCCGTCGTGCCGAAGAACTGGGCGAAGACCCCGCCCCGGTCGATGTCCCCGACCACCACCACGGGCAGCTTCGCGGCCCGCGCTATCCCCATGTTCACGATGTCGGTGCGCCGCAGGTTGATCTCGGCCGGGCTGCCGGCGCCCTCGCAGATCACCGCGTCGTACGTGCTCCGCAGCTCCTCCAGGCACGCCATGACCGGCTCGAACAGCTCCTTCTGCCGTCCCCCGTGGTAGCCGCGCGCGCTCAGCTCGCCCACCGGCTTCCCCATCAGGACGACCTGGCTGGAGCGGTCGCTCCCCGGCTTGAGCAGCACCGGGTTCATCAGCGCGGTCGGCTCGACCCGGGCGGCCTGCGCCTGCATGGCCTGGGCCCGCCCGATCTCGGCGCCCTCGCGCGTGACGAAGGAGTTGAGGGACATGTTCTGCCCCTTGAACGGCGCCACCTTCAGGCCCTTGCGGACCAGCCAGCGGCAGATCCCGGCCGTCACGACGCTCTTGCCCGCGTCGGACGTGGTCCCGGCGACCAGCAGCCCCCCGCCCCTCATGAACTCCTCCGCTTCCCGCGCCCCACGGCGTCGGCGATCAGCCGGCCGCCCACACAGGCGGCCAGGGTCAGCGCGGTCACCCGGCGCGAGAGCGCCACCGCCCGTTCGACGTCCGCCACCTCGACGGCCCGCCCCTCCCCGTTGAGCACCGGCCGGTGCTCGACGCGCCCGCCGTACGAGAGGGTGCCCCCGAGCCGTACGCCCAACGCGCCCGCGAAGGAGGCCTCGACCGGACCCGCGTTCGGGCTCGGGTGCTTCGACGCGTCCGCCCGCCAGGCCCGTACGGCCCCGCGCGGATCGCCCCCGGCGACGGTGGCGAGCACGGCCGTCAGGCGCGCGCCCGGCCAGCCGGCCAGGTCGTCGAGCCGGGCCGAGGCCCAGCCGAAGCGGCGGTACCGGGGCGACTTGTGGCCGACCATCGCGTCCAGGGTGTTGACCGCCCGGAAGCCGACGAGTCCCGGCACGCCCGCGACCGCGCCCCAGAACAGGGCGCCGACCACGGCGTCCGAGGTGTTCTCGGCGACCGACTCGACGACCGCGCGGGCCATCGCGGGACCGTCCAGGGACTGCGGGTCGCGCCCGCACAGGTGCGGAAGGCGCTCGCGGGCCACCTCCAGGTCCCCGGCGGCCAGCGCCCCGCCGATCGCGCGGGCCTCCCGCCCCAGGGTCGTACCGCCGACGACGGCCCACACGGCGGCGGCGGTCAGGGCGACGGCGGCGGCCGGCCGGTCCCGCACGGCCCGGGCGGCGAGGGCGCCGAGGGCGGCGGTGGAGCCGGCGCAGACGGCGGCGTGCAGGGCGCCCCAGCCCCGGTGGTCGTGGTGGAGGCGCTTCTCGACGGCGGCGGCGGTCCGGCCGAACGCGGCGACGGGGTGCCCCCGGCGGGGGTCGCCGAGGAGCAGATCGACGGCGAGGCCCGCGGCCGCGCCGTACGCGAAGACACCGGTGGCTCTGCTGCGGCCGGGCATGGCGCTATGTCCTCACTCAGGGTCCGCGCCCTGGATCGACGTGACCGGCGGCGAGAGTTCCTGGCTCCCGGACCCCTCGGATCCGGTCACAGTGGCGGGACCGCGCCGGATTCGCACCGGACTTCCTCTGCTGCCGCCGTAATGGCCTCGGCAGTCCACCACGCCCCGAGAACGGGCGTCAACCCGCCCTTGACCTGCGGCGGCGCACTGTGCGGAGCGCCACAGGAACGAGGCCGGGCGGCCCGCTCCCGAAGGTGCGGACCGCCCGGCCGGCGGAGCGGGGACCGTCAGACGACGATCAGGTAGATGCCGTAGGCGACGGCCGCCAGGCACAGTCCGAAGCAGGCGTAGGCGCCGGTGCGGGCCAGAGCGGCGGAGCCGCCCCGGGCGGCGGCCTCCTCCTGCTTGGTGAGGCCGACGATGCCGAGGGAGAAGAGGCCCACCAGGGCGACGGTCGCCACGAGGCTGACTCCGAAGACGGAGCCGAGGGCTGCCCAGTCGATCTTCATGCGGTGCGTTCCTTAGACCTTCGCGGCCGGGGCCGGGGGAGCGGTCGGGTCGGTGGGGGCCGGGGCCGGGATGGTCGCCTTGAGGTCCTCGTCGGCGACGGCGGCGACGGAGCCGGCCGGCGGCGGCGGGGTGACGGCCGCGATGGCGGTGGTCACCACGCCCGCGGGCTCCTCGGCGTACGGGTCGTCGGCCGTGACGTTGTGGTGGTCGACCGGCTTGCGGCGGGAGAGCGCCCAGATGACGGCCGAGCCGGCCACGAGCAGGACCGCGACGGCGGCGATGCCCCAGGGGCCCTGCTTGGTGAGGAACTCGGCGCCGGCGCCGACCAGGCCCGCGGCGGGCAGGGTCAGACCCCAGGCGACGAACATCCGGGTCGCGGTCGACCAGCGGACGACACCGCCCTTGCGGCCGAGGCCGGCACCCATCACGGCACCCGAGCAGGACTGGGTGGTGGAGAGGGAGAAGCCGAGGTGCGAGGAGGCCAGGATGACCGTCGCGGCGCTGGTCTGGGCGGCGAAGCCCTGCTGCGGCTGGAGGTCGGTGAGGCCCCTGCCCATGGTGCGGATGATGCGCCAGCCGCCCAGGTAGGTGCCGAGCGCGATGGCGACGCCGGCGGAGATTACGACCCAGAGCGGGGGGTTCGAGCCGGGGGCGACGACACCCTGGGTGACCAGGGCGAGGGTGATGATGCCCATCGTCTTCTGGGCGTCGTTGGTGCCGTGGGCGAGGGAGACGAGACCGGCGGAGGCGATCTGGCCGGCCCGGTAGCCCTTGGCCGTGGCCTTCGCCTCGGGATTGGCCTTGATCCGGTACGTCAGCTTGGTCGCGGCCATCGCGGCGAGACCCGCGACGAGCGGCGCGGCGACGGCCGGGATGAGGACCTTGGTGACGATGGTGGAGCCGTTCACGGCCGACCAGCCGGCCGACATGACCGCGGCGCCGATGAGACCGCCGAAGAGCGCGTGGGAGGAGCTGGACGGAAGTCCGAGCAGCCAGGTCAGCAGGTTCCACAGGATGGCGCCGACCAGCGCGGCGAAGATCACCTCTGTGCGGATGCCCTCTTCGTTGATGATCCCGCCGGAGATCGTCTTGGCGACCTCCACGGACAGGAACGCGCCGACGAGGTTGAGCACGGCGGACATGGCCACCGCCGTCTTGGGCTTGAGCGCACCGGTCGAGATGGTCGTGGCCATCGCGTTGGCGGTGTCGTGGAAACCGTTCGTGAAATCGAACACGAGAGCTGTCACGACCACAATGGCGAGCAGCAGCGTGATGTGTTCCATTTACCCAGGCAATCGTTTGACGTCAGTGGCTGGTCGAACGTAAGCAACCTGGGTGAACGGAAGGTGAACTGGGGCGGGCGGCGTGGTGTCCCTATCCGGTGTCAAGGGATTCCGCTTGGCCCTCCCGAGGGGGTCCCGGGGAGGGGCGTCCACGATGCGGGCGCCCCGCGACCCCGGGTAATCCCGGCCCTCGCGGGCCCTCGGCGGCCCGTCCCGGTTCCTCCCGCACCGCCCCGTTCCGCTCCGCGGACCGCGCCACCCGACCGGGGGACCCCGCCGAGGAGAGCCGCGTCACTCTCCCGGGCGGCCCTCCGGACCCCGGAGCGCGCCCCTTTCGCCCCCGTTCGATCCTCCGGTGGCACCCCGGCCCCGCCCTGCGGACACTGGGGGTGTGCGCCCGGCTACAGCGACGGCAGCGACCGTCACCACCCTGCTCGGTGCCGGCGCGGCCGCGGTCGCGGCCGGCCGGTACGCCAGCGACCTCGCCCTCAGGGCGTCGTCGATACGCCCCCTGCCCGGCGATCCGAGACTGACCGTGCACGTCACGGGCCCCGACCGGATCACCCTCACCCGCAGCCTCGCCTCGCTGCGCCCCGGCACGTACGGCATGGAGGGCTCCGGCCTGCACGCCGTCCTCGGCCCCGTCCTCGACCGGGCCCCGCACACCGCCGACACCGTCGTCCGGCGCCTGGAACGGGTCGAGCTCGGCGCCCCCGGTACCGGCGCCCGCGTCCGGCTCACCCCCGCGCTCCACCGGGGGACGCCCACGAGCGCCCTCGGGCTCGACCACGAGGACGTGGAGATCCCCGGCGAACTCGGCCCCCTGCCCGCCTGGCTCGTGCCCGCCCCGCGCACCACCTGGGTGATCGCCCTGCACGGCCTCGGCACCACCCGCGAACACCCGCTCAACGTCGTCCCCTTCTACCACCGGCACCGGATCCCCGTCCTCGTCCCCGCCTACCGGGGCGACGAGGGCGCGCCCCCCTCCCCGGACGGCCTCGCCCACCTCGGCGACTCCGAGTGGCGCGACGTCGACGCCGCCCTGCGCTACGCCGTCCGCCGCGGCGCCCGGAAGGTCGTCCTGCACGGCTGGGGGCCCGGGGCGTCGATGGCCCTGCGCGCCGCCGCCGACTCGGGGGTGCGCGACCGGATCGGCGGCCTCGTCCTCGACTCCCCGGTCCTGGACTGGGAGGTCACCCTCCGCAACCTCGCGTCGGCCCGGCACGTCCCCGGCTTCCTGGTCCCGCTCGCCGTCCGCGCCGCCCGGGGCAGGACCGGCCCGCACGGCGACCTCCTCCAGCTCGCCTCGGCCCCCGGCGCCCTGCGCGCCCCGGCCCTCCTCTTCCACGGCCCCGAGGACGCGATCGCCCCCTGGGAGCCCTCCGTCGAACTCGCCGCCCGCCGTCCCGACCTGGTCGGCCTCCAGACCGTCCGGGACGCCCCGCACGCGGCGATGTGGAACACGGACCCGATCCGCTACGAGGAGACCCTGCGCCGCTTCCTCACCCCCTTGCTCTGAGCCCTCGCGCGCCGGGGCCCGCCCGGTACCGCTCCGGCGCCGCCGGTACCGCGCCGGGGTCTCCCGGCACCGGACCGGGGCCTTTCCCGCGCCGACCGGGGTCTCCCGGCACCGGACCGGGGCCCTCCGCCACCGGCCGGGGCTTTTCGTACGGCACCGGCCCGGGGCCCTCCCGCCACCGGCCCGGAGAGCCCGCCGGGGAGGATCCGCACGGCCTCCCCGAAGACTCCGCGAGGTCTCCGCGAAGCCTCCGCCAGGCCTCCGTACCGTCTTCGCGGGCCCTCCGCGGGCCCCGTTCCGACGGCGCGGCCGATTCCGATTGGGCTTTCCGGCCGTCAGCGGGAAGACTGCCCCCGTGACGTCTCGAAAGCCCGATGAACCATTGGCGCGCAACTCCAGACTCCGACTCGTCCGCCCACGGTCGCTGGCCACCGCCCGACGGGCCGTGACGACCCGGCGCACCCGGCCGGCGCCGCGGCCGCCCGAGGGCACTCCGCCCCGCGCGGAACTCGCCCGCCAGGCCCGGCACGTCCTCGCCGACGCCGTGCGGATCGCCCGCTGGGCCGCCGTAGAGGGCGGGGCCGGCAAGACCCCCCGCACCGGCCCCGACGCCGTCCCCCCGCAGGAACGGGCGGCCGCGGCCCTCGACCTGACGCCCGGCCAGGTCCGGGCCGGCTGGGACCGCGCCCGGCTCGCCGGCCTCGTCGAACTCCACGGCGACACCGCCCGCCCCGGCTGGCGGCTGCACGCCTGGGACCGCGACGACTCCGCCGTGCTGCGCGGCTGGGTCGCCCTCTTCGACGCCTGGTCCCTGGTGCACCCGGCCCCCGAGGGGGTCGCCCCGAGCGCCGTCGCCGAGGTCGTCGAGGCCCTCCCGCAGGTGCTCTCGCTGCTCCAGCTCTCCCAGGGCCCGGTCCCCGTCCCGGCCCTCCTGGACCTCCTCGGCCAGCGGGTCGAGGAGCTGCGCGGGGAGCGCTGCGAGGTCCCCGCGCCCGAGCAGGCCCCGGAAGCCCCGGAGGCCCCCGCCGAGGCGGGCACCACGGGCCTCCCCGCCCTCCTCGACTGGGCCCTGGAGGGCCTGGCCGCCGTCGGCGCGCTCACCCTGGACTCCGGCGCGGACGAGCGCCACGCCACCCTGACCCCGCTCGGCAACTGGGCCGTGTGGGTCAAGCTGGAGCAGATCTGCGTCGCCGCGCAGAGCCCCGCGGGCAACATCGAGCAGTCCGCCGGGGACATGCTCCGCGGCTGCGCCCGGCTCACCCCCGGCCCGGCCCGCGACGAGTACCGCGCCTGGCTCGCGGCCCGCACCCTCTCCAGCGCGGTGGCCGAACTCCTCGCCGTCGCCCGCGGCGAGGACGCCCTGCTGCGCGGCCTCGCCTTCGAGGCGCTCCGGGTCGTCGGCGCCCCCGCCGAGGCCGAGGTCCGGGCCACCGTCGCCGAGCCCTCGCTGCGCCCGTACGCGCTGCTCTGGCTCGCGGAGTACGAGGGCGCCGACCCCGACGACGCCCAGGAGGTGCTGACCCGGGAGGAGGCCACCTGGCTCTGGGTGGACACCGCCGCGGCCGTCGCCGACCACGGCGAGAGCGCGCTCCTCGTCCGCCACCTCGACTCCGCCGTGCAGGGCACCGTCCCCGCGCTGCTCGACGAGATCAGGGCCGTCGGCCACCCCCGTACGGTCCAGGTCCTGGTCGCCCTCGCCGCCGCCCACCCGGACCCGGCCCTGGCGAAGGCGGTCCGCAGGGCCGCCTTCCAGGTCCACACCGGGGGAGCGTGACGCCCCGCCCCGCCTCGGGGGAGGCCCCGGCGCCCGGCTACTCCGCGGCGCCGGGGACGTACGTCCCGAAGCTCCAGACGTTGCCCTCGGCGTCCCGGGCCATGTAGTCCCGGGCGCCGTACTCCTGGTCCGCGGGCGGCGCCAGGACCTCCACCCCGTGGGCGACCGCGCGCGCGTGGTGCTCGTCCACGTCCTCCACGTACACGAAGACGCCCGTGGGACCGGAGCCCGCCATCGCCCGGTCGAACGCGCTCCCGGTGCCCTTGCTGCCCAGCATCACGACGCCGTTCCCGAAGGACAGCTCGGCGTGCGCGACGCGCCCGTCCTCGCCCTCGTAGACACCGGTCGCGGTGAAGCCGAAGCCCTCCGTGAGGAGCTCGATCGCCGCCTTCGCGTCCTCGTACAGCAGAGTCGGACAGATGTGGGGTGCCCCGGTCATCCGGACCACGTCCTCTCGAAATCGGCCGCGTGTGATCCAGGTCTCAGTCTCGCAGCCGCCACCGACAACTCAGCGGAAGGTGTCGCACCGGGCCATGTCGCCCGTCTCGTACCCCGTGTAGAACCACTGCTGCCGCTGCGCCGCCGAGCCGTGGGTCCAGCTCTCCGGCGTCACCCGGCCCTGGAACCTCTCCTGGATCCGGTCGTCGCCCACCGCGGCCGCCGCGTCCAGGCCGTCCCGGATGTCCTGGTCGGTGAGCTTCGTGAGCAGCAGCCGGCCGGTCTTCTCGTCGGGCGTGGTCGTCGCGTGCCGCGCCCACACGCCCGCGTAGCAGTCGGCCTGGAGCTCGACCCGCACCGCGTTGGAGTCCGCGCCGGTCCGGCCGTCCTGGGCGCGGCCCAGGGTCCCCATCAGGTTCTGGACGTGGTGGCCGTACTCGTGCGCCACCACGTACGCCTGGGCGAAGGGCCCGCCGCTCGCCCCGAACTTGGTCCGCAGCTCCTCGAAGAAGCCCAGGTCCAGATAGACCTGCCGGTCGCCGGGGCAGTAGAAGGGGCCCACCGCCGAGGTCGCCGTGCCGCACGCGGTCCCGACCCGCTGGGTGAAGAGCTCGGTGGAGGCGGTGCGGTAGGTCCCGCCCCGGCGCCCGTACTCGCTCCGCCAGTAGTCCTGCACGCTGTTGACGACGGCGACGATCCGGCAGTCGTCGCGCGTGTTGGCGTCCGAGCCCTTCTTGCAGACCTGGTCCACCTGTGTCGCCGGGGACGAGGTCGCGGCCGGCTGGTCGCCGCCGTCCGAGAGCCCCAGCTGGTCGGGGCCCACCCCGAAGAACAGCCCCAGGACCAGCGCGACGAGACCGATGATCCCGCCGCCGATGGTCGCTCCGCCGCCCGGGATCCGGCCGCCCCGGGAGTCATTGACCTCCGAGGTGTCCAGATCGGCGTTGTCGTCGAACTGCACGGTCCACCGCCCTCCGCTGTCCGCCGGGCAGTGACCGCCGCCCTGCGCCGAGTATCGGACGCCCGTGTACCCGGCGCTTCTTTTGCGAAGCGCCGGCGGGAGCGGCGGGCGGGGAAGGCCCGGACGGAGGCGGTCCACGCCCCGTATGGCCGAAAACCAGTTGCAGGGGCCCGTTAGACTGGCCGTATGGCCATTCTCCCCGTGCATTAGCGGCGTCGAAGCCCTCCACCCCGTCCTTCCGCCGTATCCCCACCGCCCTGGAGTCTGTCCGTGATCACCGCTTCCGGCATCGAGCTGCGCGCCGGCGCCCGCGTCCTCATCGAGTCCGCTTCCTTCCGCGTCGCCAAGGGCGACCGCATCGGCCTGGTCGGCCGCAACGGAGCGGGCAAGACCACCCTCACCAAGTGCCTCGCCGGCGAGGGCCAGCCCGCCGGCGGCACCATCGCCCGCTCCGGCGAGGTCGGCTACCTCCCGCAGGACCCGCGCACCGGCGACCTCGACGTCCTGGCCCGCGACCGCATCCTCTCCGCCCGCGGCCTGGACACCCTCCTCAAGAAGATGCGGATGAACGAGGAGCGCATCGCCACCGGCTCCGGCGCCACCCGCGACAAGGCCCTGCGCCAGTACGAGCGCCAGGAGACCGAGTTCCTGACCAAGGGCGGTTACGCGGCCGAGGCCGAGGCCTCCACCATCGCCGCCGCCCTCGGCCTGCCCGACCGGGTCATGGGCCAGCCGCTGCACACCCTCTCCGGCGGTCAGCGCCGCCGCGTCGAGCTCGCCCGGATCCTCTTCTCGGACGCCGACACGCTCCTCCTCGACGAGCCCACGAACCACCTCGACGCCGACTCCATCGTCTGGCTGCGCGACTACCTGAAGACCTACCGCGGCGGCTTCATCGTCATCTCCCACGACGTCGACCTGGTCGAGACCGTGGTCAACAAGGTCTTCTACCTGGACGCCAACCGCTCCGTGATCGACGTCTACAACATGGGCTGGAAGCTCTACCAGCAGCAGCGCGAGGCCGACGAGAAGCGCCGCAAGCGCGAGCGCCAGAACGCCGAGAAGAAGGCCGCCGCCCTCAACTCGCAGGCCGACAAGATGCGCGCCAAGGCCACCAAGACCGTCGCCGCGCAGAACATGGCCAAGCGCGCCGAGCGGCTGCTCTCCGGCCTGGAGGCGGTGCGCGCCTCCGACAAGGTCGCCAAGCTGCGCTTCCCCGAGCCCTCGCCCTGCGGCAAGACCCCGCTGACGGCCGAGGGGCTCTCCAAGTCGTACGGCTCCCTGGAGATCTTCACCGATGTGAGCCTCGCCATCGACAAGGGCTCGCGCGTCGTCATCCTCGGCCTCAACGGCGCCGGCAAGACGACCCTGCTGCGCCTCCTCGGCGGGGTCGAGCAGCCCGACACCGGCGAGGTCACCCCGGGCCACGGCCTGAAGCTCGGCTACTACGCCCAGGAGCACGAGACCCTCGACCCGGACCGGACCGTCCTGGAGAACATGCGCTCGGCCGCGCCCGACCTCGACCTGGTCGACGTGCGCAAGACGCTGGGCTCGTTCCTCTTCTCCGGCGACGACGTCGACAAGCCGGCCGGGGTGCTCTCCGGCGGCGAGAAGACCCGGCTCGCCCTGGCGACCCTGGTCGTCTCCTCGGCGAACGTGCTGCTCCTCGACGAGCCCACCAACAACCTGGACCCGGCCAGCCGCGAGGAGATCCTCGGCGCGCTGCGCACGTACAAGGGCGCCGTCGTCCTCGTCACCCACGACGAGGGGGCCGTGCAGGCGCTCGACCCGGAGCGGATCATCCTGCTCCCGGACGGCGTCGAGGACCTGTGGGGCGCGGACTACGCGGACCTGGTGGCCCTGGCCTGACCCGTCGGGGGCCTCGCGAAGGCCCCCGGGAACCCCTTCCGGACCCGGAACGATCATTCCGGGCTGGATCATTCGGCTCATGGGTGATCCATCATCTGAGTGAGGACGTCTCGTACCCGTCGGCGCGGTGCTCTGCTGAATCCTTCCGGCAGGCCCGCGCCGCACGTGTGTCCCCGGCGCCCCGCTGACCTGCTGCTTCCCGTTCCGCCCGGCGCGGAGACGGCTTTCCCGAAGACCGGAATCAGGGCTTCCGGTCATGGCGATGCCGCACTCGTCCACCAACGAAGCGGCACGGACCTTGTCGAATGGGTGGCCAGGACGGACGGGAGGGGTGATCATGAGAAGTCCAGAGCGCACTTCCCATGAGGAGGCACGGGTGGCCGAGACTCTGAAGAAGGGCAGCCGGGTGACCGGCGCCGCGCGCGACAAGCTCGCGGCAGACCTGAAGAAGAAGTACGACTCCGGTGCGAGCATCCGGGCGCTGGCCGAGGAAACCGGCCGCTCCTACGGATTCGTCCACCGGATGCTCAGCGAGTCCGGAGTCACGCTGCGTGGACGCGGCGGAGCGACACGGGGCAAGAAGGCGGCCTCGGCCTGACACGGGGCGGCCCCACCGGGCCACCGGGTCTCCCGGTGGCCACCCGGCCGGCTCCACGGTCGACCGGGTGGTTACTGTGCAGTCACTTAGCATCGGATGCAGTGCTGCACCGGAACCGGAGGCGCCCCATGACTACGCTCGACGACTCTGAGCTCGTATTCGACAAGGACGGTGTACGGCTCACCGTCGAGGACGCCGTTGCCACGGTGACCTTGACCAATCCGGCGAAGCGCAACGCCCAGTCTCCCGCTCTGTGGCGGGCGTTGACGGAAGCCGGACGGTCGTTGCCGGGCAGCGTGCGGGTCGTGGTCCTGCGCGGCGAGGGCAAGTCCTTCTCCGCCGGGCTCGACCGGCAGGCGTTCACGCCCGAGGGCTTCGACGGCGAGCCCTCCTTCCTCGACATGGCGCGGGGGTCCGACGAGGACCTCGACGCCGTCATCGCCGAGTACCAGGAGGCGTTCACCTGGTGGCGCCGCGCCGACCTCGTGTCGATCGCGGCCGTCCAGGGCCACGCCATCGGCGCGGGCTTCCAGCTCGCCCTCGCCTGCGACCTGCGGGTCGTCGCCGAGGACGTGCAGTTCGCCATGCGCGAGACCAGCCTGGGCCTCGTCCCCGACCTCACCGGTACGCACCCCCTCGTCTCCCTCGTGGGCTACGCCCGCGCCCTGGAGATCTGCGCCACCGGACGCTTCGTGCACGCCGACGAGGCCGAGCGCACCGGCCTCGCCAACCTCGCCGTGCCCGCCGACCAGCTCGACGCGGCCGTACGCGACCTCGCCGCCGCCCTGGTCGCGGCGCCCCGCGACGCGGTCAACGAGACCAAGGCGCTCCTCCAGGGAGTCTCCGGCCGCTCCTACGAGGAGCAGCGCGTCGCCGAGCGCGCCGCCCAGGGCCGCCGTCTGCGCGACCTCGCGGGCCTCGGCGACTGACACCGGGCGTCCGGCCGGGGCGGCGCCCTCAGCGCAGCTCCGACACCAGCACCGTGACCGCGGTCGCCCCATCGCCGGCCGCGGTCGCGGCGATCCGGGCGGCGCGGGCCACGTCCAGCGGGCGGCGGCCCGCCGTCACGGCCAGCTCGACCCGCAGCGCGTCCCCGCTGCGGCGCACGGGCGGCCCCAGCGCGTCCGTCACGCCCGCCACCCCCTCGACCCGCAGCACCGCCAGGGCCACCGGGTCGTCCGTCGCCGGGGAGGGCCGTCCGGGCGGGGGAGCGGCCGGCCCCTCCTCCGGCGCCGCGTCGAGCAGCTCCGTCACCCGCAGGTCCACGCCGGTTACCGTGAGCCCGAGCCCGCCCGCCGCCCCGAGCAGGGCCGTCCGCAGTTCCTCGGTCAGCTCCGGCAGCGGCCGGCCCGCCACCGCCCGGAAGTCCGCGGTGATCCGCAGCGGTCCCGGCGGCAGACCGCCCGGCGGCACCGGCAGCGGCTCCGGACCCTGCTCCCCGTCGGGGTCCGATCCGACCCGGAGCCTGCCCGGCACCACTCCCCGTACCGCCGCGGCGGTCCGGTCGAGGGCCTGCCGCACCGCCCGTTCCGTGATCCAGGCACCGTCCTCCGCCGTTCCCAGCGGCAGCAGCCTGCCCGGTGCGAGGCGGTCGCGGACCGCCGCCGTCCAGCCGTCAGTCGTCGTCATTCCCCCAGACTGCCGCATTGGCGGAGCAGATTGCAGGAAACGCCCTTAATCTGAGCGGAGAACCCCGAAATAACCCAGAAGGGGCGAAACTAATGACGGACACCACTCATTCCGGCGGCTCCACGACCGACGAGGTGCGGCGATCTCCCTTGACCAAGCGGAGCGGCTCCGCCGCCACCCGGGGCAAGACGACCATCGCCGACGGCGTCGTGGAGAAGATCGCCGGCCTCGCCACGCGTGACGTCGACGGCGTCCACGACATGGGCAGCGGCCTCTCCCGCACCTTCGGCGCCGTACGCGACCGGGTCCCCGGGGGCAGCAGCAGGTCGAACGTCACCCGAGGGGTGAAGGCCGAGGTCGGAGAGGTGCAGACCGCGCTCGACCTGGAGATCGTCATCGAGTACGGCTATCCCATCTCCGAGGTCACGGGCGACGTCAGGGAGAACGTCATCTCCGCCGTGGAGCGGATGACCGGCCTCGAGGTCGTGGAGGTCAACATCGCGGTCAGCGACGTGAAGCTGCCCGACGAGGACGACGATGACGACGGCGGCGACGACGACCAGCGCCGTCTCCAGTAGACGCCGGAACTCCGGCGTCCGGAGCCGGTGACAAGGCCAGGAAAGGGACTCGTTATGAGCATGGCGGTGGTCGGCCTACTGGCCGGCATGGCTCTCGGCTTCGCCGGATACTTCGGCGGCTTCGGAGCGTTTCTGCTGATCGCGGCCCTCGGGGTGGTCGGCTTCGTGGCCGGTCGTTTCCTCGAAGGAGATCTCGAACCCCGCGATCTGTTCCGGGGACGCGAACGCGACGACCGGCGGCGGTGACGCGGAGTGGCGACCGAACTGGCAGCGGCCCCGGCGCAGGACACGGCACGGGACCCGGCGCGTGACCGGGGAGCGACCGACATCGCCGACCGGGTCGTCGCGAAGATCGCCGCCCGGGCGGCCAGGGAGGCTCTGGGCGGCGTCCCGAAGGGCGGATCGAAACCCCATGCCTCGGTCGACGTCCACAGGGACGTCGCCCGGGTCTCGGTGAGCCTCGAACTCGACTACCCCTCCGACGTAGCCCGCCAGTGCGGCGCCGTCCGGAACCGGGTCCGCAGCCAGGTGGAACACCTCGTGGGCATGGAGGTCCACGAGGTGTCCGTCCACGTGGAGCGCCTCCACTCCGCGCTCACCCGCGACGACACGCCGAGGGGCCGCCTCTCATGACCACCACTCCGGAACAGTCCCCTCCCTCCGCCCGGGAGGACGAGCCCGCTCCCGCTCCCGAGGCCCGCGCCCGCCGCTTCTGGTCGGTACGGCGCATCCCGGCGGCCCTGCTCGCGGCCGTCGTCCTCGGCGGAGCCGGACTGCTCCTCTACGACGTGGCGGCCGTACGGGCCGACCAGTCGGCCATGGCCTGGCGCAAGGAGGCCGCCGACGGCCTCGCGACCCGGCCGCTCGACTCCACCTGGGTCCTCGCCGGCGCCTGCGTCGCCGCGGTCCTCGGCCTCTGGCTCCTGCTCCTGGCCCTCACCCCCGGGCTGCGCTCCGTCCTCCCCATGCGCCGGGACCACCCCGACGTACGGGCCGGACTCGACCGCAAGGCCGCGGCCCTCATCCTGCGGGACCGCGCCATGGAGGTCTCCGGCGTGCGGTCCGCGAAGGTGCGCGTCCGCCGCTCCAAGGCCACCGTCCGGGCGGTCTCGCACTTCCGGGACCTCGACGAGGTCCGCGCCGACCTGGAGCGGGCCGTCACCACCGGCGTCGACGAACTCGCCCTCGCCCACCCGCCCGTGCCGAAGGTGCGGGTGGCCCGGCCGCCCGAGAAGGGATGAGCCGATGACGCCCAAGCCCCGGGGGCCCGGTCCCCGTCACGAAAGGACCGCCCGGTGACCGTCGTCCTCCGGCGCGTCAACCGCGTCCTGCTCGGCCTCGCCGGGCTGATCCTCGTCCTCCTCGGCGGCTCCGTCCTCGCCGCCGCGGCCGGCCTCGCCGTACCGTCCTGGTGGCCCTGGTCGGGCCCCTCCGACGTCCTGCTCACCACCGCCGACCGGCAGCGCTGGCGGGACGAGGGCTGGTGGTGGCCGGTGGTCATCGCCGTCCTCGGGGTGATCGTCCTGCTCGCCCTCTGGTGGCTGATCGCCCAGTTCCGCCGGGCCAGGCTCGCCGAGGTCGTCGTCGACACCGGCGACGGCGAGGAGGCGGTCGTGCGCGGGCGTGCCCTGGAAAGCGTCCTGGAGGCGGACGCCGCCGCACAGGACGGCGTGGCGCAGGCCCGGGTCTCCCTCACCGGCCGCCGCAGCGCCCCCCGCACCCGGGTGAGGTTCCAGCTGGAGCCGCACGCCTCCCCGGCCGACGCCCTCACCACCCTCAGCGGCCGGGCCCTCGCCCACGCCCGCACCGCGACGGGCCTGTCGTCCCTGCCCACCGAGGCGCGCCTGCGCGCGGTGAAGCACGGCGCCCGCCGGGTCACCTGAGGACGGAGCGCGGAGAGCGCCCGCCGGGTCACTCCCGGCGGGCGCTTTCGCGTGACGGCCGCTCAGAAGCCGCTGCGGGCCCCGCCGTCCACCGGCAGCATCAGCCCCGTCAGGTACGAGGCGGCCGGCGACAGCAGGAAGGCCGCCGTCCGTCCGAACTCCCCGGGCGTGCCGTACCGGCGCAGCGGGATCGTGGCCTCGTTCGCCGCGCGGGCCGCGTCCGCGTCCCCGGAGAGCGCGTCCAGCGAGCGCACCCGGTCCGTGTCGATCCGGCTCGGCAGGAGCCCGACGACCCGCACCCCGCGCGGGCCGAGGTCGTTGGCCAGGGACTTCGCGAAGCCGGCCAGGCCGGGGCGCAGCCCGTTGGAGAGGGTCAGACCGGCGATCGGCTCGTGGACCGAGGCCGACAGGACGAAGCCGATCACCCCGCCCTCGCCGAGCGCCTCGGCCGCCGCGCGGGCCAGCCGCACCGCCCCCAGGAAGACGGTGTCGAAGGCGGTGGCCCACTGCTCGTCGGTGTTGTCCGCCGCGAAGCCGGGCGCCGGCCCGCCGACGCTGATCAGGATGCCGTCGAAGCCGCCGAACCGGGACCGCGCCTCCGCGATCAGCCGGGCCGGGGTCCCCGGGTCGGTGTTGTCGGCCGCGACCCCGGCCGCGCCCGGGCCGAGCGCCTCCACGGCCTCCGCGACCGTCTTCTCCTCGCGCCCGGTCACCAGCAC
This sequence comes from Streptomyces sp. NRRL F-6492, assembly GCF_001280125.1. Taxonomy (GTDB): domain Bacteria; phylum Actinomycetota; class Actinomycetes; order Streptomycetales; family Streptomycetaceae; genus Streptomyces. The sequence goes on from NZ_LGEG01000127.1 coordinate 114,901, forward strand.
CTTGGCGCCCTCCGCGAGCAGCGCCTCCGCCGAGGCCCGGCCGAGCCCCCGCGTCGCGCCGGTCACCACGTACACACGGTCCTTCAGTCCAAGATCCATGGCCTCATCCTGCCGGGTCCGGCTCGTCCGCTGCCAGCGCGAACGCCGTGCCCACCAGGCCGATGTGGCTGAAGGCCTGCGGGAAGTTGCCCAGCTGGCGGCCGGTCGCCGGGTCGTACTCCTCGGCGAGGAGCCCCACGTCGTTGCCGAGCGCCACGAGCCGGTCGAAGAGCGCCCGCGCCTCCCGGGGCCGCCCGGTCGCCCGCAGCGCGTCCGCCAGCCAGAACGAGCAGACCAGGAAGGTCCCCTCCTGCCCCGGCAGGCCGTCCACCGCCGTCGAGTCGGCGCTGTAGCGGCGCACGTAGCCGTCGTGCGTCAGCTCCGTCATGATCGCGTCCACCGTGCCCACCACCCGGGGGTCGTCCGGCGGCAGGAAGCCCACCTGGGGGATGAGCAGGGTGGCGGCGTCCAGCTCCCGCGAGCCGTACGACTGGGTGAAGGTGTTCCGCACGGGGTCGTACGCCTTGTCGCACACCTGGGCGTGGATGTCGTCCCGCATGGCCCGCCACCGGGCCGCGTCCCCCGGCAGCGACGGATCGGCCTCCAGGGTGCGCACGGCCCGGTCGGCGGCCACCCAGGCCATCACCTTCGAATGGGTGAAGTGGCGGCGCGGCCCGCGCACCTCCCACAGCCCCTCGTCGGGCTCCCGCCAGGTCGACTCCAGGAAGCCCAGCAGGCTCAGCTGGAGGTTCCAGGCGTGCCGCTCCGCCGGGATCCCGGCCTCCCGCGCCCGGTTGAGCGAGTCCATGACCTCGCCGTACACGTCGAGCTGGAACTGGTCCACGGCCGCGTTCCCGGTCCGCACCGGCGCCGAGTCGGCGTACCCCCGCAGCCACGGCAGGGTCGTCTCGGGCAGTCGGCGCTCCCCGGCCGGGCCGTACATGATCTGGAGGTCGGCCGGGTCGCCCGCGACCGAGCGCAGCAGCCAGTCGCGCCAGGCGGCCGCCTCCTCCACGTATCCGGCGGCGAGCAGCGCGCCGAGGGTGAGGGAGGAGTCGCGCAGCCAGCAGGAGCGGTAGTCCCAGTTCCGCACGCCGCCGATCTCCTCCGGCAGGGAGGTGGTGGGGGCGGCGACGATCCCTCCGGTGGGGGCGTACGTGAGCGCCTTCAGGGTGATCAGGGAACGCAGCACCGCCTCCCGGTGGGGTCCCCGGTAGGTGCAGCGGGCCGCCCACTCCCGCCAGTCCGCGAGCGACTGCTCCAGGGCCTCGAAGGGGTCGATCAGCTCGGGGCGCGGCTCGTGCGAGGGGTGCCAGGTCAGCACGAAGGCCACCTTCTCGCCGGCGGCGACGGTGAAGGAGGAGCGGGTGGAGAACTGCTGGCCCCAGGTCTTCACGTGCGGTTCGCTGCGCAGCCAGACCGCGTCGGGCCCGGCGACCGCCACCCGGTGCCCGTCGGCCCTGCGCATCCAGGGCACGATCGAGCCGTAGTCGAAGCGCAGCCGCAGGACGGCGTCCATCTCCACGCTGCCGCCGACCCCCTCGACGATCCGCATCACGTCGGGAGAGACGTCCCGCTGGGGCATGAAGTCGATGACCTTGACGGTGCCGGTACGGGTCTCCCAGAGGGTCTCCAGGACGAGGGAGTCCTCGGCGTAGCGGCGGGAGGTGCAGGTCGTGGCGCCCTTGGGGGCGATCCGCCAGTGCCCGTTCTCCTCGTCGCCGAGAACGGCGGCGAAGCAGGCGGCCGAGTCGAACCGGGGCAGACACAGCCAGTCGACCGATCCGTCGCGGCCGACGAGCGCGGCGGTCTGGAGATCGCCGATGAGGGCGTAGTCGTCGATGTGTCGCGTCACGCTCGGGCTGTTCCCGGAAGCGGCGGCGGTCAATCAGCGCGACGGCGCGGCCAGGGTCTCCGCGGCGTCCGGTTCCGGCGGTCCGGCGGCCCCGGCGGCGGCGTCCGCCTCCCGGTCGCGCTTCTCGCGGCGCACCAGGATCACCCAGCCGACGGGCACTCCGGCCGCGAAGAGCCACCACTGCACGGCGTACGCCATGTGGGCGCCGATCGAGTCGTGGTCGGGCTCGGGGATCTGTTCGAGGGTGCCGTCGGCCGGTTCGGGCGCGGTCTGCTCGACGTAGCCGCCGAGGACCTCGCGGCCGATGAGTTCGGCCTGCTGCCGGCCGTTGATCAGCATGACCTGGCGGTCGGGCAGGCCCTTGAGGTCCTTGATGCCGCTGGCGCCGGTCGTCTCGTCCGCCTTGAGGCGCCCGGTGATCGTGACCTCGCCCCTGGGGGCGGGCGGCACCGCCGGGTAGGAGCGCTGGTCGGCGGCGGCCGGCACCCAGCCCCGGTTGACCAGCAGGGCCTTCCCGTCCCGCAGGACCAGCGGGGTCAGGACGTGGACGCCGATCCGGTCGTCGGAGGAGGTGCGGCGCCGGACGACCACCTCGTGGGCGGTGTCGAAGGTGCCGGTGGCGGTGACCGGGCGCCAGTAGTCGGCGCGCGGGACGGTGTGGCCGGGGGAGGTGAGCTCCTCGACCGGGACCGGCTCCGCCGCGACGCTGTCCGCGATCAGGGCGTTCTGGGCGACCCGGCGCTCGTGCCGGTGGAACTGCCAGAAGCCCAGCTCGATCATCGTCGGGACGAGGACGAGGGCGATCAGAGTGAGGATCACCCACTGCCGGGACAACAGGAAGCGGTACACCCCATGACCGTACAGCGGGGGCCACGGGGTGCACGCAGGGGGGTTCGGCGCGCTGGGGCCGCCCTCCGGAATCGTTTCTTCGGGGTTTGTCCTCACACCTTGTCGACGATGCCCACCTTCCCCTCCGCGCGGGCGCAGTGGCCGCCGCAGTACCAGCTGCCCCCGACCTCGACGCCCTGGCCGATGATCTGGACCCGGCAGTGCTCGCAGATGGGCGCCATGCGGTGGATGGCGCAGGCGAAGCAGTCGAAGACGTGCACCGCGCCCTGCGCGTGCACCTCGAACGACATGCCGTAATCGTTTCCGCAGACCTCACAACGTGCCATGCGCCACAGGGTGGGGCCCCTCGCGGGCGCGGGCGGTCCGGCACGCCAGGAGGGGCCGGGGCGTCACCCGTCTGCCGGGGCCACGTCCCGCAGCAGCTGGGTGTAGGCGGCCTCGTCGACGACGGGCGTGCCGAAGGACCGGGCCTTGAGGGTCTTGGAGGTGGCGGACTCCGGGTCGTTGGTGACCAGCAGGCTGGTCAGCCGGGAGACGCTGCCGGCGACGTGCAGCCCGGCCTCGACGGTGCGGTCCTCCAGGAGCTCGCGGTCGATGGAGGTGTCCCCGGAGAACGCCACCCGCATCCCCTGCCGGAGCGGCTTGTCGGTCTCGTAACGGCCGGGATTGGGGTACGGGCAGGCCGGCCGCTTCCGCGAGGGACGCCAGCTGTTCGCCCGGTACGCGGAGGAGGGGTACGCGGCGGGCGCGGCCGGGGAGGCGGCCCACTCGGTCAGCGGCCGGCACTCCAGGAGCGGCAGCCGCACGCCCTGCTCGGCCGCCGCGTGCAGGCTCGGCCGGAACGCCTCGGCGAGCACCCGGGCGTCGTCGAGCGCGTTGTGCGCCTGGCGCTGCTCGACGCCGAAGTGCGCGGCGAGCGACTCCAGCTTGTGGTTGGGCAGCGGCAGCGACAGCTGCTTGGCGAGCGCGATCGTGCACAGGCGCTGCCGCACGGGCGCGGTGGACTCGGCGCGCGCGTACTCCCGGGCGATCATCTGCCAGTCGAAGATCGCGTTGTGCGCGACGAGCACCCGCCCGTCGAGCCGGGCCGCGAAGTCGGCCGCGATCTCCGGGAAGAGCGGCGCGCCCTCCAGGGCGTCGCTGGTCAGCCCGTGGATCCACACCGGACCGGGGTCGCGCTCGGGGTTGACGAGGGTGTACCAGTGGTCCTCGACGTTCCCCTGGGCGTCCAGCCGGTAGACGGCGGCGGACACGATCCGGTCGTCGCGGGCGAGGCCGGTGGTCTCCACGTCGACGACCGCGTACCCCTGCGGGTAGGCGGCCGGCCACGCTGCTGCTGTCGTGCGGTCGTCGAGCATGGTCATTGAGAATACGGCCCGCGACCGACAATTCCCTCCCCGGTGCTCCGGGCGGACCGGTCCCGGCCGGGCCGGGCGGGTCGTTCCGGGGGCGGCGCCCCGCCGGGTGCGACCCTCCTCACGTGACCGAACCCCCCGCGCCTCCCGCGCCTCCCGCGCCTCCCGCGCCTCCCGCGCCCTCCGCGCACGACGAGGCCCACGGCGGCGGTCTCGGCTCCCGCCTCAACCGGCTCCGGGCCGCGGTCCTCGGCGCCGACGACGGCGTCGTCTCCACGGCGGGCCTCGTCGTCGGCGTCGCCGGAGCCACCGGATCCGGGTCCGCGCCGCTCACGGCCCGCCTCTCCGGGCTCCTCGCCGGATCGATGCCGATGGCGGCGGGGGAGTACGTCTCGGTCTCCACCCGGCGCGACTCCGAGAAGGCGGCGCTTGCCGAGGAGGAGCGCGAGCCGCGCGAGCGGCCCGCGGCCGAGCTCGACGAACCCGCCGCCCTCCTGGCCGCCCGCGGCCTCTCCCCGGACGTCGCCCGCGAGGCCGCCGAGCAGCTCACCGCCCGCGACGCCCTGCGCGCCCACGTGCGCGTGGAGCCGGGCATCGCCCCGGACGCCCTCACCGGCTGGTCCAGCGCCCGCCCGGGCGCCGCCCCCGCGACCCGCGCGGTCCTGCGCGACGCGGCGGGCGGGGCCCCGGCGATGGCGGTGACGTACGGGGCGGGATCGCTGCTGGGGGCGGCGGGGGTCTGAGCCGGGACGGGGTCTTGTCGGAAGGTGCCAAAGCCTGCTGACAACCCGTCTCGCATACTTGTTGGTAACAACGTCTAGCCGCGCCCCGACCCCCGCCTCTACCGTCGACGGCATGCCGAACCTGCCCGATGTCGTGCTCTGGTCCATACCGGCGTTCGTCCTGCTCACCGTCCTGGAGATGGTCAGCCACCGGATCCACCCCGACGAGGACGCCGCCGGGTACGAGACCAGGGACGCCGCCACCAGCCTCGGCATGGGCCTGGGGAGCCTGGCCTTCGACGCGCTGTGGAAGATCCCCGTGGTGGCGATCTACACCGCCGTCTACGAGCTGACCCCGCTCCGCGTGCCCGTCCTCTGGTGGACGGTCCCGCTCATGCTGCTCGCCCAGGACTTCTTCTACTACTGGCAGCACCGCGGGCACCACGTCATCCGCATCCTCTGGGCCTGCCACGTCGTCCACCACAGCAGCCGCAGGTTCAACCTCACCACCGCCCTGCGCCAGCCGTGGACCAGCGTGACCTCCTGGCCGTTCTACCTGCCGATGATCGCCCTCGGCGTGCACCCGGCGGCCGTCGCCTTCTGCTACTCGGTCAACCTCGTCTACCAGTTCTGGATCCACACCGAGCGCGTCGGCAAGCTGCCCCGCCCCTTCGAGTACCTCCTCAACACCCCCTCGCACCACCGCGTCCACCACGCCTCCCAGGGCGGCTACCTGGACCGGAACTTCGGCGGGATCCTCATCGTCTGGGACCGGATGTTCGGCTCCTGGGTCGGCGAGACCGAGCGGCCCGTCTACGGCCTCACCAAGAACATCGAGACGTACAACCCGCTCCGGGTCGCCACCCACGAGTACGCCGCCATCGCCCGCGACCTGCGGGCCGCGCACGGCTGGCGCGAGCGGGCCGGGCGGGTGTTCCGCGGCCCCGGCTGGCAGCCGGGCCCGCCCTCGCCGCCGAATACCGGCCCCGCCACGGTCGGCCCCGCCACGGCCGGCCCCATCACGGCCGGTCCCGCCACGGTCGGCCCCGTCGCGGCCGGTCCCGCCACGGCCGGACCCGCCGCGGAGTCCGCCGCGTGAGCGCCCCCGCCACGGCGCGGGCCGTGCCGCCCGCCGCGCCCGCGACCCCCGTCTCCCGCGCGCTGCTCGCCGCCTTCGGGCTCGCGGCCGCCGTCGACCTGGCCTCCCTGCTCGCCGGCGCCGAGCTCGGCCACCAGATCGCCAAGCCGCTCCTGATGCCCCTGCTCGCCGCGTACGCCGCCACCCGGGGCGCCCCGAAGCTCCTGCTCGCCGCGCTCCTCCTCGGCTGGGGCGGCGACGTCTTCCTGCTCTCCGACGCCGACTGGGCCTTCCTCGTCGGCATGGGCTCCTTCGCCGCCGGGCACATCTGCTACCTGGTCCTCTTCGGCCGCCGGCGCACGTCCCCTGCGCTCGGCGCCCTCTACGCCGCCGCCCTCGCCGGCACCGTCGCGCTCCTCTGGCCCGACCTCCCCGCCGAGCTGCGGATCCCGGTCGCCGGTTACTCGCTGCTGCTCACCGCCATGGCCTACCGCGCGAGCTCCCTCGGGCTCCTCGCCGGCCTCGGCGGCGCCCTCTTCCTGCTGTCCGACACCCTCATCGCCACCGGCGTCGCCGCATGGCCCCAGCCGCCCGCGCCCGACTTCTGGATCATGCTGACCTACATCGCGGCGCAGTACCTGCTGACGACCGGAGCGCTGCGGGCGATGTACGGTGAAAGTCGTACAACCGTCTGACAGCAAGGACCGTCCGTCATGCGCGCCACCACCATCCATGCCCCGTTCGACATGCGCGTGGAGGACGTGCCCGACCCGGTGATCCAGGATCCCCGGGACGTCGTCCTGCGGGTCCTGCGCGCCTGCGTCTGCGGCAGCGACCTGTGGGCCTACCGCGGCGAGTCCGCCCGGCAGCCGGGCCAGCGCATCGGCCACGAGTTCCTCGGCGTCGTCGAGGAGGCCGGCGACGGGGTCCGCGGCTTCCGGCGGGGCGACCTCGTCGTCGCCCCCTTCGTCTGGTCCGACGGCACCTGCGCGTACTGCGCCGAGGGCCTCCAGACCTCCTGCCCGCGCGGCGGCTTCTGGGGCTCCGTGGGCTCCGACGGCGGCCAGGGCGAGGCCGTCCGCGTCCCCTTCGCCGACGGCACCCTCGTCAAGCTGCCCGCCGACGCGGCCTCCGACGACCGGCTCCTGACCGCGCTCCTCGCCCTCTCCGACGTCCTGGGCACCGGCCACCACGCGGCCCTCGGCGCCGGCGTGCGGCCCGGCTCCGCCGTCGCCGTCGTCGGCGACGGCGCCGTCGGCCTCTGCGGCGTCCTCGCCGCCAAGCGGCTCGGCGCCGAGCGGATCATCGCGCTCGGCCGGCACACCGCCCGCACCGACATCGCCCGCGCCTTCGGCGCCACCGACGTCGTCGCCGAGCGCGGGGAGGCCGCCGAGGCCGCCGTCCGCGAGCTCACCGGCGGCCAGGGCGTCCACGGCGTCATCGAGGCCGTCGGCACCGAGCAGTCCATGCGGACCGCCGTCGCCGTCGCCCGCGACGGCGGGTCCATCGGCTACGTCGGCGTCCCGCACGGCAGCGGCACCGGCCTCGACCTGTCCGTCATGTTCGACCGGAACATCGCGCTGCGCGGCGGCGTCGCCCCCGTGCGCGCGTACATCCCGGAACTCCTCCCGGACGTCCTCGACGGCACGGTCGACCCGTCCCCGGTCTTCGACCTGACCGTCGGCCTCGACGGCGTCCCCGGCGGCTACAAGGCCATGGACGAGCGCACCGCCCTCAAGGTCCTCGTCAAGCCGTAGGGTCCGCCCACACCGGCGCGTCCGCGCCCGGCAGGCCCGGCGGCCGCGACCAGCCCGCCGGGCCGCCCTCGTACGCGACCGGCGACAGCGCGTGCCGCAGCCGTCCGAGCGGGCCCTCCGACTCGGTGAGGTACCGCTCGGGCTCGTACGCGGGCAGCCCGTGCGTCAGCCAGTGGCCCGTCCGCGCGAGCGCGAGGCGGACCAGCCGGGTGCCGCCGTCCCGGTCCTGCTCGGTCAGCGACCGCAGGACCGCCGCCGCCAGCAGATAGCCGGTGCCGTGGTCCAGGGCCTGCGCGGGCAGCGCGCCCGGCTCCTCCGCCGAGCCCTCCACGACGGCGATCCCGGTCGCCGCCTGCACCAGGGAGTCGAAGCCGCGCCGCCCGCCCCACGGCCCGCGGTCGCCCCAGGCCGAGACCCGGGCCGTGACGAGCCCCGGGCGGTCGAGGCCGAAGCGGTCGAGCGCGCCCGGCCGGTAGCCGGTCACCAGCACGTCGGCCGCGTCCAGGAGTTCGCCGAAGGCGCGCCGGTCCGAGGGGCGCTCCAGGTCGAGGACGGCCGTCCGCTTCCCGACGTCGGTGTCCGCGTGCTGGTCCGGCAGCTCCGGATTGCCCGGCGGGTCGATCCGCAGCACGTCCGCGCCGAGCAGCGCGAGGGTCCGGGTCGCCACCGGCCCCGCGAGCACCCGGGTCAGGTCCAGCACCCGGGGCGGTCCCGAACGCGGCCGGGGCGGCGCCCCGTCGAGCCGCTCCCGGGTCAGCAGCGGGCCCCCCGCCACCTCCCGGCCCTGCGGGTGCGCCGCCCACTCCCCGGGCGTGCGCAGGGCGACCGCCAGGCCCCCGGCCCCGTACACCGCCGTCTCCACCTCGACGGCCCTCCGCTCCCCGATCGCCGCCGCCACGGCCTCCACCGCCACGTCCTCCGACGACCCGGAGGGCACGCCGAGGGCGGCGAGCAGCGCCGCCCGGTGGCGCGGGTAGTTGGCGTGGGTGCGGACCCAGCCGTCCGCCGCCCGCCAGAACCGGGAGAGGGGCGCGAAGTTCACCGGCGCCCGCCCGTCGACCCGCAGGTGCCGCTCGCTCGTGAAGGCGGTGGCCACGGCCCCGTCGTCCACCCGCACGGGTCCCGGGAGCCCCGCCCGCTCGACCGCCGCGAGCCCCGCCACCGCGACCGAGGCCCGCGCCAGGTCCATCACCGGCAGCCGGGCCGGCAGCAGCCCCGAGGGCCCCGTGAACGACACCCGGTCGACGAGGGCGGGATCACCGCCGAGGGCCGACCACAGCGATTCCGTACCCGTGCGCACCGTGCTGTCCATGGAGCCCATGATCCGCCCCGGGGTCCGGAGCGTGCGAAAGGGCCCCGGCGCGGCGTACCGCACCGGGGCCCCGACGACCGCTGGTTACCAGCGGACCGCGTCGAGCGCGTCGATCAGACCGGCCCCGTAGAAGCCGTTCTTGTTCTTGCCGCCCTCGCAGACGGCGTCGATCTTGCCGTCGGCGTCGATGTCGTACGGGTTGGTGCAGGCGCGCTTGTCGGCCTGCGCGTACAGCAGCGCCTTGAGCGCCGCCGGGCTCGCGCTCGGGTGCTTCGACTTGATGAGCGCCAGGACGCCCGCCGCGTGCGGCGAGGCCATCGACGTGCCGCCCTTGTAGTTGTAGCCGCCGTTGACCGTGGTCGACAGGATCAGGCCGTTCACCGCCGGGGCGTCCGGCGTCTGGTACGCGGTGCGGTCGCCGCCGGGCGCGGCGACGTCGATCACGCCGAGGCCGTAGTTGGAGTAGGACGCCTTGAGGTCCTTGGCGCCGGTCGCGGAGACCGTGACGACGCCCGGGAGCATCGCCGGGTAGTCCAGGCACACCTTCGGGTCGATGGTCCGGCCGCCGGGCGTGGAGTCGTTCGGGCTGCTGTCGTCGACGATCGAGTCGGCCGCCAGGTCGAACTTGGAGTTGCCGGCCGCCGCCACGTTGACCGTGCCCTTGCGCTCCGCGTAGCGGGTGGCGCGGGTGACGGCCTCGATCAGGGCCTTCTGGTCCGCGTCGTTCTTGCACGCGAACATCCACGGGTCGGTGTAGTAGCTGTTGTTCGTGATGTCGACGCCGTGCTCGGCCGCCCACACGAAGCCGCAGACCACGGCCTCCGTGTAGAAGAAGCCGTCCGGGGTGGACACCTTGATGCCGGAGAGCTTCACGCCCGGGGCGACACCGGTGATGCCGATGCCGTTCTTGGCGGCGGCGATCGTACCGGCGACGTGCGTGCCGTGGTCGCTCTCGCCCGGGTTCGGACGCCACGAGCCGGGGGTTGTGTCCGGCTTGCCGGAGACGCAGTTCGCGGAGGCCTTGGCGTCGAAGTTCGGCGCCAGGTCCGGGTGGGTGTCGTCCACGCCCGTGTCGATGACGCCGACGGTGACGCGCTTGCTGCCGAGCGTCCGCTGGTGCGCCTTGTCGGCCTTGATCGCCGGCAGGTCCCACTGCAGGGGCTCCAGCGCGTCCTGCTCGTCCGTGGCCCGGGCCGCGGCGGCCTTGGCCTCGGCCTCGGTCAGCTCCTGCGTGCCGCCGCCGACGGACTTGTCGCCCTGCACGGAGAGCGGGGCGGTGCGGGTCGCGCCGGCCGACACCACGCCGCGCGCCTTGCGGACCTGCTGCGCGAAGTCCGGGTTCTGCGAGTGGACGACTATCACGCCTATCTGGTCGTACGAGACGACGACCGTACCGCCGGCGGCGGCTATCGCCTTCTTCACCGACTTGGCGGCCGAGCGGCCCCCGTCGACGTTCACGACGTACGACAGCTTCGGCCCGTCCGTCGCCACGGCGGTGGCCGCCGGGGCGTCGCTCAGTTCCGCGGCCGAAGCACCGGAGGGAAGGAAGCCGAGCGAGGCCGTGAGCGCGAGGCCGACCGGCAGAGCGAGAGCTCGGCCGCGCCTCGATCCCAGATGAGCCATGGGTTCTCCACATCATCCGTATGTACTGCCCGCGCGCGGGTTTGCGCACGGACAGGTGCATGACGAGTGAAGCTATCGCTGATCTTCCTGTCCCATCAATGAGTTGAGAGGACTTCATGAAGATCTGCCCGAGAAAATCCTCGGGGTGAACCGCTTCGCTTCCTCCTCCGTGCCGTTGTGCAGGGGAGGGCTCCACCCGGAGCCCCGGCTCCCGTACCCCCGGTGAGGCCCCCTTTGACCCAGCCGTCCGCCCCCGCGTCACGAGGAGAATCCGTGGCTACCGAAGCACCGCCGCCAGCCCGAAACGACACGGAGGCCGACCGGGCTCCCGTGCCGCCCACCACGGAGCAGTTCGTCGAGGTGCAGGAGGGCGAGGAGTTCGGCGAACTGCGCCGCACCTACCGCTCGTTCGCCTTCCCCCTCACCCTCGCCTTCATCGCCTGGTACCTGCTCTACGTGCTGCTCTCCAACTACGCGGGCGGCTTCATGGGCACCAAGGTCCTCGGCAACGTCAACGTGGCGCTGGTCCTGGGCCTCGGACAGTTCCTCACCACCTTCCTCATCGCCTGGCTCTACTCGCGGCACGCGGCGAACCGGCTCGACCCCAAGGCCGAGGCCATCAAGTCCCGTATGGAGGGCGACGCATGAGCACCCCCGTCCTGCTCGCGGCGGACAACGCCACCGGCGAGCACCGGCCCCTGATCATCGCCCTGTTCGGCGCCTTCGTGATCGCCACCCTCGTCATCACCGTGTGGGCCGGCCGGCAGACCCGCAGCGCCGCCGACTTCTACGCCGGCGGACGCCAGTTCACCGGCTTCCAGAACGGCCTGGCGATCTCCGGCGACTACATGTCCGCCGCGTCCTTCCTCGGCATCGCCGGCGCCATCGCCCTCTTCGGCTACGACGGCTTCCTCTACTCGATCGGCTTCCTCGTCGCCTGGCTCGTCGCCCTGCTCCTGGTCGCCGAACCGCTGCGCAACTCCGGCCGGTTCACCATGGGCGACGTCCTCGCCTACCGGATGCGCCAGCGCCCCGTGCGCACCGCCGCCGGCACCTCCACCATCGTCGTCTCGATCTTCTACCTGCTCGCGCAGATGGCCGGGGCGGGCGTCCTCGTCTCGCTGCTCCTCGGCATCACCAGCGACGGCGGCAAGGTCGCGATCGTCGCCCTCGTCGGCGTCCTGATGATCGTGTACGTGACCATCGGCGGCATGAAGGGCACCACCTGGGTGCAGATGGTCAAGGCCGTCCTGCTCATCGCGGGCACGCTCCTGATCACCTTCCTCATCCTGTGGAAGTTCCACTTCAACCTGTCGGAGCTGCTCGGCGCGGCCGCCACCAACAGCGGCAAGGGCCAGGCGTTCCTGGAGCCCGGCCTCAAGTACGGCGCCACCGCCACCTCGAAGCTGGACTTCCTCTCGCTCGGCATCGCGCTCGTCCTCGGCACGGCCGGCCTGCCCCACATCCTCATCCGCTTCTACACGGTCCCGTCCGCCAAGGCCGCCCGGAAGTCGGTCAACTGGGCCATCGGCATCATCGGCGCCTTCTACCTGATGACGATCGTCCTCGGCTTCGGCGCCGCCGCCCTGCTCAAGAACGGCGACATCATCGCCTCCAACAAGGCGGGCAACACCGCGGCCCCGCTCGCGGCCCTGGAGATCGGCGGCGGAGCCGGCTCCACCGGCGGCGCGATCCTCCTCGCCGTCATCTCCGCGGTCGCCTTCGCGACCATCCTCGCCGTCGTCGCCGGCCTGACCCTGGCCTCCTCGTCGTCCTTCGCGCACGACATCTACGCCAACGTCATCCGGCGCGGCCGGGCCACCGAGAAGGAGGAGGTGCGGGCCGCCCGCTGGGCGACCGTCCTCATCGGCGTCGTCTCCATCGCGCTCGGCGCCCTCGCCCGCGACCTCAACGTCGCCGGCCTGGTCGCCCTCGCCTTCGCGGTCGCCGCCTCCGCCAACCTGCCGACGATCCTGTACTCGCTCTTCTGGAAGCGGTTCACCACCCGGGGCGCCCTGTGGTCGATCTACGGCGGTCTGGTCTCCGCCGTCGTCCTGGTGCTGTTCTCGCCGGTCGTCTCCGGCAAGCCGACCTCGATGTTCAAGGGCGTCGACTTCTACTGGTTCCCGCTGGAGAACCCCGGGCTCGTCTCCATCCCGCTCGGCTTCCTGCTCGGCTGGCTCGGCTCGGTCCTCTCCAAGGAGAAGGCGGACAAGGGCAAGTACGCGGAGCTGGAGGTCAAGTCCCTCACCGGTGTCGGAGCGCACTGAACCGGACGCGTCCCGCCCCCGCACGGACGGCCGCGTCGTAGGACCCTACGACGCGGCCGCGCCGCTCCTCGTGACAATCTGCCCTGCTCGATGTCGCACCGCTCGCGTAGGCTCGGAACAAGGCGATCGAAACGAACCGATCCACAGACGGGGAGGGGGCCCACCGTGCTCATCGACACCTTCGGCCGGGTCGCCACCGACCTGCGCGTCTCGCTCACGGACCGGTGCAACCTGCGCTGCACCTACTGCATGCCGGAAGAGGGCCTCCAGTGGCTCGCCAAACCGGACCTGCTCACGGACGACGAGATCGTCCGGCTCATCCGCATCGCCGTCACCGACCTCGGCGTCACCGAGGTCCGCTTCACCGGCGGCGAGCCGCTGCTCCGCCCCGGCCTCGTCGGCATCGTCGAGCGCTGCGCGGCCCTGGAGCCCCGCCCCCGGATGTCCCTCACCACCAACGGCATCGGACTCAAGCGCACCGCGACCGCGCTGAAGGCCGCGGGCCTCGACCGGGTCAACGTCTCGCTCGACACCCTTCGCCCCGACGTCTTCAAGACCCTCACCCGCCGCGACCGGCACCGGGACGTCCTCGACGGCATGGCCGCCGCCCGCGACGCCGGCCTCGTCCCGGTCAAGGTCAACGCCGTCCTGATGCCAGGACTCAACGACGACGAGGCCCCCGACCTGCTGGCCTGGGCGATCGAGGAGGGGTACGAGCTCCGCTTCATCGAGCAGATGCCGCTCGACGCCCAGCACGGCTGGAAGCGCGACGGCATGATCACCGCGGGGGACATCCTGGAGTCCCTGCGCACCCGCTTCGCCCTGACCCCGGAGGGCGCCGACGAGCGCGGCTCCGCCCCCGCCGAGCGCTGGACGGTCGACGGCGGACCGCACACGGTCGGCGTCATCGCCTCCGTCACCCGCCCGTTCTGCCGGGCCTGCGACCGCACCCGGCTCACCGCCGACGGACAGGTCCGGACCTGCCTCTTCGCCACCGAGGAGACCGACCTGCGGGCCGCCCTCCGCTCGGACGCGGGGGACGCCGAGGTCGCGGAGATCTGGAAGAAGGCGATGTGGGGCAAGAAGGCCGGCTCCGGCCTCGACGACCCGAGCTTCCTCCAGCCCGACCGCCCGATGTCCGCGATCGGCGGCTGAGCCCCGGGCCCAGGGCGTGTCTCGCCGATCATGCCGGGCTCGCGGTGCCCGGTCTGATCGGCGAGATACCCCCTAGGGGGCGGTGGACTCCCAGTCGGCCAGCGGCACGACGTCCTTGAGGAAGCCCCGTACGCCCAGGAACTGCGAGAGGTGTTCGCGGTGCTCCTCGCACGCGAGCCAGGTCTTGCGCCGCTCCGGCGCGTGCAGTTTGGGGTTGTTCCACGCGAGCACCCAGACGGCGTCGGCGCGGCAGCCCTTGGCCGAACAGATCGGCTTCTCTTCGCTCACCGGACCATTGATCATCCGGTCATTGTCCAGCAAGGGCGATGCCGAGCAGCCACGGGGGGAGCTGCCCGGCACCGGTCCGTCGCTCCGACGGGGGATGCGGAGCGCGTAGGCAGTATGTCACGGCACATGGGGTGCGGTGCACTGGAACTTCATGATTGATCTGAGCTTTTCTTGAGGTTTCCGGCCACGCTCGGTGATCAGTTCCGGCCCTGCGAGCGGTCCGCCTCCGGGTCCGCCTTCTCCTCCTCCGCGCCGAGCGCGGGCCGCACCGGAGTCGGTACGAACGTGGAGGGAAGGGACGGGGCCGACTCGCGTCCCGCGTTGGCGATCACCACGGCGACGTACGGCAGGAGGATGCCCAGGGCGAGCGCCACGACCGCCACGTGCCGCTCGACGTTCCACAGCACCGCGGCGGCGATCACGGAGAGCGTCCGGACCGTCATCGAGATGACGTACCTCCGCTGCCGCCCCCGGACGTCGTCGGCGAGCCCCTGCCGGGCCCCCGTGATCCGGAAGACCTCGGTTCCGCCACGCTTCGGCATCACCGTTCACCACCCGCCGGTCGCGCCGGACCCACCCCGGTCCGGTCCTCGTTCCACCGTACGCCCGCCCCCCGGCGCGTACGAGACCGGGGCACGTATGGCGCTGTCCGACATGCGTCACATGTCCGCAAGGTCGAGACTGGGGCCACATGCGTACAAGGAGGCGACAATGGGTTGGTTGTGGGCGATCATCGTGGGACTCGTCCTCGGTCTGATCGCGAAGGCGATCCTGCCGGGGAAGCAGCAGATCCCGCTCTGGCTGACGGTCGTGTTCGGCATCCTCGGCAGCGTCCTCGGAAACGCGGTCGCGACCTGGATCGGTGTGAACGACACCAAGGGCATCGACTGGATCCGCCATCTGCTCCAGCTGATCGGCGCGGTCGTCGTCGTCGGCCTGGGCGACATGCTCTGGGCCTCGATCAAGGGCAACAGACAGCGGACCTGACCCCGCGGGGACCGCGCGGAGAGCCGGGAGGCCCGGTACGGCACACCACGTGCCGTACCGGGCCTCCGGTCATGCCGTACGGGCGGACCCGTCAGGCGCCGGCGAACTCGATCGCCGCCAGGTTCTTCTTGCCGCGCCGCAGCACCAGCCAGCGCCCGTGCAGCAGGTCGTCCGCCGACACCTCGGCGTCCTCGGCGGTGACCTTCGCGTTGTTCACGTACGCCCCGCCCTCCTTCACCGTGCGGCGCGCCGCCGACTTGCTCGCCACCAGGCCGACCTCGGCGAACAGGTCCACGACCTGGCCCAGCTCCGACACGCGCGCGTGCGGCAGCTCGGACAGGGCCGCGGCCAGCGTCGCCCCGTCCAGCTCGGCCAGGTCGCCCTGGCCGAACAGCGCCCTGGAGGCGGCGACGACGGCCGCGCACTGCTCGGCGCCGTGCACCAGGGTGGTCAGCTCCTCGGCCAGCGCCCGCTGGGCCGCCCGGGCCTGCGGCCGCTCGGCGGTCTGCGCCTCCAGCGCCTCCAGCTCCTCGCGGGACCTGAAGGAGAGGATCCGCAGGTAGGTCGAGATGTCCCGGTCGTCCACGTTCAGCCAGAACTGGTAGAACGCGTACGGCGTGGTCATCTCCGGGTCCAGCCAGACGGCCCCGCCCTCGGTCTTGCCGAACTTGGTGCCGTCCGCCTTGACCATCAGCGGGGTCGCGAGCGCGTGGACCTCGGCCCCCGGCTCCAGCCGGTGGATCAGGTCGAGCCCGGCCACCAGGTTGCCCCACTGGTCCGAGCCGCCCTGCTGGAGCACGCAGCCGTAGCGGCGGTACAGCTCCAGGAAGTCCATGCCCTGGAGCAGCTGGTAGCTGAACTCGGTGTAGCTGATGCCCTGCTCGGACTCCAGGCGCCGGGCCACGGAGTCCTTGGTCAGCATCTTGTTGACCCGGAAGTGCTTGCCGATGTCCCGCAGGAACTCGATCGCCGAGAGGCCGGCGGTCCAGTCCAGGTTGTTCACCATGACCGCCGCGTTCTCCCCCTCGAAGGAGAGGAACGGCTCGATCTGCGACCGCAGCCGGTTCACCCAGTTCGCGACCGTCCCGGGGTCGTTCAGGGTGCGCTCGGCCGACGGCCGCGGGTCGCCGATCTGCCCGGTGGCCCCGCCGACGAGCGCCAGCGGCCGGTGCCCGGCGCGCTGGAGCCGGCGGACGGTGAGGACCTGGACCAGGTGACCGACGTGGAGACTGGCCGCGGTCGGGTCGAAGCCGCAATAGAACGTGACGGGACCGTCCGCGAGAGCCTTGCGCAGTGCGTCCTCATCGGTGGACTGGGCGAAGAGCCCGCGCCACTTCAGCTCGTCGACGATGTCCGTCACGGTCGTCCGTCTCCTCGGTCGATTGGGGTGATGCCGTGGCTCAGTCTAGGTGGGTCAGACCCCCTTGCTGACCGAGCTCATGTTGAAGTCCGGCACCCGCAGGGCGGGCATCGCGGCCCGGGTGAACCAGTCGCTCCACTCGCGCGGCAGCGTCTTCTCCGTACGGCCCGCCTCCGACGCCCGCGACAGCAGGTCCACCGGCGACTCGTTGAACCGGAAGTTGTTCACCTCGCCGACCACCTCGCCGTTCTCCACGAGGTAGACGCCGTCCCGGGTCAGCCCGGTGAGCAGCAGCGTCGCCGGGTCGACCTCGCGGATGTACCAGAGGCAGGTCAGCAGCAGACCGCGCTCGGTGGAGGACACCATCTCCTCCAGGGAACGCTCCCCGCCGCCGTCCAGGATCAGGTTCCCCGCTCCGGGGGCCACGGGCAACCGAGTAAGCCCCGCCGAGTGCCGGGTGGTGACCAGCCGCTCCAGCCTCCCGTCCCGCACCCAGTCGGTCGGCCCCAGCGGCAGGCCGTTGTCGAAGACCGACGAGTCGTCGCCGGAGGAGTGCGCGATCACGAACGGCGCGGACTCCAGGCCCGGCTCGTTCGGGTCGGTGCGCAGCGTCAGCGGCAGCTGCGAGAGGGTCTCGCCGAGCCGGGTGCCGCCGCCGGGCTTGGAGAAGACCGTACGGCCCTCCACCGCGTCCCGGGCCGCGGCGTTCCACTGCTGGTAGATCAGCAGGTCGGCCACGGCGGTCGGCGGCAGCAGCGTCTCGTACCGCCCGGCGGGCAGCTCGATCCGCCGCTCCGCCCAGCCGAGCCGGACCGCCAGATCGGCGTCGAGCGCCGCCGGGTCGACGTCCTTGAAGTCCCGCGTCGCGCGCCCGGCCCAGGCGGAGCGCGAGCGGTCGGGGGACTTGGCGTTCAGCTCCAGGGTCCCGTTCGGCTGGTCGTGCCGCAGCCGCAGCCCCGTCGACGTGCCCAGATAGGTGGAGGTCAGCTCGTGGTGGGCGAAGCCGTACAGCTCGCGGCCGCCGGCCCGGGCCCGGGCGAAGGCCTCGCCGAGCGCGGGCGCGAAGTCCCCGAAGACGGCGGAGGAGGTCTCCGCCGGGGCGTCCGTGAAGTCGGGGGAGGCGGGCACGCCCTCCACCAGCGGCTGCGCGTCCTCGGCGGGCCCGGCGGACCGGGCGGCGGCCTCGGCGGCCCGCACCAGGGGCTCCAGGTCGTCCACGGTCACGGCGGACCGGGAGACGACGCCGGAGGCGGTGCCCCGCGCCCCGTCGACGGTCGCGATCACCGTGAGCGTGCGGCCCCGGGTGACGCCGTTCGTCGTCAGGGTGTTCCCGGCCCAGCGCAGATTGGCCGAGGACTCCTCGTCCGCGATGACCACGCACCCGTCGGCCCGGGACAGCTCCAGGGCCCGCTCGACGATCTCGTACGGCTTGCTGACGCGGCTCATCGTCCGGCCTCCTGCGTCGTGTTGAGACTGTGCTTGCCCGGGGGACGCCCCCCGGACCCCCGGCGGATCTGGTGGCGCGCGATCATCGACCGGCCTCCTGCGTCGTGTTGAGGATGTTGACGCCCCGGAAGAGGGCGGAGGGGCAGCCGTGGGAGACCGCGGCGACCTGGCCCGGCTGGGCCTTGCCGCAGTTGAAGGCGCCGCCGAGGACGTACGTCTGCGGGCCGCCGACCTGCTCCATCGAGCCCCAGAAGTCCGTGGTCGTCGCCTGGTACGCGACGTCCCGCAGCTGCCCGGCGAGCCGCCCGTTCTCGATGCGGAAGAAGCGCTGCCCGGTGAACTGGAAGTTGTACCGCTGCATGTCGATCGACCAGGACCGGTCGCCGACCACGTAGATGCCCCGCTCCACGCCCCCGATCAGGTCCTCCGTCGACAGGCCGCCCGGATCGGGCTGGAGCGAGACGTTCGCCATCCGCTGCACCGGCACGTGCGCGGGGGAGTCCGCGAAGGCGCAGCCGTTCGACCGGCCCAGGCCGGTGAGCTTCGCGATCCGCCGGTCCAGCTGGTAGCCGACGAGCGTGCCGTCCTTCACCAGGTCCCAGGACTGCGCCTCGACGCCCTCGTCGTCGTAGCCGATGGTCGCGAGCCCGTGCTCGGCGGTCCGGTCGCCCGTCACGTTCATGACCGAGGAGCCGTACGCCAGCTTGTTCAGCTGGTCGAAGGTGGCGAAGGAGGTGCCCGCGTAGGCCGCCTCGTAGCCCAGGGCCCGGTCCAGCTCGGTGGCGTGCCCGATCGACTCGTGGATGGTCAGCCACAGGTTCGACGGGTCCACGACCAGGTCGTACCGCCCCGCCTCGACGCTCGGCGCCCGCATCTTCTCGGCCAGCAGCGCCGGGATCTCGTCCAGCTCCTTGTCCCAGTCCCAGCCCGTGCCGGTCAGGTACTCCCAGCCGCGACCGACCGGCGGCGCGATCGTCCGCATCGAGTCGAACTCGCCGGTCGTCCCGTCCACGGCCACCGCCGTGAGCTGCGGGTGCAGCCGCACGCGCTGCTGGGTGGTCACGGTGCCGGCCGTGTCCGCGTAGAACTTGTTCTCGTGGATGGTGAGCAGCGAGGCGTCCACGTGCGCCACGCCCTCCGCCCGCAGCAGCCGCGCGCTCCAGTCGGCGAGCAGCGCGCCCTTCTCCTCGGAGGGCACGGAGAAGGGGTCGATCTCGTACGAGGAGATCCACTCCCTGTCCTCGTGCACCGGCTCCGCCGCCAGCTCCACCCGCTCGTCGGAGCCGGCCGCCGCGATCACCTTCGCCGACAGCTTGGCCATGGCGACCGCCTGCGAGGCGACCCGGGCCGCCCCGTCCATGGACAGGTCGACCCCGGAGGCGAACCCCCAGGCCCCGCCGTGCACCACCCGCACCGCGTAGCCGAGGTCCGTGGTGTCCGAGGAACCGGACGGTTTGGCGTCGCGCAGCCGCCACGAGGCGCTGCGCACCCGCTCCAGGCGGAAGTCGGCGTGCTCGGCACCCAGCGCGCGCGCTCGGGCGAGCGCCGCGTCGGCGAGTGCCCGAAGGGGCAGCGCGACGAACGAAGGGTCGATCTGATGGACCACGAGCGGCCTCGCTCTCGGTGATCGGAAGACTCGGAAGACGGTCTCGGACGACTGTCACGGGACTGCCCGGGAAGTCAATCACGGGAGGGGCGGCCGGGGCGGCGCATTGGCGTGCGCCCTCGGCGGAACCGGGCCCAACCGGCCACCGCGCGCCGGGCATTGGGGCAACGGCACAAGGCGCGCCGGTGACCGCCGGGCGTTCCGGCGGCCCGCCGGACCGGGCTTCCCGGCCCCCTGAGCACCCCCTCGCGGGCCCGGTCGAGGGCCGCCGGGCGGTCGGCTCCCGGCGGCCCCGGGCTGTAGGGACCCGACAGTGCGGCCCGTACGCCACTGTCGGAGGTCGATTCCTCATGTCGGGAGCGATGCAGATAGGTTTTCGGCTACCAGACCGCTATCGAAAGGGTGATCCGTTGAGCCGCTCGGTTCTCGTCACCGGAGGAAACCGGGGCATCGGCCTCGCCATCGCCCGCGCGTTCGCCGAGGCCGGCGACAAGGTCGCCTTCACGTACCGCTCCGGCGAGCCGCCGGCCGCCCTGGCCGAGCTGGGCTGCCTGGCCGTGAAGTGCGACATCACCGACGGCGAGCAGGTGGAGCAGGCGTACAAGGAGATCGAGGAGAAGCACGGT
The DNA here is from genome assembly GCF_001280125.1 of Streptomyces sp. NRRL F-6492. Lineage (GTDB taxonomy): Bacteria > Actinomycetota > Actinomycetes > Streptomycetales > Streptomycetaceae > Streptomyces. The sequence continues at coordinate 135,229 of NZ_LGEG01000127.1, forward strand.
CCGGTGGAGGTCCTCGTGGCCAACGCCGGCGTGACGAAGGACCAGCTCCTCATGCGCATGTCCGAGGAGGACTTCACCTCCGTCGTCGACACCAACCTCACCGGCACCTTCCGGGTCGTCAAGCGGGCCAACCGCGGGATGCTGCGCGCCAAGAAGGGCCGCGTCGTCCTGATCTCCTCGGTCGTCGGCCTGCTGGGCTCCGCGGGCCAGGCCAACTACGCCGCCTCCAAGGCCGGTCTGGTCGGTTTCGCCCGCTCCCTCGCGCGCGAGCTGGGCTCCCGCAACATCACCTTCAACGTCGTCGCCCCCGGCTTCGTCGACACCGACATGACCGCGGTGCTCACCGACGAGCAGCGCGCGGGCATCGTGTCCCAGGTGCCGCTGGGCCGCTACGCGCAGCCCGAGGAGATCGCCGCCGCGGTGAGGTTCCTCGCCTCCGACGACGCCGCGTACATCACTGGAGCCGTCATCCCGGTTGACGGCGGATTGGGCATGGGTCACTGATCACCATGAGTGGAATCCTCGAGGGCAAGCGCATCCTCATCACCGGTGTGCTGATGGAGTCCTCCATCGCCTTCCACGCCGCGAAGCTGGCCCAGGAGCAGGGTGCGGAGATCATCCTCACCGCCTGGCCCCGGCCGACGCTGACCGAGCGCATCGCCAAGAAGCTCCCCCGGCCCGAGGCCGTCAAGGTCCTGGAGCTCGACGTCTCCAACGACGAGCACCTCGCGCGCCTGGAGGGCCAGGTCCGCGAGCACCTCGGCGACCGCCTCGACGGCGTCGTGCACTCGATCGGCTTCGCCCCGCAGGACGCGCTCGGCGGCAACTTCCTCAACACGCCGTTCGAGTCCGTCGCCACCGCCATGCACGTCTCGGCCTTCTCCCTGAAGTCCCTGACGATGGCGCTGCTGCCGCTGATGAGCGAGGGCGGCTCCGTCGTCGGCCTCACCTTCGACGCGAAGTTCGCCTGGCCGCAGTACGACTGGATGGGCCCGGCCAAGGCCGCCCTGGAGGCCACCAGCCGCTACATCGCCCGCGACCTGGGCAAGCAGAACATCCGCTGCAACCTCGTCTCGGCGGGTCCGCTCGGCTCGATGGCCGCCAAGTCCATCCCGGGCTTCGGCGAGCTCGCCTCCGTCTGGGACAGCCGTTCCCCGCTGGAGTGGGACCTCACGGACCCGGAGCCGGCCGGCCGCGGCATCGTCGCGCTGCTCTCCGACTGGTTCCCGAAGACGACGGGCGAGATCGTCCACGTCGACGGCGGTCTGCACGCGATCGGCGCCTGACGCCCTCGTACGGACTCCAGGGCCGTGCGCCCGCCCCCCGGGGCGGTGCGCACGGCCCTTCGCCGTCTTCCGGTCGCCGGGCTCCCGAACGCCGTAATCGAACAGTCGACTCGAAAAGTAGCCCGAACGACCCCAGACTGGTGCAGAGCGTGAAGGTCTGCTGCTGACGGGGAGGAGGTACGGGCATGCGCGCGATACGCCGTGGACTCGGGGCGTTCGCCTCGGTCGCCGTGCTGCTGACCGGGGTCGCCCTCGCCGCCGAGGTGCGCGCGGCGCCCGCCCCGGCGGAGGAACCCGCCGTCGCCCCCGCGGCCGGGGAGCCGGAGAACTTCGGCGCCTCCTGCCGCACCGACGTCGAGGGCTCCCGCGTCACCGCCCACTGCCAGAACCCCTATCCGCGCACCGACCGGGTCCGCCTCCACGTCGAGTGCGAGCGGTGGTGGGACGTCGACACCGACAGCGCCCCCGTGGACGTCGGCCCCGCCGACTACGCCCGGCTCGCCGGCCGCTGCTGGAAGGAGGTCCGGTCCGCCTGGATCACCCACCAGCCGGCGGACCCGGAACCCGCGCCGGGCTCCTCAGGCCCCTGAGCCCCGTACGTCCGGTGCGGCGTCCGGCGCCGGGCTCCGCAGGCACATGAAGGGGTAGCCGGCCGCCTCCGTGCCGGCCCGCTCCGCGTCGCCGTCCCGGATCGCGTCCACCAGGCGCGCGTGGTCCATGTGGTTCTCCGGCCGCAGCTCCTGCCCCACGTCGTCCCGCAGCCACTGCCGCAGCAGATCGCCCAGGTCCGCGTACAGCTCGGTGAGTACCTCGTTGCCCGAGGCGGCGACGACCGCGTGGTGGAAGGTCGCGTCGGCCGTCACGAACCGCTCCGCGTCCCCCGTCCCCCACGCCTCCTCGCGCCGTGCGAGCAGGGCGTCGAGCTGCTTCAGGTCCCGCTCCGTGCGCCGCTCCGCCGCGAACCGCGCGGCGGCGGACTCCAGGGTCGAGCGCAGCTCGGCGACGTGCCGGGGGTCGGAGCCGGCGAAGCGCCGGTGCATGACGCCCGCCAGCTCGCTGGTGGCCGCCACGTACGTCCCGGAGCCCTGCCGGATGTCGAGCAGCCCGTTGTGCGCGAGCGCGCGGACCGCCTCGCGCACCGTGTTCCGGGCCACGCCCAACTGCTCGACCAGCTCGGGCTCGGTCGGGATGCGCGAGCCCACCGGCCACTCGCCGGAGGTGATCTGGTTCCGCAGCTCGGCGATCACCTGGTCGGAGAGACCTGCGCGCCGGGGATGGCCGAGGGCCATGGAGGCACCTTCCCATTCGATTTGAGGCCTGGGTTCGAGATGTTCTCGGGTTCGAGATGTTCGAGATGTTCGAGATTGGACAACCAATCATCCCATGATTCTATGATGGCTCCATGCCTGACGAGCCGAAGACCCTCGACCCCGCCGTCCGACCGGCCGCCACCGCCGGGGATTCTCCCGCACCCGACCGCGACCGCCCCGCCGCTACGGCGCCCCCGGCCGCCCCGGCCCGCCGGTTCCTCGTCCCGGTCACCGTCGGACTCGTCCTGGCCGCGCTCAACCTGCGCCCCGCCATCACCAGCCTCGGCGCCCTCCTCGAAGAGGTCAGCGAAGGCCTCCACATGAGCGGCAGCGTCGCCGGCGTCCTCACCTCCGTACCGCCGCTCTGCTTCGCGGTCTTCGGCATCACCGCCCCGCGCCTCGCCCGCCGCTTCGGCCCCGCCGCCGTCGTCTGCGCGGGCATGGCCGCGATCTTCACCGGCCTCCTCCTGCGGCCCCTCGCCGGCGGCACCGCCGGCTTCCTCGCCGCCAGCGCCCTCGCCCTCATGGGCATCGCCGTCAGCAACGTCCTGATGCCCGTCATCGTCAAGCGGTACTTCCCCGACCGCGTCGGCACCATGACCGGCCTCTACTCCATGGCGCTCGCCCTCGGCACCTCCGTCGCCGCCGCCGCGACCGTCCCCATGACCGAGGCGCTCGGCGGGGACTGGCGCCTCGGCCTCGGCGTCTGGGCGGCCCTCGCCGCGCTCGCCGTCCTGCCCTGGCTCCCGCTCCTGCGCGACCGGGACGGCGCCGGCGCCCGCGTCTCCCGTACGGAGGCGAAGTCGGCGGCCGCCGTCCCGGCGCAGGCCGCCCCGCCGCGCGTCACCCGCAGCCGCACCGCCTGGGCCCTCGGTGCCTTCTTCGGCCTCCAGGCCACCGGCGCCTACATCACCATGGGCTGGATGCCGCAGATCTTCCGCGACGCCGGCGTCTCCGCCTCCACCGCGGGCGTGCTCCTCGCCGTCACCATGGTCATGGGCGTCCCGCTCGCCTTCGTCATCCCCCGGCTCGCCACCCGCATGAAGACCCAGGGCCCGATCGTCGTCGCCCTCGCCCTGTGCGGCCTCGGCGGCTACACCGGCCTCCTCCTCGCCCCGGCCGCCGGAGCCTGGCTCTGGGCGGTCCTGCTCGGCGTCTCCAACTGCGCCTTCCCGCTCGCCCTCACCATGATCGGCCTGCGCTCGCGCACCGGCGCCGGCGTCGTCCGCCTCTCCGCCTTCGCCCAGAGCGTCGGCTACCTCATCTCGATCCCCGGCCCCCTCCTCGTCGGCGTGCTCTACCAGCACAGCGGCGGCTGGGGGCTGCCCATCGCGCTCATGGGCGGGCTGATGGTGCCTCAGATGATCGTCGGAATCCTGGCCGGCCGGGACCGGACGGTCGAGGACGAATGCTGAGGTGCGAGACTGTTCCCATGCCAGTCCTCGAACCCAATCCGCCGAACGGCCAGAAGAAGCTGCTCGCCGTCTTCGGCGCGATGATCGCCATCACCGTCGTCATCGGAGTCATCGCGTCCATCGCCGCCCCGTGACCCTCCGCCCGGGGGACAGCCCCCGCATCCCCTAGGGGGCGGGTCTCAGGGTCGAGTGGGTGGATCACCGGATGGGCCGCCGCCCCCGCGCTCCGTACGGTGGTGACGACGGCGAAAGCGGAGACCCACCCACGGAGGCGGCCATGTCGGTCCGTACGCGCAGCGGCACCGGAACCACGGCGACCGGCGTCGACACCCGGCTGTCCTGGTGGGCCCTCGCCCTCCCGGCCGCCGCGTTCGTCGCCCTCCTGCTGCTCATGACCGGGCCGGGAGAGGCCCACGCGACCGGAGGAGACCCGACGGTCGGACGGTTCCTGGAGCAGGTCCGGCACACGCTGCCTCTCTGAGTCGGAGCGGCCCGTTTCGTGCGAAGCTGTGGACCATGAGCGTCGATACACCCCGCAGGATCGTGCTCCTCCGGCACGCGAAGGCAGACTGGCCCCAGGTGTCCGACCACGAGCGTCCCCTCGCCGAACGAGGCCGCTCGGACGCCCCCGTCGCGGGCCGCAAGCTCGCCGAGACCGGCATCGGCTTCGACCTGGCCCTCTGCTCGACCGCCGTCAGAACCCGGGAGACCTGGAAGCTCGCCGTGCAGGAACTGCCGGAGCGCCCCAGGACCGTGTACGAGGACCGGCTGTACGAGGCCTCCCTCGGCGAGCTCATCGCCCTGCTCAACGACGTGCCGGACGAGGTCTCCGACCTCCTGGTCATCGGCCACAACCCCGGCATGCACGCCCTCGCCGACGCCCTCGCGGGCCGGGCCGAGGGCGACACCGCGGCCCGTATGAACCGCAGCGGCTTCCCGACCTCCGCCTTCGCCGTCCTCGCCTTCGACGGCTCCTGGAAGTCGGTGGAGCACGGCGTCGGCAGCCTCGTCGACTTCTGGACCCCGCACGACTGACGGGCCCGCACCCCCTCCCGTACGCCCGCACCCCCTCCCGTACGCACGAGGGCCCGGTCGTCCCCAGGACGACCGGGCCCTCCTCGCCGTGGAGGTCCGCCCACGGCTCAGTGCAGCAGGTCCTCGCCGCCGTCCGCGGCCTCGACCTCCTCGCGCGTGATCCCGAGCAGATAGAGCACGGTGTCCAGGAACGGCACGTTCACCGCCGTGTCGGCCGCCCTGCGCACCACCGGCTTGGCGTTGAACGCCACCCCGAGCCCGGCCGCGTTCAGCATGTCCAGGTCGTTGGCCCCGTCGCCGATCGCCACGGTCTGCGCCAGCGGCACCCCCGCCTCCGCCGCGAACCGGCGCAGCAGCCGCGCCTTGCCCGCCCGGTCCACGATCTCCCCGGTGACCCGCCCGGTGAGCTTCCCGTCCACGATCTCCAGGGTGTTGGCCGAGGCGAAGTCCAGCCCCAGGCGCTCCTTCAGGTCGTCGGTGACCTGGGTGAACCCGCCGGAGACCACGCCCACCTGGTAGCCGAGCCGCTTGAGCGTACGGATCAGGGTCCGCGCCCCGGGCGTCAGCCGCACCTCGGCGCGCACCTTGTCCACCACCGAGGCGTCGAGCCCGGCAAGGAGCGCCACCCGCGCGTGCAGGGACTGCTCGAAGTCCAGCTCGCCGCGCATCGCGGCCTCGGTCACCTCGGCGACCTTGTCCTCACAGCCCGCGTGCGCCGCGAAGAGCTCGATCACCTCGTCCTGGATCAGCGTCGAGTCGACGTCCATGACGACGAGCCGCTGGGCGCGCCGGTGCAGACCGGCGGAGACCACGGCCACGTCGACCCCGATGGTGTGCGCCTCGACGGCGAGCGCGGTCCGCAGCGGCTCGGTCTCGCAGCCCGAGACCGCGAACTCGACCGCCGTCACCGGGTACTTCGCGAGGCGGAAGACACGGTCGATGTTGCCGCCGGCCTCCGCGATCCTGGCCGCTATGGCCGCCGTCTGCTCCGCCGTGAGCGGGTTGCCGAGCACGGTGACGTGCGAGCGCCCCTCGCCCCGGGGGCGGTTGTCGCCCGTGCCGGAGATGATCTCGGCCTGGAGCTTCAGCGACTCGGCCCAGCTGTGCACGGTCGCCCGGAGCTCGCCCTGCGAGGCGACGGTCGGTTCGGTGACGAGCGCGCACAGGACGAGGCGGCCGCGCGAGACGACCTGCTCGATGTCCACGACGTCGACGGAGTAGGCGGCGAGGGTGTCGAAGAGTCCCGCGGTGATCCCGGGACGGTCCTTCCCGAAGATCTTGACGAGAAGGGTGGGAACGTCCGAGGGGGGAACGTCTGAGATCTGCGATGCGCTCATGGTGGTTCCCACCGTATCGGGGACCGCGCGCCCCCCGACCCCCCGTCCCGCGTACCGGACACCCGGGTGCCCGGGAGGCTCCTCCGGCCCCCGTCCCGCGTCCCGACTTTCGGAGAGGGGACCGGGCCTGAAATAGTTCCCCCCGGATGTTCGCCATCCCTGGACTCCCCGCGACGGGGGTACATCGGGGGACAAGTAGTGGGGCATGGAGTGCCAGAACTCGTACTGGAATTGAATGGAAGGACCTGGACCCTCGATCCGTCCAGGTCGTACACCGTGGGCCGGGACCCGCAGGGCGACCTGGTCATCGACGACGCCAGGGTCTCGTGGCGCCACGCCACGATCAGCTGGGGCGGCCGGAGCTGGGTCATCGAGGACCACGGCTCCACGAACGGCACGTTCGTCCGGGGGCAGCGGATCCACCAGATGGAGATCGGCCCCGGCTCGGCCGTCCACCTGGGCAACGCGAACGACGGCCCGCGGCTGAATCTCGCCGCCGGAGCCCGGGCCGGGCAGCAGCCCCAGCCCCAGCAGGCCGCGCAGCAGCCGGCCCGGCCCGTCCCGGCCCACCAGGCCGCGGAGCAGGCCGAGTGGGTCACGCACCAGGCGCCGCCGCAGCACCAGCAGCCGCACCAGGCACCGCCGCAGCCCGGCTGGCAGCAGCAGCCCGCGCAGCCCCAGGTCCCGCACCAGCAGGGGCCCGGGCACGGTCACCCCGGCGTCGCCGCGGGGGCGTCGTCGGCCTACTCCGACCGCAGCCCCACCACGTTCCACGAGCTCTCCCTCGGCCGCGTCATGCGCATCGGCCGTGCCCTGGAGAACGAGCTGGTCGTCTCCGACCTCCAGGTCTCGCGGAACCACGCCGAGTTCCACGCGACGCCCGACGGGCGCTTCGAGATCCGCGACCTCGGCTCGCACAACGGCACGTACGTCAACGGCCAGCCGATCCCCAAGGGCGGCACGGCCCTCCTGGGCCCGCAGGACATCGTCGGCGTCGGCCACTCGACCTTCCGGATCGTCGGCGGCCAGCTGGAAGAGTTCGTCGACACCGGTTCGGTCTCCTTCTCCGCCCGCCACCTCACGGTCACGGTCGACGGCGGCAAGCAGATCCTCAAGGACGTCACCTTCGGCGTCCCGGAGAAGTCGCTGATCGGCGTCATCGGCCCGTCCGGTTCCGGCAAGTCCACGCTCCTCAAGGCGCTGACCGGCTACCGCCCGGCCAACGAGGGCGACGTCCTCTACGACAACCGGAGCCTCTACAAGCAGTTCGCCGAGCTGCGCCAGCGCATCGGTCTGGTCCCGCAGGACGACATCCTGCACAAGGAGCTGACCGTCCAGAAGGCGCTGCGCTACGCGGCCAAGCTCCGCTTCCCCGGCGACACCGCGACCGCCGAGCGCGAGGCCCGCATCGACGAGGTGCTGCGCGAGCTCAAGCTCGACATCCACAAGGAGAAGAAGGTCACCTCCCTCTCCGGTGGCCAGCGCAAGCGCGTCTCCGTCGCCCTGGAGCTCCTCACCAAGCCCTCGCTGATCTTCCTGGACGAGCCGACCTCCGGTCTCGACCCGGGCATGGACCGCGACGTCATGCAGCTGCTGCGCGGCCTCGCGGACGACGGCCGCACGGTCCTCGTCGTCACCCACTCGGTGGCCGAGCTGGGCCTGTGCGACAAGCTGCTCGTGATGGCGCCCGGCGGCTCGGTGGCGTACTTCGGCCCGCCGGAGGAGGCGCTGAACTTCTTCGGCTACTCCACCTGGGCCGACGTCTTCTCCGCCTTCGAGAACTACCGCGAGTACGACTGGGCGGGCCGCTGGAAGGGCTCGCAGCACTACCAGATGTACGCCGCGGACATCGACGCCGTCGCCGCCCAGCCCGTCCAGGTGCCGCAGCGGGCGATGTCCCGTCCGCCGAAGCCGCAGGGCTGGGGCTCCCAGCTGTGGACCCTGATCCGCCGCTACGTCTCGGTGATCGCGTCCGACAAGGGCTTCCTGGGCCTGATGGTGATCCTGCCGGCGGTCCTCGGCGCGGTCTCGGTCGTCATCCCGGCCGACTTCGGCCTCGGCTCGCCGACCCCGCCGTCCCGCTTCAACGGCGACGCCGGAACGATCATGCTGATCCTCGCGGTCGGCATGTGCTTCAGCGGCGCCGCCAACTCGGTCCGCGAACTGATCAAGGAACGGGTCATCTACGAGCGGGAGCGCGCCACCGGCCTCTCCCGCTCCGCGTACCTGATGTCCAAGGTCATCGTCCTCGGCCTGATCACGGCCTTCCAGGGCGTCATCATCTGCGGCATCGGCTTCTCCACCCGGGCGCTGCCCGAGGAGGGCCTCTTCATGCCGCCGGCCGTCGAGCTGTGCGTCCAGGTCATCGCCCTGGGCCTCACCTCGATGATGTTCGGCCTGGTCATCTCCGCGCTCGTGAAGACCGCCGAGAAGACGATGCCGCTCCTGGTGATGTTCGCGATCGTCCAGGTCGTCTTCACCGGCATCCTGTTCCAGGTGTACGGCTCGCCCGGCCTGGAGCAGTTCGCCTGGCTGATGCCGTCGCGCTGGGGCATCGCGGGCGCCGGCACCACCCTCGACCTGGGGCGCCTCATGCCGCCGTGGGACCCGAAGAACCCCACGGACACCGACCCCCTGTGGGAGCACACGGTCGGCCAGTGGAGCCTGGACCTCGGCGTCCAGCTCCTGATGGCGGCCGTCTTCTGCGTGGTCGTGGCGCGGCTGCTGCGCCGCCACGAGCCCGAGGTCATGCGCAAGTGACCGGCTGACCACATGCCGCGAGGGCGGCACCCCGTACGGGGTGCCGCCCTTCGGCGTACCGGTGCGCGATCAGTACGCGCTGTTGACGTTGTCCATCGAGCCGTAGCGGTCGGCGGCGTAGTTGCAGGCCGCGACGATGTTGGCGACCGGGTCGTACAGGTCGAACTTGGTGCCCTTGACGTGGTACCGCTCGAAGGTCGGCTGGATGACCTGGAGCAGACCCTTCGAGGGGATGCCGTTGATGGCGTTGATGTCCCAGTTGTTGATGGCGCGGGGGTTGCCGCTGGACTCCCGGATGATGTTGCGGTGAATGCCCGCGTAGGTGCCCGGGATGTCGTGCTTGTCCATGATGAACAGCGCCTCGCGGATCCAGCCGTCGAGGTTGTTCGCGAAGACCGGGGCGCGGGTGACGGAGCGGTTGGCGGCGGCCTTCTCGGCGGCGCGCTTCGCCGCGGCGGCCTTCGCCTTGGCGGCGGCCTTCGCCTTCGCCGCGGCCTGGGCCTGGGCGACGGACTTGGCCTTCGCGGCCTTGGCCTCGGCGGCGGCCTTCGCCTGGGCGGCGAGGTTCGCCTGCGCCTTGGCCTCCTGCTGGGCCTTGAGGCCGAGCGCGGTCTGCTGCTCGTTGAGGCCGGCGGCCAGCGCCTTGGCCTGGGTGCTGTTCGCGTTGTAGGACCACGCGACCTTGTGCGTACCGGAGAGAGCCTGCGGCTCGGTCTCGGTGGAGCCGTTGCCGGGGACCAGGGAGAGCGTGAGGGCCGCGGCGCCCAGAGCGGCGACGCCGGCGATCGTGGCCTTGTGGGTCTTCTTCAGACCACGACGACTGTGGCCAGGGGTGTTCGCAGACATGCAGGACTACCTCTTCGAATCGCTGGGGGTCGCTCCGGCCGGGGGCGGCACACGCCTCACTCGGCGGCGACGGATGCAATTCTTAGCGGCAGCAAAATCTGCTGGCAAAGGTGTGACGTACGAAGCCGGGTAGTGGATCGGGGGGTCGGAGGTAGGTCGTCAGCTGTCCCCTGTGCCCGTTTTTCTCCGTCCTTATCCGACCTTAAGGTCTCCACTAAGAGGCTTCGTAAGTGACGTGGGTCCTATGCGGCGCCTCACACGGCGACGGTGGCGAACTCACCCCGCGTTGCGTCAGCAATGCGCACAGTGAGCCGTCTCCTCCGGAAGGAGGAGATGGACGTCCCCGAACTCGTGCCAGAGGTAGCGGTCCCTCACCGCCGCGGCGTACGCGCCCCGCAGCGCCGCCCGCCCGGCGACGGCCTCCAGCATCAGCAGGTGCGAGGCCTCCGGCTCGTGCAGCCCGGTGAGCAGCCCGTCCACGACCCGCACGCCCCGCGCGGGCGTCACGACCAGCCCGGTCCACCCCCGGGCGCCCCGCACCGAAGCGCCGACCGCGGCCGACTCCAGCGCCCGCACCACCGTCGTCCCCACCGCGACGACCCGGCCGCCGCCGGCCCTCGCCGCGTTCACCAGGGCCGCCGTCGCCGCCGGAACCTCGAAGCGCTCCGGGTACGGCGGCTCGTGCGCCTCCGCCGACGCCACCCCCGTGTGGAGGGAGAGCGGGGCGATCCGCACGCCCCGGGCCTCCAGCTCCGCCACCAGCGCCGCCGTGAAGGGCCGGCCCGCGCTCGGCATCTCCGCCGAGCCCGCGCCGTCGGGGAAGGGGCGCGCGAAGACCGTCTGGTACGCGGACAGCGGCTGGTCCCGCTCCGTGTACCCGTACCGGATCGGCCGCCCGTACCGCCCGAGCAGCCCCGGCACGTCCCCGCACGGCCGCGCCCACCACAGCCGCCCGCTCCCCGGCGTCAGCGGCCCCGCCAGGACCAGCCGCGCCCCTCCCGGCAGCCGTACGACCGCCCCCGCGGGGCCGCCCGCACGCGGGCGCGTACTGCCCGAAGGCTCCGGCGACCGCAGCTCCACCGCCCACCGCCCGTCGTCGCCCCGCGTCGAGAAGTGCACCACCACCGGCTCCCCGCCCGGCTCCGGCCCGAGCCGCCCGTCCACCGCCGCCGCCAGCGTCGGCGACGTGTTGACGACGAGCACGTCCCCGGCCCGCAGCAGCGACGGCAGCTCCCGGAAGGCGTGGTGCGACACCGCCGCGCCCCGCGACACCAGCAGCCGCACGTCGTCCCGGCCGCGCCCCGGCCCCCGCTGCTCGGCCGGCACCCGCGCCGACAGCTCCTCCGGTACGCGCAGCCCCTCCAGGCCGTCCGCCACCACGCTCATCGGACCGACTCCGCCGACTCCGCCGACTCCGCCGACTCCGCCGGCTCCGCCGGCTCCGACGGCGACGGAGCCGCCACCCCGTACCGCCCGGACGCCGGACGCCGGTCGAGGAGGGCCAGGAAGCCCGGCACCACGGTCTCCGGGTCCGGCCGCCCGCCGACCCCCTCCGGCTCCGCCGCCGCGTACAGGTCCGTCTCCATGTCCCCCGGATCCACCGACCACACCCGCAGCCCCGGCTCCTCCACCGCGAGCACCGCCGCCAGCCGGTCCGCCGCCGCCTTCGACGCCCCGTACCCGCCCCACGTCCCGTACGCCTCCACCGCCGCGTCCGAGCTGACCACGACCACCGTCCCCGCCGCGCTCTCCCGCAGCGGCGCCAGGCCCTCCCGCACGAGACCGAGGACCGCCACCACGTTCGTCTCCAGGGCCTCCCGCAAGCCCTCCGGCGACTGCTCCTCCAGACGCACCAGCGGAGCGGCGCCCAACGCGCTCGCGTTGTTCACCAGGAGGTCGAGCCCGCCGAGCCCCCGCGCCGCCGCCACCAGCTCCCGCCGGTGCCCCGCGTCCCGGACGTCCCCGGGCAGCGCCACCACCCGCGTCCCGTGCGCCGCGCGGACCGCCGCCGCGCCCTCCTCCAGCACGTCCGCCGTCCTGGCGTCGAGCACGAGGTCCCAGCCCCGCCCCGCCAGCCCGTGGGCCAGTGCCAGGCCCAGCCCCTTCGACGCCCCCGTCACGATCGCGACAGCCATGACGACCGCCCCTTCCCGTCCATCCGCTCGGATACCGACGGCTCCACCCTCCGGCGCGGCCCCCGCCCGCCGCCTCGTCCCCGCGCCCGTACCGCCGAGGGCCCTTCGACCTAGGTCCCGGGACCCGCCCGGGCCTCGTCCCCGGACGGATACGGACGGTCACACCCCACCGGTACGGTGAACACATGAGCCATCGACCGAGCTCCGGCCTCGCCGCCGTGAGCACCGCGCTCCTGGCGATGAGCCGCCACCTGGAGGTCCGCGACGTCCTCAAGACGATCGTGGCCTCGGCCCGCGAGCTCCTCGACGCCGAGTACGCGGCCCTGGGCGTCCCCGACGACCACGGCGGCTTCGCCCAGTTCGTGGTCGACGGCGTCAGCGACGAGCAGTGGCGGGCGATCGGCCCGCTGCCCCGCCAGCACGGCATCCTCGCCTCGATGCTCCACAGGGCCGAGCCCGAGCGGCTCGCCGACGTCCGCAAGGACCCCCGCTTCGAGGGCTGGCCCGACGCCCACCCCGAGATGTCCGACTTCCTCGGCCTGCCCGTCCGGGACGGCGACGAGACCCTCGGCGCCCTCTTCCTCGCCAACAAGCGCTGCCCCAAGGAGGACGGCCGCTGCGGCTTCACCGCCGAGGACGAGGCCCTGCTCGCGATCCTCGCCCAGCACGCGGCCATCGCCCTCACCAACGCCCGCCTGTACGAGCGCAGCCGCGAGCTCACCATCGTCGAGGAGCGCTCCCGCCTCGCCCACGAGCTGCACGACGCCGTCAGCCAGAAGCTGTTCTCGCTCCGGCTGACCGCCCAGGCCGCCGCCGCCCTCGTCGACCGCGACCCGGCCCGCGCCAAGGGCGAGCTCCAGCAGGTCGCAGCGCTGGCCGCCGAGGCCGCCGACGAGCTGCGCGCCGCCGTCGTGGAGCTGCGCCCCGCCGCCCTCGACGAGGACGGCCTCGTCCACACCCTCCGCACCCAGATCCAGGTCCTGGACCGCGCCCACTCCGCCCGGGTCACCTTCGAGAGCCCGGGCACCCGCGCCCTGCCGGCCGCCCAGGAGGAGGCCGTCCTCCGGGTCGCCCAGGAGGCCCTGCACAACGCCCTGCGGCACGCGGACGCGAAGCTGGTCCGGGTCTCCCTCGTCCGCAGCGGCCAGGGCGCCCGGCTCGCCGTCACCGACGACGGCAAGGGCTTCGACCCGCGTACGGTCCGCAGTGCCGGACGCCACCTCGGCCTGGTCTCCATGCGGGACCGGGCGGGCGGCGTCGGCGGACGGCTCACCGTGACCTCGGCCCCGGGCGAGGGCACCACGATCGAGATGGAGGTTCCCGGTGGCTGACAAGCCGATCCGCGTCCTGCTGGTCGACGACCACCAGGTCGTCCGCCGAGGCCTGCGCACCTTCCTGGAGGTGCAGGACGACATAGAGGTCGTGGGGGAGGCCTCCGACGGCGACGAGGGCGTCGCCCGCGCCGAGGAGCTCCGCCCCGACGTCGTCCTCATGGACGTGAAGATGCCCGGCACGGACGGGATCGAGGCCCTGAAGCGGCTCCGCGAGCTCGCCAACCCGGCCAGGGTCCTGATCGTCACCAGCTTCACCGAGCAGCGCACGGTCGTCCCCGCGCTCCGCGCCGGTGCCTCCGGGTACGTCTACAAGGACATCGACCCCGACGCCCTGGCCGGCGCGATCCGCTCCGTCCACGCCGGACACGTCCTGCTCCAGCCCGAGGTCGCCGGCGCGCTCCTCTCCCCGGACGACTCCCACGGCGGTACGGGCCGGGGGCCGTCCCTCACCGAACGGGAGCGCGAGGTCCTCGGCCTCATCGCGGACGGGCGCTCCAACCGGGAGATCGCCCGCGCCCTCGTCCTCTCCGAGAAGACGGTCAAGACGCACGTCTCGAACATCCTGATGAAGCTCGACCTCGCGGACCGCACCCAGGCGGCCCTCTGGGCGGTCCGCCACGGCCTCACCCGCTGACGCGCCCCCGCCGCGCGCCGGGCGCACGACCGTTCACCCGTTCATACCGTCGTGTGTACGTCCCCCGTTCGGCGCAACCTCCCGGGCGGCGGGGCGTTCTCCAGGGCGTGCTGCGGCGGACCGGCCGCAGCGACGACCAGGAGGAATCACCAAGTGAAGAAGTTCAAGAAGGCCGCCGCCCTCACCATGGTCGCCGGTGGCATCGTCGCCGCCGGCGCGGGTGCCGCCTCCGCCGACGCGGGCGCCGAGGCCGCGGCCGTCCACTCCCCGGGTGTCGCCTCCGGCAACGCGGTGCAGGTCCCGGTCCACGTCCCCGTGAACGTCTCCGGCAACACGGTCAACGTGATCGGCCTGCTCAACCCGGCCTTCGGCAACGGCGCCGTCAACGACTGACCCACTGCCGAAACCCCCGGCCCCCGGACGATCCCCCCGGGAGCCGGGGGTTTCCCCTTTCCACGACAGACCCGCCGAGCCCGGTCACGACAGACCCGCCGGGGACCGTCACGACAGGCCCTCAGAACCCCCGGTCCCGTTCCCGTTCCTCCACGTACGCGTTGTACGCGGCGACCTGCGCCCGCCGCGCCACCCGCTCCACCGGCCGCAGCGCCTCCCCCCGCGCCGTCATCTCCGAGGCGCTCACCGCGCCCCCGTGGCCGTGGTCGTACGCCAGGTCCACGAGCAGGCCGATCCGCTGCGCCAGCTCCAGGACCCGTACCGCGCGCGGCGGATAGCCCGGGGCCAGGACCTCGCGGCCCACCTCCGACCGGGCCCGGTACGCCTCCCGCGCCGCTTCCGCCGCCGGGCCCGAGGCCGCCACGTCGAGCCGGGTCAGCACCGTCGTCGCGTCCCGCAGCGCCTCCGCCAGCTCCCGCTCCGCCTCGCCGAGCGACGGCACGTCCGCCGGCGGCGCCTCCCGCACCGCGAGACAGCGCCACACCACCTCCACGTGCACGTTCCCCGCCGGACCCGCCTCCGAGACCTCCGGCACGAGACCGTACGGCGCGCCGAAGCCCACCACCGCCTCCTCCGCCTCCAACGCGCGCGCGTTGAAGTCCGGCGGCCCGCTCAGCCCCAGCGGATGGCCCGGCGCCGGCAGCGCCACCCGCCACCCGGTCACCCCGAGCCGCCGCAGCCGGCCCAGGGCCAGCGTCAGCCCCACCGGCCCCGCCTCACCCGGCAGCCCCTCCACGCGGTGCACCGCGTCCTCCCCGACAATGGCGAGCGCCGCCTCGTCCGGCGACACCTCCCCGGCCAACAGGGCATTGCCCCAAGCGGCCAGGCGTCCTGAGCGTGGTTCCGAAAGCATCCCCCCAGACTAAGGACTCGGGGGAAACACCAGGGCCTGTCCGGCCCGCTCCGGCGATAACGTAGGTTTTCCCCTGGACGCCGCGCCCGCCGGCGCAAGGCGACGACACTCGACCCCAAGGGGAGACAACGCGCTCATGAGCGATGTACTGGAGCTGGTGGACGTATCCGTGGTCCGCGACGGACGGGCTCTGGTGGACGAGGTCTCCTGGTCGGTCAAGGAGGGCGAACGCTGGGTGATCCTCGGACCCAACGGCGCCGGCAAGACCACCCTCCTGAACGTCGCCTCCAGTTACCTCTTCCCCACCAGGGGCACCGCCCGCATCCTGGGCGAGCACCTCGGCGGCGTCGGCACCGATGTCTTCGAGCTCCGCCCCCGCATCGGCATGGCCGGCATCGCCATGGCGGAGAAGCTCCCCAAGCGCCAGACCGTCCTCCAGACCGTCCTCACCGCCGCGTACGGCATGACGGCCACCTGGAACGAGGACTACGACCGGGTCGACGAGGACCGTGCCAAGGCCTTCCTCGACCGCCTCGGCATGAACGACTACCTGGACCGCAGGTTCGGCACGCTCTCCGAGGGCGAGCGCAAGCGCACCCTGATCGCCCGCGCGATGATGACCGACCCCGAGCTCCTCCTCCTCGACGAGCCCGCCGCCGGCCTCGACCTCGGCGGCCGCGAGGACCTGGTCCGCCGCCTCGGCCGCCTCGCCCGCGACCCGTACGCCCCCTCCATGATCATGGTCACCCACCACGTCGAGGAGATCGCCCCCGGCTTCACCCACGTCCTGATGATTCGTCAGGGCAAGGTCCTCGCCGCCGGTCCCGTCGAGACCGAGCTCACCTCCCGCAACCTCTCCCTCTGCTTCGGCCTCCCGCTCGTCGTCGAGCGCCTGGAGGACCGCTGGACCGCCCGCGGCCTGCCGCTCAAGTGACCGGCCGGGCGCCGTGACCGCACAGCACCGCGCCCTGTCCCGGAAGCGCCCCACCGCCCTACCATGACCACGTGGACATCGACGCGTGGGTGTGGTGGCTGATCGTCGCGGTGGGGCTCGGCATTCCCCTGGTCCTCACCGCGATGCCGGAGTTCGGCATGTTCTCCGTGGGAGCGGTCGCGGGAGCGGTGACCGCCGCCCTCGGCTTCGGCATCGTTCCCCAAGTACTCGTCTTCGTCGTCGTCTCCGTGGCGCTCATCGCGGTGGTACGCCCCCTCGCCGCCCGCCACAGGGGCGACGGACCGGGACTGTCCAGCGGGGTCGACGCCCTGAGGGGGCGTCAGGCCGTCGTCCTGGAACGGATCGACGGCGGCGGCGGGGGCCGCATCAAACTCGCCGGAGAGATCTGGTCCGCCCGCGCGCTCGACACCGGACAGACCTTCGAACCGGGCGAACAGGTCGACGTCGTCGAGATCGACGGCGCTACCGCCGTGGTCATGTGACCGAACCCCGCCCATGACGTTCCGGCGTCTGCGAGACTCGATCATCGAAAGCAAACCGGCAGTCAACCGGCAGCGAAGGGCACGGGGAACACGATGTCAGCAGTCATCATCGTCCTGATCATTCTGGTGGTGCTCGTCTTCATCGCCCTGATCAAGACGATCCAGGTCATCCCGCAGGCGAGTGCGGCGATCGTGGAGCGCTTCGGCCGCTACACCCGCACGCTCAACGCCGGACTGAACATCGTCGTCCCGTTCATCGACTCGATCCGCAACCGGATCGACCTGCGCGAACAGGTCGTCCCCTTCCCGCCGCAGCCGGTCATCACCCAGGACAACCTGGTCGTGAACATCGACACGGTCATCTACTACCAGGTCACCGACGCCCGGGCCGCCACCTACGAGGTCGCCAGCTACATCCAGGCCATCGAGCAGCTCACCGTCACCACCCTCCGCAACATCATCGGCGGCATGGACCTGGAGCGGACCCTCACCTCCCGCGAGGAGATCAACGCGGCCCTGCGCGGCGTCCTCGACGAGGCCACCGGCAAGTGGGGCATCCGCGTCAACCGCGTCGAGCTCAAGGCGATCGAGCCCCCGACCTCCATCCAGGACTCGATGGAGAAGCAGATGCGCGCCGAGCGCGACAAGCGCGCCGCCATCCTCACAGCCGAGGGCACGCGCCAGTCCGCGATCCTCACCGCCGAGGGCGAGAAGCAGTCACAGATCCTCCGCGCCGAGGGCGAGGCCAAGGCCGCCGCACTGCGCGCCGAGGGCGAGGCCCAGGCCGTCCGCACGGTCTTCGAGGCCATCCACGCGGGCGACCCCGACCAGAAGCTCCTCTCGTACCAGTACCTCCAGATGCTCCCGAAGATCGCCGAGGGCGACGCCAACAAGCTCTGGATCGTGCCCAGCGAGATCGGCGACGCCCTCAAGGGCCTCTCCGGCGCCTTCGGCAACATCGGCGGCGGCGCCCCCGGCTTCAACACCAGGACCGGCGCGCCCGAAAGGCGAGACGAACCGCCGGTTGACTGACACGTACACGTAACTCTCGTGCATGATCGGTACGAGCCCCTCGACCCCGACGACCTCGGAGCGGGGAGGCGACCCACCGACCCTGTAAGGAGAGGGCTTTGTCCATCTGGGAAGCCCTGGCGGTCTTCGCCGCCGGCATCGGCGCCGGCACCATCAACACGATCGTGGGATCGGGAACGCTGATCACGTTCCCGGTCCTCCTCGCGACCGGACTGCCACCGATCACCGCCAACGTCTCCAACGCCCTCGGCCTCGTCCCCGGTTCCGTCAGCGGCGCCATCGGCTACCGCCGCGAACTCAAGGGCCAGAGGAAGCGCGTCCTGCGCCTCGGCGCCGCCGCCCTCGTCGGCGGCCTCGTCGGCGCGATCCTGCTCCTCGCCCTGCCGTCCGCCGCCTTCGACGCGATCGTCCCCGTCCTCATCGGACTCGCCCTCGTCCTGGTCGTCCTCCAGCCCCGCATCGCGGCCGCCGTCAAGCGCCGGCGCGAACGGACCGGGTCCGAGGCGCACCCCGACGGCGGCCCCGCCCTCCTCGTCGGCCTCCTCCTGGCCAGCATGTACGGCGGATACTTCGGCGCCGCCCAGGGCGTGCTCTACCTCTCCCTCATGGGCCTGCTGCTCCACGACGACCTCCAGCGCGTCAACGCCGTCAAGAACGTCCTCGGAGCCCTCGTCAACGGGGTCGCCGCCGTTTTCTTCCTCTTCGTCGCCGAGTTCGACTGGACTGCCGTCCTGCTCATCGCCGTCGGCTCCACGATCGGCGGCCAGCTCGGCGCCAAGGTCGGCCGCAGGCTCTCGCCCACCGTCCTGCGCGGAGTGATCATCGCCGTCGGCGTCGTCGCCATCCTCCAGCTGACGCTCAAGTGACACGCGAGGGCCCGCCTCCCACCGGGGAGACGGGCCCTTCGCATGCACGCGGAATCCGCGGGTACGCGTTACGCGGCCGAGCTCGCCAGCCACTCCGGCAGCGCGGACCGCTCGCTCGCCCGCAGCGCGAGCAGCATCGCGTCCGCCGGGGTCGGCTCGAACGGCTGGTGCAGCAGCGGCATCCCCGCCTGCTCCGGCGTCCGGTCCGCCTTGCGGTGGTTGTCCTCGGCGCAGGACGCCACCGTGTTCAGCCAGGTGTCCTTGCCCCCCTGGGCCCGCGGCACGACGTGGTCGACCGTCGTCGCCCGTCTCCCGCAGTACGCGCACCGGTGCTGGTCCCGGACCAGCACCCCCCGTCTCGACCACGGCGCCTGTCTTCGGAAGGGCACCCGGACGTACCGGCAGAGCCTGATCACCCGGGGCACCGGCAGATCGACGGCGGCACCGCGCACCCGCAGCTCGGGATGGGCCTGCTCGACGACGGCCTTGGCCTGCAGCACGAGCACCACCGCACGGTGCAGAGTGACCGTCGAAAGCGGCTCGAAGCTCGCGTTGAGTACCAGCGTGTCCCGCATGTTGCCCACCTCCCGTATGCCGTCCCGCCCCCCTGGCGGGCTTGGATCAACGATGGCCGGGCCGGCCGGGTCGGACAACGCAATTTCTCGCGAAACAAAAGGTGCCCGCTTCTGATCTCTCCAAGACCAGAAGCGGGCAAACAACAAACGAACGATCAGCCTGCCGCGGGAGCCGCGTACTCACCGACCAACTGCGCACGGCCCAGCGTGTGGAACCGCAGGTTGAACCCGACCGCCGCCGGCGAGGCGTCGGCGTCCGGCCCGAGCCTCTCCTCGTCCACCGCGTACACCGTGAAGACGTAGCGGTGCGCCGGATCCCCCGCCGGGGGAGCCGCACCGCCGAACTCCTTCGCGCCGTAGTCGTTCCGGGCGTGCACGGCACCGGCCGGCAGACCCTCGAACGCACCCGACCCGGCACCGGCCGGCAGCTCCGTCACCGACACCGGGATGTCGAACAGCACCCAGTGCCAGAACCCGCTGCCCGTCGGGGCGTCCGGATCGAAGCAGGTGACGGCGAAGCTCTTGGTCTCCGCCGGGAACCCCTCCCAGCTCAGCTGCGGCGAGGCGTTCCCCTCCGCGTACACCTGAGCGTCCTTCAGGACCCCGCCCGGCGCGATGTCGTCGCTCACCACGGTGAACGCCGCCACCGGCGGATGGAAGTCGTGGGGGAGCGGCGCCCTCTTGCCCTCGGACACGTAGAAACCCTCCGTATCGCCCGTAGCCGCCTCGGCGGTCCCGCCGCGACGGCCTTACGGACCCGAGCCTAGAGCCAGTTGCGACGGCCGCCGACCTCGGCGAGCCACTGGTTCAGGTAAGCCGCCCAATCGGTGGTGTGGAAGTCGTGCAGGCCGACCTTGAAGGACCGGAAGGAGTCGCTGCCCTCGATGAACAGGCCCGGCTTCTTGTCCATCTCCAGGACGACGTCCATCTCGCGGTCGTCGGCGACGAAGCTGACCTCGACCTGGTTCAGACCGCGGTACTGCTGCGGCGCGAAGAACTCGATCTCCTGGTAGAAGGGCAGCTTCTGCCGCGTCCCCCGGATGTGCCCGCGCTCCATGTCCGCGCTCTTGAAGCGGAAGCCCAGCTGGAGGAAGGCGTCCAGGATCGCCTGCTGCGCCGGCAGCGGGTGCACGTTGATCGGGTCCAGGTCACCGGAGTCCACGGCGCGCGCGATCTCCAGCTCCGTGGTCACGCCGATGTTCATGCCGCGCAGCTGCTGCCCGGACACGGTGGTGATCGGCGTCTCCCACGGGATCTCCAGACCGAACGGCACCACGTGCACCGCGCCGGCCTGCACCTGGAAGGCCCCGCCGAGGCGCACCTTCACGAACTCGATGTCCTGCTTGTGCTCCTGGTCGCCGCCCTCGACCTCCACGCGCGCCTGGAGCCCGACGGACAGCCCCTCGATCTGCTGGTCGACGTTCCCGCCCTGAATCCGCACCTCGCCCTGGACGACCCCGCCCGGGACCACGTTCTCCTCGGTGAGCACCGTCTCCACGGTGGCCCCGCCGGCACCCAGGCTCGCGAGCAGCTTCTTGAATCCCATGGCTTTCACTCCTTCTAGTCCTGACCCCTACATACGCGCCAAGACGGTAACCGGTTCCGCGCCGGTCCCCCCACTACGCTCGGACGCCATGAACGAGAGCCCCGACCGCACGCCGCTCCCGCGGTCCTTCTTCGACCGCCCCGTCCTGGAGGTGGCCCCGGACCTCCTCGGGCGCACCCTCGTCCGCACCACGGAGGACGGACGGATCGAGCTGCGCCTCACGGAGGTGGAGGCGTACGCCGGCGCGATCGACCCGGGCTCGCACGCCTTCCGGGGGCGGACGGCACGCAACGCCGTCATGTTCGGCCCGCCCGGACACGCGTACGTGTACTTCACCTACGGCATGTGGCACTGCCTGAATCTGGTGTGCGGCCCCGAGGGCAGCGCGAGCGGGGTCCTGCTGCGCGCGGGGGAGATCGTGAGCGGCGCCGAGCAGGCCCGCCCCCGCCGCCGCTCGGCCCGCAACGACAACGAGCTGGCCAAGGGCCCGGCACGCCTGGCCACCGCCCTCGACGTCGCGCTCTCCCTGAACGGCGAGGACGCCTGCGCCGACCCGGACGCCCCGCTCGCCGTCCTCACCGGCACCCCGCCGGCCCCGGCCCTCGTCCGCAGCGGCCCCCGCACGGGCGTCGGAGGCGAGGGGGCCCCGCACCCCTGGCGCTTCTGGATCGAGGGCGACCCGACGGTGAGCCCGTACCGCGCCCACACCCCTCGCAAGAGGCGCCTTGACTCGGGCCGCAGAAGTGCGTAATGTGGCCCGAGCCGCTGGATCAGGGCCTGCTTGTTCTAGCACCCCGTAGCGCGGCCATCCACTACTCAAGAAGATTCCCCCGGCGGGGGCGTATTCCGGCATGCCGTAATGCGTTTCGAATGACTCGATTATGAGTCACCGGGGAAATCAGCTAAAGTAGTGACCACGCCGAAAGGCCCCCGGAGCGAAAGCGAAAGGGACCGGAAAGCACCGAGGAAATCGGATCGGAAAGATCTGATAGAGTCGGAAACGCAAGACCGAAGGGAAAAGCCCGGAG
>NZ_LGEG01000128.1 GCF_001280125.1 Streptomyces sp. NRRL F-6492
ACCATGATCGCCATCCAGGCCACCGAAGAAGAACTCCTCCCCCACCTCGACGGCCTGCACGACAAAGCATCCATCGCCGCCCTCAACTCACCCCACTCCACCGTCATCTCCGGCGACACCCACACCGTGGAAAAAATCGCCGAACACTTCACCGAGCAAGGACGTAAAACCACCCGCCTCACCGTCAGCCACGCCTTCCACTCCCCCCACATGAACCAAGCCGCCGAAGAATTTCGTACCGCAGCGGCCGGCGTCACCTACCACCCACCGACCATCCCCCTCGTCTCCACCCTCATTGGACAACTTGCCGACCACGAACTGACCACACCCGACTACTGGGCCGACCAGCTCCGAGGCACCGTCCGCTTCACCCACGCCCTGAACACACTCGACAACCAGGGCACCACCACCTACCTCGAAATCGGCCCCAACGCCGTCCTCACCCCCCTCACCCACACCACCCTCGACACACAGGCCATCGCGCTCCTGCGAACAGACAAGCCCGAGGTGGGCACCCTCCTCACCGCCCTCGCCACCACCCACACCCGCACCGAACTCGACTGGCGCCCCCTCCTCACCCCCCACCACCCCCACACCACCCCCCTCCCCACCTACCCCTTCCAGCGCGAGCGCTACTGGCT
>NZ_LGEG01000129.1 GCF_001280125.1 Streptomyces sp. NRRL F-6492
AGTTGATCACCGAGGAGAGGACGGAGGAGCGCAGCGCCATCAGGATCGCCCGGACGCACGTACTGGGTCCGGGTACCGCAGGACATCGTCAGTGAGGTGGTCTCCGGTCAAGCAACCGCGATCCCCGCGCCCCCGGCAGCAGTCAGGCCGGGCGAGCGGACACAGAAGGCCGGCGCAGTATCGGGGCCGGCAGGTGGTGTAGTAGTTCCTTCGGGGCCCTGGTGCCGTACGGCACCAGGGCCCCTCGACGCGTTTCGGAGATTCAGAGAGAGGTGCAGATGACAGCAGACGACACACGCGGGCGTCTCGACGACGACGACTACCCCGCCTACACCATGGGACGGGCCGCGGAGATGCTCGGCACCACCCCCGCCTTCCTGCGCGCCCTGGGCGAACACCGCCTGATCACCCCGCTGCGCTCCGAGGGCGGCCACCGCCGCTACTCCCGTTACCAGCTGCGCATCGCCGCACGCGCCCGCGAACTCGTCGACCAGGGCACCGCCGTCGAGGCCGCCTGCCGCATCATCGTCCTCGAGGACCAGCTCGAAGAAGCCCAGCGCATCAA
>NZ_LGEG01000130.1 GCF_001280125.1 Streptomyces sp. NRRL F-6492
ACCAGATCAAGATACGGGGCTTCCGCGTCGAGCCGGGGGAGACCGAGGCCGCGCTCCTGACCCACCCCCGGGTCACCCAGGCCGTCGTCACCGTCCACCACGACCGGCTCGCCGCATACGTCGTCACCGACGCCGACATCGACACCCACCCGGAAGAGCTTCGCAGGCACGTGGCGGACCGGCTCCCCGAGCACCTCGTACCCGCGCACGTCATCCTCCTGGAGCGGCTGCCCCTCACGCCGAACGGCAAGATCGACAAGCGCGCCCTCCCCGAGCCGGCCGTCGCCGCCGCCTCCGGCCGTGCCCCGCGCACGCCCCTCGAAGAGACCTTGCTCGCCCTCTTCGTCCGCGTCCTCGACGCGCCCGCCGACCTCACCATTGACGACGACTTCTTCCACCACGGCGGTCATTCGCTGCTCGCGGCTCGGCTGACGAATCACATCGCGGACGTGCTGGGCGTGCGGCTGACGATCCGGGACGTGTTCGGGAGTCCGACGGT
>NZ_LGEG01000131.1 GCF_001280125.1 Streptomyces sp. NRRL F-6492
AGCGCCTGCGCCAGGCCGAGAGGGGTCTGGCCGCCGAGCTGCACGACGACGCCCGCGACCGGCCCGGCGAGGGTCTCGGCGTGGACGATCTCCAGCACGTCCTCCAGGGTGAGCGGCTCGAAGTAGAGGCGGTCGGAGGTGTCGTAGTCGGTGGAGACGGTCTCGGGGTTGCAGTTGACCATCACGGTCTCGTAGCCCGCCTCGCTCAGCGCGAAGGAGGCGTGGACGCAGGAGTAGTCGAACTCGATGCCCTGCCCGATCCGGTTCGGACCCGAGCCCAGGATGATCACCGCCGGCTTCTCGCGCGGCGCGACCTCGGACTCCTCGTCGTAGGAGGAGTAGAAGTACGGCGTCTTCGCCGCGAACTCCGCCGCACAGGTGTCCACCGTCTTGTAGACCGGCCGGACCCCGAGCGCGTGCCGGACCTCACGGACCACGTCCTCGCGCAGACCCCGGATCTCCGCGATCTGGGCATCGGAGAAACCGTGCCGCTT
>NZ_LGEG01000132.1 GCF_001280125.1 Streptomyces sp. NRRL F-6492
CGTGCTGGAGATCGTCCACGCCGAGACCCTCGCCGGGCCGGTCGCGGGCGTCGTCGTGCAGCTCGGCGGCCAGACCCCTCTCGGCCTGGCGCAGGCGCTCAAGGACAACGGCGTTCCCGTCCTGGGTACTTCTCCGGAGGCCATCCACGCCGCCGAGGACCGCGGCGCCTTCGGCCGGGTCCTGGCCGAGGCCGGGCTGCCGGCCCCCCAGTACGGCACCGCGTTCTCCTTCGGGGAGGCCGCGCGGATCGCCGGAGAGATCGGCTATCCGGTGATGGTCCGCCCGTCGTACGTGCTCGGCGGGCGCGGCATGCAGATCGTGTACGACGAGCCGTCGCTGGCCACCTATCTGCGACAGCACGCCGGGCTGATGGCCGAACACCCGGTGCTGGTCGACCGGTTCCTGGACGACGCGATCGAGATCGACGTGGACGCGCTCTACGACGGTCAGGAGCTGTATCTCGGTGGTGTGATGGAGCAC
>NZ_LGEG01000133.1 GCF_001280125.1 Streptomyces sp. NRRL F-6492
GTGCTCCATCACACCACCGAGATACAGCTCCTGACCGTCGTAGAGCGCGTCCACGTCGATCTCGATCGCGTCGTCCAGGAACCGGTCGACCAGCACCGGCCGGGTGGGGCTGATCTCGGTGGACTCGGCGATGTACGACTCCAGGCGGGCCTCGTCGTACACGATCTCCATGCCGCGCCCGCCGAGCACGTACGAGGGGCGGACCAGGACGGGGTAGCCGATCTCGTCCGCGATGGCCTTGGCGCCGGCGAAGGTGGTCGCGGTGCCGTGCTTGGGCGCCGGCAGCCCGGCCTCGGCCAGGACCCGGCCGAAGGCGCCGCGGTCCTCGGCGGCGTGGATGGCCTCCGGAGAGGTGCCGACGA
Source organism: Streptomyces sp. NRRL F-6492 (assembly GCF_001280125.1). Classification (GTDB taxonomy): domain Bacteria; phylum Actinomycetota; class Actinomycetes; order Streptomycetales; family Streptomycetaceae; genus Streptomyces. The sequence continues at coordinate 363 of NZ_LGEG01000133.1, forward strand.
CCGGCACCCCGTTGTCCTTCAGCGCCTGCGCCAGGCCGAGAGGGGTCTGGCCGCCGAGCTGCACGACGACGCCCGCGACCGGCCCGGCGAGGGTCTCGGCGTGGACGATCTCCAGCACG
>NZ_LGEG01000134.1 GCF_001280125.1 Streptomyces sp. NRRL F-6492
GGAGTGGGGTGAGTTGAGGGCGGCGATGGATGCTTTGTCGTGCAGGCCGTCGAGGTGGGGGAGGAGTTCTTCTTCGGTGGCCTGGATGGCGATCATGGTTCCGCCGGGTGTGGCGTTTTGCATGAGTCGGGCGCGGGTGGTGACGAGATGGGCGGCGTCGTGGAGGTTGAAGACTCCGGCGATGTGGGCGGCGGTGATCTCTCCGATGGAGTGTCCGGCCACATAGTCGGGGCGCAGTCCGAAGGATTCGACCAGGCGATAGAGGGCGACCTCTACGGCGAACAGGGCCGGTTGGGTAGAAGCGGTCTGGTCGAGGTGCTGACCCGTACGGATGGTGTGCGTGATCGGCTGGTCGAGGTGGGGGTCGAGGGCCGCGCAGGTTTCGTCGAAGGCTTCGGCGAACACGGGGAACGCTTCGTAGAGTTCCATGCCCATGCCGATCCGCTGGGCGCCCTGTCCGGTGAACAGGAAC
>NZ_LGEG01000135.1 GCF_001280125.1 Streptomyces sp. NRRL F-6492
TCTGGGACTCGATCCGCAGGTCGGGCGCCCCGGGGGCCTCGTAGGGGTCGTCGACCCCGGTGAGCCCGCTGATCTCGCCCGCCGCCTGCTTGGCGTACAAGCCCTTCACGTCCCGTGCGGCGCACACCTCCACCGGGGTGGCGACGTGCACCTCCAGGAACGGGACGCCGGCGGTCCGGTGCCGCTCGCGGACGGCCTCGCGGCTGTCGGCGTACGGGGCGATGACCGGCACCAGGACCTTCACGCCGTTGCGCGCGAGGACCTCGGCGGCCATGCCGACCCGCCGTACGTGGGTGTCGCGGTCCTCGCGGCCGAAGCCGAGCCCGGCGGAGAGGAAGGCCCGGATCTCGTCGCCGTCGAGGACCTCGACGCGGTGGCCCTCGCCGCGCAGCCGGCCGGCCAGCTCGTACGCGATCGTCGTCTTGCCGGCGCTCGGCAGG
>NZ_LGEG01000136.1 GCF_001280125.1 Streptomyces sp. NRRL F-6492
CCTGCCGAGCGCCGGCAAGACGACGATCGCGTACGAGCTGGCCGGCCGGCTGCGCGGCGAGGGCCACCGCGTCGAGGTCCTCGACGGCGACGAGATCCGCGAGTTCCTCTCGGCGGGCCTCGGCTTCACACGTGAGGACCGGCACACCAATGTGCAGCGGATCGGCTTCGTCGCCGAGCTGCTCGCCTCGCACGGCGTGAAGGTCCTGGTGCCGGTCATCGCCCCGTACGCCGACAGCCGCGAGGCCGTCCGCAAGCGCCACCACGCCGAGGGCACCGCCTTCGTCGAGGTGCACGTGGCCACCCCCGTCGAGGTCTGCTCCGTCCGCGACGTGAAGGGCCTGTACGCCAAGCAGGCGGCGGGCGAGATCAGCGGGCTCACCGGGGTCGACGACCCCTACGAGGCCCCCGGGGCGCCCGACCTGCGGATCGAGTCCCAGA
>NZ_LGEG01000137.1 GCF_001280125.1 Streptomyces sp. NRRL F-6492
AGGTGGAGGTGGTGGGCGAGTTCGGTGCGGGTGGGGCGGCGGCCGAGGTGTTGTTCGAGGTGGTCGGCGGTTTTGGCGAGGTCGATGCGGAGTTCCTGGAGGCGTCGGGGGACGCGGACGGCCCAGCTGGTGTCGCGGAAGAAGCGTTTCATTTCGCCGACGATGGTGGGCAGGGCGAAGGCGGAGAAGTCGACGGCGCGGTCGGGGTCGAAGCGGTTGATGGCTTTGATGAGTCCGATGGTGCCGACCTGGATGATGTCCTCGGTGGGTTCGGCGCGGTTGCGGAAGCGGCGGGCGGCGAATTTGACGAGGCTGAGGTTGAGTTCGACCAGGGTGTTGCGGACGTAGGCGTGTTCGGGGGTGCCTTCGTCGAGTTGGGCCAGGCGGGTGAGGAGGGCGGCGGAGAGGGGTTGGGCGTCGTCGGTGGAGACG
>NZ_LGEG01000138.1 GCF_001280125.1 Streptomyces sp. NRRL F-6492
CCTCCGGCCGGTGCCGCCGGGGTGGTCCCGGCCGGAGGCACCGCCCCCGTGCCTATCTCCGAGGTGCTCATCCGGTCACCCCGTAGACCCGTGCGCCGTCCCCGTCGCCGTGTCCGGCCGGGTGCGGGACCGCGTGGAGGCGGGCGCCGGCCGCCGGGAGGTCCGTCAGGCCGGTCAGTCCGGTGACGGTGGGGACGCCGGCCTCGGCGAGGGCCTTGGCGGCGGGGCTGTCGCGCTCGACGCTGTCGGTGGCGACCAGGGCGGCGCCGCGCCCGGCGAGGAGCAGGGCGGCGTCCGGGGTGAGGTAGGGGCCGTCCGGGCGGCCGGTGTGGACGACGACGGCGTGCCCGGCCGGTTCGAAGGGGGCGAGCGCGAGCCGGTCGGCGACCGGTTCGGCGGTGCCGGCGAGCCGGACCAGGACGACGGGCAGGTCGACCAGGCCCCCGATGTCCTCCGGCGCCCCGGCGGGCCGGTCGAGGCGGGTGCCGGGCCCGGTCAGGTCGACCGTGCGGCGGTCCGGCGCGCCGTCCTCCGCCCCGGCCGCCCCCGTGTTCCGCGAGCCCTTGTGCGGCTCCCGGATCAGCTCCTTGCGGCTGATGGTCGTACCGCCGACCATCAGCAGCCCCAGGTGGCGCACGAGGAGTTCGCCCAGCTCGGCGTCGTCGATGTCGTCACCGGGGATGTCCAGGCGGAAGCCCTCGGTCCGCAGGGAGCCGCCGTTGCTGAAGACCACCTCGGCGTCGAAGTCGACCCGCCACTGCCCGGCACCGGTTGCCGTCGTCATGTGCTTCGTTCCTTCATGTCGTCGCGTTGTCCGCGTGGTGCCCCGCGTGCCGGGAGCGGGCCCTCAGGCGCAGTCGATGAGGGCCTTCTCCAGGGCGCCGACCACTTCGTGGATCTCTTCCTCCGTGATGGTGAGGGGCGGAAGGAGCCGGAGCACGGCGCCGTGCCGACCGCCGCTCTCCAGGAGCAGTCCGTGTTCCAGGCAGGCCTTCTTGACGCGGCGGGCGCGGTCGCCGTCGGCGGGCCGGGCGCCCAGGGCGTCGGCCTCGCCGTCCGGGTCGACGAGCTCGATGCCCCACATCAGGCCCCTGCCGCGGACGTCGCCGATCTCCGGACGGGTCCGGGCGAGGCGCCGCAGCAGGCCGCCGAGCAACTCTCCCTTGACGGCGGCCTTCTCCACGAGACCTTCTTCGGCCAAGACCTCCAGGGCGGCGGCGCCCGCCACCAGGGCGATCTGGTTGCCGCGGAAGGTGCCCGCGTGGGCGCCGGGCCGCCAGGCGTCGTACTTGCCGTGGTAGAGCATCAGGGCGAGCGGGAAGCCGCCGCCGATCGCCTTGGAGACGAGGACGGCGTCGGGCTCGATGCCGGACTCCTCGAAGGCCCACATGGTGCCGGTGCGGCCCCAGCCGGCCTGGATCTCGTCCAGGACGAGCGGGATGTCGAGGCGGGCGGTGATCTCGCGCAGTCCGCGCAGCCACTCGGGGGGCGCGGGGATCACGCCGCCCTCGCCCTGCACGGCCTCCACGAAGACGGCGGCGGGCTTGGTGATGCCGCTCTCGGGGTCGGTGAGCAGCCGCTCGATGTAGGTGAGGCCGACCCGGACGCCCTGGTCGCCGCCGAGGCCGAAGGGGCAGCGGTAGTCGTAGGGGTAGGGCAGGTGGTGGACGTCCGGCATGAGCGAGGGCACCGGTTCCTTGGCGCCCAGGTTGCCGGTGAGGGCCAGCGAGCCGGCCGTCATGCCGTGGTAGGCGCCGTGGAAGGAGAGGACCGTGCGGCGGCCGGTGGCGGTCTTGAAGAGCTTGATCGCCGCCTCGGTGGCGTCGGCACCGGCGGGGCCGCAGAACTGGGTGCGGAAGGTGTCGGCCATCGTGCCGGGCAGCCGCTCGTAGAGCGCCGACAGGAGGGCGTACTTGGCGGGGGTGGTCAGGTCGAGGGCCTGCTGCACCTGGCCGGATTCCAGGTACTCGCGGACCCGGCGCAGCACCTCGGGGTGGTTGTGGCCGAGGGCGAGGGTGCCGGCGGCGGCCAGGCAGTCGATGTACTCGGTGCCGTGGCCGTCGCGGACGCGGGCGCCGTGCCCGTCCTGGAGGACCTGGCCGAAAGCGGTGGCGTAGGTGCGGGCGCCGGATTCGCGGGCCTGGACGTACGCGTAGATCTCGTCCGGTGTGGGGGCGGTCGTGCGGGTGGTCACGTCATCACTTCCCAGGGGATGTACGGGCGTCCGCGACCATGACCTGACCGAGGGCGATGCCTCCGTCGTTGGTCGGGACCTGTCGGTGGACGTAGGTGTCGAAACCGTCGGCGGTCAGCCCGGTCAGACAGTTGAGCAGCAGGAACTCGTTGAGGAACACGCCGCCGGAGAGCACGACCTGGCGCACGCCGGTCTCCTCGCGGAAGGCCCGGCAGCGGTCGCGGACCATCTCCACGACGGCGGTGTGGAAGCGGCGGCTGATCCGGTCGGCGGGCAGTCCGGCCGCGAGGTCGTCGGCCATGGCCCGGATCACGGGCCGGGGGTCGACCTCGACGGGACCGTCCTCCTCGGGCGCGCGGGCGCCGAAGCGGTAGGCGGCCTCCGGGGCGGAGTCGCGGGCGAGCAGGCCCTCCAGTTCGATCGGCCCCTGGGCCTCGTACTCGGCCCGGGAGCAGACCCCGGCGAGCGCGGCGGCGCCGTCGAAGAGGCGCCCCATGCTGGAGGTGGCCGGGGAGTTGACGCCCCGGGCGGCCATGGTGGCGTACACGTGCCGCTGCTGCTCGTCGAGCGCGGCGAGGGCGGGGAAGGCGGCGACGGCCTTCTCCCGGTCGCCGTCGAAGGCGTCGAGGGCGAGGGCGTAGCCGGTGCGGACCGGTTCGCGGACGGCCTGGTCGCCGCCGATCAGGGGCAGTCGGCGCAGGCGTCCGACGCGCCGGTAGGCGGCGTAGTCGCCGAGCAGGAACTCGCCGCCCCAGACGGTGCCGTCCTCGCCGTAGCCGAAGCCGTCGAAGATCACGCCGAGGGTGGTGCCGGTGACGTGGTTCTCGGCCATGCAGGAGGCCATGTGGGCGTGGTGGTGCTGCACCTCGACGACGGTCCGGCCGGCGCCGTCCCCGTCCCCGTCGAGCGCCGCCCGGGTGGAGCGGAACTGCGGGTGCAGGTCGTGCGCGGTCAGGCGCGGCTCCAGGGCGTAGAGCCGGGCGAGGTGGCGGGCGGTGCGCCGGTGGGAGGCGAAGGTCTCGTCGTTCTTGAGGTCGCCGATGTGCTGGCTGAGGAAGACCTTGCTGCCGTGCGACAGGGCGACCGTCGTCTTCAGCTCGGCGCCGAGGGCGACGGCGGGCGCGACCTCGCGGCCGACGTCGACGGGGTACGGGGCGTAGCCGCGGGCCCGCCTGATGAACTGGAGCAGGGGCGCGTCCAGTTCGTCGTGGACGGAGAGCCGGACGACGGAGTCGTCGACGCGGATCTCGATGTCGCGGTCGTGGTAGAGGATGACGTCCGCGATCTCGAAGAGCTGTTCCAGGGCCTCTTCGTTGCGGTACGCGATGGGGTAGCCGGAGATGTTGCCGCTGGTCATCACCAGGGCTTCCAGGCCGGGTTCGTCCAGGAGCAGGTGGTGGTGGGGCGCCGAGGGCAGCATGATCCCGAGGTTGGGGTTGCGGGGCGCGACCGACTCGGGCAGGGCGTCGGGCTGTTTGCGGGCGAGCAGGATGGGGCGGGCCGGGGAGCGCAGGACGTCGATCTCGTCCTCGGAGAGGACGGCGAGGCGCTGGGCGGTGGCCAGGTCGCGGACCATCACCGCGAACGGCTTGGAGTCGCGGCGCTTGCGGCGGCGCAGCAGGGCCACGGCCTCCGGCTGGGTGGCGTCCACGGCGAGGTGGAAGCCGCCGACGCTCTTGACGGCGACGATCCCGCCGTCGGCGAGGACCTCGGCGGCGCCGCGCAGGGCGGTGTCGCCCTCGGTGGTGCGGCCCTCCCGGTCGGTGAGCAGCAGCCGGGGCCCGCAGTCGGGGCAGGCGTTGGGCTGGGCGTGGTAGCGCCGGTCGAGCGGGTCCTCGTACTCGGCCTTGCAGGCCGCGCACATGGTGAAGGACGCCATGGTGGTGGCCGGCCGGTCGTAGGGCAGGTCCTGGATGATGGAGTAGCGCGGCCCGCAGTTGGTGCAGTTGATGAACGGGTAGCGGTGGCGCCGGTCGTTCGGGTCCCGCAGCTCGCCCTGGCAGTCGCCGCAGACGTGGGTGTCGGCGGGGAGCAGGGCGGTGCGGGCGCCGGTGTGCTCGCTGTGGACGATGGTGAAGGGGCCCGCGGGCACACTGCCCGCGGGGAGCCCCCGGGTCACCACGACACCGTCGACGCGGGCGAGTTCGGGCGCGCGGTCCTTCAGACCGGCGGCGAACGCGGCCAGGGCGGCGTCCGGTCCGGACGCCTCCACGAGGACGCCCTCGGGGTCGTTGCGGACCCAGCCGGAGAGGCCCAGTTCACGGGCCAGCTTGTAGACGAACGGCCGGTAGCCGACGCCCTGCACCACCCCGGTGACCCGCAGCCGCCACTCCTCGGTGGCCGGCGGGGAGGTCGCGGTGTCCGGCGGAGACGTCACGGTGCTCATGGTGATCCCCCTCGTTTCCTGGGTCGGGTCCTCAGCAGAGCCGGGGCAGTTCGGCCCCGAGGAGTTCTTCCAGCTGCGTCTCCCGGCCGTCGGCGTCCCGCAGCAGCACCAGGGCCTCGGTGTCCTCGGAGATCTCGCCGACGGTCACGGCGTGCTCGCCGTAGGGGAGCGAGCGCAGCGCCGCCAGGACGTCCGCCTCGGCGGCGGGGTCGACGAAGACGGCGAGGCAGCCCTCGTTGGCGCAGTGCAGCGGGTTGATGCCGAGCATGTCGGCCGCCATGGCGGTCTCGTGCTGGATCGGCAGGCTGGGGGTGTCGACCCGGATCGTGCGGCCGAGCTTCCCGGCGTACTCGTGGAGGACGGCGGTCAGTCCGCCGCGGGTGACGTCGCGCATCGAGCGGACGGCGCCGGCCGGCACCCTGCCGAGGACCCCGTCGATGAGGTTGTTCAGCGGGGCGCAGTCGCTGTCGACGCGCTGCTCGAAGCCGAGGCCCTCGCGGATGGAGAGCAGGTGGACGGTGTGGTTGCCGATGGGGCCGCTGAGGATGACCTTGTCGCCGGGGCGCACGTCGGTCATGGAGAGCGGCTCGCGCTCGAAGACGCCGACGCCCGCGGTGTTGAGGTAGAGCTGGTCGGCCTCGCCCTTGCGGACCACCTTGGTGTCGCCGCCGACGATCTGCACGCCGGCCTCGCGGGCCGTCTCGCGGATCGACACGAGGACCTGCTTGAGGCGGTCGATCGGCAGGCCCGTCTCCAGGATCATGCCGAGGGTGAGGTACTTGGGGCGGGAGCCGGCCACGGCGAGGTCGTTGACCGTGCCGCAGACGGCGATCTTGCCGATGTCGCCGTTGCCGAAGAAGGGCGGGTCGACGACGAAGGAGTCCGTCGTCATGGCGATGCGCCCGGTCTCGACCGGGAGGATCGCGCTGTCCTCCATGATGCCGATGTAGACGTCGCCGAGGGTCTCGGCGATCAGCTGGACCAGTTCCTGGCTCAGCTTCGCCCCGGTGCCGTGGTCGAGGAGGATCTCGTCACTGCTGCCGGCCGTGCTCGCGGTCATGGCTGCTCCTTGGTCGGGGAGGGTCGCGGTCACGGGGTCTTGATGTTCTTGCGGGGCAGGGTGCCCTCGGCGTCGAGGACGCTGATGACCTCGGCGGAGTCGGAGACGGTGGCGCAGTAGCCCTCCAGCCACTCCAGGGCGCGGTCCTTGTCCTCCTGGCGGGCGGAGACGACGCAGTCGGAGGGGACCCAGATGTTGTAGCCGCGGAAGAAGGCGTCGGCGGCGGTGGTCTGGACGCAGATCTGGGTCTGCATGCCGGTGATGAGGACGGTGTCGACGCCGAGGGCCTGGAGGCGCTCGTGCAGGTCGGTCTCGTAGAAGCCGGAGTCCTTGCTCTTCTCCATGACGACGTCCTCGGGGGCGAGGAACTCCTCGATGACCTCGGCGCCGCGGGTGCCGCGCTGGACCGGGAGGTGGCCGTCGTAGCGCTCGGCGTTCGGGTCGTCGGGGTCGTTGACGAGCTGGAGGTGGAAGACGTGGTGGCCGCGGCGGCGGATCTCGTCGAGGAAGCCGGTGAAGTGCGGGGTGGCGGCGGCGACGGCCGCGACGCGCTCGGGGTTCTTCTCCACGAGCTCGTACTGGAGGTCGTTGGTGAGGACGGCGATCTTGGACATGGGTGTGCCCTTCGGTGAGGCCGTGCGGGTGTGTGGGCGCCGGGCGCGCGGAAGGGCGCGCAGGCGGGAGGCTCCGGGACGTGCGGCGGCGCGCCGGGCCGGGTGCGGGCACGGCGGGGCCGGCCCGCGGGGCGCGGGCGGGTCCGGGAGGGAGACGTACGCGCCGGGGGCGTCCGGAGGGACGGGGGCGGTACGGGAAGGGGTGGTGCGGGAGGAGCGGTGGTGCGGGAGGAGCGGTGGTGCGGGAGGAGCGGTGGTGCGGGAGGAGCGGTGGTGCGGGGAGCGCGGTGGTGCGGGGAGCGCGGGGTCAGCCCGCGAGGGCGGCGCTCTCCTGCCGCGGCTCGTGCAGCCAGGTGCCGGTGGCCTCGAAGTGGGCCAGGACGTCGGCGATCCGCGCGTACAGGTAGTGGCCGGTGACGGCCTCGCGCCCGTCGAGGCGGGCGTAGTCGGGCAGCTGTCCGTACTCGCGGAAGCCGAGCCGCTCCCAGAGGCCGACCGGGCCGTCGCTGCGGACTTCGAGGGTGATGACCTCACAGCCCATGTCGCGCGCCTTGTGCAGGGCCACGGACCAGCCCTCCAGGAGGAACTCGCCCCGGCGGTCGGGGGCGATGACACATCGGCGCATGTCGACGATGTGGCGGCGGGCCGGCAGCGGGGCCCGGGCGAGGGTCACCATGCCGACGATCCGGTCGTCCTGCTCGTCGCGGACCGCGAGGACGTCGATCGCGCCCTTGCGCAGGTCGGCGTCGAAGGCCCGCATCAGCGGCAGGCCCTTCTCCGGGCCGACGGGCTCGTAGAAGCCGAGGGTCTGCTCCTTGACCGCGACGGCGTCCATCAGCTCGATCATTTCGCGCATGTCCTTCTCGGACAGTTCGCGCGGCCATTCGTATCGCATGGGTCTTCCTGTGGGTTTGCCGGACGGTGGGCAGCCCGCAGGGACACCGGACGCCGCCGCCCGCACCGCCCGGCACCGCGCGGGGCGGCGTGGGGCGGGGTCGTGGGTACGCGGTGTCCGGTGCCGCCAGGGGGGTGTTCGGGTGCCGGACGGGTCCGGTGCGCGCTCCGGGGCGTCGCCGCTCCCGGAACGCAGGACCCGGAACGTCAGACCGCGGCGACCCGGGCCTGCAGGTTGGTCTGCACCGCGGCGCCGGGCGAGACCTGCGTCAGCTGCGACGGGTCGGACCCGAGGCCCAGGACCGTGGCGGCGTAGACCTCGACGAAGTACGAGACGAAGAGGGAGTTGATCTTCGTGAGGTGCTCGACGAAGCGCTCCTCGTCGTCCTCGTCCTTGATCACGCGCATGATCATGTTCCAGACCATGTCGACGTGGTCGTCGTCCTCGTCGAGCGCGAGGTGCGCGCGGGCGCCCTTGGTGTTGTTGGCGCCGACGTGCTGCTCCATGATGTCGAGCCAGTCGGGCTGGGTCTTGCCCGCGATGTACTCGAGGTAGAAGCCGCTGATCATCGAGGCGAGCGGGCCCTCGGTGGCGAGCGTGTAGTAGAAGTAGCCGTTGAGCAGCTCGGTGGCGAAGGTCGGACGGATCGCGTAGATCTCCTCGTCCGTCATGCCGACCTTGTGCAGGTCACCGGCGAACATGCGGTCGTGCCGGCCCTCCTCGGCGCCGTACAGGCCCCACTCCTTGGAGAGCTGCGGGTCGCGGGTGGCCCAGTAGTTGGCGACCAGCGGGTCCACGGCGCGCTTGAGGCCGATCCGGATCATCGTCTCGACGTTGTGGCGCTTGTAGAGCTCCAGGTCGAACTTGTTCGCGTCGAGCATGCCCTCCGCGCCCTTGCTCTTCTCGTAGAAGTCACGCTCGAACTTCAGGAGGAGCTCGTCCACACGCTTGCGGAACTCGGGGCGCTGGAGGCTGGAGTACGTGTTGTACGACTTGCTACGAGGCATGGTCATCCCCACCCGAGGTCGTTGATCACTTTGCCCTGGCCGGATCCGGCGAGGAATGCGCGCTCTTCCTGAGCACCGGTTCCCTGGACGAGAAGGAAGGACAGAGCCGCGGAAGCCGTGATGGCGAGAAGGTTTCTCGCTGCACGTGCCATGGAAAACCCCTACCTTTCGGACGAGCGCTGAGTTCGTCAGCGCTTCGCTCATCCTCCGGCGGAAAGCCGTTTCTAGACCAGTCCCCTCTGGGATCATGTTGCCCCTGGCGGAAACATGACAGGAGGATACATTGAATGAAACCGGCAGAAGCCGTGCGATTACCCCGCCGCCGCTCCACGAATCGGCGGACCGTTTGTACCGGTTCGTCTCGGAATCGCCCAGGTGCACCGTCGAAACCGCGGCGGAGGCCCTCGGCATGGACCGGCGGGAGACCGACGAGGCCGTCCGGGACCTGCGCGAGCTGGGGCTCCTGGGCACCGGGGGCGCCGGCGGCGGCACCGGTCCGGAACCCCTGGTCCCGCATCCCGTGGACTTCGCCCGCGTGAAGGTCCTCAACCCGCTCCAGCGGGAGCTGAACCGCGCCCAGGCGCTCGTCGACGAGCTCCGGAGCGGCCTGGACCAGCTCGAACTGCGCACTCCGCGTTCCCAGCACGCCCACTGCTCGCTGGAGGTCGTCCACGAGCTGTCCGACGTGCGCCGGCTGATCACCGGCTTCGCCGACGAGTGCCGCGAGGAGGCGCTCTCCTCGCAGCCCGGTGGTGCCCGCGTGGAGGAGGTCCTCGCCGACAGTATGGACCGCACGACCCGGCTGCTCGGCCGCGGGGTCAGGATGCGGACCCTCTACCAGCACACCGCGCGCTTCAGTCCCGCGACCCTCTCGTACGTCGACCTGGTGACCCCCCTCGGCGCCCAGGTGCGTACCCTCGCGGGCGGATTTCCGCGCTGCATCGTTTTCGACCGCAAGATCGGCATCCTGCCGCTCCTCGACGACTCGAAAGGCGCCGTGGTCGTACGGGACCCGCAGCTCCTCGCTTTCGTGGCGGAGGCCTTCGAACGGGCCTGGACGGCCGCTTCCGACCTCTCGACCGAAGAACGCAGGGCCGATCGGGTCGCGGCCACGTCCGAGATTCAGCACGCGATTATCTCGCTTCTCACCCAGGGGGAATCGGACAAGCGAATAGCCCAGGTCGTCGGAATTTCCCTGCGGAATTGCCAGCGGCACATCTCCCACATCATGAAAAGCATCGGCGCCCGCAACCGGCTGCACGCCGGTTACCTGCTGAGCAAGGAGCCGTTCAGCGGCCACTAGGCAGACCGGCGCCGGGAGACGGGTCCGAGGGAGCCGTCTCCCGTTCCGCGGGCGTCGCCGCCGGCGGAGCGGGGGGCGGCGATCCCCGCCACAGCGAGGTCAGCGCCACGCCGCCGACGAGCAGCGCCGCCGCGCACCAGCGCAGCCCGCTGATCCCCTCCCCGAGGAACAGCGCGGCCGACGACATCCCGAAGACCGGGACGAGGAGCGAGAACGGCGCCACGGAGGAGGCCGGGTAGCGGTGCAGGAGCCAGCCCCACGCGCCGAAGCCGAAGATGGTGGTGATCCAGGCGACGTAGACGATGACGCCGACACCCGTCCAGTCGAGGCCGCGCAGTGCGGCGAGGTCCCGCTCGGGTCCCTCCACGAGGAGCGAGAGGACGAGCAGCGGCAGGACCGGCACGGTGCTGACCCAGACCATGAAGTTGAGCGCGTCGGGCGGGGACGCCTTGCGGGTCAGGACGTTGGAGACGCCCCAGCAGACCGCCGCGCCGATCACCAGGAGGAAGCCGATCAGGGGGCCCGAGGTGCCCTCGTCGACCGCCGCGACCGCGATGCCCGCGAGGGCGATCGCCATGCCCGCCACCTTGACCCGGCCCGGCCGCTCGCCGAGGGCGACGAAGGCGAACAGGGCCGTGAAGACCGCCTGGATCTGGAGGATCAGCGAGGAGAGCCCGGCCGGGGCCCCCAGGTCCATGCCGATGAAGAGCAGGCTGAACTTGACCACGCCCAGGACGAGTCCGACGCCCACGATCCACTTCCAGGCCACCTTGGGGCGGCCGACGAGGAAGACGGCGGGCAGGGCGGCGGCGAGGAACCGGAGGGCCGAGAAGAGCAGTGGCGGGAAGTGGCCGAGGCCGACCTCGATGACGACGAAGTTGACTCCCCAGACAGCGGCGACCAGCGCTGCCAGGGCGATGTGTGCGGGGCGCATGGTCCGAGGATCCCCTCGGCGACCGTGTAGCACCAGCACGGATCGCTACATGATTGGATGTAGTGACGCTACATCCCGCGCTCCTCCGCAGCCCCCGAGGTGGTCACCGTGCTGGACATCGGCCGTCTTCGCGCCCTGCACGCCGTCTCCGTCCACAAGACGGTGGGCGCCGCCGCCGCGGCCCTGGGGTACACCCCGTCCGCGGTCTCCCAGCAGATCACCAAGCTGGAGCGGGAGACCGGCACCACCCTGCTCGAACGGCAGGGCCGGGGCATCCGGCTCACCGACGAGGCCCACCAGCTGGCGGCCACGACGAGCCGGCTCCTCGCCCTGATGGAGGAGGCGGAGGTGCGCCTGGAGGAGCGGCGCGGCAGGCCCTCCGGGCGGCTCGCGATCGGCTGCTTCCCGAGCGCGGCGCGCGGTCTGATGCCCCGGGCGCTCGCGGAGCTGACCCGGCTCCACCCCGACCTGGACCTCCGGCTCTCGGAGGTGGACACCCATCTGTCGGTCGACCTGGTGGCGCGGGGCGTGATCGACCTGGCCGTGGCGCACGACTGGGACATCGCGCCGCTGCCGGCCCCGCCGGGGGTCGAGCAGGCGGTCGTCGGCGACGACCTGTGCGACATCCTCGTCCCCCGGGACCATCCGCTGGCGGCGCGGGACTCGGTGCGCCGGGAGGAGCTGGCGGGCGAGCGGTGGATCTCGCAGCCGCCGGGGTCGGTCTGCCACGACTGGCTCGTACGGACGCTGCGGGCGACGGGGTACGAGCCGCTGATCGTGCATCAGGCGGGCGAGAACCACACGCAGGTGGCCCTGGTGGCGGCCGGCCTGGGCATCGCCCTGGTGCCCCGCCTGGGGCGCGGGGCGCTGCCGCCGGGGGTGGCGCCGATCCGTCTGGACCCGATGCCGAAGCGCCGTCTGCACGCCATGTGGCGCACGGGCGCGGCCCGCCGGCCGGCGATCCGCGAGACGGTCCGCACCCTCCAGGAGCTCTGGCCGGCCATAGCGTCCTCGGTCTGACGCGCCCCCGGCGCCCGCGCCTCCCCCGAGCCCGCCGGGCGCCTCCACTCAGGCCCGTCGCCGGGCGATTCCCGCGCGGGTCCTTGACCTGGCAGTTACTTTCCGGCTATCCGTGACTCCTTGGAAGTTTCCTTCAATCCCCGCACGGCCGGAAGGAGCACCAGTGCACCACCGCGCCCCCGCATCCTCCTCCGCTCCCACCCCCACCCCCTCCCGACGCACCCTCCTCGCGGTGACCGCCGCCGCCGCGGCCGCCGCCGTCACCGGGGCGAGCGCCCCCGCCCTGGCCGCGCCCGAGCGGCACGACGACCGGAGGCTCCGGCGGATCATCGACCGGATGTCCCTGGAGGAGAAGGTCGGCCAGCTCTTCGTGATGCGGGTGTACGGGCACTCCGCGACCGCCCCGGACCAGGCCGACGTCGACGCCAACCTCGCCGAGATCGGGGTCCGTACGGCCGCCGAGCTGGTCGCGCGCTACCACGTCGGCGGGATCATCTACTTCTCCTGGGCCCACAACACCCGCGACCCGCACCAGATCGCCGACCTCTCCAACGGCATCCAGCAGGCGGCCCTCGCGCAGCCCGTCCCGGTGCCGGTGCTCGTCTCCACCGACCAGGAGCACGGCATCGTCTGCCGGGTGGGCGAGCCCGCCACCCTGCTGCCCGGCGCGATGGCCCTCGGCGCCGGCCGCTCGCACGCCGACGCCCGCCGGGCCGCGCGGATCGCGGGCGCCGAGCTCGCCGCCCTGGGCATCCGGCAGAACTACGCCCCGGTCGCCGACGTGAACGTCAACCCGGCCAACCCGGTCATCGGCGTCCGCTCCTTCGGCTCCGACCCGCGCGCGGTCGCCGGTCTCGTCGCCGCGCAGGTCGAGGGCTACCAGGGGGCCGGGGTCGCGGCCACCTCCAAGCACTTCCCCGGCCACGGCGACACCGCCGTCGACAGCCACTACGGCCTGCCGACGATCACCCACACCCGGGAGCAGTGGGAGGAGCTGGACGCCCCGCCGTTCCGGGCCGCGATCGCGGCCGGGATCGACTCGATCATGACCGCCCACATCGTGGTCCCCGCGCTCGACCCGAGCGGGGACCCGGCGACCCTCTCCCGGCCCGTCCTCACCGGCATCCTGCGCGAACGGCTCGGCTACGACGGCGTGGTGGTCACCGACGCGCTCGGCATGGAGGGCGTGCGCACCAAGTACGGCGACGAGCGCGTCCCGGTCCTCGCGCTCAAGGCCGGGGTGGACCAGCTGCTCAACCCGCCGAAGCTCGACGTCGCCCGGAACGCGGTCCTGAAGGCGGTCCGCGACGGCGAGCTGACCGAGGCCCGCCTCGACGAATCGATCCTGCGCATCCTGCGGCTGAAGGCGAAGCTGGGCCTGTTCCGGCAGGCGTACGTGACCCGGGCGGGCGTCGAGCGGGTGGTCGGCTCCGAGGCCCACCTCGCGCAGGCCGACCGGATCGCCGAGACGACCACCACCCTGCTCCTCAACGAGGGCGGGTTCCTGCCGCTGCGCCCCTCGCGCCACCGCTCGGTCCTGGTCGTCGGCGCGGACCCGGCCTCGCCGTCCGGCACCACCGGGCCGCCCACCGCCACCCTGGCGGCGGCCCTGCGGGAGCTGGGGTTCACCGCGACGGCGCTCTCCACCGGGACCGCCCCGACGGCGGCCGGGATCGAGGAGGCGGTGGCCGCCGCGGCCGGCCGGGACGTGGTGGTGGTCGGCACGTACAACGTCACCGCGACCAGCACCCAGCGCACGCTGGTGGCGCGGCTCGCGGCGACCGGGGTGCCCGTCGTGACGGTCGCGATCCGCAACCCGTACGACATCGCGCACCTGACGGGCCAGCGGGCGACCCTCGCCGCGTACTCCTGGACCGACGTCGAACTCCGGGCCGCCGTCCGGGTCCTGGCCGGGCGGGCGAAGCCCGTGGGCCGGCTCCCGGTGCCGGTGCAGAGCGCGGCCGACCCGGAGCGGGTGCTGTATCCGGTCGGGTACGGCCTCTCGTACCGCTGACGACGGCGGGGGCGCACCCGGCCGGGTGCGCCCCCGCTTCACGCGGACGGGATCACGGCCGCAGGCCGTGCTCCCGGGTCGCCTCCTCGTCGACCGCCCGGTCGAGGCGGGCGTCGAAGCGGGCCAGCGGCCGCGCCGCCCGCTCGGCCGGGGCGGGGACGCCGGCCCAGGCCAGGATGCGGGCGGTGGCCTTCGTGCGCTCGGCCTCGACCAGGCCCGCCACGTTCGCGCCGTGGTTGGCGCCCGGGGCCACGTACACGTAGCTGTCGCGGGCGCCCTTGCCCAGGCGGAACTTCTCGGAGCCCCACGGGTCGTTGCCGCCGTAGACGAACAGCATCCGGCGGGCGTTGTTGCGGACCCAGCCGTCCACGTCCTTCATGGCGCGCGGGTCGAACTTCATCGGGATCTCGCGCGGCACGAAGTTGCGGGCGGGCTGGTAGCCGTAGCGGCTCAGGCCCTTGAGGTGCGGCTGCTTGATGAAGGGCGCGCCCAGCTGGGTGGCCGCCTGGTAGTAGTACGGCGTGTACGGCTCCAGGCCCTGGTCGGTGTAGGCGGACCAGCCGGAGTAGGCGTCGATCGTGTCGTACACCTCGTCGTCGGTCGCGGTCTTCGCGACCGGGATCTGGTCGCAGACGTCCTGGCCGTAGTACTGCCAGAAGCCCCACACGAAGTCGAGGACGACGGCCTCGTAGGCCTTGTCGAGCGTGCCGACGGTGTGGAAGGTGGCGCCCTGCGCCTCGGCCCACGCCTTGTACTTGGCCTGGAGGGGCGCGCGCCGGACGAGGGCCTCGCGCTGGAGGTCGTTCAGGCGGTCGCGGCACTCCTCGGTGCCGACGGTCGCGAAGAAGCGGTCGTAGGCCGAGTCCTCGTCGTTGACCACGTCGTTCGGGGCGACGTAGGCGACGACGCCGTCCATGTCGCGCGGGTAGAAGCGCTCGTAGTAGGTGGCGGTCATGCCGCCTTTGGAGGCGCCGGTGGAGAGCCACTTCTTGCCGTAGACCTTCTTCAGCGCGGCGAAGATCCGGTGCTGGTCGCTGGCGGCCTGCCAGATGTTCAGCTTCGACCAGTCGGCCGGCTGCGGCCGGGACGGGGTGAAGAAGCGGTACTCCATGGAGATCTGGTTGCCGTCGACGATCCGGGTCGGCTCGGCCCGGCTCGGCGTGGTGCTCAGCCCGTAGCCGCTGGTGCGGAAGACGGTGGGGCGGTCCGTGTCCTTGTGGAGGACCGAGATCCGCTGCTGGAACGTGCCCTTCCACGGGCGCGCGTGGTCGATCGGCTGTTCGTAGTTCAGGACGAAGAAGCGGTAGCCGGCGTACGGCTTCTCCTCGATCAGGGTCATCCCGGGGATCGCCAGGATGCGGTCCTTGATGTCCTCGGCGGCGGCCTTGTCGGCGGCCCCGCCCTGCGAGCCGACGACGGACGCGCTGTCGGTGTCCGTGTCCGCGGCGGTGGCCACGCCGGTCGAGCCCACGGTGCCTATGAGCACCGAGAGCGACAGCAGCAGCCTGAGCGACTTGCGCATGCACCCTCCCCATGATTCACAACGGTGTCGCGAACCTAGCGGGGGCAACGTGTGGACCGCCAGACCCAGTTGGTCCTTACTCGTGAACTTTCCTGTGCTTCAGCACAGGATCCACCCCGTGGACGTGCCACTTCCGGCCACCGAACCGGCCGCCCGGACGCAGCGGTTGAGGGCGTGGACGGTGAGGGGCCCGGCCTGGCGGTCGAACCGGCCGGCCTTGACGGCGGGGTGGCCGCCGCGCGGCTGGAGCGAGACGGACATGGGCCGGCGGGGGCCGGTGCCCTTGCCGACGGTGACCGCGCAGACGTACTGCCGGGTCCGGTAGAGGCGCAGTTCCCCGGTGGGGAAGGCGAGCGTCCGGGTGGGCCGTCCCCGGCAGACGGAGGCGGCGTCGGCGGTGCCGGCGCCCGGGCCGCCGGGGAAGGGCAGCAGGAGCAGCGCGAGGGCGGTGAGGCACGGCACGAGGACACGGGCGGCCGCGCGCCGCCCGCGCCGTGCGGCCGGCGTGTCGTCCGTGACCATGAGGCCCCCTCCCGGGTGGAGCTCCGTACGGGTGTACGGCTCTACGACGCGCCGGGGCCCCGAACGGTTGCCTCCGCCCCGGCTCAGGCCTCGACCCGCGCCGGCTCAGGCCTCGACCCGCGCCGGCTCCGCCTCCCCCACGAAGGTGCTCCAGAGCTTCGCGTACCGGCCGCCCAGGGCGAGCAGCTCGTCGTGGGTGCCGTCCTCCGCGACCCGCCCGTGGTCCATGACGACCACCCGGTCGGCGCGCGCGGCCGTGGTCAGGCGGTGGGCGACGACGAGGGTGGTGCGGCGGCCCGCGACGCGGTCGGTGGCCTGGTTGACCTGGGCCTCGGTCGCCAGGTCCAGGGCCGCCGTCGCCTCGTCCAGGAGCAGGACGTCCGGGTCGACGAGCTCGGCGCGGGCCAGGGCGATGAGCTGGCGCTGCCCGGCGGACAGGTTCCGGCCGCGCTCGGCCACCTCGTGGAGGTAGCCGCCGTCGAGCGTGGCGATCATCTCGTGCGCGCCGACCGCGCGGGCCGCCGCCTCCACCTCGGCGTCGGTCGCCTCGGGCCGCCCGTAGGCGATGGCGTCCCGGACCGTCCCGGCGAAGAGGTACGCCTCCTGGGGGACGACCCCGAGCCGGTGCCGGTACGCGGTGAGGTCGAGGTCCCGCAGGTCGGTGCCGTCGGCGGTGACCCGGCCGCCCGTCGGGTCGTAGAACCGCGCGACCAGCTTGACCAGGGTGGACTTCCCGGCCCCGGTCTCGCCGACGAAGGCGACGGTCTGCCCGGCGGGGATCCGCAGGTCGATCCCGGTCAGGGCCGCCTCTCCCCCGTCGCCGACGTCGTTGCCGTAGTCGAAGGACACGTCCTCGAAGGCGATCTCGCCGCGCAGCGAGAGCACGTCCAGGGGCGCGTCGGCGGCGGCCGTCGACGTCGGCTCCTGGAGGAGCTCCCGCATCCGCTTCAGGGAGACGGCGGCCTGCTGGTAGCCGTCGAAGACCTGCGAGAGCTGCTGCACGGGCGCGAAGAACAGGTCGATGTAGAGGAGGTAGGCGACGAGGGCGCCGGTGGTGAGCGTCCCGGCCTCGACGCGGTTCGCGCCGACGACCAGGACGGCCGCGGCGGCGGCCGAGGACAGCAGGGTGACGAACGGGAAGTAGATCGAGATCAGCCACTGGCCCCGGACGCGGGCCTCGCGGTAGGAGTCGCTGCGCTCCGCGAACCGCTCGGCGCCGGAGCGCTCGCGGCGGAAGGCCTGCACGATCCGCAGCCCGGCCACCGACTCCTGGAGGTCGGCGTTGACGACGCTGATCCGCTCGCGGGCCAGCTCGTACGCCTTCACGCTGGAGCGCCGGAAGAAGTACGTGGCGACGGCGAGGACCGGCAGGGTCGCGAAGACCACCAGGGCGAGCTGGAGGTCGAGCACGAGCAGCGCGACCATGATCCCGAAGAAGGTCACGAAGGAGACGAAGGCGGTGACCAGGCCCGTCTGGAGGAAGGTGGACAGGGCGTCCACGTCCGTGGTCATCCGGGTCATGATCCGGCCGGTCAGCTCGCGCTCGTAGTAGTCCAGGCCGAGCCGCTGGAGCTGGGAGAAGATCTTCAGGCGCAGGGCGTAGAGGACCCGCTCGCCGGTGCGGCCGGTCATCCGGGTCTCGGCGGTCTGCGCCACCCACTGCACGAGCACGGTGACCAGGGCGAGGGCGGAGGCCGCCCAGACGGCGCCGATCGCGAGCCGGTTCACGCCCTCGTCGATGCCGTGCCGGATCAGGACGGGCAGCAGGAGCCCGGTGCCGGCGTCGAGGGCGACCAGGCCGAGGCTGATGAGCAGCGGGACGCCGAAGCCGCGGAGCAGCCGGCGCAGGCCGTACGCGTCCTCGGGGGCCACGGCCCGCGCCTCGTCGACGTCCGGGACGTCGGTGGCGGGCGGCAGGGCCGCGACGGCGGCGAGCAGCTCGGGGGTGGCCCCGGGCGCGGGGCTCTCCCGGCCGGGGGCGTCGTCCCGTACCCACAGGGTGGGGGTGATGCCCCGCTCGGCGTCGAACTCGGCGTCCAGCTCGTCCCGCAGCGTGCGGTCCTCGACGGGGGCGGCCGGGGTCGTCCGGCCGGGCGAGACGGCGCCCAGCTCCTCGGGGTCGGTGAGCAGGCGCCGGAAGAGCGGGGAGCGCTCCTCCAGCTCCTCCTGGGTGCCGATGTCGGCGAGGCGCCCGCCGTCGAGGACGGCGATGCGGTCGGCGAGGTTGAGGGTGGAGCGGCGGTGGGCGATGAGCAGGGTCGTACGGCCCGCCATCACCGACTTCAGGGCCTCGTGGATCTCGTGCTCGACCCGGGCGTCGACGGCGGAGGTGGCGTCGTCGAGGAGGAGCAGCCGGGGGTCGGCCAGGATCGCGCGGGCGAGCGCGACGCGCTGGCGCTGGCCGCCGGAGAGGGTCAGGCCGTGCTCGCCGACCTTCGTGTCGTACCCCTGGGGCAGCTCGGCGACGAACCGGTCGGCCCGGGCGGCGCGGGCGGCCTTCTCGATCTGCTCGTCGGTGGCGTCGGGGGCGCCGTACGCGATGTTGGCGCGGACCGTGTCGGAGAAGAGGAAGGAGTCCTCGGGGACCAGGCCGACGGCGGCGCGCAGCGAGTCGAGGGTGAGCTCGCGGACGTCGTGGCCGCCGACGAGGACGGCGCCGCGGGAGACGTCGTAGAAGCGGGGCAGGAGCAGGGAGACGGTCGACTTGCCGGAGCCGGAGGCGCCGACGACGGCGACGGTCTCGCCGGGCCGGATCTCCAGGGAGAACCCGTCGAGGACGGGACGCCCGTCCTCGTACGCGAAGGAGACGTCGTCGAACTCGACGGTGGCGGGGGCGTCCGCCGGGAGCTCCTTGGTGCCGTCCTGCACGACCGGCTCGGTGTCGACGAGGTCGAGGACGCGCTCGACGCCGGCGCGGGCCTGCTGGCCGACGGTGAGGACCATGGCGAGCATGCGGACCGGGCCGACGAGGGAGGCCAGGTAGGAGGAGAAGGCGACGAAGGTGCCGAGGGTGATCTGGCCCTTGTAGGCGAGCCAGCCGCCGAGGGCGAGGACGGCGACCTGGCCGAGGGCGGGCACGGCCTGGAGGGCGGGGGTGTACCTGGCGTTCAGCCGGACCGTCCGCAGCCGGCCGGCGAAGAGCCTCCGCCCGGCCTCGCGGATCTTGCCGGTCTCCTGGTCCTCCTGGCCGAAGCCCTTGACGACCCGGACGCCGGACACGGCCCCGTCGACCACGCCGGCGACGAGGGCGGCCTGCTGCTGGGCGTGCCAGGTGGCGGGGTGCAGACGGGTGCGGCTGCGCCGGGCGATGTACCAGAGGGCGGGGGCGACGGCGAGGGCGACGAGGGTGAGCGGCGGGGAGAGCCAGGCCATGATGCCCAGCGAGATCAGGAAGAGCAGGACGTTCCCGACGGTCATCGGGAGCATGAACAGCAGGCTCTGGATCAGCTGGAGGTCGGTGGTGGCCCGCCCGACGACCTGCCCGGTGGACAGCTCGTCCTGCCGCCGCCCGTCGAGCCGGGTGATGGTGCCGTACATGTCGGTGCGCAGGTCGTGCTGCACGTCGAGCGCCAGGCGGCCGCCGTAGTAGCGGCGGACGTAGGTGAGGGCGTAGACGAGGACGGCGGCCCCGATCAGGAGCC
This sequence comes from Streptomyces sp. NRRL F-6492, assembly GCF_001280125.1. Classification (GTDB taxonomy): domain Bacteria; phylum Actinomycetota; class Actinomycetes; order Streptomycetales; family Streptomycetaceae; genus Streptomyces. The sequence continues at coordinate 19,113 of NZ_LGEG01000138.1, forward strand.
CGGTCCAGGTGGCGAGGTCCCGGGTCTTCGTCCCGATGACGTCGTCGATGATCACCTTGGTGAAGAGCGGCACGAGGGCGAGGACGCCCATGCCGACGAGGGACGACCCGAGCGCGAGGAGCGTGTTGGTCCGGTACCGCCAGGCGTACCCGGCGAGCCTGCGCGCCCAGCCCTGTTGTTTCTCCCCTGCCGCTGCCACGTGTGGCCTCCCGTTCGTCCTGCTCTACCGGAAGGCCCAACACGGCCGACGTGGGATTTCATCCCGCCGCAACAAAGACGGGGCCCGGGTCGGAGGGAGATCGGGCGGTGGTCCTAGGACCCTCCCCCGGCATCCGGCTCAGGCCGTCCCGGGCGGGGCGACCCACTGGGTCGGCCGGCCGGTGACCCGGGCGACGGTGTCGAAGTCCTTGTCGTGGTGGAGGAGCGTGAGGCCGGTCGGTTCGGCGGTGGCGGCCACCAGGAGGTCGACCGGGCCGGCGCTGCGGTGCTCGCCGCGGTTGGTCAGCATCTGCTGGACGCGGCGGGCGCGGGTGTGGATGCCGTCGGGCACGGCGGTCCAGTTGAAGAACTGGGCGAGGAGGTCCTCCTTCGCGAGCCGGTCGTTGGCGGACCGGGCCGAGAAGAGGATCTCCAGCTCGGTGAGGTCGCAGAGGCCGACGGTGCCTTCCGTCAGGTGTTTGACCCACTCCTCCTGGACCTGCTTCCTGGCCAGGATCCTGACGGCGGCGGACGTGTCCACGAGGTGGGTGACCGGGCTCACCGACGGTAGTTCCTCTTGTCCATGAGGACGTCGAAGTCCCCACGTTCCGCCATGGCCGTCAGCTGCTCCAGCGCCCGCAGCCGCTTGTGCCGCCGCGCGACCTCAAGCAGGGCCGCGTTGACCGTGTCCTTCTTCGTCTTCGTGCCCAGTATTTCGGCGGCCTCGGCCAGAGCGGCGTCGTCGACCTCGACGTAAGGATTCGACATGACAAATCCTCCCCACGCCGGTGACACAGGGAGGATGTGCACCACGGAAACGGCACGGCAAAGCCGTTCACTCGCAAGTGGAGGTGCCGTTGACGCCTTCCCGCCTTTGACGACGTCGGGGCCTTCTCGAATCCCTCCCCGGCCCGGTCAGCCGTGCATCGCCACGCGGTACAGGGTCGCGAGCGCGGCGTCGACGGGATGGGGCCGCGGCCTGCCGGAGGGGTCGAGCCGGTTCCACCGCTGCAGGTTCACCGCGATGGCCATCCGCCGCTTGCCGTCGGCGCGGGCCATGGCCAGTGTTCCACCGCCCCAGACCGTGCCGCCGTGTCCCCAGAAGGCGCCCTGCCCGGGGCCCTCCATCGGGTGCAGGCCGAGGCCGTAGTCGATCGTCCTCCCCTCCTGGGAGACGACCGGGACGGTGCGCCGCATCTGCTCCAGGGACGACGGACCGACGATCTTCCCGGCGAGCAGCATGCCGTAGAAACGGTTGAGGTCCGCGACGGTCGATATCAGCGAGGCCGCCGGCCCCACCCACGACATGTCGTAAACGCTGTAGTCGCGCGGCGGGTCGATCATGCCGAACCACGCCTCGTAGAGCCGCGAGTGCGGCCCTTCCACGGACGGTCCGGTGGGGAACCCGGTGTCCCGGAGCCCGGCGCGCTCGATGACGTTCCGGGTGATGCACCGCTCGGCCGTGGTGCCGGTCACCCGTTCCAGGAGTGCGCCGAGGAGCAGGTAGTTGGTGTTGGAGTACACCCCCGGCGTGCCGCCCGGGGCGCCGACGGCAGGTGCGGCGACCCCCGCCCCGATCAGTTCGGCGGGGTCGAACCGCGTGAACCGGTGGTCGTCCAGGCTCTGGGGTCCGGTGTCCGCGAGCACGGGGAACGCCTTGAGGGAGGGGTAGGCGTACGGGAGGTACTCGGCGAGGCCGCTGGTGTGGTTGAGCAGCATCCGGACCGTGACGGCGTCACCGCGCTCTCCGGGGACCAGCTCCGGAAGGTACCGGCCGATCGGCGTGTCGAGACCGATCCGGCCGCTCTCGACCTGCTGCAGGACCGCCGCGGCGGTGAAGGTCTTGGTGATGCTGCCGACCCGGTGCCGCAGGTCGGCGGTGACGGGGCGGCCGGTGGCGATATCGGCGATCCCGGCGGCACCGCGCCAGACCCGGTCGCCGTCGCGCACCTCGGCGAACAGGCCCGGCACCCCGGCGTGGTGGACGTTCTCGATGGCGGCGTCCAGCGCCGCGGAATCCAGCGGGTTCTTCACGTCATGCGTCCTTTCGTCTTCCCCGGGACGAGCTCCGCATCGGTCGCCGGACCCGGATAGCAGGGCACGAGCGGCATGCCGGCCCGCCCCCTTCCGGGCCGCCCGGCATGCTCATGTCCTCATTATGCACGCGGTGCGTGCAGCACCAAGTGCATTGCCAAGCGCATGAGTTAGGCTGAGATCCGGCGGGAGGTACGAGAGGCAACGGGAGGAGCGGCATGGCGGGCCGAAGGCGCTGGTCGACCGAGGAGATCCTGGACGCGGCGGCGGAGCTGCTGCGCACGAGCGACGCCGAGTCGTTCAGCGTGCGCAAGCTGGCCGCGGCCCTCGGGACCGATTCCTCCAGCCTCTACCGGCACTTCCGCAGCAAGACGGAACTGCTGCGCGCGGTCGCCGACCGGATCCTCCTCGCCGCCATGGACGGCCACCGTCCGGAGGGCGACTGGAAGCAGCGCGTCACGGCCCTGGCCCTGCGCGTGCGGGAGGCGTTCGGGCAGCAGCCCCAGCTCGCCGCCGTCTGGGGGCGCTACGCGTCGAGCGGCACCGGTTCCCGGCTGGTCATGGAGGAGGTGCTCCAGGCGCTGCGCGCGTCGGGACTGCCCGACGAGGAGGTCCCGGCGCGCTACCACCGGCTCGCGGTCCTCATCGCCGCGCTGGTCGCCTCCGAGGCCGGGGTCGGCGCCGTCACCCCCGAGGAGCACGAACAGGGCGTGGAGCTGTTCCGCGTCGCGGTCCTCGGCGCCGACCCCGCACGCTTCCCGGCCCTGGCCCACTTCGCCCGCGACGTCCGCCCCCTCGGGGCGGACCGCCGCGCCGCGTTCGAGGAGATCCTCGCCGCCCAGCTCGCTCAGATCGAGGCCGCGATCCGGGCGGGAGCGCCGGCGAACCAGTAGCGCACGGGTTCGCCGCTCGTCAGCGGTGTCACAGGTGCGTCGGCTCGAACATCCGCAGCAGGGCCGGGAGGACGACCACCGAGGGGCCCGGGGTCGCGAGGGACTTCGCGAGGTCGGCCGCCAGGGTGTCCGGGGCGGTGAGGACGCCGGGGACGCCGAAGGACTCCGCGAGGGCGACGAAGTCCGGGCGGGTCAGCTCGGTGCCGGTGGCCTCGCCGTACGCGTCGGTCATGTACTCGCGCAGGATGCCGTAGCCCCCGTCGTCCACGATCAGCCACGTCACGTCGAGGCCGTACTGCTTCGCCGTGGCCAGCTCCGCGAGCGAGTACATCGCGCCGCCGTCGCCGGAGACCGCCAGGACCGGCCGGGAGGGGTCCGCGACGGCCGCGCCGAGGGCGGCGGGGAAGGCGTAGCCGAGGCCGCCGGCGCCCTGGGCGGAGTGCATGGTGTTCGGGTGCCGGGCGTCGAAGGCCGACCACGCCCAGTACGCGAGGATCGTCATGTCCCAGAAGCTCGGGGCCCGGGCCGGGAGCGCCTCGCGCACGGCGGCGACGACCCGCCGCTCCGCGTCGAGGTCCTGGGCGGCGATCCGGTCCCGGACCCTGCCGAGGACGGCCGCGACCCGCTCGGGGGCGGTCGGGTCCGTGCGCTCGCCGACCGTCTCCAGGATCGCCTGGAGCGCGAGCCGGGCGTCGGCGTGGATGCCGAGCGCCGGGTGGTTGGACTCCAGCTTCCCCGCGTCCGCCTCGATCTGGATCACCCGGCCGCGCGGGGCGAAGGTGTGGTAGTTCGAGGACAGCTCGCCGAGTCCGGAGCCGACGACGAGGAGGACGTCGGCGTCCTCCAGGAAGTCGGTGGTGTGCCGGTCCTCCAGCCAGGACTGGAGGGACAGCGGGTGCTTCCAGGGGAAGGCGCCCTTGCCGCCGAAGGTGGTGACCACGGGCGCGTCGATCCGCTCGGCCAGGGCCCGCAGCTTCCCCGACGCGTCGGAGCGGACGACCCCGCCGCCCGCGACGATCACGGGCCGCTCGGCGTGCGCGAGCAGATGGGCCGCCACCGCCGTCAGCTCGGGGCGCGGGACGACGTCCTCGGGGGTCGCGTCCATCGCGGTGACCACCGGCAGCGTCGTCTCCGCCGTGAGCACGTCCTGCGGGATCTCCACCCAGACGGGCCCGTGCGGGGCGGTGAGCGCCGACTCCCAGGCGGCGGCGATCGCGGAGGGGATCTGGGACGGCGTGCGGGCCGTGTGGACGGACTTCACGACGTCGCGGAAGGAGGCCTGCTGGTCGCGCAGCTCGTGCAGGTGGCCGTGCCGCCCGCCGCCGAGCCCGGCCACCGGGACCTGGCTGCAGATCGCGACGACCGGCGCGGAGGCGGCGGCCGCCTCCTGGAGCGCGGCGAGCGACAGGAGCGCGCCGGGCCCGGTGGAGAGCAGCAGCGGGGCCGCCTCGCCGGTGATCCGGCCGTACGCGTCGGCGGCGAAGCCCGCGTTGTTCTCGACGCGCAGGCCCACGTACCGCAGCGGCGAGCGGCGCAGCGCGTCGAACACGCCGAGCGCGTGCTGTCCCGGGAGGCCGAAGACGGTGGTCGCGCCGAGCCCGGAGAGGGTCTCGACGACGAGGTCCCCGCCGGTCCGCCCCGGGGGCGGGTTCAGGGCCGCCTCGGTCTGGGCGGGCGTGGGGCGCAGGACCAGGTCGTGGTCGTGGGTCATGGCGGGTCCCTCGGGGCGGTGGCGGGGTGGGCCGGGCGCGGCCGGGAGCGGCCGCGCCCGGCGCTCACCAGTGTCGCGCGGAGCCGGAGCGGGGCGGGCCGGGTCGCGCGGGACGGGGCCGCGCCCCGCCCCGCGCGTCCGCCGGCTACTTCGCGGCGCGGCCCGCCGCGATCTGGCGGGACATGATCGTCGTCAGCTCGTACGCCGTGTGGGAGGCGGCGACGGCGGTGATCTCGGCGTGGTCGTAGGCCGGGGCGACCTCGACGACGTCGGCGGAGACCAGGTTGCAGGAGGAGAGGCCGCGCAGGATCTCCAGGAGCTCGCGGGAGGTCATGCCGCCCGCCTCGGGGGTGCCGGTGCCGGGCGCGTGGGCCGGGTCGAGGCAGTCGATGTCGATGGAGATGTACAGCGGGCGGTTCCCGATGCGCTGGCGCAGCTGGTCGGCGACCTCGTCGGCGCCGCGCCGGTAGACGTCGGCGGAGGTGACGATGCCGAAGCCCATCTTCTCGTCGTCGGTCAGGTCCTGCTTGCCGTACAGCGGGCCGCGCGTGCCGACGTGCGACAGCGCCTCGGTGTCGAGGATGCCCTCCTCGACGGCCCGGCGGAACGGGGTGCCGTGGGTGTACTCGGCGCCGAAGTACGTGTCCCAGGTGTCGAGGTGCGCGTCGAAGTGGAGCAGGGCGACCGGGCCGTGCTTCTTGGCGACCGAGCGGAGCAGCGGGAGCGCGATGGTGTGGTCGCCGCCGAGGGTCATCATGCGGGCGCCGGTGCCGAGGATCTCGTCGGCGGCGGCCTCGACGGTCTCGACGGCCTCGTTGATGTTGAACGGGTTGGCGGCGATGTCACCGGCGTCCGCGACCTGCGCGAGGGCGAACGGGGAGGCGTCCTGCGCCGGGTTGTAGGGGCGCAGCAGGCGGGAGGCCTCGCGGATGGCGTTGCCGCCGAAGCGGGCGCCGGGGCGGTAGGAGACGCCGCTGTCGAAGGGGACGCCGACGACGGCGACGTCGGCGGTGCCGACCTCGTCGAGCCGCGGCAGCCGGGCGAACGTCGCGGGACCGGCGTACCGCGGGACGCGGGACGAGTCGATCGGGCCGCGGAAGGCGTTCTGGTCGCTGCTCATGGTCGGGTCCTCCGGGGGCGAGGGGGTTTTCCGGATCGGTTTCTCCGGCTTGGTTCTCCGGCACGACGGTAGGCGCCGGGAAAGCGGCGCAGAAGTGTGCGTTTCCTCCACTGTACGAGCGGGTGGTGTACGAAGGGTCCATGACGACGAGCCCCGCGCACCCCGCCTCCACTCCCCCGGCCCCGCCGGTCCCGCTGGCCGCGCTGCTCGCCCGCCGGGACCTGGGCCTGCGGCTGCTCGCCGGGCCCGGGGACGCCTCCCTGCACTGGGTGCACACCTCGGAGATGGCCGACCCGTACCCGTACCTGCTCGGCGGGGAGCTGCTGATGACGGCGGGCGTGCAGCTCGCCGATCCGGCGCGGTACGTGGAGCGGGTGGCGGAGGCGGGGGCGGCGGCGCTCGCGTTCGGCGTGACGCCGGTGTACGACACGGTCCCGGCGGAGCTGGTCGGGGCCTGCGAACGCCGGGGCCTGCCCCTCGTGGAGGTGCCGCCGCGCACCCCGTTCACGGCGGTGGCGCGGGCGGTGTGGCGGCTGATGGCGGAGGCCCGGCTGCACGAGCTGCGCCGGGTGACGGAGGCCCAGCGGGCCCTGGCGACGGCGGCGGCCCGGCCGGCCCCGGTCCCGGCGGTCCTCGGCGCGCTCGCCGCCCGGCTCGGCGGCCGCGCGGTCCTCTTCGCCCCGGACGGCACGGAGGCGGCGACGGCCGGCCGGGAGGTCCCCGCGGAGGCGTCCCGGGCGCTGCGGGAGCTGGCGGGGGTGCTCGGCCCGCGCCCCGGCGGCCCGGCGTCGGCGGGCGGGGAGGGCGGCGGCCTGCGCCTGGCGGCGTACGCGCTGGGCGGCGGCGACGGGCCGGCCCTGGGGGTGGCGACGGAGCGGCGGGACCCCGGCGACCACACGATCGCGGGCGTCGCGGTGGTCCTCCTCTCCCTCCTGACGGCCCCGCACCGGGGCGCGGACGCGGCGGTACGGGACGCGGCCCTGGTCCGGCTGCTCCTGGGCGCGTCCCCGGCGGAGGCGGCGGCCGCCCTGGACCCGGGCCCGTGGACGGTGGTCCACGCGCGGGGCGGCGACGGCACCCCGTTCGCGACGGCGGACCTGGCGGCGGCGCTGGGGACGGCGCTGGTGGAGCCGGAGGGGGCCACCGGTGCCGGGGAGACGGACACGACGGCAGCGCCGGGAAAGGCCCTTGGGGAGGCAGGAGCGGCCCGTGTCTCCGGGGCGGCCCCCGCCTCCGTACGACTCCTTCTGCCCGCTTCCTCCGCCGTCACCGCCCGGCCCGGCTGGTTTCTCGGCGTCTCCGCCCCGGCCGCCGCCGGGGACCTCCCCGCCGCCGACGCGCAGGCGGCGCGGGCCCTGCGCCGGGCGGAGGCCACCCGGACGGCGCTCGTGCGCCACCGCCCCGGCGGCCTCGCGTCCCTCGTGGACCCGGACGAGGCCGCCGCCCACGCCCGGACCCTCCTCGCCCCCCTGGGCGAACCGCTCAGGGAGACCCTGCGCGTCTGGCTCTCCCTGCACGGCGGCTGGGACCGGACGGCGGTGGCCCTGGACGTCCACCGCAACACGGTCCGCCAGCGCATCGCCCGCTGCGCGGCGCTCCTCGACCGGGACCTGGACGACCCGGACGTGCGGATGGAGCTGTGGTTCGCGCTCGGGTGAGGCGGTGTGTCACCCGAGCTTGTCGACGGCGGTCTTCGTCGTGGTGCGGAAGGCGGTCAGCGGGGCGTCCTCGAGATCGCCCAGCTGGCCCCAGCGGACGAGGGTGACGGTGCGGCCGTCGCGGCCGACGGAGAAGAGGTGGATGTCGGTGCTGCCGATCTGCGGGTCGGCGGTGTCCAGGCTGTAGACCCAGGCGCCCTCCTCGACGTCGATCTTGCCGTGGGAGGCGCTGACGGCGTGCAGGCCCGGGTTCTGCTGTTCGAGCAGGGGCCCGCAGCCGGCCAGGGCCTTGCGGAGGGTGTCGACCAGCTTCACGGCGTCGGCCTCGGTGCGGGCGACGGTGGTGACCTGGACGCCGTTGGTGTCGAGCTCGGTGTTGAACTCGCGGTGGCGGGTGTTCCGCGCCGGGATCTTGTACGGGGCGCAGAGGACGCCGCCGTTCTCCGGGACGCCGGTGAAGACCCGGGTGGCGGTCCACGGCGTCGAGGACGGCGGCAGCTGCGCCGGCGTCAGGAAGGTGGAGCCGTGCGGGTACGGGAACGCCTGGCCGGCCCGGGCCCGCTGGGCCGCCGCCGTGTCCGCCTGGGACGGGACGGCGGCGAGGGCCACGAGGCCGGCGGCGGCGGTGAGGGCGGCGAGTGCGGTGCGGAGCTTGTTCATGGTGGTGGATCCCCCGTCGGGTGGTTCGGTCGGTGCTCCACCAGCGTCGGGCCCCCGCCCGCCCCGGGCAACGGTGCCGCGCCCACCACCCGTCCCGGAACCATTCCACCCCTGCTGACGTGCAAGGACGTGAAGGGTGGGACGTGGGGTCAAGGGGGATGGAATGCCGAAGGACGTCGCCGTCGAGGAGTTCGCGCGGCTCGTGCGCGCGCTGAAGGCGCGGGACGGGAGGAGCTACGAGGCGCTGGGCCGGCGCCTGAGCGTCAGCGCGTCCACCCTCCACCGCTACTGCTCGGGCGCGACCGTCCCGGAGGAGTTCGCCGTGGTCGACCGCCTCGCCCTGCTGTGCGGGGCGGACGAGGAGGAGCGACGGGCCCTGGCGGCGGCCTGGACCCGCGCGGACGGCGCCCGCCGCCCTCCGGCGCCCGAGCCCGGCCCGGAGCCGGAGCCGGCACCCGAGCCCGGGCCCGCGCCCGCGCCGGAACCCGTGCACGCGCCCGTGCCGGACCTCCCGCCCCGGTGGCGGAGGCGTCGGTGGGGGTGGACGGGCGTGGTCGGCGGGGCGCTGGCGGTCGTGGGGGCGGTGACGCTCGGAGCCGTACTCCTGCCCGGGAAGGCCCGGGAGCGGGCCGTCGAGCCGCCGGCGCCGCTGACGTGGACGGTCGCCTCGCACCTCTGGAAGAACGGGTGCGGGCACACCTATCTCGTCGAGCGGACGCCCCCTCCCCCGCCGGAGGCGGCCGACGCGCGGAGCTGGGCGGCGGCGCAGGGGGCCGTGGACGGCGGGGAGACGCTGGTGCGGGTGTCGGTGCAGGGGAGGGGCGCGGCGGCGGTGGTGCTCCAGGCGCTGCACGTGCGGGTGGTGCAGCGGGGCGCGCCGCTGCCGTGGGCGGCGTACCGGATGGACGACGGGTGCGGCGGGGCGGTGACGCCGCGCCGCTTCGAGGTGGACCTGGACCGGCCGCGGCCGGTGGCGCGGGCGCGGGACGGGTACGACGCCTCCGGGCAGGAGGGCCGGACGCTCCCGGCGGTCTCCTTCCCGTACGCGGTCAGCGCCGCCGAGCCGGAGGAGCTGCTGGTCTCGGCGGGGACGGCGGGGTGCGACTGCCGCTGGTACCTGGAGCTGGAGTGGAGCTCGGAGGGGCGCCGGGGCACGGTCCGGATCGGGGACGAGGACGGCGCACCCTTTCGGACGAGCGGGGCGAAGGGGCGGCCCGGGTACGGATACGACTCCGTGGGGCGGGCCTGGATCACAGGGGAGAGGTCTGGACAGGGTGGGTGACCGCTGGGTAACTTCGTTGACGACAGACTGAGCAAGCGCTTAGAAAACTGGGCCCGCACACCGGAGGAGTCGCACCGTGCGCCGTACCGTATTCGACGAGGACCACGAGGCGTTCCGGGAGACCATCCGGGCCTTCATCGAGGCCGAGGTCGTCCCCGTCTACGACGAGTGGTTCGCGGCCGGCCAGGCGCCCCGCGACTTCTACTACAAGCTCGGCGAGCTGGGCATCTTCGGCATCAACGTGCCCGAGGAGTTCGGCGGCGCGGGCCTGGACACCCACAAGTTCGAGGCGGTCCTCTACGAGGAGACCTCGCGCGCGGGCGTCCAGTTCGGCGGCTCCGGCGTCCACGTCCTGCTCGCCCTGCCGTACATCAAGATGCTGGCCACCGGGGACCAGAAGAAGCGCTACCTGCCGAAGTTCGTCTCCGGCGAGGAGATGTGGGCGCTCGCCATGACCGAGCCGGGCACCGGCTCCGACGTCGCGGGCATGAAGACCACCGCCAAGCTCTCCGAGGACGGCACCCACTACGTCCTCAACGGCGCCAAGACCTTCATCACCGGCGGCGTCCACGCCGACCGCGTGATCGTCTGCGCCCGCACCTCCGCCCCGTCGGCCGAGGACCGCCGCTTCGGCATCTCCCTCTTCGCCGTGGACACCACGTCCGAGGGCTACTCGATCGGCCGCAAGCTGGACAAGCTCGGCCTGCGCACCTCCGACACCGCCGAGCTGGCGTTCGTCGACGTGAAGGTGCCGGTCGAGGACCTGCTCGGCGAGGAGGGCAAGGGCTTCTCCTACCTGGGCCACAACCTGGCCTCCGAGCGCTGGGGCATCGCCTTCGGCGCCTACGCGCAGGCCAAGGCCGCCGTCCGCTTCGCCCAGCAGTACGTCACGGACCGCACGGTCTTCGGCAAGACGGTCGCCTCCTTCCAGAACACCAAGTTCGAGCTGGCCGCCTGCCAGGCCGAGGTCGACGCCGCCGAGGCCGTCGCGGACCGCGCCCTGGAGGCCCTGGACGCGGGCGAGCTGACCCCGGCCGAGGCCGCGAGCGCCAAGCTGTTCTGCACCGAGGTCGCCCACCGCGTCATCGACCGCTGCCTCCAGCTGCACGGCGGCTACGGCTACATGAACGAGTACCCGATCGCCCGCCTGTACGCGGACAACCGCGTCAACCGCATCTACGGCGGCACCAGCGAGATCATGAAGTCGATCATCGCGAAGTCGATGGGCCTGTAGGTGCCCGAGGCGCACGACGCCCTGGATTCCCTGCTCGATCTGCTCGACCTGGAGCGGATCGAGCGGGACATCTTCCGGGGCAGGTCCCGGTCCTCGCTCGTCCCCCGCGTCTTCGGCGGCCAGGTGGCCGCCCAGGCGCTGGTGGCGGCGGGCCGGACCGTGCCCGGAGACCGTCTCGCGCACTCCCTGCACGCGTACTTCCTGCGTCCCGGCGACCCCGGCGCGCCGATCGTGTACTCGGTCGACCGCATCCGGGACGGGCGCTCCTTCACCACCCGCCGGGTCGTCGCCGTCCAGCACGGACAGCCGATCTTCCACCTCTCCGCCTCCTTCCAGGCGTACGAGGAGGGGCTGGACCACCAGGCGGACGTGCCGGCCGCGCCGGACCCGGAGACGCTGCCGACGGCCGGGGAGATGCTGCCCCGGCACCTGCCGGAGGACGTGGCCCGGCGGCTCGTCGAGGCCCGCGCGGCCTTCGACCTGCGGTACGGGGACACCCCGCCCTGGGGCTCGGTCGGGGAGCCGCGCGAACCGCGCTCGCAGGTGTGGTTCCGCACCAACGGCAAGCTCGCCGACGACCCCCTGCTGCACGTCTGTCTGGCGACGTACGTCTCCGACATGACGCTGCTCGACTCCGTCCTGCTCGCGCACGGGCGGGGCGGCTGGGCCGTCGGGGACGTGGTGGGGGCCTCCCTCGACCACGCCATGTGGTTCCACCGGCCCTTCCGGGCCGACGAGTGGCTCCTGTACGACCAGGAGTCCCCCTCCTCCGGCGGCGGGCGCGGTCTCGGCCAGGCCAGGATCTGGACGCGGGACGGGAAGCTGGCCATCTCGGTCATCCAGGAGGGTGTCGTTCGCGTGCCGCGCTCCTGACCGGGCATACGTTCCGACCATGGGGCGAAAGGCGAAGGACGGGAACGGCGAGAGCACCTTCACCGTGCTCGTGGCGGCGGGGGCGAACCTCGGGATCGCCGTCGCCAAGGCCGTGGCGGGTCTGATCAGCGGGTCGAGCGCGATGATGTCGGAGGCGGCCCACTCGGTCGCCGACACCGTCACCGAGGTCATGCTGCTCACCGCGCTCCGGCGGAGCGGGAAGCCGGCCGACGAGGACCACCCGGTCGGGTACGCGGGCGAGCGGTACGTCTGGGCGATGCTGGCGGCCGTCGCGACCTTCGTCGGCGGCGCGGTCTTCTCCGTCTACGACGGGATCCACACCCTCACCCACGGCGAGGAGCTGGGCGACCCGCTCGTCTCGTACGTCGTCCTCGCCCTCGCCTTCCTCCTGGAGGGCTTCTCGCTGCGGACCGGGCTCCGGCAGGTCAGGGGCGAGGCGAAGGAGCGGGGCACCCCGCTCGCGGCCTATCTGCGGCGCACCCCCGACACCACCGTCAAGGCGGTCGTCATGGAGGACTCGGCCGCCCTCGCCGGACTGCTGCTCGCGGCCGGCGGCCTGCTCGGCGGCCAGCTCACCGGTTCCGGCGTCTGGGACGGGATCGCCTCGATCCTCATCGGCGCCCTGCTCGTGTACGTGGCCTGGGTGCTCGGCCGCTCCAACGCCGAGCTGCTCGTCGGCCGCCCGCTGCCGAAGGAGATGCGGGACGCCGTGCGCGCGGAGCTGCTGTCCGTCCCGCAGGTCGCGGGCGTGCTCGACCTGACGACCCTCATCCAGGGGCCGGGCGAGGCGCTGGTCGCCGCCAAGGTCGACTTCCGGGACGGGGCCACGGCCGAGGAGGTCGAGTGGGCCTGCGAGGAGGCCGAGGACCGGCTCCGCGCGCGCGTGCCGGCGGTCCGCCGGGTGTACCTGGACCCGACGCCGGGCCGGGGGCGGCGCGGGCCGGAGTGAGCCCGCGCGTCAGCCCAGACCGGCCGCGTCGAGCAGGTACGCGGTCATCGGCTCGTAGGAGCGGGGGTCCAGGACGTGGTCGTCGAGCGGGATCGTGACCTGCATCGTGCCCTCGGCCTCGCCCAGGAAGAGGGCGGGGTCGTTGCAGTCCGCGTAGCCGACGGAGTCGATGCCGCGCTGGCCCGCGCGCCCGGCCCAGCCGTGGTCCGCGACCACCAGGTCGGGCGCGGGCTCGCCGAGGACCTCCAGGCCGTCCAGGATCGCGTTCATCGGCTCCGGGGAGTGGGTGTGCCAGAGGCTGGCGCCCCGCTCGAAGACGGCGACGTCCGCGAACTGCACGACGTACCCCTCGTCCGCGATCAGGCCGCCGGGGATGCGGACGATGTCGCAGCCCCGGGCGCGCAGCGCGGCCGCGACCCGGCTGTGGACGTCGATGAGGGAGCCGGGGTGGCCGGTCGCGAAGAGGACCCGCTCCCGGCCCTCGGCGGCCTTGCGCAGCCGGGCGGCGGCCCGGTCGAGGGCGTCCACGGTCAGCTCGGGGTCGATGGTGTCCTGGCCGGTCCGGTGGGCCGGGTCGTCGACGACGCCGCACCGCTCGGCCATCACGGCGAGCACGTCCTGTTCGTCGGTCCAGCGGTCGCCGAGCTCCAGGCCGAGCCAGTAGTGCCGGTCGCCGTTGGCGAGCCTTCTGTAGTGGGAGAGGTTGTTGTCGCGCGGGGTGGCGACGTCTCCCGCGATCCGGGTGCGGACGAGGTGCTCGACGAGGGCGGGGCGGCTGAGTATCGGCATGGGTCTCATTCTGTCCGAGCGCCGGGGGCGACGGGGACCGCGTTCCGTCCCGTGGACCGGCGGGGGTGCGGGGAAGCGTCAGGAGACCGCGAGCGCCCCGAAGGCCCCGTGGGCCAGGCGGCGCAGGAGTTCCTCCATGGGGCGGCGGCCGAGGGCGGCCAGGTGGGGGGTGGAGTTGAGCAGGCCGAAGACCGCGTGGACGGCGGTGCGGGCCTCGCTCTCGGGGGCGTCCGGGTACAGCTCGCGGACCGTCGTCACCCACAGTTCCACGTACTGCCGCTGGAGCTTGCGGACCCGCTTGCGGTCCTCGTCCCTGAGCCGGTCCAGCTCCCGGTCGTGGAGGGTGATCAGGGGCCGGTCGTCGAGGGCGAAGTCGATGTGCCCGTCGATGAGGGCGCCGAGCAGGGCCCGGGGGTCGCCCGCCGCCTCTCCGGCCCGCAGCCGGCCCCCGTCGAGGAGCCGCTCGCTGATGCCGACGAGCAGTTCGGCGAGCATCGCGTCCTTGCCGGGGAAGTGCCGGTAGAGGCCGGGGCCGCTGATGCCGACGGCGGCCCCTATCTCGTCCACGCCCACGCCGTGGAAACCGCGCTCGGCGAAGAGGCGGGCGGCCTCCTTGAGGATCTGCTCGCGGCGCGTGGGGGCGTCGGTCCTGCCGCCGGCGGTCGTAGTCGTGGCCATGGATTCGATTCTAGACAACCCCGTTAGCGGTCGTTAACCTGTCCGCCATACGTTAACGCTCATTAACCGGACAAGGGAGATCGGTCGATGCAGCAGGCACCCGTGCTGTCGAGTGCGGCGGACCCCGCCTCGCCGGCCTGGCAGGCGAACGAGGCCGCGCACCACGAGCTGGCCGCGACCCTGCGCGCCAAGCTCGCGGCGGCCGCGCTGGGCGGGGGTGAGAAGTCCCGGGCGCGGCACACCGCACGCGGCAAGCTGCTGCCCCGGGACCGGGTGGACACCCTCCTCGACCCGGGCTCGCCGTTCCTGGAGCTGGCCCCGCTCGCGGCCGACGGCATGTACGGCGGCCAGGCCCCGGCCGCCGGCGTCGTCGCGGGCATCGGGCGGGTCTCGGGCCGCGAGTGCGTGATCGTCGCGAACGACGCGACCGTCAAGGGCGGCACGTACTACCCGATGACGGTGAAGAAGCACCTCCGGGCCCAGGAGGTGGCCCTGGAGAACCGTCTCCCCTGCCTCTACCTGGTCGACTCCGGCGGCGCCTTCCTGCCGATGCAGGACGAGGTCTTCCCCGACCGGGAGCACTTCGGCCGGATCTTCTACAACCAGGCCCGGATGTCCGGCGCGGGCATCCCGCAGATCGCGGCCGTCCTCGGCTCCTGCACGGCCGGCGGCGCGTACGTCCCCGCGATGAGCGACGAGGCCGTGATCGTGCGGAACCAGGGCACGATCTTCCTCGGCGGCCCGCCGCTGGTGAAGGCCGCGACCGGCGAGGTCGTCACGGCCGAGGAACTGGGCGGCGGCGAGGTCCACTCCCGGATCTCCGGCGTCACCGACCACCTCGCCGAGGACGACGCCCACGCCCTGCGGATCGTGCGGAACATCGTCGCCACGCTCCCGGAGCGCGGCCCGCTGCCCTGGTCGGTCGAGCCGGCCGAGGAGCCGAAGGTCGACCCGTACGGGCTGTACGGGGCCGTGCCCGTCGACTCCCGCACCCCCTACGACGTGCGCGAGGTCATCGCCCGGGTCGTGGACGGCTCCCGCTTCCAGGAGTTCAAGGCCGAGTACGGGCAGACCCTGATCACCGGCTTCGCCCGGATCCACGGGCACCCGGTCGGCGTCGTCGCCAACAACGGCATCCTGTTCGCCGAGTCCGCCCAGAAGGGCGCGCACTTCATCGAGCTGTGCGACCAGCGCGGCATCCCGCTGGTGTTCCTCCAGAACATCACCGGCTTCATGGTCGGTAAGGCGTACGAGCACGGCGGCATCGCCAAGCACGGCGCCAAGATGGTCACGGCCGTGGCCACCACCCGGGTCCCGAAGCTGACCGTGGTCGTCGGCGGTTCGTACGGCGCGGGCAACTACTCGATGTGCGGCCGGGCCTACTCCCCCCGCTTCCTGTGGATGTGGCCCAACGCCAAGATCTCGGTCATGGGCGGCGAGCAGGCCGCCTCCGTCCTCGCGACCGTCAAGCGCGACCAGCTCGGCGACGACTGGAGCGCGGAGGAGGAAGAGGCCTTCAAGGCCCCGATCCGCGAGCAGTACGAGACCCAGGGCAGCGCCTACTACGCCACCGCCCGGCTGTGGGACGACGGGGTCATCGACCCCCTGGAGACCCGGCAGGTCCTCGGACTCGCCCTGACCGCCTGTGCCAACGCGCCCCTGGGTGACCCCCAGTTCGGCGTCTTCCGGATGTGAGAGGGCTCCAGGAGATGTCCCAGGAGATGCAGTCCACGGATGTGAGGGGATCCCAGGAGATGCCGTCCATGTTCGACACCGTCCTCGTCGCCAACCGGGGCGAGATCGCGGTCCGGGTCATCCGCACCCTGCGGGAGCTCGGCGTGCGCTCGGTGGCCGTGTACAGCGACGCGGACGCCGACGCCCGGCACGTGCGGGAGGCGGACACGGCGGTGCGGATCGGCCCGCCGCCGGCCGCCGAGTCGTACCTGTCCGTGCCCGCGCTGCTGGACGCGGCCCGCCGCACCGGCGCGCAGGCCGTCCACCCCGGCTACGGCTTCCTCGCGGAGAACGCCGGCTTCGCGCGGGCCTGCGCGGAGGCGGGGCTCGTCTTCATCGGGCCGTCCGCCGAGGCGATCTCCCTGATGGGCGACAAGATCCGGGCGAAGGAGACCGTGAAGGCGGCGGGCGTGCCCGTCGTCCCGGGCGCCGCCGATCCCGAACTGGCCGAGGCCGCCCGCGAACTGGGCGCGCCCGTGCTGCTCAAGCCCAGCGCGGGCGGCGGCGGCAAGGGCATGCGGCTCGTGCGGGACCTGGCGGTCCTGGACGAGGAGATCGCGGCGGCCCGGCGCGAGGCCCGCGCCTCCTTCGGCGACGACACGCTGCTGGTGGAGCGGTGGATCGACCGGCCCCGGCACATCGAGATCCAGGTCCTCGCCGACGCCCACGGGAACGTGCTGCACCTCGGGGAGCGCGAGTGCTCGCTCCAGCGGCGCCACCAGAAGATCGTGGAGGAGGCGCCGAGCGTCCTGCTGACCCCGGAGCTCCGGGCGGCGATGGGCGCGGCGGCGGTGGAGGCGGCCCGGTCCTGCGGCTATGTGGGCGCGGGCACGGTCGAGTTCATCGTCCCGGGCGGCGACCCCGCCTCGTACTGCTTCATGGAGATGAACACCCGGCTCCAGGTCGAGCACCCGGTGACCGAGCTGATCACCGGCGTCGACCTGGTGGAGTGGCAGCTGCGGGTCGCCGCCGGCGAGCCGCTGCCCTTCGCCCAGGAGGACGTCCGCCTGGACGGCTGGGCGATCGAGGCCCGGATCTGCGCCGAGGACCCGTCCCGCGGCTTCCTGCCCTCGGGCGGCACGGTCCTGGCGCTGAACGAGCCGCAGGGCGGCGGAGCGCGTACGGACTCGGGCCTGAGCGAGGGCACCGAGGTCTCGTCCCTCTACGACCCGATGCTGTCGAAGGTCATCGTGCACGCCCCGGACCGCCCCACGGCCCTGCGCCGGCTGCGCGCGGCCCTCGCGGACACGGTCACCCTCGGCGTCCCCACCAACGCGGGCTTCCTGCGCCGCCTCCTCGCCCACGAGGACGTGGTGAAGGGCGCCCTGGACACCGGCCTGGTGGAGCGCGAGGCGGAGGGGCTGGTCCCGAAGGACGTCCCGGCCGAGGTGTACGCGGCGGCGGCGGCCGTACGGCTCGCGGAGCTGGCCCCGGCGCCCCGGGACGGCTGGACGGACCCCTTCTCGGTGCCGAACGGCTGGCGCCTGGGCGGCGCTCCGGCCCCGCTCGCCTTCCCCCTGCGCGTACCGGGCCTCGAACCGGTCACGGTGGAGGCGCCGCCCGGCGCCCGGGTCACCGGCGCCTCGGTGACGGTCGTCGTGGACGGGGTCGGCCACCGCTTCCACCGCGCCGGCGCCTGGCTCGGCCGCGACGGCGACTCCTGGCACGTGCTCGACCACGACCCCGTCGAGGCCGCGCTCAGCGGGGCCGGGCGGGGCGGCGCGGACACGCTGGCCGCGCCGATGCCCGGCACCGTGACCGTCGTCAAGGTGGCCGTCGGGGACGAGGTGGAGGCCGGTCAGAGCCTGCTCGTCGTGGAGGCGATGAAGATGGAGCACGTCATCTCCGCCCCGCACGCCGGCACCGTCACCGAGCTGGACGTCACGCCCGGCACCACCGTCGCCATGGACCAGGTCCTGGCCGTGGTGACCCCGCACGAGACCCCCGGGGAGGACGCGTGAGCGCCGCCGGACTGCCGATGACCGTCCCCGGCCGCGGGCTCCCCGCCCGGGTCCGGATCCACGAGGTCGGGGCCCGCGACGGCCTCCAGAACGAGAAGACGGCCGTCCCGACGGAGGTGAAGGCGGAGTTCGTCCGCCGTCTCGCCGCCGCCGGGCTCGGCACCGTCGAGGCGACCAGCTTCGTGCACCCGAAGTGGGTGCCCCAGCTCGCCGACGCCGAGGACCTGTTCCCGCTGGTCCGCGACCTCCCGGTCCGCCTCCCGGTCCTGGTGCCGAACGAGCGCGGGCTCGACCGGGCCCTCGCGCTCGGCGCCCGGGAGATCGCCGTCTTCGCCTCGGCCACCGAGTCCTTCGCCAGGGCCAACCTCAACCGGACCGTGGACGAGGCCCTCGCCCTCTTCGCGCCGACCGTCATCCGGGCCATAGAGGCCGGTCTGAAGGTCCGCGGCTACCTGTCGATGTGCTTCGGCGACCCCTGGGAGGGCCCGGTCCCGATCGAGCGGGTCGTCCGGGTCGCCAAGGCCCTCGCCGACATGGGCTGCGACGAGCTGAGCCTCGGCGACACCATCGGCGTCGCCACCCCCGGCCACGTGGAGGCGCTGCTCACCGCGCTGGACGAGGCCGGGATCCCCGCCTCCCGCATCGCCGTGCACTTCCACGACACCTACGGGCAGGCCCTGTCCAACACCCTGGCCGCGCTGCGGCACGGGGTGACCACGGTCGACGCCTCCGCCGGCGGCCTCGGCGGCTGCCCGTACGCGAAGAGCGCGACCGGCAACCTCGCCACCGAGGACCTCGTGTGGATGCTCGACGGCCTCGGCATCGAGACCGGGGTCGATCTGGCCGCCCTCACCGCCACGAGCGTGTGGATGGCCGAACAGCTGGGCCGGCCCAGCCCGTCCCGTACCGTCCGCGCCCTCTCCCACAAGGAGTGAACAGCCCCATGTCCCTCGACCACCGGCTCTCCGCCGAGCACCAGGAACTCCGCCGCACCGTCGAGGCGTTCGCCCACGACGTGGTCGCGCCGAAGATCGGCGACTACTACGAGCGGCACGAGTTCCCGTACGAGATCGTCCGCGAGATGGGCCGCATGGGCCTGTTCGGGCTGCCGTTCCCCGAGGAGTACGGCGGCATGGGCGGCGACTACCTGGCCCTCGGGATCGCCCTGGAGGAGCTGGCCCGGGTGGACTCCTCGGTGGCCATCACCCTGGAGGCGGGCGTCTCGCTGGGCGCGATGCCGCTGCACCTGTTCGGCACCGAGGAGCAGAAGCGGGAGTGGCTGCCGAGGCTGTGCGCGGGCGAGCTCCTGGGCGCGTTCGGCCTGACCGAGCCCGGCGCGGGCTCGGACGCGGGCGGCACCCGCACGACGGCCGTCCGCGACGGCGACGAGTGGGTGATCAACGGCTCGAAGTGCTTCATCACCAACTCCGGCACGGACATCACGGGCCTGGTGACGGTCACGGCGGTCACCGGCCGCAAGCCCGACGGGCGCCCGCTGATCTCCTCGATCATCGTCCCCTCCGGCACCCCGGGCTTCACGGTCGCCGCCCCGTACTCCAAGGTCGGCTGGAACGCCTCGGACACCCGCGAGCTGTCCTTCGACGACGTCCGGGTGCCGGTGGGGAACCTGCTGGGCGAGGAGGGCCGGGGATACGCGCAGTTCCTCCGGATCCTGGACGAGGGCCGGGTCGCCATCGCGGCACTCGCGACGGGCCTGGCGCAGGGCTGTGTGGACGAGTCCGTGAAGTACGCGAAGGAACGTCACGCCTTCGGACGGCCGATCGGCGACAACCAGGCCATCCAGTTCAAGATCGCGGACATGGAGACCCGGGCGCACATGGCCCGGATCGGCTGGCGGGACGCGGCCTCGCGCCTGGTCCTGGGCGAGCCGTTCAAGAAGGAGGCGGCCATCGCGAAGCTGTACTCCTCCACGGTGGCGGTGGACAACGCCCGCGAGGCGACCCAGATCCACGGCGGGTACGGCTTCATGAACGAGTACCCGGTGGCCCGGATGTGGCGCGACTCGAAGATCCTGGAGATCGGCGAGGGCACCAGTGAGGTGCAGCGGATGCTGATCGCGCGGGAGTTGGGCCTGTCGGCCTGATCCGGCACGACCGTGACGCCCGTCGTCCCCTCCGGGGGCGGCGGGCTCCGTCGCGTCCGGGCCCCGGCTCCGGGGCACCCCCGACCGACCGGTGATTATGAGGTTAGGCTAACCTATGTTCGCCGCCGGACAGGGCGGCCCCCCGCACGCCCGGGAGACCCCCGTGGAGACCCCGTACCGAGAAGGCGCCCGCCCCATGACGCACACCGAGACCGCCCCCTTCCGGTTCTTCTCGCTCCGGGTCGACCGGACGCGGCGGCTCGGCCCGTCCCTGGTCCGGGTCACCTTCACCGGGGAGGACCTGAAGGGATTCGCCGCCGGCGGGCGCGACCAGTCCCTCTCCCTCTTCCTGCCGCACCCCGGCCAGGAGGCCCCCGTCCTGCCGCCCCTGGACGGGCGGGACATGTACGCGGTCCTGGGCGCCTGGCGGGCGATGCCCCACGGCGAGCGGGCCGTGATGCGCTCGTACACCGCCCGCGAGCAGCGCACCGGGCCGGACGAGCTGGACATCGACTTCGCGCTCCACGAGGACGGCGGGCCGGCCTGCCGCTGGGCCGGGAGCGCGGGGCCCGGCGACCGGGTGGTCGTCCTCGGCCCCGCCGTGGCCGACAACACGGCCGTCCGCTTCCGGCCGCCCGAGGACGCCGACTCCGTCGTGATCTGGGCGGACGAGACGGCCCTCCCGGCGGCCTCGGCCATCCTGGAGTGGCTGCCGGCCGGGACCCGCGCCCGGGTCTTCCTGGAGGTCCCGCACTCCGGCGACCGGACCGCGCTGCCGACCGCCGCCGACGCCGAGGTCACCTGGCTCGTACGGGAGGAGGGGGCGCCGTCCGCCGTGGACGCGGTGCGCGACGCCCGACTGCCGGGCGGCTCCCCGTACGTCTGGATCGCGGGCGAGTCCGGGTCGGTGAAGGCGCTGCGGCGGCACTTCGTGCGGGAGCGCGGACTCGACCGGCGCCGGGTGACGTTCGTCGGCTACTGGCGCAAGGGGCTGTCGGAGGACGCCCTGCGCGAGGTGCCGGACGAGACGCGGGAGGACGCGGCCCGCGACGGGGCGTGAGCCCGTCACGGCCCCCGTCCCCGCCACGTAATCCATCTCACTCAAGGCACCCCGTTCCGGGGTGGCTTGGCGGCACCCGGTGCCAAGAAATTAGGTTAGGCTCACCTACATTCCGGTGATCGCTTCCCCCGGCGGTCCCCCATGTCCCCCTCAGCGTTTCCTCCCGAAAGGGCCCCCATGCGCTCCCACCTGCTCAACGGCACCACGGCGGAGAGCTACCGTCGCTCCGTCACCGAAGGGGTCGGGCGGGTGGCGGACAAACTCGCCTCGGTGCGAGGGCCGTTCACCGGTACGACCCCCGCCGAACTGGCCCCCGTCATCGACGCCGTCGACCTCGACCGGCCGCTCGGAGACGTCTCCGCCGCCCTCGGCGAGCTGGAGGACGTCTACCTCCGCGACGCCGTCTACTTCCACCACCCCCGCTACCTGGGCCATCTGAACTGCCCGGTCGTCATCCCCGCCGTCGTCGGCGAGGCCGTCCTCTCGGCGGTCAACTCCTCCCTGGACACCTGGGACCAGAGCGCCGGCGGCACCCTCATCGAGCGGAAGCTGATCGACTGGACCAACGGCCGGGCCGGCTTCGGGCCCGCCGCCGACGGCGTGTTCACCAGCGGCGGTTCGCAGTCCAACCTCCAGGCCCTGCTCCTCGCCCGCGAGGAGGCCAAGACGGACGACCTGTCGAAGCTCCGGATCTTCTCCTCCGAGTGCAGCCACTTCAGCGTCCAGAAGTCGGCCGGCCTCCTCGGCCTGGGCGCCGCCGCCGTCGTCTCCGTCCCGGTCGACGCGGGCAGGCGGATGCGGGCCACCGCCCTCGCCGCCGAGCTGGCCGCCTGCCGCGCCGAGGGCCTGGTCCCGATGGCGGTCGTGGCCACCGCCGGCACCACCGACTTCGGCTCCATCGACCCGCTGCCCGAGATCGCCGCCCTGGCCGACGAGTACGGCGCCTGGATGCACGTCGACGCCGCCTACGGCTGCGGACTGCTCGCCTCCCCCACCCGCCGCCACCTCCTGGACGGCATCGAGCGGGCCGACTCGGTCACCGTCGACTTCCACAAGTCCTTCTTCCAGCCGGTGAGTTCCTCTGCGCTCCTGGTCCGCGACGGCGCCACCCTGCGCCACGCGACCTACCACGCGGACTACCTCAACCCGCTGCGCACGATCGCCGAGAAGATCCCGAACCAGGTCGACAAGTCCCTCCAGACCACCCGCCGGTTCGACGCGCTCAAGCTCTGGATGACCCTGCGGGTGATGGGCGCCGACGGCGTCGGCGGGCTCTTCGACGAGGTCTGCGCCCTGGCCCGGGAGGGCCACGCGCTGCTCGCCGCCGACCCCCGCTACGACGTCGTGACCGAGCCGAGCCTCTCCACGCTCGTCTACCGCTACGTCCCCGCGGGCGATACGGACCCCGAGGCCGTCGACCGGGCCAACCTGCACGCCCGCAAGGCCCTGTTCGCCTCCGGCGAGGCCGTCGTCGCCGGGACCAGGGTCGACGGCCGCCAGTACCTCAAGTTCACCCTGCTCAACCCCGAGACCACCGCCGCCGACATCGCGGCCGTCCTCGATCTGATAGCCGGCCACGCCGAGCAGTACCTGGGAGAGAACCTTGTCCACGCCTGAGAAGGCCCTGCCCGAGACGGCCCTGCCCGAGACGGCCCTGCCCGAGACGGCCGCGCCCGGGACCGCCACGTCCGGGACCGCCGCACGCGACACGGCTCGGATCCACGACTTCATCGGCATCGGGCTCGGTCCGTTCAACCTCGGACTCGCCTGCCTGACCGAGCCGATCGACGAGCTGGACGGCCTCTTCCTGGAGTCCAAGCCCGGCTTCGAGTGGCACTCCGGGATGTTCCTGGAGGGCGCCCACCTCCAGACCCCGTTCATGTCGGACCTGGTCACCCTCGCGGACCCGACCTCGCCGTACTCCTTCCTCAGCTACCTGAAGGAGAAGGGCCGCCTGTACTCGTTCTACATCCGGGAGAACTTCTACCCGCTGCGGACCGAGTACAACGACTACTGCCGTTGGGCCGCCGACAAGCTCACCTCGATCCGCTTCTCGACCACGGTCACCGCCGTCACCTTCGACGAGGCCGCCGAGGTGTACGAGGTGGCCACCGAGGGCGGCGCGACGCACCGCGCCCGCCGGATCGTCCTGGGCACCGGCACCCCGCCGTACGTCCCCGAGACCTGCCGGGACCTGGGCGGCGACCTGATCCACAACTCGCGCTACCTGCCGAACAAGGCGGAGCTCCAGAAGAAGAGGACGATCACCCTGGTCGGCAGCGGCCAGAGCGCCGCCGAGATCTACTACGACCTCCTGAGCGAGATCGACGTCCACGGCTACCGGCTCAACTGGGTGACCCGCTCCCCGCGCTTCTTCCCGCTGGAGTACACCAAGCTCACCCTGGAGATGACGTCCCCGGAGTACGTGGACTACTTCCACGCGCTGCCCGAGCGGACCCGCTACC
The DNA here is from genome assembly GCF_001280125.1 of Streptomyces sp. NRRL F-6492. Classification (GTDB taxonomy): domain Bacteria; phylum Actinomycetota; class Actinomycetes; order Streptomycetales; family Streptomycetaceae; genus Streptomyces. Next base: position 42,537 of record NZ_LGEG01000138.1, read on the forward strand.
GCCTGGAGACCGAGCAGAAGGGCCTCTTCAAGGGCATCGACGGCGAGCTGATCAACGCCATCTTCGACCTGCTCTACCAGAAGAACCTGAACGGCCCCGTGCCCACCCGGCTCCTCACCAACTCCGCGCTGCACAGCGCCGCGTACGACGAGGAGAGCGGCACGTACGCGCTCGGCCTGCGCCAGGAGGAGCAGGAGAAGGACTTCACCCTGGAGACCGACGGCCTGATCCTGGCCACCGGCTACAGGTACAGCGTCCCCGCCTTCCTGGAGCCGGTCCGCGACCGCCTCCGCTGGGACGGGCAGGGCCGCTTCGACGCGGCCCGCAACTACGCGATCGACACGACGGGACGCGGGATCTTCCTCCAGAACGCCGGCGTCCACACCCACTCGATCACCTCGCCCGACCTGGGCATGGGCCCGTACCGGAACGCCTACATCATCGGCGCGATGCTGGGCTACGAGTACTACCCCGTCGAGAAGACCATCGCCTTCCAGGAGTTCGCCGTATGAGCGTCCGCTTCCGCCCGCTCGACCCCGTCCAGGACGCGGAGCTGCTCCACGGCTGGGTCACCCACCCCAAGGCCGCCTTCTGGATGATGCAGGACGCGAGCCTGGAGGACGTCGTGCGCGAGTACACGGCCTTCGCCGAGCACCCGCACCACGAGGCGTTCGTCGGCCTGGTCGACGAGGTGCCCGCGATCCTCATGGAGCGCTACGACCCGGCCCACCTGGAGCTGGTCGGCCTCTACGAGCCGCGGCCGGGTGACGTCGGCATGCACTTCCTGGTGGCGCCCACCGACACCCCCGTGCACGGCTTCACCCGCAAGGTGATCACCGCCGTGATGGCGGAGCTGTTCGCCGACCCGGCGACCGCCCGCGTGGTCGTCGAGCCGGACGTCGACAACAAGGCCGTGCACGCGCTCAACGCGGCCGTGGGCTTCGTGCCCGAGCGCGAGATCCAGAAGCCGGAGAAGAAGGCCCTGCTGAGCTTCTGCACCCGGGCGCAGTTCGAGGCCGCCGTGGGAGCCGCCGCATGAGCACCGTTCCGCAGACCGCCGACCCCGTCGCCCACCTCACCCCCGGGCGCTGGGCCGACGCCAACCGCGCGCTGATCCGCAAGGGCCTCGCCGAGTTCGCCCACGAGCGGCTGCTCGACCCGCGCGAGCTGGGCGGGGGCCGGTACGAGGTCCTGTCCGACGACGGCGCGACCGCGTACCGCTTCGCCGCCGACCGGTACGCCCTCGACCACTGGCAGATCGACCCGGCGTCGATCACCCGCCACCGGGGCGACGACGAACTCCCCCTGGACGCGCTCCTCTTCATCACCGAGCTGCGCGGCGCCCTGGGCCTGAGCGACGAGATCCTGCCGGTCTACCTGGAGGAGATCTCCTCCACCCTGGCCGGCACGGCCTACAAGGCGACCAAGCCGCGGGTGTCCTCCGCCGACCTGGCCCGCGCCGGCTTCCAGGCGATCGAGACCGGGATGACCGAGGGCCACCCCTGCTTCGTCGCCAACAACGGCCGGCTCGGCTTCGGCGTCGACGAGTTCCGCGCGTACGCCCCCGAGGCCGCGAGCGACATCCACCTGATCTGGCTGGCCGCCCGCCGCGACCGGGCCGCCTTCACCGCCGGGGCGGGCATCGACTACGAGTCGTTCGTCCGCGCGGAGCTGGGCGACGCGGCGGTGGACGGCTTCGCGGCGACGCTCGCGGCGCGGGGCCTCGACCTCGCCGACTACCTCCTCATGCCGGTCCACCCCTGGCAGTGGTGGAACAAGCTGTCCGTCACCTTCGCCGCCGAGGTGGCGCAGGAGCGCCTGGTGTACCTGGGCGAGGGCGACGACGCGTATCTGGCGCAGCAGTCGATCCGTACCTTCTTCAACACCTCGGACCCGGCCAGGCACTACGTGAAGACGGCGCTCTCGGTCCTCAACATGGGCTTCATGCGGGGCCTTTCGGCCGCGTACATGGAGGCGACCCCGGCGATCAACGACTGGCTGCACGACCTGATCGAGTCGGACTCCGTCTTCAAGTCGGCCGGCTTCTCGATCATCCGGGAGCGGGCGGCGGTCGGCTACCGGCACCTGGAGTACGAGGCCGCCACCGACCGCTACTCCCCCTACCGCAAGATGCTGGCCGCGCTCTGGCGCGAGTCGCCGGTGCCGTCCCTCGCGGAGGGCGAGCGCCTGGCGACGATGGCCTCGCTGCTGCACGTGGACCACGCGGGCGCGTCCTTCGCGGGCGCGCTGATGAGGGAGTCGGACCTGGAGCCGGCGGTCTGGCTGAGGCAGTACCTCGACGCCTACCTCCTCCCGGTCCTCCACAGCTTCTACGCGTACGACCTGGCGTTCATGCCGCACGGCGAGAACGTGATCCTGGTCCTGGACGAGCGCGGCGCGGTCGTGCGGGCGGTCTTCAAGGACATCGCGGAGGAGATCGTCGTCATGGACCCTTCGGCGGTCCTGCCGCCGGCGGTGGAGCGGGTCCGCGCCGAGGTCCCGGAGGACATGAAGCTCCTCTCGGTCTTCACCGACGTCTTCGACTGCTTCTTCCGCTTCATGGCGGCGACGCTCGCGGCGGAGGGCGTCCTCGACGAGGACGGCTTCTGGCGCACGGTCGCGGAGTGCGTGCGCGGCTACCAGGAGGAGCACCCCGAGTTCGCGGCCCGCTTCGAGCGGTACGACGTGTTCGCGGAGACCTTCGCCCTGTCGGCCCTCAACCGCCTCCAGCTCCGCAACAACAAGCAGATGGTCGACCTCTCGGACCCGTCGGCGGCCCTCCAGCTCGTCGGCGACCTGGTGAACCCGATCGCCCGCTTCGCCTGACCCGGGACCGGTGCGGGCCCCGACGGAGACGGTCCTCCGCCGGGGCTCGCATCTTTTCCACCGTGGCGGCGGTCAGCCCTCTCCATAGGGGCAGGAGTCGCCTTCCCCTCTCGGGCAGGCGATGAGCGCGCGGGACACGTACTGCTGCGCCTTCGAGTAGTAACCGAGCACCACGTCGTTCCCGGCCGTCAGCCGCAGCGTCTCCCGGACGCGCTGGAGCCGGTCCCAGACCGGAAAGTGCTCTTGGTCCACGGGAGGGTTCTGGGTCAGCTCGCCCTCGATCCAGGAAACGGCCTCCTCCACGTCGGCGTACGTGGCCGTCACCTGCGCGGCGGGCCGCCGCAGCCAGTCCTTGATCTCGATCGGCGGGTGGTCGGCCGGTACTTCACCGCGCCTGATCGCCGAGTCGGGATAGGACCGCCCGGTGTACGCGTACGCGTGCCAGTGCTGGCGTACGCCCTCCCTATCCCCCGACATGGGCGGCGGCCTTCCGCGCGGCCTCGGCCACGCGCCCGGGTTCCAGGAGGAGGAGCGCGCCGATCAGGTACTCGCGGGTCCACCGGATGGCCGCGTCGGGCGCGGCCAGCAGGGAGGCCGGCGGGATCTCGGCCCGCAGCGCGGGGTCCACCAAGGCCTGGGAAAGGATCTCGCGCGTCATCTCGGACGCCAGCCAGTGGAACGTGCGCTCCTTGAGCGCGAACGTCAGGTGCAGTGAGGGCTCCCCGCCCACGGTGTACGGCGAGTGGACGTAGCCGCGCGGCAGCCAGAAGACGTCACCGGGCTCCAGGGCGAACGACTGGACGGGAGCGGTACGGGCGAGGTGGTGCCGCTCCTCGGGGGTGAACCCCCGCTCCAGGAAGTTCCCGTGTTCCGTCGTCGGGTTCTCCACGAAGGGCGGGTGCAGCGGCCACGCCTTCCGCCCGGAGAGCTGGACGATCAGCGTGACGTACGGGTCGTAGTGGTACTTGAGTCCCTGCGCGCCCGGCGGGGTGAGGTACGCGTTCACGTGCACCAGGCAGCCGGTCTCGTCCTGGATCTCGCGGCGCAGGACGCTCAGGGACGGTCTGACGGTCTGGAGCTGCCGGACGGAGACCGTGCCCCCGCCGTCGAGGTGGGCGCGGACGGCACCGGGCCGGGGCATGTCGCCGTCGACGTAGGCGTGCCGCTCCAGGATCTTCCCGTCCTTGAGCAGGACGACATTGCGGGCGGGGAGGCATTCGGCGTCCACGAGGGCGTCGAATTCCGCGAGGGACCACAGGTGGGCCAGGTCGGCGGGGTCGCGGCGGAAGAGCGTCGGCCCGGTGGGCCATTTCTCCAGGATTTTGGGCACGTCGTCCACGAGATCGGCCAGCGGCATGGCTGACTCCTTACGGGTGTACGGGGGGGGGAAGGGAGTCGGCGGGGCCTCGCGCGGCGCGGGCCCCGCCCCGGGTCAGGCGTTCGCGTCGGCCCTGGCGATCCAGCCACGGGCGAACGCGGTGATCTCCTCCGCGCTCATCCGCAGCTCCCGGCCGGCTCCCCCGGGCTTGCTGTCACCGAGCGCGTATCCGCCGCCGTGCAGTTCGGCGAGCGTGATGCAGCTCTCCATGTTCCCGTCGTTGTCCGTTCCGCCGCCGCAGAGCGCGGCGAAGTCGCCGGACACCTCCCGCTCGTACAGATCACTCATTACCGTGGGTCTCCTGTCTCTGTCTTCGATGTCTTCGATGTCTTCGATGTCTTCGATGGGGACTGGGTCCCGCCCCCGGACGGTCTTGCCGGACATCACCGGGGGCGGGACGCGACCGCCGCCTCTGGAACGAGGGAGCGGAGTCGTGGGGGTTCACCCGGGAGGGCGGAGGACCTCGACCGGGCTCGTCTGCGCAGGTCAGCGCCGCACTTCCGGCGGGGCGTCCCTCTTCAGGGTCATCTTCGGCGGGTCGTGCGGGTGGTTGCGGATCTCCACCGCGCAGTCCACGGCGGCGGACTCGTCGTGCTGCGGGCCCCGGCGCATGTAGTGGTCGAACCACCGGGCCAGGTGCACGCACGGCGTGCAGTCGGGGGCCGGTTCGGGCCGGGCGCGGAGGCCGTGGTCGGCGGAGAGGACGAGCACGGGGGTGGTGAGGACCCGGATGCGCGTCCACTCCTCCTCGGTCGGCGCCCGCAGGTCCCCGGGCGAGGCGGCCCACTCGGCCCCGCCGCCGGGAGGCCGTACGTACACGCGCCCGCTCTGCGTACGGCAGACCTGACCGAGCCGGACCGTCTTCCCGCCGATGTCGGCGACGAAGACGCCGGCGGCGGGGAGGGACGAGGGGTTGTCGCACACGGGCACAGCCGCTCCTCTCTGTAGCGGAACCACTACCAGGGGTGCCCAGCGTGAACTACAGTCGGCTTCCCTTCAACTAATCCGGCGCGAAGGACAAGTCGTGGTCAACCGCAAAGAGTTACGTCCGGAAGCCAGCCCTCAGGCGGCTTACGGGGCGCATCTACGCAGGATGCGAGAGGAACGAAGCTGGACCCAGGAGGACCTGGCCGAGCCCATGGGCTGCTCCAGTCAGCACATCTCCGCGCTCGAAACTGGTCGCAAATCGCCAACCCTGCCGTTCTCGCGCAGAGCCGATCAGGTCTTCGGCCTCACCGGAAGCAAAGAGTCGTTCGAGCGCGAGTGGCGGGACATGCGGCACGGCGTCCTGCTGGAGGGCTTCCCGGAGTACGTGGGGTACGAGGGCCGGGCGGTGGAGATCCGACTGTTCCAGATCGGGATCATTCCCGGCCTGCTGCAAACCCCGGAGTACGCGCGCGTACTGGCGAACAGCGCCGTGAAGCGAGGAGTCATCACTCCCGAACAGGCCGACGAACGCGTCACGGTTCTGGCGGCACGCCAAGCAGCACTGGAGCGGGAGCAGCCGCCCATGATCTTCCTGGTGATGGACGAGAGCTGCATCCGGCGGCCCGTCGGTGGCACCAAGGTGATGGACGCCCAGTTGGAACGGCTCGTCGAGTTCGCGGACCGCCCCAACGCCCTGCTCCAGATCGCCCCGTACACAATAGGAGAGCGCCGCACGTTCGATCTGCCGGTCAACCTACTCACCCTCGCCGACCGGGCCGTAGTGTGCTACGCCGAGTCGCAGGCACAGGGGCACTTCGACCGACAAATGACGTCCGTGGTGCCCATGTTGACGGCCTACCATCAGCTTCAGGCCGCGTCGCTCTCACCAGCGGAATCCGTGGCCACGATCCAAGAAGCACGAAAGGGCACCTCGTGACGACCGAAACCCCCCGCTGGTTCACGTCCTCCTACAGCAACAACGGCGGCGACTGCGTCGAGGTCGCCACCAACCTCGCCCCCTCCCACGGCACCGTTCCCGTCCGTGACTCCAAGCAGACCGCCGGCCCCGTCCTCAACCTCCCCGCCCCCACCTTCGCCGCCTTCGTGGCCTGCGTCCGGGACGGCGGATTCGGCGCCCGCTGAGGGGTCGTCCGTGCGGCGGCGAAGCCGAAGAGGACGGCCTCACGCCAGGAGCACCTCGACGGAGATCGTCGCCGCCAGCACGACGTAGACCGCGCACGCGCCGTAATTCAGCACGGCCGTCGCCTTCGACGAGCCGGTGAGCCGTGTGCGGAAGAACCCCGACAGCACCCCGATGCTCCCGTAGAGGACCACCTCCATCAGGACGTTGATCGCGCCGAGGAGGGCCATCTGCATCCCGGGGGCCTCCGCGTTCCCCAGGAACTGGGGGAGGATCGCGAGGTAGAAGAGGATGATCTTCGGGTTCGTCAGGCTGATCAGCACCCCGCGCAGGTACCACCTGCCCGCCCTGACGTCACCGTGCCCGCCGATCGCGCGGCGCGCGCTGCGCAGGGTCGTGTACGCCAGCCACAGCAGGTACGCCGCACCCACGATCCTCACCGCGTCGAGCAGCGCCGGGTGCGAGCGGGCGATCTCGCCCAGCCCGGCGACGACGGCGGCGGCGTAGACGCTCATGCCCGTCCCGATGCCGAGGATGGCCTTCAGCGCGGACCGGCGGCCGCCCTCCAGGCCCACCGCGAGCATGTAGGCCATGTCGGGCCCGGGTGGGCCGAGGAAGAGCAGGATCACCGCGATGTAGCCCGGCAGTACCGATAAGTCCACCATGGTCCAGCGCCTCCGGCGTCGTCGTGGCACGCCGAGAGCCTTGCGGTGCCGGCGGTGCCCCTTCCGCATCCGGTCGCCGCGACCGGCGACCGGATGTCTCCGTGGTCACCGTCCGTCTCCCCCGTTTCGGTCCGGGCAACATGCCGTCACGAAACCCCTTGGCCGCTGCCCCGCGCCGCCTCCTATGCTCCGCCCATGCGCAGCGTCTACGTGTTCCCCGCCGGAGAGCCGGCCGCGACGACCGCACGGCTCGACCGGCTGATGCCCGGCGAGAACGGGTACTGGTCGGACGGGAAGCTCTTCGTCGACCTCATGGACGCGCGGAAGGACCACGTGTTCACCGGCTGGACTCCCGGGGCCGTACGCATGCTGGACTCCGCGGTCGGCCGTCGTCCGGCCTGGGCCCTGCTGGTCGGCGTCTCCGGTCGCATCGACGGCGCCGCCGAGCTCCGTGCCCTCCTGTCGCACGTCCTCGAAGCCGGCGGCGTCGTCGTCGACGACCACTCCGACCACTGCTGGACGCTCGAAGACGTCGACGCCGGGCGGGAGGTCGACGGCCTGGGCTTCTTCGGCTTCCGCGCACACCGGGAACGCCCGGCCGGGTAGGAACCCGGCCGGGCGTTCCCGTTCAAGCGGCGGCTACGGCGCCGGCCACGGCACCTCCGGCGAGCGGTACCAGTCGATGCCCAGGGCCTCGAAGCGCGGGGCCTGTTCGGCGAGGCGGACCTTGTAGGCGTCCCAGTCGTGGGTCGCCGCCGGGGACCAGCCCAGTTCGGCCACGCCCGGCAGGCGGGGGAAGGCCATGACGTCGAGGTCGTCGGTGGTGGCGAGGGTCTCGGTCCAGAGGGGGGACTCGACGCCCCGGACGGCGCTCTCGGGGACACCGGGGAGGTAGGCCGCCGGGTTCCAGTCGTACGACCGCCGCACCTCGACGTATCCGGCCCAGGAGAGGCCGAGCGGGGTGTCCTTCGTGTACTTCATGTCGAGGTAGGTGCGGTCGGCGGGCGAGAGGATCAGGCCGGTGCCGTTCCGCGCGGCGGCGGCGACGCGTTCCTTCTCGGCTGCGGGGGTGCGGTCGAGGCCCCAGTACTGGACGAGGGCGCCGGGGGCGGGGGTGGTGCCGGTCAGCTGGTGCCAGCCGATGACCTTCTTGCCGTACTTGGCGACGACCGGCTGCACCTTGTCCATGAAGGCCACGTAGTCGGCGTGGCTGGTGGAGTGGGCCTCGTCGCCGCCGATGTGGAGGTAGCGGCCGGGGGTGAGGGCGGCGATCTCCCGGATCACGTCGTCGACGAAGTCGTACGTGACCGCCTTGGGCACGCACAGGGAGCTGAAGCCGACCTTGGTGCCGGTGTAGAGCGGCGGGGCGACGCCGTCGCAGCTGAGCTCGGCGTAGGAGGCGAGGGCCGCGTTGGTGTGGCCCGGCACGTCGATCTCCGGGATCACCTCCTGGTAGCGGGAGGCGGCGTACCGGACGATCTCCTTGTACTCCTCCTTGGTGTAGAAGCCGCCGGGGCCGCCGCCGACCTCGGTGGAGCCGCCGTACGTGGTGAGCCGGGGCCAGGAGTCGACGGCGATGCGCCAGCCCTGGTCGTCGGAGAGGTGCAGGTGGAGGGTGTTCACCTTGTAGAGGGCGAGCTGGTCGATGTACCGCTTCACCTCGTCGACGGTGAAGAAGTGGCGGGCGACGTCGAGCATGGCGCCCCGGTAGGCGTAGCGCGGGGTGTCGGTGATCGTGCCGCCCGCGACCTTCCAGGGGCCCGGCTGGACGGTCGCGCGCTCGACGGCGGCGGGGAGCTGCTGGCGCAGGGTCTGGACGCCGCGGAAGAGTCCGGCGGGGCGATGGGCCGTCAGGGTGACGCCGTCCGGTCCGGAGCGGAGCCGGTAGCCCTCGTCGCCGAGGGCGGTGTCGCCGGGGCTGAGCCGGAGCCGGATGCCGCCGCCGGCCGCCTGCTCGTCGACGACGGGCAGCGGGAAGCCGGTGGCGGGCCGGAGGAGTCCGGCGAGGTAGGCGCCGAGGGCCTTGGTCTCGGCGGAGCGGGTGTCCACGCCGATGCGGGTGGCGGTGGTGAGGGCGTAGGGCTCGCCCCCGGGGGCGACGGAGGCGGGCACGGGGACGATGCGGCCGAGCGGGCGGACCTCGGGCTCGGCGGCGGCCCGGTGGCCGGCCGCCTTGCCGTCGGTGCCGTCGGTGCCGCCGGCGGCCTCGCCGCAGCCGACACCGGCGGCCGTGACCAGGAGCAGGGATCCGATCAGGCGTGGAATCCTTCGGAGCTGTCTCACGGGCGGGCTCCCCTTCGGGTGGTCGACGCGTCTGTCGATTCTGTATCCGAACCATGCCCTTGCGTACCGCCGGGCTCACCACCGGTCAAGGTCTAGGCCAATCACCCGGATCGAGGGTGTGACCCGACCATACCTGCCCGATTTCGGGCAGGATTCTTGCGTGGGGCCCATGACACCCCTCAGTATTCACGGGTGCTCGAACGCCGCCCGTCGCACGACGACCTCGTCGACCACCTGGTCCGCAGCACCGCGCTCCAGCGCGGTGAGGCCGCCCGGGTGGTGCTCGACGTGCTGGCGTACTTCGACGAGACGACCGAGGAGTTCGTCCGCCGCCGCCACCGCGAACTGCAGTCCGGCGGGGCCGTGAACGCCGAGATCTTCGAACGGATCGCGGCGGAGCTGCCGCACCGGGCCGTGGCACCGCCGGAGCTCTCGCTCCGGCAGCTGCGCCGGATCGTGTACGGCTGAGCGGCCGACCTCCCGAACCATCGCTCGGGCGGCCGAGTACATCCACTGACCTGGAGGGGTTTCACCTTTATGTGCGGAATTGTCGGTTACATCGGTAAGCGCGACGTGGCACCGCTGCTGCTCGAAGGCCTGCAGCGCCTGGAGTACCGCGGCTACGACTCCGCCGGCATGGTCGTCACCAGCCCGAAGGCCACCGGCCTGAAGATGGTGAAGGCCAAGGGCCGGGTCCGTGACCTGGAGGCCCGCGTCCCCAAGCGCTTCACCGGCACCACCGGCATCGCCCACACCCGCTGGGCCACCCACGGCGCGCCGAGCGACGTCAACTCGCACCCGCACCTGGACCCCGAGAACAAGGTCGCCGTCGTCCACAACGGCATCGTGGACAACGCCCAGGAGCTCCGCGCCAAGCTGGAGGCCGACGGCGTCGTCTTCGCCTCCGAGACGGACACCGAGGTCATCACCCACCTCATCGCCCGCTCCCAGGCCGAGACCCTGGAGGAGAAGGTCCGCGAGGCCCTGAAGGTCATCGAGGGCACCTACGGCATCGCCGTGATGCACGCCGACTTCAACGACCGCATCGTGGTCGCCCGCAACGGCTCCCCGGTCATCCTCGGCATCGGCGAGAAGGAGATGCTCGTCGCCTCCGACGTCGCCGCCCTGATCGCCCACACCCGCCAGGTCGTCACCCTCGACGACGGCGAGATGGCCACCCTCAAGGCCGACGACTTCCGCACCTACACGACCTCCGGCGCCACCACCACGGCCACCCCGGAGACCGTCGAGTGGGAGGCCGCCTCCTACGACATGGGCGGCCACGACACCTTCATGCACAAGGAGATCTCCGAGCAGCCCGACGCGGTCGACCGCGTCCTGCGCGGCCGGATCGACGACCGCTTCTCCACCGTGCACCTGGGCGGCCTGAACCTGGACCCGCGCGAGGCCCGCACCATCCGCCGCATCAAGATCCTCGGCTGCGGCACCTCGTACCACGCCGGCCTCATCGGCGCCGGGCTCATCGAGTCCATGGCCCGCATCCCCGCCGACGCCGAGCCGGCCTCGGAGTTCCGCTACCGCAACCCGGTCGTGGACCCCGACACCCTCTACATCGCCGTCTCCCAGTCCGGCGAGACCTACGACGTGCTCGCCGCCGTCCAGGAGCTCAAGCGGAAGGGGGCCCGCGTCCTCGGCGTCGTCAACGTGGTCGGCTCCGCCATCGCCCGCGAGGCCGACGGCGGCGTGTACGTCCACGCGGGCCCCGAGGTCTGCGTCGTCTCCACCAAGTGCTTCACCAACACGGTGACCGCCTTCGCGCTGCTCGCCCTGCACCTCGGCCGCATCCGCGACCTGTCCGTCACCGACGGCAAGCGGATCATCGAGGGCCTGCGCAGGCTGCCCGCCCAGATCGAGGAGATCCTCAAGGGCGAGGACGAGATCAAGCGCCTCGCCGAGGAGTACGCGGGCGCCCAGTCGATGATGTTCATCGGGCGCGTGCGCGGCTATCCGGTCGCCCTGGAGGCCTCCCTCAAGCTCAAGGAGATCTCCTACATCCACGCCGAGGCCTACCCGGCCTCCGAGCTGAAGCACGGCCCGCTCGCCCTCATCGAGCCGGCCCTGCCGACGGTCGCGATCGTCCCCGACGACGACCTCCTGGAGAAGAACCGCGCCGCCCTGGAGGAGATCAAGGCCCGCAGCGGCCGCATCCTCGCGGTCGCGCACCAGCCGCAGGAGAAGGCCGACCACACCCTCGTGGTCCCGAAGAACGAGGACGAGCTGGACCCGATCCTCATGGGCATCCCGCTCCAGCTCTTCGCGTACCACACCGCCCTCGCCATGGGCCGCGACATCGACAAGCCGCGCAACCTGGCCAAGTCCGTCACGGTCGAGTAGCAGCGGGATCCGGGCCTGTCCCCCGGACCCGCCGCCGGGCCTGTCCCCCGGCGCCGCCCGACCTGACACGCGCCGGTCCCCGTGCACACACCTCCCGTGCACGGGGACCGACGCACTTCCCGGCCCCGGCCATGATCCGCCGGATACCCCCTAGCCCGCGGCCGGGGCGCCCTCGCCCGACGCCCGGCGCCGGAGCGCCGTCGGCCGGACCGCGACGGCGGCCGTGGCGCCGTACCAGGCGAGCAGTCCGGCGACGGCGGCGACCCAGCCGCCCGCCGTCCCGAGGACGCCGATGCCGGCCAGGGCGCCGATGCCGAGCAGCAGCAGGGCGACGAACAGCAGCCCGTACACGCCCTGTCCGAAGAGCCCGCCGCCCGAGGCCGCCAGGGTCAGCGTGAGCGCGAGGAGCGCCCACAGGAGCAGGAAGACCCCCACGGCGTCGGCCGAGGCGCCGCCGCCGACGGCGGTCCCCCAGGTGAACCAGAAGGCGCCGAGCGCCGTGTACGCCGTGCCGTCCCGGGCGTCGCCCGCGCGCAGCGCGAGCAGGCCGACGAGGAAGAGCGTCACCCCGCCGACCCAGGTGGCGAGGCCCGCGGCGTCCGTCGCCGCGACGTTGTCGATGACACCGGTGCCGCCCAGGCCGAAGGCCAGGAGGGTCAGTCCGAGTGCGAGGTGGCCGAGCGTGGAGCTGGTGTTTCCCGCGGCGACGTCGTTGTCCACGGCGGGCTCCCTTCAGATGCGCAGTCGTGCTGCGTGAGCTGCTGTGTTCCGTGGCCTTTATCTACCCTTCACAAGCACACAATTCACCTGAGGAAGGCCGAAATCATGGCCGGATGACGGCAGTTGAGGAAGGGGAGCGAGCGCCGCGGAGTTACGGGATGACGACGACGGGCCGCTGGGCGCGGCGCGCGAGGCGGCCGGCCACCGAGCCGAAGATCCGCCCGACGATCCCGTGCGTGGAACCGACCACGATCGCGTCGGCCGAGTACTCCCGGCCGACCTCCTCCAGCTCGTGACAGATGTCGCCACCGCGCTCGACCAGGATCCACGGCACCTCGGCGAGGTGCTCGGCGCAGGCCAGCTCCAGGCCGAGGACCTCGGTGCGGTGGTCCGGCACGTCGACGAAGACGGGCGGCTCGCAGCCGGCCCACACCGTGGTGGGCAGCCGGTTGGCCACGTGCACGATGATCAGGCCCGAGCCTGAGCGGCGGGCCATGCCGATGGCGTACGCGAGGGCGCGCTCACTGGACGTGGAGCCGTCGAAGCCGATGACGACCCCGTGCCGGAAGGCCGGGTCGCAGGCATGACGTGGCTGTTCGACCGCGAGGGGGTCGACCGTGGAGTCGGCGACGCGCTTGCGGTCCGCGGGTTCGGAGAATTCGTGACCGGCCATCGGTGTCTCGGCGAAGAGGGTCCTCGTGGGAAGGGACGGGAGAAGGAGGAGAGGAACGACGGGAGGCGGCGGAGCTGTGTCCGGGAATCATCTTCCCAAGCCCATACCCCCAAGGGTACGGCGGCACTCCTCTCCTGCCCAGGGCCCACCGCGCCCGACCGGACGGGCACGCCGCTCGCGCGCGGCGTTCCAGGGAGCATGCACGAGCGGTTCGGGATCTGGCAATGCCGGTTGTGTCCTACAAGCGTCCGCCCCGGGACCGGGCCGGGGGTCCGGACGGGGCCGGACCGGGGGTCCGCGCGGGGACGGACCGGGGGCCCGGACGGAACCGGACCGGGGGTCCGCGCGGGGCCGAACGGACGTCGCCGAGAGTGACCGGAGCGTTCCGTTCCTCGTTGCCACAGGTCCGCCCCACCGTCGCAGGGAGAGCGCCCGTGCCCGTACCGCCGTCCGCCGCCGCCCGGTCCTCCGTCATCCCCACCCCGACGCTCGCCGCGCCCCGCGCCCACCGCCGCGCGGACGCCCCGCCCGGCTCCGCTCCGGGGGACCCGGGGAGACGGGAGAAGGGGACGGTGGGGGAAGAAGGGGCGGAGAAGGGCGGGCAGGCCGCCGGTGACGTCGTCCGCTGGGCGGTCTTCTGCTGCGCCCTGGTCCCGGTGGTGCTCGTCGTCTACGGCACCTCGCCCGGCGGGGCGGCCGGGGCCGCCCTCGGCCTCGTCGCGGTGACGGCGGCCTGCCGGCTGCTGCTGCGGCGCTCGGAGCGGGGTCTGCGCGCGGAGACCGCCCGCGGCGGACGCCGGCACTAGTTCCGGAGGGGTCCCCGACCGGCCCCCGACCCCCTCCGAGTTGACAGGCTCGCACACCCGAGCCCATACGTTTTCAGCCAACTTCCGGTGACCGGCGCGTCCTTGGCGTAACGATTGGCCAACCCCGGCGCCGACACCCCCGGAAGCCCCGTCCCAGGGGGTCACACCCCCCGCGTACCGGGGCGTTCACCACCCCGGCGCGCCCCTCGGGGACCTCCGGAGACGCCTCCCCGCTATCGATCGCTTCACGCCAAGTTGCCTTGTCGACAATCCACCGGTTGGAGAACTTGTCACGCCGGCGCCACGGGACGCAGTAGATTCGATCATGGGTACCGAAGACTGGGGTCTCGTGCAAAACCGAGGGGAAACGTGCAGGAGCGACACGACCAGGGAGACGCGAACACCGAGGGGGGCTTAGCGTCATGAGCCAGGACTCCACCGCACCGGAGGCCGGACGGAAACTGTCCGGGCGCCGCCGTCGCGAAGTCGTCGCGGTGCTGCTGTTCAGCGGCGGCCCCATCTTCGAGAGCTCCATCCCGCTCTCCGTGTTCGGCATCGACCGGCAGGACGCCGGAGTGCCACGTTACCGGCTGCTCGTCTGCGCCGGCGAGGACGGACCGCTGCGGACCACCGGCGGGCTCGAACTCACCGCGCCGTACGGCCTGGAGGCCATCGGCCGGGCGGGCACCGTCGTCGTCCCGGCCTGGCGGTCGATCACCTCGCCGCCGCCGCCGGAGGCGCTCGACGCGCTGCGCCGCGCACACGAGGAGGGGGCCAGGATCGTCGGGCTCTGCACCGGGGCGTTCGTCCTGGCCGCGGCCGGCCTGCTCGACGGCCGCCCGGCGACCACGCACTGGATGTACGCGCCGACGCTCGCCAAGCGCTATCCGTCGGTCCACGTGGACCCGCGGGAGCTCTTCGTCGACGACGGGGACGTACTGACCTCCGCCGGCACCGCGGCCGGAATCGATCTGTGTCTGCACATCGTGCGGACCGACCACGGCACGGAGGCCGCGGGCGCCCTGGCGCGCCGGCTGGTCGTCCCGCCGCGGCGCAGCGGCGGTCAGGAGCGCTACCTCGACAGGTCTTTACCCGAGGAGATCGGCGCCGACCCGCTGGCCGAGGTCGTCGCCTGGGCGCTCGAACACCTCCACGAGCAGTTCGACGTGGAGACGCTCGCGGCGCGCGCGTACATGTCACGGCGGACCTTCGACCGCCGGTTCCGCTCCCTCACGGGCTCGGCTCCGCTCCAGTGGCTGATCACCCAGCGGGTGCTCCAGGCGCAGCGGCTGCTCGAAACCTCCGACTACTCGGTCGACGAGGTGGCGGGCCGGTGCGGCTTCCGCTCCCCGGTGGCCCTGCGCGGCCACTTCCGGCGCCAGCTCGGCTCCTCGCCGGCGGCCTACCGGGCGGCGTACCGCGCCCGGCGTCCGCAGGGCGAGACCGGTACGGCGGTGCTCGACCCGGTCGTGCCCGCCCAGGTCACGGCCGGCGTGCGGCGGCCGGGCCCCCCGCTGGAGCCGGGGAAGCCGCAGTCCGACGTCTACGCTCCCGGGCGCCCCTCCCTCCCGGGCCAGCGCAGCGCGCCGTGACCGGGGCGCCGTAACCGAAAGACCCGCGGCCACAAGCCGCGCACCGCAGGAACGACGGGCGTCCGGGGACACCTCCCCCGGGCGCCCGTCGGGCTGCCGGGCCGGGTCCGGTCCCCCGGACACCCCCTAAGGTGGACGCATGAACGATCGCATGGTGTGGATCGACTGCGAGATGACCGGGCTCTCGCTGACGGACGACGCACTCATCGAGGTGGCCGCGCTGGTCACCGACTCGGAACTGAACGTGCTCGGCGACGGTGTGGACATCGTGATCCGCCCGCCGGACGCGGCCCTGGAGACCATGCCGGAGATCGTGCGCCAGATGCACACGGCCTCGGGGCTGCTCGACGAGCTGGCGGGCGGCACCACGCTCGCCGACGCCGAGGCCCAGGTCCTGGCCTACGTCCGCGAGCACGTCAAGGAGCCCGGCAAGGCGCCGCTGTGCGGGAACTCGGTCTCCACCGACCGCGGCTTCCTCGCGCGCGACATGCCCGCCCTGGAGGGCCACCTGCACTACCGGATCGTCGATGTCTCCTCGGTCAAGGAGCTGGCCCGCCGCTGGTACCCGAGGGCGTACTTCAACAGTCCGGAGAAGAACGGCAACCACCGGGCGCTCGCCGACATCCGCGAGTCCATCGCCGAGCTGCGCTACTACCGCGAGGCGGTCTTCGTCCCGCGGCCCGGCCCCGACTCGGAGACCGCGAAGCGGATCGCGGCGCGCCACGTCCTGTCCTCGGAATGACGGCGGAATGACGCCGGAATGACCCCCCGCTCGCGCCCTCGAACGCCGCTCCGGAAAACGCGGGCGCGAGCACCCTCCAGGACCCTGTAGACTTCTTCTCGGCCGGTCGGGGAAACCTTCGGGAAAACCGCCGGGCATGGTGGGTATAGCTCAGATGGTAGAGCACCTGGTTGTGGTCCAGGATGTCGCGGGTTCGAGTCCCGTTACTCACCCTTGAGGAGAAGGCCCCGAACCGTGGAGACACGGTTCGGGGCCTTCTTCGTGTGGAGCGGCACATGCTGTGAGGAGCGGCACACGACCCTCCTCGTACAGGGGTTCGAGCAAAGGGGGCGCGCCCCGGCCGGGGGTAGGGGACGGCCGGGGCGCGCGGTGTGGGGGGCACGGTGGTTCTTCGGGGGGCCTACCGGTAGGCGGCGAAGGCCTTCGTGAAGGCCAGCGGCTGCTGGAGGATCGAGGAGCAGGTGGCGTCGGCGCGGTTCACGGCGCCGTCCGGGCACTGCTTGTCACGGGTCGAGGACCACATCGAGAGCCAGCCGAGCCCCTTGGACTTCGCGAAGTCGACCAGCTGGGTGGCGTCGTCGACCTTGAAGATCTCGGTGGTGACGTCGTTGACGCCGATCATCGGGGTGACGGCGACGGCCTTCCAGGCGGCCGCGTCGGAGAGCCCGAGGACGCCCTTGATCTGGCCCTGGGTCGCGGTCGCGGCCTGGATCGCGTACGTGCCCATGTCGGCGCTGTACGCCGGGCCGTAGTCCATCGCCATGATGTTGACGGCGTCGACGCGGACCCCGTTGCGCCTGGCGTCGGCGAGCAGGTCCACGCCCGGCTGGGTCAGGCCCTCGGGCATGACCGGCAGGGTGAAGGAGACGTCCAGGCCGGGGTGGGACTTCTGGAGCTGGGCGATGGCCTGCGAGCGGCGGGTGTTGGCGGCCGTGTCCGGCAGGGCCGCGCCCTCGACGTCGAAGTCGACCTTGGTCAGCTCGTACTGGTCGACGACCTTGCCGTACGCGGCGGCGAGCGCCGGGGCGGAGGAGCAGTTCAGGGCCAGCTCGTGGCCGGCGGCGCCGCCGAAGGAGACCCGGACGTCACCGCCCTTGGCGCGCAGGGCGCCGATCTGGGCGGCGACCTTGTCGTTCGCCAGGTCGGTGACCCCGCCCCACAGCGGGGCGCAGGCGCCGCCGGAGGTGATGAAGGCGAGGTTGAACTCCTTCACGCCGGTGGCGTCGGCGGTCGCGAGCAGGTCGTACGCCGGGTAGAGCGAGGTGTCGACGTACGGGGCGAACCTCGCGCCGGTGACGGGCGCCGGGGTGGAGGTCGTCGGGGTGGGCGTCGGGGCCGGGGTCTGCGTCCGCGTGGGGGTCGGCGCGGGGGCCGTGGTGGCGGTCGCGGTCGGGGTCGGCTTCGCCGTCGCCGTCGCCGTCGGGGAGGCGGTGGCCGTGGGCTGGTCGGTGGGGCGGCCGCTGGGGGTGGGGGCGGGGCCCCCGGCGGCGCAGGTCGCCTTGTTGATCAGGCAGTTCGCGGGGTCGCCCGCCTCGCTCGCGGCGGAGGTCACGAAGCCGACGGTGACGGACTGTCCGGGCGCCAGCTGCCGGTTCCAGCTCGCGGGCCTCACGGTGACGTGCCGGCCGGAGACGGTGTGCTCGCCGTTCCAGAGGGAGCCGATGGTCGTGCCGGCCGGCAGGTCGAACTCCAGGGTCCAGTCGGACTGGGCGGCGGACGTCTCGTTGGTGACGACGTACTGGCCGGTGTAGCCGCCGGTCCAGGAACTGGTCCGGGTGTAGGCGGCGCCGACGGAGGCGGCCTGGGCGGTGCCGGTGAGCGCGAAGGCCGCGCCGCCGACGACGGCCGCCGTGACGACCGCTCCGACGATCCTGGTCCTCGTACTCGCCCTGCGCCGGTGCGATCGGGTGCCCATGGCGTGCCTGCCTCTGTGTGCGGGGGTGGGGGGTGGTGCGGCAGCACGCTAGCGAGCGGGAAACGGACAAAGGGGCTTCCGTGGACAGGGGTGGGGATCCTTAGGGTCCGCTTAAGGAACCCATCGGGGCCAGGAAAGGTACGCCCCGGATTCCGGACCCGGCCACGGAGTTCGCCCCGGATTCCGGACCCGGCCCCGGAGTTCACCCCGGTTTCCGGACCCGGCCCCGGAGTTCGCCCCGGTTTCCGGACCCGGGGATCACCCTGGCTGTCCGACCGCCCGGCGGGGGTCAGCCCTCCCGGGCCCGTCGCGTCCCCGTGCCGCCGCGCCTGCGGCGGGCCGGGCGGTGGCCGCGGCGACCGGGGGCGGCGGCCGGGCCGCCCGCGCCGGCGCGGCCGCCGAGGCCGATCCAGACGCGGACCTCCGTACCGCCGAGGACCGAGCGGCCGATGCGGACGTCGCCGCCGGTGCCCTCCGCCACGCGCCGCACGATGTCGAGGCCGAGGCCCGTGGAGCCGTCCCGGCCGCCGCTGTTGCCCCGGGCCAGGGCGGCGGCCGGGTCGGCGATGCCGGAGCCCGCGTCGGAGACCAGGACGATGACGGCGTCGTCGCCGTTGTGGACGTCGATGGAGAAGGCGGTGCCCTCGGGGGTGTGGCGGAAGACGTTGCCGAGGAGGGCGTCGAGCGCGGCGACGAGTTCGGGCCGGGCCACCGGGATGCGGACCGGGCGCTCGACGCCCGCGACCCGCACCCGGCGTCCCTCGTCCTCGGCGAGCGCCGACCAGAAGTCCATCCGCTCGCGCACCACTTCGGCGGCGTCGCAGCCCGCGCCGGGGCCGGTCGCCTGGGTCTGCGGCTTCGCCTCCCGGGCCGTGCGGATGATGATGTCGACCTCGCGCTCCAGCTGTTCGACGGCCGCGCGGGTCTGCTCGGCGGCCGGACCGGAGCCCAGCGAGGCCGCGTTGAGCCGGAGGACGGTCAGCGGGGTGCGCAGCCGGTGGGAGAGGTCGGCGGCCAGCTCCCGCTCGTTGGCGAGGAGCTGGACGACCTGGTCGGCCATCGAGTTGAAGGCGACGGCGGCGGACTTGAGCTCCGGCGGCCCCTCCTCGGGGACCCGGGCGCCGAGCCGCCCCTCGCCCAGGTCGTGGGCGGCGCCCGCGAGCCGCTGGGCGGGCTGGACCATCCGGACGCCGAGGCGGTCGGCGACGGCGACGGAGCCGACGATCAGGGCGGCGCCGACCCCGGCGAGGACCAGCCAGGCGGTGCCGACGCCGTTGGACACGTCCCCCTCGGGGACGAAGAGTTCGACGACCGCGACCTGGCCGCTGCTGAGCGCGGTCGGCTGGAGCAGGGCGAAGCCGCCGGGCACCTCCGTGATGGAGGCCCGGCCGAGTTCGCGGGTGGCCGTCAGCGCGTCCCCACCCGCCCGGCGGGTGCCGATCTCCAGGGGCGTGCCGCCCGGCGTCGCGGCGGGGACGTGGACGGCGAGCCGTCCGGCGGCCCCGTCCTCGGTGGTGGCGACGGCCTTGTCGAGCTCGTCGCGGTCGGTGGTGATGGCGAGGACGGGGGCGAGCCCGGCGGCCCGCCGTTCGGCGTTGGAGAAGGCCCGGTCGCGGGCCATCTCCTTGACGACGAGTCCGAGGGGGACGGCGAAGGCGACCACGACCATGGCGGTGACGGCCAGGCACACCTTGACGAGTGCCCATCTCACGGCCGCGGCTCCCCGGGCGGCTCCAGCTTCACGCCCACCCCGCGCAGGGTGTGCAGATAGCGGGGCCGGGCGGCCGTCTCGCCCAGTTTCCGGCGCAGCCACGACAGGTGGACGTCGATGGTCTGGTCGTCGCCGTAGGACTGCTGCCACACCTCGGCGAGCAGTTCCTTGCGCGGCACGACCACGCCGGGCCGCCCGGCGAGGAAGGCGAGCAGGTCGAACTCGCGCCGGGTCAGGTCCAGGGGCGTGCCGTCCAGTTCCGCCTGGCGGCGCAGCGGGTCGACGGTGAGCCCGCCGACGCTGATGACCCGGGAGGGCGGGGCCTCGCCGGCGCCGGACCGGGCGCGGCGCAGCACGGCGGCCATCCGGGCCGAGAGGTGGTCGATCGAGAAGGGCTTCACGAGGTAGTCGTCGGCCCCCGCGTGGAGGAGCCGTACGATCTCGGCCTCGTCGTCCCGGGCGGTCGCGATGATCACCGGCACGTCGGTGATGCCGCGCAGCATCTTGAGCGCCTCGGACCCGTCCAGGTCGGGCAGTCCGAGGTCGAGGACGACCACGTCGAAACGGAAATGGGCGACCTCGCGCAACGCCTCGAGTGCCGTGCCTACGCTCCGTACGGTGTGGGACGCCTCGGAGAGCTGCCGGATGAGGGCGGAGCGCACGAACTGGTCGTCCTCGACCACGAGCACACTTGCCATGGGCGGCACCGTACGCCATGCGGGTGGATCATCGGACCATGTGCACCCCCTGATCCGGAGCGGCCGGGGGTGGTGCACTATGGGCCGGTGCGAAGAGGACTGGTTCACGCGCTGGCCTGGTCGCTCGCCACCGGCGCGGCGGTCACCCTGTCCTGGTGGGGAGTGCACACCGTGCTGTCCGGAACCGTGTACGACCCGCCGCGCGCGCTGCCCGCGCCGCTCTGGGCCGCGGACGGGACGCACGACCCCGACGGCCGTCCGCTGACCTCCTCGACCCGGTATCCCGGGCCCGGCGGGCCGTCCGCGTCCACCGCGCCGGAGACCTCGCCGAGCGGGGACCCGACGGCCCCGGCCACCCCGTCCACCACTCCGCCGCGGCGGCCGGACCCCACGACGCGGGCCCCGGCGAAGTCCCCCTCGGCCCCGGCGCCGCCGACGTCGGACGCGAACTCCGGCTCCGGTTCGGGCTCCGGTTCGAACGTGAAGAGCTACGCCGTGGACGGCGGCCGGGTCGCCTTCGACCTCGGGGAGACCTCGGCCGAACTGGTCTCGGCGACGCCCGCCCCGGGCTGGCAGATGCAGGTGTGGAAGCAGACGACCTGGATCCGGGTGACCTTCACTCAGGACGGCCGCGAACTGTCGGTCTTCTGCGTGTGGCACGACACCGCGCCCCGGGTGGAGATCGACGACCGGGCGGTCTGAACGCGCCCCGGGAAGTGTCCGGAAAGTCCCGCCTGGCCGGACACCCCTAGGGAGTGTCCGGAAAGTCCTGTGCGGTGTCCGCGGTGTCCGGTGCGTGCTGTCGGTACGCCGGGCGGAAGCGCTCGTACTGGGCGTACTCGGGCTTTCGCCCGGTGTGGCGAGAGTGCGTGCCGGGCGCCGTGGGCGCCGTGCGGGACTTTCCGGACACCCCCTAGCGGAAGACGGAGGCGGGCGGGGCCGGTGACGGCTTGGCGCTCGCGTCGGTGACCGGGGCCGCTCCCCCGGCGAAGTCGGCGAGGGCCCGCCCGTGTTCGACCCGGCCCGGGTGCGGGTCGGTGGCGACCCTGCGGGTCAGTTCGGCGACCGGGAGCTCCCGGTCGGAGGCGAGCAGGACCGCGTTGCCGAAGCGGCGGCCGCGCAGCACGGTCGGGTCGGCGGTCAGCGCCAGTTCGGGGAAGACGGCGGCGGCCGTGGCGATCTGGCCGCGCAGATGGGCCAGCGGCGGGCCGTCGGCGAGGTTCGCCGCGTAGAGGCCGCCGGGCCGCAGCGCCCGCCGCACCTCGGCGAGGAACTCGGTGCTGGTCAGATGGGCGGGGGTACGGGCTCCGCCGAAGACGTCCGCGATGATCAGGTCCGCCCAGCCGTCCTGGACCTTGGCGAGGCCGGCGCGGGCGTCGGCGGAGCGGACCCGTACGCGGGCGCCGGGGTCGAGCGGCAGCTCCCGGCGGACGAACCGCACCAGGGGCTCGTCGAGCTCCACGACCTGCTGGGTGGAGCGGGGCCGGGTCGCGGCGACGTACCGGGCGAGGGTGAGGGCGCCGCCGCCGAGGTGCACGGCCTGGAGCGGGCGGTTCGGCGGGGCGGCGAGGTCCACGGCGTGGCCGAGGCGCCGCTGGTACTCGAAGGAGAGGTACGCGGGGTCGTCCAGGTCGACGTGCGACTGCGGGGCGCCGTCGACGAGCAGCGTCCAGGCGCGCGGGCGCTCCCGGTCGGGTACGAGTTCGGCGAGGCCGCCGTCGACGGTCTCGCTGAGGGGGGCCGCCGCCGCCCGGTCACGCTGCTTGTTCCTGGCCATCGGTCCATTATCGGACGATCGGACCGTGGAGGGTGCGCGCGGGCCCGCCGGGCGGGCTCCGCGGGCTCAGCGGGCTCAGCGGGCTCAGCGGGCTCAGCGGGCTCAGCGACAGCCGTCGGCGGCCTCGATGAGCCGGGCCGCCTCGCCGAGCGCCCGGCGCAGGACGACGGGGTCGGTGACCGGGTCGGTGTCGCCGGGGGGCAGCAGCCAGCCGGCCGGGCGGGGGGCGCCGCCGGCCGATTCCGGCAGCTCGGGCAGTTCCGGCAGCTCGGGGAGGCGGAGGCCGCGCCCCGAGGTGCGCGTACAGGCGCTGCCCGGCACGTCCCAGGCGGCGGCGGTGCCGGGCGGCACCAGGAAGCCCAGGGTGTCGCAGGTCCCGTCGTGCACCACGGGGCCCACGGCGGGGGCGCCGGCGCGGCGCAGGATGTCGACGGCCTCCAGGCCCTGGCGGACCGGAACGGTGACCAGGTCCCAGGCTTCGGCGGCGGACTCGGCCCCGGCGGTGCCCGGGGCGGGCGCGGGCCGAGCGGCCGACTGTGAACCGATCTCCGACATGGGACCCCTCCTCGCTCCATGAGGAGACACGTTTCGTCTCTCCCTACGGTTCAACGCCCCTGCGCGTCAACGGCTACGGCGGTTTCCCGCCGCAAAGGATGGCAGTTCATGGCAGATCGCAGGCGAGATATCCGATTTGTAGCCAAACTCTGCGTAGGCGTCCGGTCACAGCGGGTACGTTTCTGCCGCCGGACCACCCGGCAGCACCAGGAGAGGGCTCGGCCATGGCGGTGTCACGGGCAGTTCCCAACCTCGCCTTCCGCAGGCTCCGCGGACAGCAGTCGCCGGCGGAGTTCGCCGCGGCCGTCCGCCGGGCGGCGCGGGAGATCGGCGAACAGGTCGCGTGCGACGCCCGCTACATCGGGCGCGTGGAGGCGGGCGAGATCCGCTGCCCGAACTACGCGTACGAGCGGGTCTTCCTGCACATGTTCCCCGGACTCGGCCTCTCCGACCTGGGCTTCTCCGCGCGGGAGACGGTGCGCGGCCGGCGGCGGACCGTCCCGGCCGGGACGTCGCCCCCCGGCGCCTCCACGACCCGGAACGATGAGGAGAGCGACGTGCTGCGTCGCGCATTCATGACGAGCGGCTCCGCCGCCCTGGCGGCCGCCTCGCTGGGAGTCGGCGGCCCCGCCGTCGCGATCCCCAGCCCCCGCGGGACCCACCGGATCGGCGAGACCGAGGTGCGGGCCGTCGAGGACGCCGTGCGGCGGATCCGGCTGCTCGACGACCGGCACGGCGCCGACGGGCTCTACAAGGTGGCCGCCCAGCCGCTCCGCACCGCGTACGCGCTGCTCGACGCCGGCACCGCGGCCCGCCGCTCCACCGAGGACCGGCTGCACGCGGGCGCGGGCGAACTCTCCCTCTCCGTCGGCTGGCTGGCCCACGACTCGGGGCGGCACGAGGACGCGCGCTCGCACTACGCGGAGGCCCTCGCCACCGCGCGCGTGGCGGGAACCTCCGGAAACGCCGCGCTGGAGGCGCACGCCTTCTGCAACACGTCGTTCCTGGCCCGGGACACCGGCCGGTACCGGGAGGCGGTGCGGGCGGCGCAGGCCGGGCTGCGGGCCGCGCGGTCGCTGGACTCGGCCCGGCTGCTGTCGCTGCTGTCGCTGCGGGAGGCGTGCGCGTGGGCGGCGCTGGGCGACCGGTCCGCCTGCGAGCGGGCCCTCGGCCGCGCCCACGCCTTCTTCGAGCGGGGCCCGGCCGACGGCGACCCGGAGTGGATGTCCTTCTTCGGGGAGCCGGAGCGGGAGGCGCAGGAGGCCCAGTGCCGGGCGGTGCTCGGCGACTGGGGCCGGGCCGTCCGCCACTCCCACCGGGCCACGGTCCTGCAGAACCCGCACTTCGCCCGGAACCTCGCGCTCTACCGCGCCCAGCTCGCCAGGGACCTGGCGCACGCGGGCCGTCCGGACGAGGCGGCGGAGGAGGCACGGCGGGTGGTGGACTCCCTCGACGGCATCGCCTCGGCCCGGATCCGCGAACTCCTCGCGGAGACCGGCCGGGTGCTGGCGGCCGTCCGCTGAGGAGCACGCGGAGAGGCGGTCACCGCCCCAGGTGCCCGGCGGTACGGGGCCGTCACCGCCCCAGGTGCCCGGCGGTACGGGGCCGTCACTGCTCCAGGTGCCCGGTGTCGTTCCAGCGCTCGATCGCCGGGGCGTCGTACGCCCAGCCCAGGACCGACAGGCTCGTCGGGTCGAGGCGGATGCGGGCGGCGAAGGAGACGTCCTCGCCGAGCCAGCGGGCGCCGATGGAGCGCAGGATGTGCCCGTGGGCGAAGACCAGGACGTCGCGGTCGGCGGAGCGGGCCCACTCCACGATCCCGTCGGCGCGGTCCGACAGCTGCGCCAGGGTCTCGCCGCCGGGGACGCCGTCGCGCCAGATGAACCAGTCCGGCTGCCGCTCCTTGATCTGGGGCGGGGTGAGGCCCTCGTACGCCCCGTAGTCCCACTCCATCAGCGCGTCCCAGGGCTCGGCCCGGTCGCCGAAGCCGGCGAGGGCGCAGGTCTCGCTCGCCCGGACCAGGGGGCTGGTGCGCACCTCCGTGCCGGGCAGGCCCTGCCAGGGGCCGCGGTGGAGGCGCTCGCCGAGCAGCTTCGCGCCGCGCCGCCCCTCTTCGAGCAGGGGTATGTCGGTCCTGCCGGTGTGGCGGCCGAGGAGCGACCACTCGGTCTGGCCGTGCCGGGCGAGCAGGATGCGCGGTGCCATGGGAAGGCTCTCCAGAGGTTCGCGGTGCGGACGTGCTCCTTCCATCATCGCCCAACCGAATTCGGGGCGACACGCGGGCAACCTCCGGGTGCCGTCCGGCGTCCCCTCCCCCGGGCCGTACGCCTTACGGGAGGGACCTTGTCCATGCGCGAGCCACGCTGGTGGGCCGAGCTGTCACTGATCGGCGTCGTGTACGCGGCCTACACCGGCGGGCGGCTGCTCGTGCGGGGCGACGAGGCCACGGCCGTCGACCACGGGCTCGCGATCCTGCGCCTGGAGGGGCTGCTCGGGATCGACGCGGAGCGCCCCCTGAACCGGCTGTTCACGGACGTCCCCGCGCTCGGGATACCGGCGGACTTCGCGTACGCCACGCTGCACTACCTGGTCACCCCGGCGGTCCTGGTGTGGCTGTTCCGGCGGCGGACCGCGCACTACCGGGCGGCCCGCGCCTGGCTGATGGCCGCCACCCTGCTGGGGCTCGTCGGCTTCACGCTGCTGCCGACCTGCCCGCCCCGGCTGCTCGACGCGGCGCACGGATTCACCGACACGATGGCGCACTTCAGCGCGTACGGCTGGTGGGGCGGCGAGGCCAGCGCGCCGCGCGGCCTCGGCGGGATGACCAACCAGTACGCGGCGATGCCCAGTCTGCACGTGGGGTGGGCGCTGTGGTGCGGGGTGATGCTGTGGCGGTACGGGCGGACTCCGCTCACGAAGGCGCTCGGGGTGGCGTATCCGCTGCTCACGACGGTGGTGGTGATGGGCACGGCCAACCACTACCTGCTGGACGCGGTCGCGGGGGCGGCCGTGATGGGGGCCGGTTTCCTGCTGGCGCCGCACGCGCTGCGGGTGGTCGACCGGCTGCGCGGAACGACGGGCGGGACGGCGGGCGGAACGACGGGTGGGACGGCGGGAACGGGGGAAGCCCCTCCGGTTGTCAGTGGGGGATGCGAGACTTCGGCGGGTGAGCACATCCCCGGACAACGGTCTGCCGCCACTGCCGCAGACGACACGTCGGCAGCGGCTCGCTGAGCTGCGCGGACCGGCCAACGCGCCGCGTCCGCTGGACGCGCGGGCGCTCGCGGCGCTCGCGGCCAACCCCGGCTGCCGGCGGCGGGCCCTGCTCGACGGCGCCGGGGTCGACAAGTCCGCCCTCGCCGCGAAGCTCGGCTCCCCGGCCCCCTTCGGGCAGTCGCAGTTCGCGATCGTGCGGGGCAACTCCTTCGAGGCGAAGGTGAAGGCGGACGGCGGCCGCGAACTGCTGCGGCTGCTCGGGGTGGAGGAGCCCGGCGGGGTGGCCGTGCCCGATCTGACGGCGGCCGGGCCCGAGGGCCGGGTGGCGCGCACGGCGCTCGCGCTGCGGGAGGCGACCGGCTCCGGGGCGTGGACGCTGCTCGACCATCCGCTGCTCGCCCTGGAGGTGGCGGGTTCGCCGGTCTACCTGGAGCCGGACGCGGTGGTGGTGCGCCCGGACGGCGGCTGGACGGTGGTCGAGATCAAGTCCTTCCCGACGATCGACGGTTCGGCCGACGCGGCGAAGGTGGGCGCGGCGGCCCGCCAGGCCGCCGTGTACGTGCTGGCCCTGGAGCGAGTGGCGGCGGTGACGGAGGGCGCGCGGGTGGCGCACTCGGTGCTCCTCGTCTGCCCGAAGGACTTCTCGAACGTGCCGACGGCCTCGGTCGTCGACGTGCGCAAGCAGCGGTCGGTGACCCGGCGCCAGCTGGACCGGCTCACCCGGATCGACGAGATCGCGGACGCCCTGCCGGAGGGCGTCGACTTCGACGTGGCCGAGCGCTCGCCGGAGGAGCTGACGGCGTCGGTGGAGTCCGTGCCCCACCAGTACGCGCCGGAGTGCCTGGCCGCCTGCGAGCTGGCCTTCCACTGCCGGTCGCGGTCGCGGGAGGCGGGCGCGGTGGAGACCCTGGGCCGTTCGGTACGGGGTGAGCTGGGCGGTCTGACGACGGTCGGCGCGGTCCTGGCGGCGGCGCGCGGCGAGGCGGGCGACCCGGACGACCCGGCGGTGGCGGCCCTGCGGCGGGCCAGGGCCCTGCGCGAGGAGGCGCTGGCGTCGGCGCCCGCCCGCATCCCCCGGGAGCACGTCGAATGCCCCTGCTGACGTCCCTTTCCCGCACCGCGCCCCGGGAGGGCCTCGCATGTCGCTGATCTCCACGCTGGCCCGGATGGAGGCCGTCGAGTCGGGCCGGGCGCAGCCGCTCGCCACCGTGCGGCACCGGCGGGTGTCCGAACGGCCGCTCGTCCTGGTGCCGTTGACCACCGCCGGTGAGGCGGGCGCCCCGCTGGGCGCGCTCGTCGGCACCGACCCCGGGGAGCCGAGGCTCCTGGTGGTGCCCCAGCCCCGCGACCGCGACCTGCGGTTCGCGTTCCTCGCAGACCTGGCCGAGGAGGTCCTGCCGTACGTCGACGCGTTCGCGGACGTCGTCGAGCTGGTGGAAAGGAACGAGACGGACGCCGAGACCGGCAAGAAGGTGCGGGTCGAGGTCGAACTGTGCTCGGACGCGCCGCAGTTGATCGTGCCGAGCCAGGCGGGCGTCGAGTACGTGCGGATGCTCGGGCGGTCGACGCGGTTCCGGCGGACGGCCGAGCAGGACCCGGAGACGCCGTTCCCCGCGCCGCCCCGGGTGCCGCTGCTCGGGCGCTGGCTGACGCACTTCGGGGAGCGGGCCCGGGTGCCCGGCTCGTCGCTGCTGCTCGCGGCGACCGACCTGCTCAACCGGCACTGGGCGACCGGCCAGTCGTCCCTGGAGGACCAGCACCTGGGCGCGCTGCTCGCCTGGATCGACCCGGAGGACGGGGTGCCGGGCCGGGAGGGCGCGCTGCACGCGGAGGCGGGCCGGGACGAGCGGGGGCAGCTCTTCTGCCCGCCCGCCGGGCCCGCCACGGACCCGGCCTTCGACAACCGGCTGCTCGCGCCCGCGATCGAGCGGTACGACCGGGCCCGGCAGGCGTCCGGCGCGGCCGAGGAGGCCGAGGCGGCCGAGCGGGCCCTCGGCGAGCTGCTCGCGGCCGAGCGGGAGGTGCGCCGGCTCGTCGTCTCGCAGCTGAAGCCGACGTGGGACGCGGTGTGGCGGGCGGTCGGGCTGCTGCGGGAGCTGCCGGAGGGGGCCAGGGTCGGGGACCGCTGGACCCGGGACCGCTGGTCCTTCACCGCCCACCGGGACCGGGTCGCGGCCGGCGAGCCGCCGCAGCCGCGCCGGGACGACGCGGTGACGGCGGCGCGGAAGCTCGCGGCGCGCGAGCAGGCGCAGGGCCAGCTGGAGGCGCAGGAGGCCCTGGACGATCCGCTGGTCCTGGCGGGCCGGCGGCTCGCGGGCGAGGCGTTCGCGGCGGAGGTGGTGGAGGTGACGATGGCGTGGACGGAGTCGAAGCGGCCCGCGCCCCGGCCGCTGCTGACGGTCCGCACGGACGACCGGCCGCACCTGGAGGCGGGGACGCGGGTGTACCGCTCGCTCGGAGGGAAGCCGCAGGCGGCGGAGTTCGTGCGGTACGAGGAGGACGGCCCTCTGGTGCTCCGGGTCCTGGACCGGATGGGCCGGTCGAAGGAGCCGGCGGAGGGTTCGGTGCCGGAGAAGGGCGAGCGGATCGCCTGGACGCTCTTCGAGCACGACCAGCGGGTCGGTCCCGCGCTGCCGGACCCGGAGGAGACGCCCTGGACGCACGGCGGCCCGCCCCGGGCGGACGCCGTGGAGCTGCCCGACCCCGTGACCCCCGAGGACGTCCTGTGACCGTGTTCGACCCCGTGACCCCCGAGGACGTGCCGTGACCGTGTTCGATCCCTCCGCCGAGGCCGGGCGGGCGACGGCCGCCATCCTTGCGGACACCCTGCACGGCGGCGCGCGGGGCGTGGTGGTGGACTCCCCGCCGGGCGCGGGCAAGTCGACGCTCGTCGTGCGGGCCGCCCTGGAACTGGCCGCCGCCGGCCGCCCCCTGATGGTGGTCGCGCAGACGAACGCGCAGGTGGACGACCTGGTGCTGCGGCTGGCCGAGAAGGAGCCGGAGCTGGAGGTGGGCCGGCTGCACTCCAGCGACTCCGACCCGTACGACAAGGCGCTCGACGACCTGGAGAACGTACGGAAGTCGGCGAAGGCGGGCGACCTGGCCGGGCTTCCGGTGGTGATCTCGACGGCCGCCAAGTGGGGGCACGTGAAGAACGTCGAGCCGTGGGCGCACGCGATCGTGGACGAGGCGTACCAGATGCGGTCGGACGCGCTGCTCGCGGTGGCGGGGCTCTTCGAGCGGGCCCTGTTCGTGGGCGACCCGGGGCAGCTGGACCCGTTCTCGGTGGTGGGCGCGGAGCAGTGGGCGGGGTTGACGTACGACCCGTCCGCGAGCGCGGTCTCGACCCTGCTCGCGCACAATCCGGAGCTGCCGCAGCACCGGCTGCCGGTGTCGTGGCGGCTGCCCGCGTCGGCGGCGCCGCTGGTGTCGGACGCGTTCTACCCGTACACGCCGTTCCGCAGCGGCACCGGGCACGGGGACCGGAGGCTGTCCTTCGGGGTGCCGTCGGACGGGTCGGGACCGGACCGGGTCCTGGACGAGGCGGCCGAGTCGGGCTGGGGCCTGCTCGAACTCCCGGCCCGGCACACCCCGCGCACCGATCCGGAGGCGGTGGGCGCGATCGCCCTGGTGGTGCGGCGGCTCCTGGACCGGGGCGGCGCGGCGGTCTCGGAGCGCGCGGAGCACCCCGTGCCCCTGACCCCCGACCGGATCGCGGTCGGCACCGCCCACCGCGACCAGGCGGCGGCGGTCCGGGCGGCGCTCGCGGACCTCGGCGTGTCCGGGGTGACGGTGGACACCGCGAACCGGCTCCAGGGGCGCGAGTACGACGTGACGGTGGTCCTCCACCCGCTGTCCGGCCGCCCGGACGCGACCGCCTTCCACCTGGAGACGGGCCGTCTGTGCGTGCTGGCCTCCCGGCACCGGCACGCGTGCGTGGTGGTGTGCCGCGCGGGCGTGGCGGACCTCCTGGACGAGCACCCGTCGACGGAACCGGTCCGGCTGGGCGCGGCGGTCTCGTTCCCCGACGGCTGGGAGGCGAACCACGCGGTCCTCTCCCACCTGGGGGAACACCGGGTGGCCTGGGCGCCGTGAGCCCGGGGCGCGCGGTCGGAGGTTCGCGCCCTTGCGGGGCGCGGGACAATGGATGGCGGCCCGGGTCTCCGGGCCGTGTCCGTGCGCGGCCCGGCCGTGCGCGGGCGTGCCCGTGCGGGACCTGTGCGAAGAGGAGAACGATGATGGCGGAATCCGCGGAGCGGAGCGGGCAGCGGCGGCTTCGGCCGGCGCCGCTGATCTTCGAGCCTGCCGAGGCGTCCGCAGATCCGGAGCACTTCTTCGACCTGGAGTCGCTGGAGGACCCGCGGGAGCTGCTGTCCCGGGCGACGGAGCTGACGCTCGCCTTCCGGGCGGCGACGGACCGGGCGACCGAGTTCCAGGCGATCGCGGCGGCGCAGCTGGCCGATCCGCGCCGGTTCGACCGGCTGACGGTGGCCGACGTCGCCGAGCGGGCCCAGTGGACCGAGGACTACGCCCGCAAGATGATCGAGTTCGGCCGCGACCTCATCCGGTCGGGCGGGCGGCCGGCGGAGGACTGAGCGGGCGGCGGGCGTCGTTCCGGGCGGGCGGTCCGCGGAGGACTGAGCGGGGGCGCGCGAGCGGCCCGGACGGCTCTCGGGGCGCGCGGGCGTCGTTCTGGAGCGTGGGGGCGCGAGACGGGGGCGCGTGTGGCCGGAGGCCTGCGTGGTGACTGAAAAACCACCCCTGGCATATGCCGAGGGCGCACGATACTCCCCGCCCGCATCTCCTGTCAGGATTTCCGGGAACCCTGGGAAACCGTCCCGTCACTCCCGGTACACCTGGACGCATGACGACGTGGCTGCGCGAAGAGACCCCGCACGACATGTTCCGGTTCCTCCGGGAGGGCGACGAGGGGCGGCACCAGACCGCCCGGGTGACCGCCGACGGGGCCTCCTGGCTGGCCTCGGCCGCCGGCGGGCGGGGCGCCGCGCTCACCCGCTGGGAGTCCCGGCCCGCCTCGGCCGCCGCGCTGCCCTGCGGGACGGTCTTCGACGTCGTCAACGTGGACCCGGTCTTCGGGCGCCGGATGCTGGACAAGCTGTGGACGGAGGGCCCGGGATCGGGGCCCGTCGCGGTCCACCGGGGCCGGATGATGCTGTTCGCCGCGCCCGGCACGGCCCAGCGGCTGCCCGCCCTGCTCGACTGGGAGGAGTGGGGCGACGCGGTGCCCCGGCCGCTCTGCCACGGGCTCGGGGACGCGGTGACCGTGCCGCCGCTCGTGCCCTCCGGCTCCGCCGGGCCCCGCTGGCTGGTGGCCCCCGACACCCTCCACCCCTGGCTGCCCGGCCCCGAGGTCGTGCTCTGGGCCTGCGTGCGGGCCGTCCGGGCGGTCTCCGCCGCCGACGTGCGGGTATCGATTTTTCCTCCCGCCGATCCGGGTGCTAATGTCTACGACGTCAGCAGGCGCCGCTAGCTCAGTTGGTTAGAGCAGCTGACTCTTAATCAGCGGGTCCGGGGTTCGAGTCCCTGGCGGCGCACAGACGGAAGAAGCCCCCCGCGCGAGCGGGGGGCTTCTTCGTGTGCGGAGGAGGCGGAGGGCACGGGGGGCGAGGGGGCGGGGGTCAGTCCCGGCCCGTCGGGGTGACCCTGACCGTCCAGACGTCCGACCCCGACCGGTCCATGACCTCGACCCGGACGCCGGTCCCGGGCACGGTGAAGGTCTCGCCCTCCTCCAGCGGGGCGTCCGCGAGCGGCGCGTAGACCGAGCGCTCCCAGCAGGCCTCGGTGCGCGGATGGGCGTCCACGACCTCGACCGGACCGTCCCCGGAGGCCGTGGTGCCGCGCACCCGGTAGACGAGCACGCCCTCCGTACAGGTCTCGGAGTCGTTCCCGGCGTCGCTCCTGGCCTCGATCGCGAGCACGCTGTCGGGGCCGGTGCGGACGACCGCGAGCCGGGTGCCGAGCGTGCCGCCGTCGCCGGGCGGGGCGTCGGTCGGCTCCAGGGCGACGACCCGGGACTCCGGGCCCTGGACGCAGGTCACCTGCGCGCGGGAGAGCCAGCCGAGCTTCCACTTGTGCCAGCCGAAGAGGTCCGGGGAGAGGCCGAACTGGCTGCCCATGACGTCCCAGTCGCCCACGTGGGTGTCCCAGTCGCCCTTGCCGTCCTCCGGCCGGTGGTAGAGGTCCGGCAGGTCGAAGACGTGACCGGTCTCGTGGGCCAGGACGTTGCGGTCGGGCGGGTGCCGCTCGAAGACCGTGACGACCCGCTCGATCTCGGCGCCGTCGGCCTCCAGCGGACGGTCCAGGTTGACGACCTTGGTCGCGTCGGAGTCCACGCCCGGCGCGTCCGGGTCCGCGACCAGGTAGACGATGTCGTACCGGGAGAAGTCGACGTCCCCGTCGGCGGCGGCGATCGCGTCGCGGAGGTACTCGGCCCGCTTCCCGGCGTCCCAGTCCCGCTGTATGTCGTACGCGCCCGACTCGCGCGGCATCGGGGTCCACGTCGTGCGGGCGTGCGGGGTCAGGGTGAAGTTCCCGTAGGAGGCGCGCTCGAAGAAGTCGCTGGTGCCGGGGAAGTGGTCGGCGGCGAGTTCGGCCGGCGTGGTGAGCGGCTCGGAGTCCGGGAAGGACAGGAAGACCACGACCGCGTCGAGGTCCCGGTCCGGGCGGGGGTACGAGCCGTTCCAGGTGTCGAGGCCGAGCGAGTGGTGGGCCTGGGTGCGGGGCAGGGCGCAGGGGTTCGCCGCGGGCACGCCGACGGCGGGGCCCGCGACGAGCCCGGTGGCGGCCAGGGCGGCGAGCGAGGTGAAGGCGGCCGCGCCGGCGCGCAGCCGCGGACGCCGCTCCACTCCCCCGGGTGGCTGCTGACCCCTCACATGGACCTCCGGATCACGAATGCGGGACATCCCACCCACCTTGTGATGATTTGCTTAATTTCGCACGTTTCCACTGCCCCGGTCGGGTGAGTGCGCAACGCCGCGTCGACGCGACACGGACGTGGATCGGTTCACGGAAAGTCACATTCGGTCACCCCGTCATCGACCCGTGTCAGAGCCGGGCAGAAACGATCGGGCAGGGTGCTCCGGTGGGGATCCTCACAGCGCCGGGCGGCCCCCGGGCGCACCCCGGAGCTGGAACGGCCGCCCGGCCTGGCCCTATGATCGGCTCACTCTTCCTCGGCCGACCGTCCCGTCCCCGTGCGACCGGCCCGACTGCCCTACGGGAGCGAGTGGTGAGCGGAACCCCCGAAGGACCGGTGCACCCGGAGCCGGCGGAGACACGCGCGGCCGAGCCCGCCCTCACGGAGCGTCACACCGGACGCCGGGAGGCCGAACTCCGCGACTACGGTGCCGCCTTCCGGGTCGCCCGGCTCGCCATGGCCCTCGTCGACCAGGACGGCGTGGTCGTCGCGGCCAACGACTCCCTCGGCGCCCTCCTCGGCGCCGAGGCCGGGACGCTCCGCGAACAGGCCGCCGCCGACCTCGTCGACCTCGCCTCCGACGGGCGCACCTGGCACGCGTACCGGGAGGTGCTCGGCGGCCGCCGCTCCCGCTTCCGCTGCACCCGCCGCCTCAAGCACGCCGACGGGCGCTCGCTGTGGGCCGAGGTCACCGTCGCCCCGGTGCCCGGCAGCCGGCGGGTCCTGCTCTCGATCGCGGACATCAGCGACCGGCGCGAGCTCCAGGCGCGCCTGCGCCACCTCCAGATGCACGACCCGGTGACCCGGCTGCCCAACCGCGCGCTCTTCTTCGAGCGCCTCTCGGCCGCCCTGGACGCCGCCCGGCAGGAGACCGCCGCGTCCCCGGAGCCGTACGCGCCGCACCGGTCACACGAGTCGTACGAGTCGCACGGGTATGGCAGAACAGGGCGGATCGGCCTCTGCTACCTCGACCTCGACGGCTTCAAGGCGGTCAACGACACCCTCGGCCACCGGGTCGGGGACCGGCTCCTGGCCGCCGTCGCCGGGCGGCTGACCGGGTGCGCGGACAGCGACGGCTACACCCGCAGCGGCGGCCATCTGGTGGCCCGGCTCGGCGGGGACGAGTTCGCGATCCTGGTCGAGGACTCCACCGGCACCGAGCAGCTGGCGGACCTGGCGCGCGCGGTGCTCGACGTGCTCCAGGACCCCTTCGACCTGGCCGGGCAGCGGATCTCGGTCTCCGCCTCCATCGGCGTGGTCGAGCGCTCCGGGCGGGGGACGACGGCGACCGCCCTGATGCAGGCCGCCGACACCACGCTGTACTGGGCGAAGGCGGACGGCAAGGCCCGCTGGACCCTCTTCGACCCCGAGCGCAACGCCCACCGGATGACCCGGCAGGCGCTCTCCTCCACCCTGCGGCCGGCCGTGGAGGGCGGGGAGTTCGCCCTGGAGTACCAGCCGCTCGTGGACCTGGCCGACGGGAGCGTGCGCGGGGTGGAGGCGCTGGTGCGCTGGCACCACCCGCAGTTCGGCCCGCTCGCGCCGAATCGGTTCATCGGGATCGCCGAGGAGGACGGCTCCATCGTGGAGCTGGGCCGCTGGATCCTGCGCACCGCCTGCCGTCAGGCCCGGCAGTGGCAGACGGACCATCCGCGCGAGCGCCCGCTGTTCGTGAGCGTCAACGTGGCGGTCCGCCAGGTCTGGGACTCCGACCTGGTCGCGGACGTGGCCGGCATCCTCGCGGAGACCGGGCTCGCCCCGCACCTGCTCCAGCTGGAGCTGACCGAGTCCGCCGTGATGGGCTCGGCGGGCCGGCCGCTCCAGGCGCTCCAGGCGCTGAGCGACATGGGGGTGCGGATCGCGATCGACGACTTCGGCACCGGCTACTCGAACCTCGCCTATCTGAGCCGGCTCCCGGTCTCCGTGCTCAAGCTGGACGGCTCCTTCGTCCGCGGCTTCCAGGACGAGGAGCACGCCAACCCGGCCGACGAGCTGATCGTCGAGGCGCTCGTCCAGCTCGCGCACCGGCTCGGGCTGACGGTCACCGCCGAGTGCGTCGAGACCGCGGGGCAGGCCAGCCGGCTGCGGCGGATCGGCTGCGACACGGGGCAGGGCTGGCTGTACTCGCGGGCGGTGGCCCCGGACCGGATCGCGGAGCTGATCGGCACGGAGCCCCTGCCGGCCTGATCCGCGCGCCCCGCCCCACCCCGGCAGGGGCCGCCCCCGGGCATGGAACTGCCCCCGGCCGGAGGGACATTCCGGGCGGGGGCAGCGGTCATGAGGGGTGCGGCGGGGGCCGGTGGCTCAGCAGGCGCCGAGGTCCTGCCAGACGCCCCACTCGCCGGTGGTGCCGGGGGCCTCGTTCTGGGTCCACCACTTGGCCTTGTACTTGCGGCCGTTGTGGGAGACCTGGTTGCCCGCGTTGTAGACCGTGCCGGCCACGTACGCCGGGACCGAGCCGCAGCCGGTGGTCGGCGGGGTCGTCGGAGGCGTGGTGGGCGGGGTGGTCGGCGGCGTCGTGGGAGGCGTCGTCGGCGGGGTGGTCGGGTTGGTCGGCTCGGTGGTGGTGCCGCCGAGCGCGGTGTTGATCTGCTTCAGGAGCGTGGCGTTGTTGTCCAGGCCGAGCAGGGAGTACATCATCGCGCCGGCCAGGCCGCGCTGCTTGCCGTAGTCCACCCGGGCCTGGATGGACTTCTGGTTGAGGCCGGTGAAGAACTCGCCGTCCTTGTAGAAGTACGAGGACTTCGACTGGTCGTCCCAGAAGGTGGTCGACGCGTTGTCGACGATGCCGCCGAGCTCCTTGTAGTGCGCGATGCCGGCCTGCTGGCTGAGCGGGCGGGCGCCGGAGCCGCCGGTGGCGGTCTGCGCGAGGCCGTTGGTGGTCCCGGCCGGGACGCCCTTCCAGCCGCGGTAGTAGAACTCGTAGCCCAGGGTCAGCTTGTTGGCGGGGAAGCCGCCCGCGATGCCGTAGGTCGGGTTGCCGTCGATCCAGGAGTCGATGGCCGCGTCGACGCTGTACTTCTCGGTGCCCGGCGCGATCGGGTCGGTCGGGTCGTTCGGGGAGGGGTACAGCGGGGACTGGTGGTACGTCGGCCCGTCGCCGTCCCAGGCGCCGTGCATGTCGTACGTCATGATGTTCGCGTAGTCGAGGTACGCGCCGATCTTGTCCGTCTCGATGTACTTGATCTTGTCCTGGCCGGCCGGGAGGGCCGCGGTCAGGAGGTACTTCTTGCCGCCGTTGGCCGCGCCGTACTCGTTCAGCTGCTTGCGGAACTCGGCGAGCAGGAGGGTGAAGTTCTGCTTGTCCTCGGGGCCGTAGTGGTTGCCCAGGTGGCCGCCGGAGGAGCCCGGGTACTCCCAGTCGATGTCGATGCCGTCGAAGATGCCGGCCGCCGTGCCCGCGCCGCCGTAGCCGCCCTCGACCGGCAGGTTGCCCTTGAGGTACTGGTCGACGCAGGAGGAGACGAGCTTCTTGCGGCTCGCGTCCGTCTTCGCCGCGTCGTGGAAGTACTTGGAGTAGGTCCAGCCGCCCAGCGAGATGTTGATCTTCAGGTGGGGGTACTTCGCCTTCAGCTCCTTGAACTGGTTGAAGACGCCCACGATCGGCTGGTCCCACTTGTCGGCGACGCCGTCGACGCTGTCCGCCGCGCTGAAGGACTTCTGGTAGTCGGCGTAGGAGTCGCCCGCACCGTCACCCGCGTTGGGGTTGTTGTCGTCGCCCGCGGCCTTGTTGGCCATGAAACAGGTGAGGTTGGTGGGGTGGATGTTGCCGAACGAGTAGTTGATGACGTCCAGCTGGCTCGCGATGCCCCGGGTGTCGAGGTGCTTGGGGTAGAACGCGTTGCCGTAGACGCTCCACTGGTCGTAGTACGCGATGCGCACGTTGCCCGCGGAGGCGGTGGTCGAGGTGGGGGCCGCCTGGGCGGAGCCGAGTCCGGCGGTCGCCGCGAGCGCGCCGGCGGCGAGGGCCGAGCTCAGGAGCGCGGCGATCAATGACTTACGGGGGTGCACGTGCGGCCTCCGGATGGGGGGACGGGGTGGTGCCGTACAGGAGCTGGAGCAGTGATAACCGCCGCGTGAACGGTGAGTCAATGGTCTGAACCAGATTGAGGACTAGACCAATTGACAGGAGAAAGCCCTTGTCAGAGGCGTGCAGCACAAAACGGAACCGCCCGCCACCATCGGTGACGAGCGGTTTAAGGCTCCTTTAGGGAAGGCCCGGGGTTCGTTCGACGGTGAACCAACCGGCCTCGGAAATCAGGGTTTTACCCGGCGGCCCCCGACCCGGAACGGGCGGACCGGACGACCGGACGCCTCCGACTACCCGGCGAGCTCCGGCATCCCGTACGCGTCCGCGATCAGTTCGTAGCTCCGCAGCCGCGCCTCCCCGCCGTGCGCGTTGGCCGTGATCATCAGCTCGTCGGCGCCCGTCCGCTTCCGCAGGTCGTCCAGACCCGTGCGGACCTCGTCCGGGGTGCCGTGCACGACGTTGGCGAGCCAGCCGTCCACGAACTCCCGCTCGGCGGGGCTGAAGGCGTACGCCTCCGCCTCCTCCGGCGTCGGCACCAGACCGGGCCGGCCGGTGCGCAGCCGCAGCATCGCGAGGGCACCGGAGAGCACCTGGCGGCGGGCCTGCGCGGCCTCGTCGGCGGCGAGCGCCGAGACGCCGATCAGCGCGTACGGCGCGTCGAGCGCCTCCGAGGGGCGGAAGGAGTCCCGGTAGAGGTCGAGCGCCGGGATCGTGTTCCTGGCCGAGAAGTGGTGGGCGAAGGCGAAGGGCAGCCCGAGCACGCCGGCGAGCCGGGCGCTGAAGCCGGAGGAGCCGAGCAGCCAGATCGGCGGGCGTCCCTTCGGCCCCTGCACCGGGCCGGGCACGGCGTGGATCCGGGCGTACGGGTGCCCGTCCGGGAAGTCGTCGTCCAGGAACCGGGTCAGCTCCGCGAGCTGCTCGGGGAAATCGTCGGCGCCCTCGTTCAGCCGGTCGGTGCGGCGCAGGGCGGCGGCCGTGGCGCCGTCGGTGCCGGGGGCGCGGCCGAGGCCGAGGTCGACCCGGCCCGGGGCGAGGGCCTCCAGGGTGCCGAACTGCTCGGCGACGACGAGCGGGGCGTGGTTGGGCAGCATGACGCCGCCCGAGCCGAGCCGGACGCGCCGGGTGTGGGCGGCGAGGTGGGCGAGGATGACCGCCGGGGAGGAGGAGGCGACCCCGGGCATGGAGTGGTGCTCGGCCACCCAGTGCCGGTGGAAGCCGCGCCGCTCGGCGAGCCGGGACAGCTCGACGCTGGTGGCGAGGGCCTGGGACGCCGTCCGTCCGCTGCCGACGGTCACCAGGTCCAGTACGGACAGGGGTACGGGGGCGGTGCCCCGCGCCTCTCCTCGAATGGTGTCGGTCACCGTCGGGATCCTCCTCGGCACGCGTGCGAATACATGGAGGGAAGAACAGGAGGGAGGCTCCGCTTATTCCGCGCGCCTCTTCACGCACCTCTCCGTACACCTCTTCGCACGCCTCCCCGCACACCTCTTCACGCGCCTCCTCGCGCACCCCTCCGCGCGCCCCGCGCGCCTCCCCGCGCACCCCTCCGGCGCCCCGCCACGCGCCCCTTCTCGCGCCCCCGCGCGCGCCCCCTCGGGGCGGTGACGCGTTCTCGCCACCCCGCCCCCGCGCGTTATCGGCCATCGAGGGGGGTCCGCCGGGTCCGTTTCCCGGTGGAGAATCTTCCGCCGGGACCGGTCCGAACGTACGCGCGAGCACGGGGGTGCACGCCCCTGACCTGAGGTTCTGCGGAGAAAGCGTGACCATGGCATATGCCAGAGTGGCGCGTCCCAGATGGGGGCCCGGGCCCTCCGCATCATTCTCGCCAACAGCCGCCCCGCAAACGGTCCTTGGCGGTTATCGTGGTACGAAAGCTTGCGGTCACAACCTGGTAGGGGGAAACCGTGGCCCTGAAGCCCGAGCCCACGGCGCCGTTCCACTCGGTGCAGTACGCCCTGCGCGTCCTGGAGACGGTCTCACGGCACGGCGGCGGAGTGACGGACACCCAGATCGCCCGCGAGACCGGCCTCCCCGTCGCCCACCTCTCCTCGCTGCTCCTGATGCTCCGCCGCGAGGGGTACGTCGAGCAGGTCGCCGACGGCGCCTACGTGGTCGGCGACTCCCTGGTCCTCCTCGGCTCCGGCCTGACCCGCCGCGAGGCCCTGAAGGCCAAGCTCCAGGAGACCCTGACCGAGCTGCGCGACTCCGTCGGCGCGGCCGTCTACATCAGCCGGTACATCGACGGCGAGGTCAAGATCACCCAGTTCGCCGACGGCCCGCGCACGCCCAAGGTCAACGAGTGGGTGGACTTCCGCTCGGCGGCGCACGCCAGCGCGGTCGGCAAGTGCCTGCTCACCCAGCTCGACCAGAACGGGCGGCGCGACCACCTCTCCCGGCACAAGATCGCCCGGCTGACCTCCCGGACCATCACCAGCGAGCGGATCCTCTTCTCCAAGCTCGACAGCCAGCCGGCCACCGTCCCCGTGCTCGACCTCCAGGAGTACGCGGTGGGCACGGTCTGCGCCGCCGTGCCGCTGACGGCGGGCGCGTCCGTGGGCTGTCTGGCGCTCTCCCTGCCGATCGAGCACGCCCACCGGCTGCGCGCGGCGGCCGACACGCTCAACCGCAGGGCCGCCCCGGTGGTCCTCTCGCTGGCGATCTGACCGCCCTCCCGCGGGGCGGTCGGAAGCACCCCGCGGGACCGGGTAGTATTTTCTCTGTCAGCAGGCGCCGCTAGCTCAGTTGGTTAGAGCAGCTGACTCTTAATCAGCGGGTCCGGGGTTCGAGTCCCTGGCGGCGCACCGACGGAGAAGGCCCCCCGCGCAAGCGGGGGGCCTTCTCGTCGTGCCCGGTCACGCCTTCAGATAGGTCAGGACGGCGAGCACGCGCCGGTGGGTGTCCTCGGCCGGGGGCAGGTCCAGCTTCGCGAGGATGTTGCCGATGTGCTTGCCGACGGCGGCCTCGGTCACGACGAGCCGGCGGGCGACCGCCCCGTTGGAGTGCCCCTCCGCGACCAGGCCCAGGACCTCGCGCTCGCGCGGGGTCAGCGCCGCCAGCGGGTCCCGGTGGCGCCGCAGCAGCTGCCGCACGACCTCGGGGTCGACGACCGTGCCGCCGTCCGCGACCCGGGCCAGCGCGTCCAGGAACTCCTCGACCTGCCCGATCCGGTCCTTCAGGAGGTAGCCGACGCCGGTGCCGTCGCCCGCGTCGAGGAGGTCGGCGGCGTAGCTGCGCTGCACGTACTGGCTGAGGACGAGGACCGGCAGGCCGGGCCGCTCGGCGCGGAGCGCGAGCGCCGCGCGGAGCCCCTCGTCCTGGAAGCCGGGCGGCATCCGCACGTCGGTCACGACGACGTCCGGGTCGTGGGCGGCGACCGCCTCGCGCAGGGCGTCGGCGTCCCCGACGGCGGCGACGACCTCGTGGCCGAAGCGGGCCAGGAGCCCGGTCAGTCCCTCCCGGAGGAGGACGCCGTCCTCGGCGAGGACGACACGGAGCCGGCGGCCCGCGCCGGAGCGATCGGTACGGGACAAGGGATCTCCACTCGGAGGAGGGTCGGCCCGCCCGGCGGGCTCGTGATCGTCAGTGTGCCGTCGAGGACGGCGACCCGGTCGGCCAGCCCGGTCAGACCGCTCCCCCGGACCGGGTCCGCCCCGCCGCGCCCGTCGTCCTCGACGTCGAGCCGCAGGACGCCGTGCGCGTGCCGGGCGGTGATCCGGGCCCGGCGGGCGCCGCTGTGCCTGCCGACGTTGGCGAGCGCCTCGCAGCCCGCGAAGTAGCCGGCGCTCTCCACGGCCCGGGGCAGCCGGGGCAGCTCGACGTCGGTGTCCACGGGGACGGCCGAGCGGTCGGCGGCGTCGGTGAGGGCGGGGCCGAGGCCGTAGTCGGCGAGGACCTGCGGATGGATGCCGTGGATCAGCTCGCGCAGCTCGGTCAGGACCCGCCCGGCCTCCCCGTGGGCCTTCGCCAGCTGGTCGGCGAGCGGTCCCGGCGGAGCGTCGAGGCGGGCGAGGCCGAGGGTCATGGTGAGGGCGACCAGGCGCTGCTGGGCCCCGTCGTGGAGGTCCCGCTCGATGCGGCGCCGCTCGGCCTCGAAGGCGTCGACGAGCCGGGCCCGGGAGGCGATGACCTCGCCGATGCCGCCCGCCGGGGCGTCGCGCGGGGCGAGCAGGGCGCGGGCGAGGGCGGCGCGGGCCCCGGCGACGGCGGTGAGCGGATGGGCGAGGGCGGCGAGGAGCACGACACCGAGGAGGGCGGCGGCGAAGGCCCCGGGCCAGGTGGTGACCAGGTGGGCCTTGACGACCTTGGCCTCCTGTCCGTCGGCGGCCAGCTGGACGGGGGCGCTCATCAGGGCCAGGGGCAGACCGGCGCCGACGGCGAGGACGACCAGGTCGAGCGGCCACAGGACGGTGGCGAGCAGCAGGGCGTACGCGAACTCCCGCCAGGTCGCCTGCTCCCCCGCCCGCAGCCGGAGCCAGGCGGCGAGGCCGGGGGCGGCGGGGACGCGGTGCGGGTCGGGGGCCGGGTCCCGGTCCACGAGCCGGAGGCGGAACCGTTCGAGCGCGCCGAGGGCCGGGCCTGTGAGCAGGAGCGGCGGCAGCCCGACGAGGACCAGGGAGAAGACCCCGAGGACGAGGAGGACGAGACCGGTGGCGGCCCCGGCGAGCACGCCGGTGGCGAGGTACGCGACGGCCCGCCACGGCCAGGCGCCGAGGAGGAAGCGGGACCGGGCGA
The DNA here is from genome assembly GCF_001280125.1 of Streptomyces sp. NRRL F-6492. GTDB lineage: Bacteria > Actinomycetota > Actinomycetes > Streptomycetales > Streptomycetaceae > Streptomyces. The sequence continues at coordinate 84,215 of NZ_LGEG01000138.1, forward strand.
GCGCCTGCCAGGGCGTACGGGGTTCCGGGGTGGGGGATTCCGGCGTACGGGGTTCCATGGACGCCCACGGTAGGCCCGGCGCCGGGGGCGGGGACATGGGGC
>NZ_LGEG01000139.1 GCF_001280125.1 Streptomyces sp. NRRL F-6492
CCGGAACGAGGGCCGCTCGCCGCCACGGTCGTCACGACGCTCGTCACGACGGAAGCCGCCACCGCGGTTGTCGCCGCCCCGGTTGTCACCACCGCGATCGTCACGACGGAACCCACCGCCGCCACGGTTGTCGCCGCCCCGGTCGTCGCGACGGAAGCCACCACCGGCACCACGGTTGTCGTCGCGCCGGTCATCACGCTGGTACGAGGGACGCTCGTCGCGCCGGAACGAGGGCCGGTCACCGCCCCGGTCGTCACGACGCTCGTCACGACGGAAGCCGCCACCGCGGTTGTCGCCGCCCCGGTTGTCACCACCGCGATCGTCACTACGGAACCCACCGCCACGGTTGTCGTCGCGCCGGTCATCACGCTGGTACGAAGGACGCTCATCGCGCCGGAACGAGGGCCGCTCGCCGCCACGGTCGTC
>NZ_LGEG01000140.1 GCF_001280125.1 Streptomyces sp. NRRL F-6492
TCGCTGTGTTCTAGGGGGGCCCATGGCCGTACGCGGACGTCACCGCCGTCACCAGCCGAGCCGCGTCAACCGCGCCTCGCTCACCATCACGGCGGGAGGGGCCCGCAGAGCGATCCCGCCCCCCAGCCCGGTCCCGACCCCTCCGGACCCCGGTCCGAGCCCGGCTCCGCAGCCCGGCGGACCCGTGCCGGAACCCGAGCCCCAGCCCCAGCCGGGACCCGCCGGGGGAGGTGCCGTGCCCGCGCGGAGGTGACGGAAGAGGGTCCGGTTTCCGTGAACCGCTTGTCACGGAGCGTGCGCCACCCCTAACTTGGCGGCTGTCGCTGTGTTCTAGGGGGGCCCATGGCCGTACGCGGACGTCACCGCCGTCACCAGCCGAGCCGCGTCAACCGCGCCTCGCTCACCATCACGGCGGGAGG
>NZ_LGEG01000141.1 GCF_001280125.1 Streptomyces sp. NRRL F-6492
GGCTCCCGCGCGTGCAGCGTCTTCGGCAGTACCCCTGCCCGCAACGCCATCACCGTCTTGATCACACCACCCACCCCGGCAGCCGCCTGAGCGTGCCCGATGTTCGACTTCAACGACCCCAGCAGCAAAGGCACTTCACGACCCCCGCCATACGCGGAGATCAACGCCTGCGCCTCGATCGGATCACCCAACCGCGTCCCCGTCCCGTGCGCCTCCACCGCGTCCACGTCCGACGGGGCCAGACCCGCGTCCGCCAGCGCCCGACCGATCACCTCCTCCTGCGCACGCCCGTTCGGCGCCGTCAGACCGTTCGACGCACCGTCCTGGTTCACCGCCGAACCCGCCACCACCGCGAGCACCCGATGACCCTCACGCCGCGCCCTCGACAACCGCTCGACCACGAGGATTCCCGC
>NZ_LGEG01000142.1 GCF_001280125.1 Streptomyces sp. NRRL F-6492
GGGTCACCCTGGCCGACGGCAAGACCTTCGAGGCCGAGGTCCTCCTGGTCGCCATCGGCCGCGGCCCGGTCTCGGCCGGTCTGGGCTACGAGGAGCAGGGCGTCGCCATGGACCGCGGCTACGTCCTGGCCGACGAGTACATGCGCACCAACGTGCCCACCATCTCCGCCGTCGGCGACCTCGTGCCCACCCTCCAGCTCGCGCACGTCGGCTTCGCCGAGGGCATCCTGGTCGCCGAGCGCCTGGCCGGCCTGAAGACCGTCCCGATCGACTACGACGGCGTGCCCCGGGTGACCTACTGCCACCCCGAGGTCGCCTCCGTCGGCATCACCGAGGCCAAGGCCAAGGAGATCTACGGCGCGGACAAGGTCGTCGCCCTGAAGTACAACCTCGCGGGCAACGGCAAG
>NZ_LGEG01000143.1 GCF_001280125.1 Streptomyces sp. NRRL F-6492
GCTCGGGCGGGAGGATCCGCTGGTGCGGCTCGCCGTCCACCGTCTCGAAGACCGTCCGCAGCGGAGCATGCCGCTCCACCACGTCCCCCAACGCCGCCTCCAGCGCCGCCAGATCCAGCCCACCGTCCGCCAACCGCACCACCATCGGCACGTTGTAGGCCGCACTGTCCCCGTCGAGCTGCGAAAGGAGCCACAACCGGCGCTGCGCGTACGAGGCCGGAGACAGCCCGTCCCCCTCCCCCGCCACCAGCGGCGGAAGGACGTCCCGCACGTCTCCCTCACCCGCGACCAGCTCCGCGAGCCCCGCCACCGTCGGACTCCCGAACACGTCCCGGATCGTCAGCCGCACGCCCAGCACGTCCGCGATGTGATTCGTCAGCCGAGCCGCGAGCAGCGAATGACCGCCG
>NZ_LGEG01000144.1 GCF_001280125.1 Streptomyces sp. NRRL F-6492
GGATCTTGGCGTGGGTGGTGTTGTAGCGGCGCTGCCATCGCTTGAGTTTCCGGCCGCGGATCGGGACTCGAATGTGTCGCCCCGCCGCCTGGTGGGCGCGATCAGCCCGGGTCGTCAGCCCGGTGGTGTTCAGCGCCTCGATGATTCCGGTGGTGCGGGCGGCGGTCAGGTCGTGCGTGGCACCGGGCAGCGCGGGCGAGGCCCACAGCGGTTTGCCGTGTGGATCGGCGATGACCTGCACGTTCATTCCGTGGCGTTTGTGTTTCCCGGAGTACTACGGGCGGTCCTCGGCGATCCGGTCGATCGGCACGAGCGTGCCGTCCAGGATCAGGAACGCCTTGCGCCGAGCCTCGTTCATAGCCTGTCGGAGCGTCGGAGCGTCGGAGCG
>NZ_LGEG01000145.1 GCF_001280125.1 Streptomyces sp. NRRL F-6492
GCTGCGGACCCAGATCCCGCGCTCCCCCCGGACCGGCAACCGCCCGAACCGAAGCGAAACCGGCACCACCCTGCCCGTGACACACCCCCTCCCCGACCTCGCCGCCCTCACCCCCCTGGCCGCCGCCCCCTTCGCGTCGAGCGAGCGGCGGACTTCCCCGCCCCCCGCCCCGACGAAGACTCCGTGGAGTACCGACTGGCACTGAGGGACCCCCCCTTCGCGCGGCAGGAGCGCCTCGCCCTGGGTGATCCCCACGTCCTGCTCGGTGGAGAGCGGCGCGGCCCCCCGCCGCTCGATCGACGCGAAGTGCGCGGCGGTCAGCGGGGCCAGGTCCAGGAGCGGGTGTGTCACGGTCACGGTGGTGCCTTCTTCGGTTCGGTTCG
>NZ_LGEG01000146.1 GCF_001280125.1 Streptomyces sp. NRRL F-6492
TCGCCACCACCGTCACCGCCGCCCCCGACGGCACGTCCGTCACCCTCACCGGCGGCGGCGACCCCACCCTCGACGCCAACCGCCTGAAGGCCCTCGCCACCGACACCGCCCGCGCCCTCAAGACCCGCGGCCGCGCCTCCGTACGCCTCGCCTACGACACGGGCCTCTACACCGGCCCCGCCGTCCACCCCATCGGCCCCAACGAGAACATCGCCCCCGTCACCGCCCTCATGACCCGCGCCGGACGCCTCGACGACAGCCCCAGCGGCCCGGCGCCCCGCGACGCCGACCCCGCCCGCGCCACCGCCACCGCCTTCGCCGCCCTCCTCGCCGACGCCGGCGTCCGGATCACCGGCGACCCCGCCCCCGGCCGCACCCC
>NZ_LGEG01000147.1 GCF_001280125.1 Streptomyces sp. NRRL F-6492
CTCCAACACCGGTACGTGGATGGCCCGGATCACCCAGGACTGGCTCGTCCTGAGCCTCACCGGCTCCGCCGCCGCCGTCGGCATGACGACGGCCCTCCCGTTTCCTCCGATGCTGCCCTTTTGCCCGTACGGGGGCGTCCTCCCCCCCCCGGACCCGTCGACGCGCTGGGGCTTGGGGCGTGGGCCGAGCGGCATGAGGGAGGAGCGGAGCGCGTTCCCGGCCGCGACGGCGTCGGCGGTGCAGCGGGACAGGTCAGGCATGTTCGTTAGCATAACTCATTACTCTGCCCAAATACCACTGGAAACCCACCGACGTCGCACGGATCACACAACCCACCCCCCGCACCCGCGCGCGACCACACACGCCCG
>NZ_LGEG01000148.1 GCF_001280125.1 Streptomyces sp. NRRL F-6492
CTTCAACCGGGCCTTCAGCCTCGGCACCGGCACCGGCAGCCCGGCCGCCGTCCCCCCGGAGCTGGCCCGGCACCGCCAGGCGCTGCTGGAGGAGGAGGTGGCCGAGGTCGCGGAGGCGACGGAGGCGGGCAGCCTCATGGACATCGCGCACGAACTGGCCGAAGGCGTCTACCTCGCGTACGGCACGGCCCTCGTCCACGGCGTGGACCCCGACGCCGTGCTCGCCGAGGTCCACCGCCCCAACATGTCCAACCTCGGCCCGGACGGCCCCCCCGTCCTGCGCGAGGACGGCAAGGTCCTCAAGGGACCCTCGTACCGCCCGCCACGGGTCGCCGAGGTCCTGGCGCGCCAGGGGGGTTCCGGAGCGGC
>NZ_LGEG01000149.1 GCF_001280125.1 Streptomyces sp. NRRL F-6492
ACGACGCAGCCCACCTCGTCACCACCCGCGCCCGACTCATGCAAAACGCCACACCCGGCGGCACCATGATCGCCATCCAAGCCACCGAAGAAGAACTCCTCCCCCACCTCGACGGACACGAGCACCAGGTCAGCATCGCCGCCCTCAACTCACCCCACTCCATCGTCATCTCCGGCGACACCCACACCGTCGAAGAAATCGCCGACACCTGGAAACAGCAGGGCCGCAAAACCACCCGCCTCACCGTCAGCCACGCCTTCCACTCCCCCCACATGAACCAAGCCGCCGAAGACTTCCGCACCGCAGCCGCCGGCGTCACCTACCACCCACCGACCATCCCCCTCGTCTCCACCCTCACCGGACAACTCGCCGACCACGAACTGACCACACCCGACTACTGGGCCGACCAACTCCGAGGAACCGTCCGCTTCACCCACGCCCTGAAGACTCTGGACGCCCTGAACGCCACCACCTACCTCGAAATCGGCCCCAACGCCGTCCTCACCCCTCTCACCCACACCACCCTCGACACACAGGCCATCGCACTCCTGCGAACAGACAAGCCCGAAGCGGACACGGTGGTCGAGGGGTTGGCGCGCGCCCACGCGGCGGGAGCCGCCCTGGAGCCCGTGGCGTTCTTCCCCGAGGGGGAGCTGGTGGACCTGCCGACGTACGCGTTCGGCCGTGACCACTTCTGGCTCGCGCCGCAGCCGGCCTCCGGTGCGCACAGTCCCGGTCTCGACACCGCCGACCATCCGCTGCTCTCCACCGCCGTCGACCTCGCCGACCGGGACGACACCGTGTTCGCGGGCCGTCTGGGGCTCGGCGGGCAGCCGTGGCTGGCGGACCACGCCATAGGCGACTCCGTCCTCCTGCCCGCGACGGCGTTCCTGGAGCTGGCCGTCGCCGCCGGTGGACACCTCGGGCTGCCGCAGGTGGAGGACCTCACGCTGGAGGCACCGCTCGCCCTTCCCCCGGGCGAGGCGGTCCGCGTCCAGGTGGCCGTGGGCGCGCCCGAGGGCGAGGGCGTGCGGCCGTTCACGATCCACGCGTCCCCCGACGGCGACGGCGGGCACCCGCGCCGGTGGACCCGCCACGCCGTCGGCGTGCTGGCCCCGGAGGGGCCCGGCGCGGTCGACGCGGAGCTGTCGGGCGCGTGGCCGCCGCCCGGTGCGACACCGGTGCCCGTCGAGGACGCGTACGAACGCCTGGCCTCGCTCGGCTACTCCTACGGGCCGGCCTTCCAGGGCCTGACCGGGATGTGGCGCGCGGACGGGGACCTGTACGCGGAGGTGTCGCTGCCCGCGGGTCCGGAGGACGCGGCGGGGTTCGCCCTGCACCCGGCGCTGCTCGACGCCGCCCTGCACCCGCTGGTCCTGGACGCCGCGGACGGGAGCGAGGGGGCCGACAGCGGCTCCGTCCGGCTGCCGTTCTCCTTGTCGGGCGTCACCGTGCACGCCACCGGAGCCGCCGAGCTCCGGGTACGGATCCGGCCGCGCACGCCGGCCTCCGGCTCCGGCTCCGGCTCCTACGGGATGACCCTCGCGGACGGCTCCGGCGCGCCCGTGGCCGTCGTGGAGTCGGTCACCCTGCGCCCCGTCGACAAGGGCAGGCTCGCCGACACGGCCCGGGGCGGGGGCGCCGCCCTGTACGAGCTGCGCTGGCCGGTGCTCCCCGCGCCCGAGCGGCGGGACGACGTCCCGTGGGTCGAGGTCACCGGCGAGAGCCTCGCCGGCGTGGAGCCGGCCGAGCTGGTCCTCGTACGGTTCCCGGCGCCCGCGCCCGAGGACGCACGGGGTACGGCGCCCGGGGACACGGCGACCACGCGCGCCCTGCGGCTCGTACGGGAGTTCCTGGCCGACGAGCGGTTCGTCGACGCGCGTCTGGCCGTGGTCACCTCGGGAGCGGTGGCCGCGCTGCCCGGCGACGACGTCACCGACCTCGCGTCCGCCCCGGTCTGGGGTCTGGTCCGGTCGGCGCAGTCCGAGCACCCCGGCCGCATCGTCCTCGTGGACACGGACGGCGGCCCCGGAGCCGACGGGCTCCTGTCCGCCGCGCTGGCCGCCGACGAGCCGCAGGTCGCCGTGCGCGCGGGCGCGCTGCGGGTGCCCCGCCTCTCCCCGGCCGGCCGGGACGCGGGCGGTGCGCCCGTCGTCCTCGATCCCGGCGGGACGGTCCTCGTCACCGGCGGTACGGGGGGCCTGGGCGCGCTGCTCGCCCGGCACCTGGTGGCCGAACACGGCGTGCGCGAGCTGCTCCTGACGAGCCGTCGGGGAAGTGCGGCTCCGGGCGCGGCCGAGCTGGTCGCCGAGCTCTCCGAGGCCGGGGCCACCGTCCGCGTCGTGGCCGCCGACGTCTCGGACCGGGACGCCGTGGCGGGGCTCCTCGACGGGATCGACCCCGCCCACCCGCTGACCGCCGTCGTGCACACGGCGGGCGTCCTCGACGACGCGACGGTCCTGTCCCTGACCCCCGAGGGGCTGGCGGGCGTCCTGCGGCCGAAGGCGGACGCCGGACGGCATCTGCACGAGCTGACGCGCGGGCTCGACCTGCGGGCGTTCGTCCTGTTCTCCTCCGTCTCGGGCCTCATCGGCACCGCCGGGCAGGCCAACTACGCGGCGGCCAACGCCTTCCTGGACGGCCTCGCGCACCACCGTCACGCCCGGGGGCTGCCGGCGACGTCGCTGGCCTGGGGTCTGTGGGACGCCACGCGCGGCATGGGGGCGACCCTCACGGACGCCGAGACCGCCCGCTGGGAGCGGGCGGGTCTGCCGCCGCTCACCCCCGCGCAGGGGCTTGCCCTGTTCGACGAGGCGCTGGCGCGCGGCGGCCCGCTGTTCGCCCCCCTCGTACTGCGGCCCGCCCTCCTCACGGACGGGGAGGCGACCCCGCCGGTCCTGCGGGGCCAGGTCGCTCCGCGCGCCCGCGGGGCGGTCGCACGTCCCCGCGCGGGGTCCGGGAAGGAGACGGGCGGCGCGTCGGCCTGGAGCCGCCAGATCCTGGCCCTGGGCGAGGACGAGCGGAAGGAGGCCGCCCTCGACCTGGTGCGCGAGAGGATCGCCGCCGTCCTGGGCCACGCGGGTGCGGGAGCCGTCGCCCCCGACCGCGCCTTCAACGACATCGGGTTCGACTCGATGGCCTCGGTCGAGCTGCGCAACCGGCTGGGCACCGCGACCGGCCTGCGGCTGCCGTCCACCGTCGTCTTCGACCACCCCACGCCCCGCGCGCTCGCCGCGTACCTGCTCGGCCGGGTCACGGCCGACCGGGCGCCCGCCGCCGTGGCCGCCCGGCCCGCGGGCCGGGCGGACGAGCCGATCGCGATCGTGGGCATGGCGTGCCGCTATCCCGGCGGGGTGTCCTCGCCGCAGGACCTGTGGCGTCTGGTGTCCGAGGGGGTCGACGCGGTGAGCGAGTTCCCGACCGGCCGGGGCTGGGACGTGGAGGGGTTGTACGACCCCGACCCGGAACGGCCCGGCACGAGCTACACCCGTCACGGCGGGTTCCTCCACGACGCGGGCCTCTTCGACGCCGACTTCTTCGGGATGTCGCCGCGCGAGGCCACCGCGACCGACCCGCAGCAGCGGCTGCTCCTCGAGACGACGTGGGAGGCCTTCGAGAGCGCGGGCATCGATCCGGGCAGCGTCCGCGGGAGCTCCACGGGCGTGTTCACGGGGGCGATGTACGACGACTACCCGGTCCGTGCGAACGCCGCGCCGGGCGAGTTCGAGGGCTTCCTGCTCGCGGGCAACCTCTCCAGCGTGCTGTCCGGCCGGGTCGCGTACACCTACGGCCTGGAGGGTCCCGCCGTCACGGTCGACACCGCCTGCTCGTCGTCGCTGGTCGCGCTGCACCTGGCCGCGAACGCGCTGCGTGCCGGTGAGTGCGACCTCGCGCTGGCCGGCGGCGTGACGGTGATGGCGCAGCCGACGACGTTCGTGGAGTTCTCGCGGCAGCGGGGCCTGTCGGCGGACGGTCGCTGCAAGGCGTTCGCCGCGTCGGCCGACGGCACCGGCTGGTCCGAGGGCGTCGGCGTGCTGCTCGTGGAGCGGCTGTCCGACGCACGCCGCCGCGGCCACCGGGTGCTGGCCGTGGTGCGGGGCACCGCCGTCAACCAGGACGGGGCGAGCAACGGCCTGACCGCGCCCAACGGCCCTTCGCAGGAACGGGTGATCCGCCAGGCGCTGGCCAACGCACTGCTCGCCCCGGCCGACGTGGACGCGGTCGAGGCGCACGGCACGGGCACCACCCTGGGCGACCCCATCGAGGCCCAGGCCCTGCTCAACACCTACGGGCAGGAACGCGCGGGCGAGGACCGGCCCCTGTGGCTCGGCTCGCTGAAGTCCAACATCGGGCACGCGCAGGCGGCGGCCGGTGTCGGCGGGATCATCAAGATGATCGAGGCGATGCGGCACGGGGTCCTCCCCCGTACGCTGCACGTCGACGAGCCCTCGTCGCACATCGACTGGGAGTCGGGTGCGGTGGAGCTGCTCACCGAGGCCCGTCCGTGGCCTGAGCAGGGCCGGCCGCGCCGGGCCGGCGTCTCGTCCTTCGGCATCAGCGGCACCAACGCCCACGTCATCCTGGAGGAGGCGCCCGCCGCGCCCCGGCCGGTGGACGGCGCGGAGGGCGAGGACCGTGCGGACGGTGCCGCACCGGGCGCCACGGGCCGCGCCGCCGTCGTTCCCTTGATCGTGACGGCCCGGAGCGAGGACGCCCTGCGGGACCAGGCCCGCCGTCTGCACGCCCACCTCGGTGAGCGTCCCGAACTGGCGCCCGCCGACGTCGCGTTCTCGCTCGTCACCGACCGCGCGGCGCTGGAGCACGGCGCCGCGGTCGTCGGTGCCGGACGCGAGGAGCTCCTCGAAGGGCTCGACGCCCTCGCGCGGGGCGACTCCTCCGCCCGTCTCGTGCACGGCCGGGCGACCGGTGAGGGCGGGACCGCGTTCCTCTTCTCGGGCCAGGGAAGCCAGCGCCTGGGCATGGGGCGGGAGTTGTACGCGTCCTCGCCGGTGTTCGCCGCCGCGCTCGACGAGGTGGCCCGCCATCTCGACGGCGAACTCGTACGCCCGGTCAAGGACGTGCTCTTCGCCCGGGAGAACACGGCCGACGCCGTGCTCGTCGACCAGACCGCCTTCACCCAGGCGGCCCTGTTCGCCGTGGAGGTGGCCCTCTTCCGCTGGTTCGAGCACCACGGCCTGCGCCCCGACCACCTGTTGGGCCACTCGATCGGAGAGGTGGCGGCCGCGCACGTCGCCGGCGTGCTGGACCTGCCCGACGCGGCCGTCCTGGTCGCCGAGCGCGGACGGCTGATGCAGTCCGCGCCGGAGGGCGGCGCGATGGCGGCGGTCGAGGCCGGCGAGGACGACGTGCGCGCCCTGCTGCTCGCCCGTCCGCACGGGAGCGGCACCGTCGACATCGCCGCCGTCAACGGGCCGCGGGCCGTCGTCGTCTCCGGGGACGCGGCGGCGGTCGAGGAGCAGCTGGCCCACTGGAGGGCCAGGGGCGTGCGGACCAAGCGGCTGACCGTCAGCCACGCCTTCCACAGCGCCCACATGGACGAGGTCCTGGAGGAGTTCCGCGAGATCGCCGCCGGGCTGACGTTCCGCCCGCCGCGCATCCCCGTGGTCTCCAACGTGACCGGCACCCTGGCCACCGACGAGGAACTCACCTCGCCCGACTACTGGGTCCGCCACGTCCGCGGAGCCGTCCGGTTCCACGACGGCGTGCGGTACCTCGCCGCGCAGGGCGTCACCCGGTTCGTCGAACTCGGGCCGGACGGCACCCTGACCGCCCTGGTCCGCGACGCCCTCGCGGCGGACCACGCCGACCGCGCGGCTCTGGTGACACCCGCGCTGCGCAGGGGCCGGGACGAGTCCGAGACCCTGCACCGCGCGCTCGCCGAGCTGCACCTGTCCGGCGTCCGGCCGGAGTGGGGGGCGCTCCTGCCCTCGGCGCGGCCCGTACCGCTGCCCACCTACGCCTTCCAGCACCGCGACTACTGGCTCAGCACGCCGCCGGCCGCCGCGAACGCCGACGGCCTGGGGCTGAGCACCGTCGAGCACCCCCTCCTGAACGCCGCGCTCACCGTGGCGGGCCGGGACGAGACCGTCCTCACCGGGCGGCTCGCCCTGTCCACGCACCCGTGGCTCGCGGACCACGCCGTCGCCGGAACCGTGGTGCTGCCCGCGACCGCGCTCCTCGAACTGGCCGCCCGGGCGGGCGAACAGACCGGCGCGACACGGGTGGAGGAGCTGACCCTGACGGCCCCGCTGGTGCTTCCCCCGGCCGAGACCGTCCAGCTCCAGGTCGGTGCCGGGCGGCCCGACGCCGACGGCCGGCGCTCCCTGGAGGTCCACTCCCGTACCTCCGGGGGCGACTGGCGGCTCAACGCCCAGGGCTTCCTGGCCCCGGATACGGACTCCGCGCCGGGCGGCGCGGGCGACGGCGCCCCGACGGGGCCCTGGCCGCCCGCCGGTGCCGTCGAGGTCGGCCTCGACGGCCTCTACGACCGCCTGGCCGAAGGGGACTACGCGTACGGCCCGGTGTTCCAGGGGCTGCGCCGGCTCTGGCGCGGGGAGGGAGAGGTGTTCGCCGAGGTGGCGCTGCCCGATCCGGCGGTCGACGACGCCGGCCGGTTCCTGCTGCATCCGGCGCTGCTGGACGCGGCGCTGCACCCGCTGCTGCCCGGCGTGGCCGGTGACGGGGACACCGCGGTGCTCCCGTTCTCCTGGTCGGACGTGCGCCTGCACGCCGTGGGCGCCGGGCGGCTGCGCGTCCGCGTCACCCGTGACGCGGCGGACCCGCACGTGGTGTCGCTGGCCGTCGCCGACCCCGCCGGTGCGCCGGTCCTGTCCGTGGGGTCCCTGACCCTGCGGCCGCTGTCGCGTGCGGCGCTGCGGGACGCCGACGCCGGCCGGGACGGGCTGTTCCGGGTGTCCTGGTCGGAGGTCCGGGCGCCGGAGACGGCGGCCGACCCGTCGGAGTGGGTCGCGTGGGGGGCCCTGCCGGCCGGCTCCGTGTCCGTGCCCGTCTGCGCCGACCTCGACGAGGCGGCGCGTGCCGGGGCGCGCACGGTCGTGTGGTCGCTGGTGTCCGACGACGGGCCGGTGCACGGCGAGGGCATCGCCGCCCTGGCGAGGGTCGAACTGTGCCGTGCCCTGGAGCGCGTCCAGCGGTTCCTGGCCGACGACCGCCTCGCCTCCTCCCGGCTCGTCGTCGTCACCCGTGGCGCCGTCGCGGCCTCGGACGCCGACGGCGTGCCCGACCTGGTCCACTCCGGGGTCTGGGGTCTGCTGCGCACGGCGCAGACGGAGAACCCCGGCCGGATCGTGCTGGTCGACACCGACCTCGGCCCGGACGCCCCCGACCACACGGCGTGGCTCGCCCGCGCCGTCCACAGCGGGGAGGCGCAGGTGGCGCTGCGCGGCGGGCGGGTCCTCCGGCCCCGGCTGGCCCCCGCCCCCGCGCCCGACGCCGCCCCGGCGACGGCCGGGCGGTGGGACGAGGGCACCGTACTGATCACGGGAGCCACCGGCGCGCTCGGCCGCGTCCTGGCCCGGCACCTCGTCACCCAGCACGGCGCGCGCACCCTGCTCCTGCTCAGCCGCCGCGGCGAGCGGGCCCCGGGAGCCGCCGAGCTCCGCGCCGAACTGGAAGGGCTCGGCGCCACCGTCGCGTTCGCGGCCTGCGACGCGGCCGACCGCCGGCAGCTGGCCGGCGTCCTCGCCGGTCTCACCACCCCGCTGCGCGCCGTCGTCCACACCGCGGGCGTCCTCGACGACACCGTCGTCGCCGAGCTCACCCCCGAACGCCTCGACGCCGTCGTCCACCCCAAGATCGGTGCCGCGTGGAACCTCCACGAACTCACCCGCACCGCCGATCTCGGCGCCTTCGTCCTGTACTCGTCGGTCGCCGGTCTGATCGGGAACGCGGGTCAGGCCAACTACGCGGCGGGCAACACCTTCCTGGACGCCCTCGCCGCCCACCGCAGGGCCCACGGCCTGCCCGGAACCTCCCTCGCCTGGGGCCTGTGGGAGGAGTCGAGCGACCTCAGCGGCGCGCTCGCCGAGAACGACCTGCGCCGGCTCTCCCGCCTCGGCCTCGCGCCCCTCGCCACCGAGCACGCCATGGCCCTGTTCGACCGGGCCACCGCCACCGCGCATCCGCTCCACGCCGCCACCGGCGTCAACACCGCGCTGCTGCGCCGCGACCCCGACCGCGTCCACCCGCTGCTCCAGGACCTCGCCCCCGCCTCCCGCCCCCGGAGGGCGGCGGCCACCGCGCGGCCCGCCGACGACCTGCCCCGGCGGCTCGCCGCGCTCGACGCCACCGCCCGCGAACAGGCCCTCCTCGACGTCGTCCACGCCCAGGTCAACGACATCCTCGGCCATGCCCCGGGCACCCCGGTCAACCCCGGGAGGACCTTCCAGGAGATCGGTTTCGACTCGCTCACGACGGTCGAGCTCCGCAACAAGCTCAACGCCGCCACGGGTCTCCGCCTGCCCACGACCCTCGTCTTCGACCATCCCGCCCCGGAGGTCCTCGCCCGGCACCTGGCGGGGCTCGTCGCCCCGTCCGGGGACGGCTCCGGCGCACCCTCCCTGGACACCGCCCTCGCGGCGCTCGACCGGACGAAGGCCCTCGTCGACGCCCTCGACGACGGCGACCCGGCCCGTACCGTCCTGACCACGCGCCTGAGGGGTCTCCTCGACGCCATGACGCGGGAGGAGGCTCCCCGGCCCGACCGCGACACCGACCTCGACGACGCGACCGACGAGGAGCTCTTCGCCTTCCTCGACCACGCCGAGTAGCCGCCCGGAAACGCCCGAGGGGCCGCTCCGGATTCCTCCGGAGCGGCCCCTCGGGTGACGACTCTCACGAGTCGGGACGACAGGATTTGAACCTGCGACCCCTTGACCCCCAGTCAAGTGCGCTACCAAGCTGCGCCACGTCCCGATGCGCGTCTTCGGCGGGTTGTTCCCGCGTCGGCGTGCAGGGAAGACATTACCTCACTCCGGAGGGTGGGACGACGCACGGGCTGTCACCGCGTCGGCGGCGAGGAGGGACGCGCCGCAGGCGGTGGCCAGGGCGGTCGCCTCGGCGAGGGCGGCCGGGGAACCCGTGAGGCGGGCCAGGTCGAGGCGGGCGCGGGCCTCCTCGTAGCGGGACGGGGACGCGGCCAGGTGGGCGACCGCCTCGGTGAGGAGGCGGCGGGACTCGGGCGGGTCGGCGAGGAAGGCCTCGCAGCGGAGGGCTTCGCCGAGGGCCGTGGGAGTGCCGATGCGTTCGGCGTGGGCACGGGCGCCGGCGGCGATCCCGGCCGCGCGGTCCGGGTCCGTGGGAGCGAGCGCCCGCGCGAGGTCCAGGGGCCAGGGAGCCCATACGACGTGGTGGCGGCCCCGGCCGACCAGGGCTTCGGCCGCGGCCTCCAGGGTGGCCACCGCCTCCTCGACGCGTCCCTCCGCGAGCAGGAGCCGGCCGAGGACGCTGGGGCCGTCGGGCAGGACGATCGCGCCCGGCCACGGCGGCCCGAAGGAGTAGCGGTCGGCCACGCTCCGCGCCTCGGCCGTGCGTCCCCGGGCGACGAGCGTGTCGACGAGGAGGCAGGCGGTGTCCCAGTGCACGGGGAGGCCGTCGCCGACCCGGTCGGCCAGGCGCAGGCCCTCCTCCAGGTAGTGCTGCGCCCTCGGCAGGTTGCCGCGGCGCCGGTGGACCAGGCCCAGGAGGGTGTGGGCGAAGGCGAGGTGGGCGCCGCTCCAGCCCGAGATCTCGAAGGCGCGGACCGCCTCCGTGAAGAGGATCCCGGCCCGGTCGGGACGGTCGGAGAACGCGTACGCGATGCCGGTGAGGGCGGGGATCTCGAATCCCCAGGTGGCGTCGGTCCAGCCGAGTCCCCGGGCCGGTATGCCGTCGACGAGGGCGAGGTCGCAGAGGCGCACGACCTCGTCGGCGGGTTCGCCGCGCATCATGGCGTCGAATCCGCGCACCGTGAGGAGGGCCCGCTCGGAGTTGTCCGCGCCGGTGAAGTTCGCGGTGAGGTCGGCGAGGCGGCGGGAGCGGCCGGGGCCGTCCTCCTCGACGGCCTGGAACCCCTCGTACATGAAGTTCGCCGCCTGCAGGCGGCGGCGGTCGGTGCCGGGCGGGGTGCGGACGGCCTCGGCGGCGAGGACCCGCGCGGCCTCCCGGAGCTGGTTGTTGTGGGCGAGGGCCTGGGCGAGCCGGTAGGTCGCGTCGATCCGCAGGTCGTCGTCGAGGCCCGGCAGGTCGAGCGCGGAGCTCAGGTGACGGACGGTGGCGGCGGGCGCGGTCAGCAGGGAGGCGCAGCCGAGTTCGTAGAGCACCCTGGCGTACGAGTCGGGGGCCGGCGGTTCGGCCAGGGCCCGTTCCAGACAGCGCCGGGCCGCGTCCGGGGCGCCCACGGCGAGGTGTTCGACGGCGGCGGCCCGCAGCTGGCGGACGACCTCCTCGTCCTCGTCGGGGTGCACTTCGAGGAGGTGCCGGGAGATGGCGGCCGGTCCGTGGCCCGCCGCGGTGAGCGCCCAGGCGGCCCGTCCGTGCAGGGCGGTCCGCGCGGCCGGTGACATCGAGCCGTAGACGGCGGACGCGATGAGGGGATGGGCGAACTCCAGGTGGGCGGAGCCCTCCGGGGTCGTCGCGGCCGGGTCGCCTCCGGCGCCGGGTCCGGTCGTCGCGGAGTCCTGTCCGGGTTTCGCGGCGGGTCCGGTCCGTGCCTCCCGGTCCGCCCTCGTGGTCACGATCCTCGCCTGGCGCAGGAGTTCGGTGTGCTCGGCGACCTCCGGCTGGCCCGTGCCGGTGAGCGACGCCAGGAGGCCCGGCGTGCTGTCCGCGCCGAGGACGGCGATCGTCCAGGCCAGGCGGGTCGGGCCGACGCCGAGCTCTTCGAGGCGGGCGACGAGCCCGCCGCCGCGCGCTTCGGCGCCGAGGCCGCGCAGGAGGGAGGCGGAGCCCGCGACGGGTTCGAGCATCCGGTCGCGGGCCTTGGCGAGGAGTTCGACCGTCTCGTACGGGTTGCCGGAGGTCACCGTCCACAGTTCGCGGCAGAACGGTTCGTCCGCGTGGCCGCCCAGCGTCTCCCGGGCGAGCGCGGCGGTGGCGCCGAGGGTGAGGGCGTGCAGGCCCAGGGTCACGACGGCGCGGTCGGCGAGCGCGGCGAGGACGGCCGGCACACCGGTGCGGTGCGGCCCCTCCGCCAGGGGACGGTGGGCGAGGACGACGAGGGCGGGCAGCCGGCGGTCCCGGCGGATCCGGGTGAAGGCGTCGAGCCAGGCCAGGGATTCGGCGTCGGCCCAGTGCGCGTCGTCCACGAGCAGCACCGGAGGCCGGTCCCGCAGCCGGTCCGCGAGCCGTCCCAGGAGCTTGGCCAGGCCGTCCCGCACGCCCTGCGGGTCGGCCGGCGCCGCCGACGGCGGAGGCGGCGGGGCGAGGCCGAGCGCGGGGGCGAGCAGGTCGAAGTGGTCGCCGAAGAGGAGGCGGACGTCCTCCTCGTCGAAGCGGTCGAGCGCGGGCTGGAGCAGCTGGCGGGTGACGTGGAACGGGACCGAGGTGAGGGTCTCGCCGCCCCGGGCCGTCAGGACGGTGCACCGGTCCCCGGCGGTGCGGCGGATCTCGCCGAGGAGGGTGGTCTTGCCGATGCCCGCCTCTCCCCGGTAGACGAGGATGCCGCCGCGCACCGGACCGCCGGCGGCGGCTCCGGCGACGAGTTCGCCGACGGCATGGGCGGCCGCGGCGAGCTCCGGGTCCCGTTCGAGCAGCCCGCCGCGGGACCCGTCGGGGACCTCGGGAACGAACGGCGTGGCGGGCGACGGCTGTTCGGGATCCGACGGCACCGGTGACTCACTCCCCTACCCGAGCTCCTTGCGCGCCGCGGCCGGCGAGACCCACGCGGACCGGCACGAAGCGCTTGTCGGACGAGCCTAGCGTTCCTGATCGTTCCGGGGGCGACAATGGAGGGGTGAACCGGACCACGAGTGACCGAGGCAGGGACCGCGACGAGGAGGGGCGGGCCCGCAGCGCCCGGCCCCGCGACGGGCTCGGCCGGCCGCTGCCGTACGGGGCGGAGGGGGTGCCCCGGCAGCCCGAGGGGGTCGTACGGGATCCCGGGGCGACCCTGCGCGAGGCGCAGCGGCTGCTGGACGCCGGGATGCCGTTCCACGCGCACGAGGTCTTCGAGGACGCCTGGAAGTCCGGTCCGGAGGCGGAGCGGGACCTGTGGCAGGGGCTCGCCCAGCTCGCCGTGGGCCTGACGCACGCGGCCCGCGGCAACGCGGCGGGCGGGGCGCGCCTGCTGCGGCGCGGCGCGGACCGCCTGGCGAACGGGCCGGGGGCGGCGGAGGCCGGGGCGCCGGGGGCGGCTTCGGCGGAGTCCGGGACGCCGGACGCGTCTTCACCGGAGCCCGGCGCGTCCTCGTCGGAGACCGGGACGCCGGGGACGTCAGCTTCGGAGCCCGGCGCGTCCTCGTCGGAGACCGGGACGCCGGGGACGTCAGCTTCGGAGCCGAGTACGTCTTCGCCCGGGCCGGGGCCGTACGGGATCGACGTCGGCGGGCTCGTCTCCTGGGCGCGGGAGTTGGCCGGCCGTGCGGGAGGGGGCGGCGTCGTGGTCGACGCCGCCGTCGAGGCGCCGCGGCTGCGCCGGGACGCCTGCTGACCCCGTCCCCGCCCGCCGGGTCCGCTGCTCCCCCGTCCCCTCGATCTCCCGCCGCGGTACGGACGTGTGACCGGCCGACGGGTCCTTGGTCGCCGTGAGGAGCGTGACCGTCTCCCGGGCCGCGAGTTCCTTGAGCCGGGCGAGGGCCTCGGCGGCGGCCGGGGCGGCGAGTTCGGCCTCGTAGCGGCGGCGGAACTCCTCGTACTCGCCCTCGGGGCCGTGGTGCCGGTGGCGGAGTTCCGTGGAGGGGGTGGGGGCCTTGGGCCACTCGTCGATGCGGGCGCCCGCCGTGGCGAGGCCGCGCGGCCAGAGGCGGTCGACGAGGACCCGCGCCCCGTCGTCGGGCGACGGGGTCTCGTGGACGCGGCGGACGCGGACGGCGGGGGTGGTGGCGGCCGTGGGCCCGGGTGCCGGACGGCACCCCGGCTCACCCGGCGACGCGCAGCGCCGGGAGGAGGACGGCGTCGACGAAGGCCCGCATGGTCGAGGTGTCCGTGAACCGCTCCTCGCAGATCCGCTCGATGCGGAGCATGCCGAGGAAGGTGGGGGCCACGAAGTCGACGGCGGGGTTGTCGGCGTCGACCTCGCCCCGCTCGACCGCGCGCGCCACGATCGCGTCGATGGCCTCGATCTCGGGGGTGATGACCGTCTCGCGGAACGCGGCGCGCAGGTCGGGGTGCTGGATGTACGCCTGGGCGACGGCCTCCATCAGTCCGGCGTCGCGCTCGTGGCGGGAGGCGGCGATGCGGGCGGCCTCGCGCAGGTCGCCGGCGAGGGTGCCGGTGTCGATGCCGCCGAAGACGACGCAGCGCCTGCGGGCGAGGGCGGCGGTGACGAGCTGCGGCTTCGTTCCCCACTGCCGGTAGAGCGTGGCCTTGCCGCACTTGGTGAGGGCGGCGACGCCCTCCATGGTCACCGCGTCGTAGCCGCCTTCGCGGAGGAGGCGGAGCACCGCGTCGTAGAGCTCGGTCTCGCGCTCCGGCGTGATCTTGCTGCGCCGGGCTGCGGCGGTCGCGGCCTGTGTGGACATCGGTCCCTCCCGGGCGGGCACCTTCGTGCCCCCTCTGCGTCTCTCCCGTACGAGTCTGCCCTGCACATACGAGAGTAGGGGGTGCACAATCGAGACGCAAACGTATCGAGACGCTTGCGTCTCGATGAAAACGGATCTAGGCTGCCTCCGTTTGTTGCCGATTTGACGGATTAGAGGGCCGCGCGATGGCTGCCGGGATACGCGGGATACGAGGACCACGTCCTGCCGGACCCGGGGCGACGCCTGCCCCCGGCCCCGCCGGCCCCGACGCAGGAGAGGGGGAGGGGGCGGACGGGGAGGGCCCGGGAGCGGCCCCGCGACCGCCCCTGCTGCGCGAGCTGCTGCTCGTCACCGCCCTGTTCCTCGTCTACAAGTGCGGCCGGCTCTTCGCCAACGGCCACGAGACCCGCGCCTTCCGGAACGCCGACCGCGTCTGGGACGCCGAGCGCGCCCTCCACCTGCCGGGCGAGGGAGCGGTCCAGCAGCTCCTGCTGCACGGCGAACCGCTGGTCCGGGCCGCGAACACGTACTACGCGGCCGTGCACTTCCCCGCCACGGTCGCCTTCCTCGTCTGGCTGTACCTGCGCCGCCCGGCCCACTACCTGTGGTCGCGGCGCGTGCTCGCGCTCCTCACCGCCGCCGCGCTCGCGCTGCACCTGCTGATGCCGCTCGCGCCGCCCCGGATGCTCGGCGCCGCCGGACTCGTCGACACCGCGCGCGTCTACGGCCCCTCCGTCTACGGGGCGGTGCCGGAGACGGACTCGATGGCGAACCAGTTCGCCGCCATGCCGTCGCTGCACTTCGGCTGGGCCCTGATGGTCGCGGTCGGCCTGATCGCCGCCACCCGCTCCCGGTGGCGGGCGCTCTGGCTGCTGCACCCGCTGCTCACCCTGCTCGTCGTCGTCGGCACCGCCAACCACTACTGGTTCGACGCGCTCGCCGCCGCCGCGCTCCTCGGCCTCGCGCTGCTCGCCGTCCGCGCCCCCGGGCACCGGACGGCGCCCCCACCCGTACGCCGCCGCCCGAAGACGGCCCCCCTCCCGGTCGGAGCCCTGCGATGAACCCCGCCGCCGGCACCGCGCTCGCGGTGCTCCTCTCCCTCGTCTCCGCCGCCGGGTACGCGCTCGCCGCCGTCGCCCAGTCCCGGCTCGCCGCCGCGTCGCCCGCCGCCCCCGACGGGCGCGGGGCGCTGCGCGCGCTGCTCGCCCGCGGGCAGTGGTGGTGGGCGGTCGGCCTGAACGCCGCCGGGGCCCTCGCCCACGTGGCCGCCCTGCACTACGGGCCGCTGACCCTGGTCCAGCCGCTCGGCGCGCTGACCCTCGTGGCGGCGCTGCCGCTCGGCGCGTACCGCGCGCGCCGGCGGGTGACCCGTACCGAATGGCGCGGAGCCCTGTGGACCCTGGCCGGTCTCGTCGGCCTGGTCGCCGTCACCGGACCCGCGGCCCCCGGCGAGGCGCTCAGCCTGCGCGAGTCGCTGGTCGTCGCCGCGGCGACGGCGCTCCTGATCGCCGCCCTCGCCTCGGGCCGCCTCCAGGGGAACGGCGGACGGGCCGGGCGCGGACTCGGGCACGCCACGGCGTCCGGCATCGCCTCCGGCGTCGCCTCGGCGCTCACCCAGACCCTGACGGCCGCGCTCGCGCTCGACCTTCCGGGCACCGAGCCGACCCGGTGGCAGACCGCGCTGCTCGCGGTGCTCATATCCGGCTTCGCCACGGGCGGGCTGCTGCTCTCGCAGGCCGCCTACCGGGGCGGGCTCGCGGCGCCGCTGGCCGTCGTCAACCTCTCCAACCCGGCGGCCGCGGCGGTGATCGGCGTGGCCCTCCTCGGCGAGACCTTCCGGGCCGGCGCCTGGGGCTGGGTGGCCGCCGCCGGAGCGTCGCTGGTCGCGGCGCGGGGCGTGGTGCTCCTGACGAAGGGCGGCGGCGGGGCGGGAGAGGCCGGGGCCGACGCCGGTCTCCGCGCGGAGGCCGGCGGTGCGACGGGGGGCGGGGTCGTCGCCGGGGGCCTTCCGGCGACCCGGATCGCCGGTCTCACGGCACCGGAGGCCGAACCGGTGGGCGTCCCGCTCGCGGGGTGAACGCGGACGGCCCCTCAATTCGTCACCTTGACGACAACCGGACCCACCCCCTATCGTCAACGTGACGACAAGGGGGTTTCCATGGCCGACATCACCCGGCGGGCCGGCTGGCGCCATCTGCGCTCCGCGCCCACCGCGCACATCCGCCACCAGCGACGCGGAAAGCTCGTCCACGACGGCGAGGGGCTCAGCTTCTGGTTCCGGCCGCGCACCGCCGCCCTCTCCGAGGTGCCGGTGAACGACCGGGAGCTGGCGATGGCCTTCCACGCCCGCACGGCCGACTTCCAGGACGTGAGCGTGCAGTCCACCGTCACGTACCGGATCGGCGACCCCGGCGCGGCGGCCACCCGGCTCGACTTCTCCGTCGACCCCGACACGGGCGCCTGGCGCGGCACCCCGCTGGAGCAGATCGCCACCCTCCTCACCGAGACCGCCCAGCAGCACGCCCTCGACGTCCTCGCCCGCACCACCCTCGCCGCCGCGCTCGTCGACGGCGTGGCGGCGGTCCGGGACCGCGTCGCGACCGGCCTCGCCGCCGAGCCGCGCCTGCCGGACACCGGCATCGAGGTCGTCGCCGTCCGGGTCGTGGCGATCCGCCCCGAGCCCGAGGTCGAGCGCGCCCTGCGCACCCCCGCCCGCGAGCAGATCCAGCAGGAGGCCGACCGGGCCACCTACGAGCGCCGGGCGGTCGCCGTCGAACGGGAACGCGCCATCGCGGAGAACGAGCTCGCCAGCAAGATCGAGCTGGCCCGGCAGGAGGAGCGGCTCGTCGAGCAGCGC
This sequence comes from Streptomyces sp. NRRL F-6492, assembly GCF_001280125.1. Classification (GTDB taxonomy): domain Bacteria; phylum Actinomycetota; class Actinomycetes; order Streptomycetales; family Streptomycetaceae; genus Streptomyces. The sequence goes on from NZ_LGEG01000149.1 coordinate 16,555, forward strand.
GGTACCAACGCGCGCCGCGAGGCCGAGGAGAACGCCGCCGCCGACGCGGTGCGGGCCGAGGCCGAGGCCGTGCGGAAGGTCCGACTCGCCCGGGCCGAGGCGGAGGCGGCGCGCGAGGTGGGCGAGGCGCGCGCCGGGGCGCAGTCCGCGTGGCTGCGGGCGCACGCGGAGACCCCTCCGGCCGTCCTGCACGCCCTCGCCGTGCAGCGGGCCGCCGAGAACCTGCCCCGGATCGAGCACCTGACGCTCTCCCCGGACGTGCTCACCGGGCTGCTCGCCAGGCTCGGCGGCGAGGGCGGCGGAGGCGGGACCGGCGGGGTCCGGCCATGAGCCTCGCGCCGCGCGCGGTGCTCGTGCACCGGACGACGGAGTACGAGGAACTGCTCGCCCGGCACGGCACGCACGGGCAGGCCGCGTTCTTCCTCTCCGCGCGCGGCCGCTCGGTCGAGGCCGTGCGGGAACGGCACGAGCGGGCCCACCGGGCGCTCGCCGAGGTGGCGGGCGCGGTGCCGCTGGCATGGCGGCAGACCCGGGTGGAACGCGCCGATCTGGACCGGTTCCTGTTCGGGCCCGAGGACGTCGTCGTGGTGGTCGGGCAGGACGGCCTGGTCGCCAACGCGGCGAAGTACCTGACCGGGCAGCCCGTCGTCGGCATCGACGCCGATCCGGGGCGCAACCCGGGCGTCCTGGTCCGGCACCGGGCGGCGCAGGCGCGGCGGCTGCTGCCGTACGCGGCGGAGGAGGGCGCGGCGGCCGACGAGCTGACGATGGTCGAGGCCGTCACCGACGACGCGCAGCGGCTCCTCGCGCTCAACGAGATCTACGTCGGGCCGCCGGGCCACCAGACCGCCCGCTACACGCTCGGCCTCGACGGCACGGACGCCCCGGCCGAGGCCCAGGCGTCGTCGGGCGTGCTCGTCGGCACCGGCACGGGGGCCACGGGCTGGCTGCGCTCCCTGTGGGAGCAGCGCTCCAGCGCCCTCGCGCTGCCCGCGCCGTCGGACCCCCGCCTCGCCTGGTTCGTGCGCGAGGCCTGGCCGTCGCCGACGACCGGCACCACCCGCGTCGAAGGCCTCCTCGGCCCCGGCCGGGGCCTGCGCCTCACCGTCGAGTCGGACCGCCTGGTCGCCTTCGGCGACGGCGTCGAGTCGGACGCGCTCGAACTGACCTGGGGCCAGACGGTCCGCCTGACGATCGCGGGCTCCCGCCTGCGCCTGGTGCACTGAGCCGGCGTTCCGCCCGGAAGCGTCGCCCTTCGGAAGGGGACGGGAACGGTTCCGGCTCGGACCGGGCGCGCGCGGAGGCGGCGGGGCCGCTCGGACGGCCCGCCGGGCGGCCTGGCGAAGCATCGTTCACGGGCACGCGCCCGCACCCCGGCACCGGCTCCCGGCCCGCCCCCTCCCGTCCCCGACACGGCCGGATTCGATCGGTCCGGGGCGGGCGGGGGCCCGTGCGGCGTTATGCTCGGCGCGCTTTGCCCGGATATCCGCCCGCCTGAACATCCGCCCGCCTGAACATCCGCCCACCTGGACATCCGCTCGTCCGGGCGTCCGCCGGGCCGTCCGGCCCGCCGGGCGTCCCCCCGTCCCCTCCCGGCCGTCGAAGGACACCCCATGGCCCCCGGCTCGCCGACCGTCTCCCCCGCCACTCCGCAGGACTGGGCGCTGGTGCGCTCCTGGGCCGCCGAGGAGGGGTGGAACCCGGGGGTCTCCGACGTCACGGCCTTCTTCGCGCAGGACCCCGGCGGGTTCTTCCTCGGCCGGATCGACGGGGAGCCCGTCTCCGCCGTCTCGGTGGTCGACTACGACGAGGCCTACGCGTTCCTGGGCTTCTACCTCGTACGGCCCGGTCTCCGGGGCCTCGGGTACGGCCTGGCCACCTGGCGGGCCGCGCTCGGTCACGCGGGCGACCGGGCCGTCGGGCTCGACGGCGTGCCCGCGCAGCAGGACAACTACCGGCGCTCCGGCTTCGCGACGGCGTACCGCACGGCGCGGTACGTGGGCGAGGTCCCGGCCCCGGACGGCCCGCCGGCCGGTCTGGTGGCCGCCGGGCGGGTCGGTCCGGCCGCCCTCGCGGCGTACGACGGCGCCTGTCACCACGCCGACCGGCCGCGGTTCCTCTCCGCCTGGCTGACGACCCCCGGGCACCGCGCCCTGGCCCGGGTCGTCGACGGGCGTCTGACCGGGTACGGGGTGGTTCGTCCCGCCGAGGACGAGGCCCGGGTCGGGCCGCTGTTCGCGGACACCCCGGCGGACGCGGCGGCCCTGCTCGACGGACTCGCGGCCGAGGCAAGGGACTTCGGCGCGGACCGGATCGCGGTCGACATGCCGGAGGTCAACCCGGCGGCGGCGCGCCTGGCGGTGGAGCGGGGTCTGGAGCCGACGTTCGAGACGGCCCGGATGTACACCGGCCCCGTCCGCCCGGTGGCCCGCGAGCGCGTCTTCGGGGTCACCACGCTCGAACTGGGCTGAGCCGGCCGGCGCCCCCGCCCCGTACCCCCTCCCCCTCACCGACCCCCCTCCACCCCCCGAGGGGTGACAAGGGTTTTCCCCGTATCGGGTTCACCCCCCCGTTCCCTACTGTCCTCCGCACCGGCAGATATCATCCTCCGAGTCGCACCATGACAGGTGCATGAGAAGGGTGGCATCCGCCGGTGACGGCCTTGACCCGGGCCGTCGCGCCGGTGGCGGCGCACGGGCCCCCCAAGCCCAGGGAACGCCGGATCGCGACCCCACTTCGCACCGTGTGTCCCGCGCCGCCGCCACTGCTTCGCAGTTACGTCGTCATCGAAAGGGCCACACCTTGAACGGTTCCAGGCGGAGAGTCATATCCGTGGTCGCGGGTGCCGCGATCCTCGGTGCCGCTGCCACCACCTCCGGGGCGTTCGCCGCCGCCCCGGCCGCTCCCACCCCGAAGCCCGCGCCGGTTTCGCAGGCCGTCCAGGCGCTTCCCAGCGCCCCGGTCGAAAAGCTCATCGTCACCTACAAGAACCGGGCCGCCGAGGCCGGTTCCAACGCCGCCGCGAAGAGCGACACGGCCGAGAAGGCAGCGAAGACGGGCGAGCAGCTCTCCTTCGAGCGTCGTCTCGCCGCCGGCGGCGCCCTGGTCGACCTGGGCGACAGCGCCACCAAGCAGGACGTGACGAAGGTGATGGACGCGTTCCGCGCCGACCCGGCCGTCGCCTCCGTCGAGCCCGACATCCGCGCCTACGCGATGGCGGTCACGCCGAACGACACCGACTACGCCAAGCAGTGGGACCTCTTCGAGCCCACCGGCGGCATGAACGTCCCGACGGCCTGGGACAAGACGACCGGTTCCGGCGTCACCGTCGCCGTCATCGACACCGGCTACGCCGCCCACTCGGACCTGGCCGCCAACGTCGTCTCCGGTTACGACTTCATCTCGACCTCCGCCGACGCCCGCGACGGCAACGGCCGCGACGCGGACGCCAAGGACGAGGGCGACTGGAACGCCTCCGACAACGAGTGCGGCGCGGGCTCCAAGGCCTCCACCTCCTCCTGGCACGGCACCCACGTGGCCGGCACCGTCGCCGGCGTCACGAACAACGCCAAGGGCGTCGCGGGCATCGCGTACAACGCGAAGATCCAGCCCGTGCGGGTGCTCGGCAAGTGCGGCGGCTCGTCCGCCGACATCGCCGACGCCATCACCTGGGCCTCCGGCGGCACCGTGCCGGGCGTCCCGGCCAACCCGACCCCGGCGAAGGTCGTCAACCTGAGCCTGGGCGGCGCGAGCTCGACCTGCCCGAGCGTCTACCAGACCGCCATCAACGGCGCCGTCTCGCGCGGCACCACCGTCGTCGTGGCCGCGGGCAACAGCAACGCCAACACCTCCGGCTTCACCCCCGCCAACTGCTCGAACGTCATCACCGTGGCGTCGACCAGCCGTGAGGGCAACCGGTCGTTCTACTCCAACTACGGCACCATCGTGGACGTGGCCGCGCCCGGCGGCGAGACCCGCCGCGCCACCGACACGCCCGGTACCGTCACCACCCCCGAGAACGGCATCCTCTCCACGCTGAACTCGGGCACGACGGTCCAGTCGGCCGAGAACTACAAGCCCTACCAGGGCACCTCGATGGCGGCGCCGCACATCGCCGGCCTCGCCGCCCTGCTGAAGTCGGCCAAGAGCACCCTCACCCCGGCCGACATCGAGTCCGCCATCAAGGCCAACGCGCGTCCGCTGCCGGGCACCTGCGCCGGCGGCTGCGGCGCGGGCATCGCCGACGCGGCGAAGACGGTCGACGCCGTCACCACCACGACGCCGCCGACCGGCAACGTCTTCAGCAGCTCGACGCGCGTGTCGATCCCGGACAACACCACCGTGTCGTCCCCGATCACCGTCGCCGGCCGCACCGGCAACGCCCCCGCCGCCCTCAAGGTCGGCGTGGACATCAAGCACACCTGGCGCGGGGACCTGGTCGTCGACCTGGTCGCCCCCGACGGCACGGTGCGCAACCTGAAGACCTCGTCGTCCTCGGACAGCGCCGACAACGTCGTGACGACCTACACGGTCGACGCGTCGAGCGAGGTCGCCAACGGCGTCTGGAAGCTCCAGGTCCGCGATGTGGCCACGGGTGACACCGGCTACATCAACGGGTGGAGCCTCACCTTCTAAAGCACCACCGCACCACCTTCGACCCACCCCCCACATCAGCATCATTGCTGGTCAGCGACGCGCTCGTGGTCTACACCACGGGCGCGTCCTGGCGTTGTGGGAGCGCGTGCGACCGGAGTGCGCTGTCCGTATGCCGGACAAGGGGCCTGGACTCCGCCGGTGGGCTCCGTATTCTCTGCCCACGGGGCTCATGGGCCGGGGGCCCGAGCGGCCGGAGGTGGTGGACAGTGACGACAGCTCCGCACGTCGCCCTGCGCCCCGCGGGCGCGGGGACGAATCCCGCGCCGGTGGGCCGCGAAGAGCTCCTCTCCCGGCTGGAGCGCGCCCTGCACACACGGGGCCGCGCCCTGCTCACCGGACCCGCAGGCGTCGGCAAGACCGAGGTCGCGCTGGCCGGGGCGGCCCGCGCCGAGGCGCGCGGCGAGACCGTGCTGTGGCTCGCGTCCCTGCCGTCCGACCGCGAGATACCCGGCGCCTCGGCCGCCGCGCTCGTCGCCTCCGTGGCCGCGACGGTGGCCTGGCCCGGATCCGGCGCCGCCCGCCCCGAACCGTCCGACGCGCCCGGGCCCGGGACGCCCGCCCCGGCCCTTCCGGCCCCCGGCGCCGGTCCGCACGCCACCGACCCGTCCTTCCCCGGGCCCCCGTCCGTCCCCGGGCCGTACACCACCGGCGTGTTCGCCTCCGGGGTCTTCGACGAGCTGCCCGGGCCCCAGCGCACCGCCGTCGCCATGCTCTGCCGCGAGGCGCCGATCGACGCGGACGGCTGGGACCCGATCGCGCTGCGCCTCGGCATCGCGCAGATCCTGCGCACCCTGACCTGCCGGGGGCCCGTCCTGCTCGTCGTCGACGGGGTGCAGCACGTGGACGCGGACAGCGCGGACCTGCTGCGGTTCGCCCTCCACCTGGCGCCGCCCGCGCTGCGGGTGGTGGCCGTGGAGACCCCCGAGCCGTACGGGGAGGCCCGCGGTCCGTACGGCGAGCCCCACCGCTCCGAGGACCCGCACGCCAGTCACCTCTGGGTGCCGTCGGAGGCGGACGTGCTGCGCGTGCCGCCGCTGCACGCCGACGAGATCGCCGAGCTGCTCATCCACCACCGGCTGCCCTCCCGGATGGCCGGCCGCATCCACCGGGCGAGCGGCGGCAATCCGCGGCTCGCGCTCGCGGTGGGCCGCTCGCTGGCCGACGCGCGGACCCCCGTGCACCACGCCGAGGCGCTGACGCTCTCCGGGCGCGCCCGCGACCTCGCCCGCCAGCTCCTGGGCGCCGCGCCCCCCGCCGTACGGGAGACGCTGCTGCTCGCCGCCCTCGCGCTGCGCCCGTCCGCGACGCTGGTGCGGCGGGCCGGGCGGCCCAACGCGGAGGCGGACCTGGCGGCGGCCGAGCGGGCCGACCTGGTGTCGCTCGCCGAGGACGGTTCGGTCACCTTCACCGCCGGTCTGCTGCCCTCCACCCTGGTGCACGACGCCTGTTGGGCCGAGCGGAGCGCCGGGCACGCGGCCCTCGCGGAGGTCGTGGACGACCCCGTGGAGGCGGTGCGCCACCGGGCCCTCGCCACCGAAAGCCCGGACGAGGAGCTGGCGGCCGAGGTCGCGGACGCCGCCGATCTGGCCCGGCGGCGCGGGAACAGCGCGCTCGCTGCCGAACTGGCGCTGCTCGCCGCCGAGTCGACGCCGGGCCGGCACGGCACGCGGCGGATCGCGCGGCTCGTGGACGCGGCCGAGGAGGCCGCGCGGGCGGCCCGCGCCGACCTCGCGATGCGGGCCGCGACCGATCTGCTCGCCCGGGACGCCGTGCCCGCCGACCGGGTGCGGGCGCGCCTCGCCGTCCTCGACACGGCGGGCCAGGGCCTGACCGGCCTCGACGAGATGTACGTGCACGCCATGGAGGACTCCGAGGGCGACACCGCCCTGCGGGCCGCCGTGCAGCTCCGGCTCGCCGTCAAGTACGTGCTCGCGGACGGCGATCCGCACCGCTCGCGGACGGCGGCGGTCGAATCGGCCGCGCTGGCCGCCTCGATGGGCGATCCGCGCACGGCCGCGCAGGCGCTGACCGTGCAGGCGCGGATGGAGCGGGCGCTCGGCTCGTCGGACGCGGAGGCCGTGCTCGCCCGGGCGCGGGCCCTGGAGCTGGCCGAGCGTCCCCTCGGCATCCGCAACGCCGCCCAGATCCTGACGGTCCGTCACGCCCTGTTCGACGACCGGCTGGTGGAGGCCCGTGACGAACTGGGCGCGCTCCTGCCGCTGGTGCAGCGGCGCGGCTCCGTCGAGGACGCCATCGAGCTCTTCCGCACGCTGGCCGAGATCGAGTCCCGCATCGGTCCGTGCGCGGCGGCCCTCGCCCACGCCGGGCAGTCCCTCGCCCTCACCCTGGAGGCGGGGCTCTCCCCCGGGCCCGCCTGGTACGCGCTCGCGCTCGCGGAGACGGCGGGCGGCAGCTTCGCGCGGGCCGCGAGCTACGCGCGCCGCAGCGTGCAGGCCTCGGAGGAGGAGGGCGACCGGGTCTTCCTCTCGCGCAGCCGGTACGCGCTCGGCCGGGTCCAGCTGGTCAACGGGGACGTGGCGGCCGCCCTGGAGACCCTGCGCCGGGTCCAGGCCGACGAGCGCGCCCAGTCGACCGTGGACCCGTCGATGCTCCGCTGGCACGAGGAGCTGGCCGAGGCGCTCCTCGCGCACGACGCCGTCGGCGAGGCCCTGGCGCTCCTCGCGGAGGTGCGGCCGGTGGCGGAGCGGCTCGGGCGGTCCACGGTCCTGCTCGGCTGCGACCGGGCGTACGCCCTGTGCCTGGCCGCCGAGGGGCGTACGGACGAGGCGGCGGAGCTGCTGACCCGCACGGCCGGGGACTTCGGGCGGGCGGGGCTGCCGCTGGAGCGGGGCCGGGCGCTGATCGCGCTGGCCCGGGTGGAGCGCCGCAGGAGGCGCCGGTCGGCGGCGCAGGGCGCGCTGCACGAGGCGGCGTCGGTGTTCGAGCGGGCCGGGGCCGCGCCGTGGCTGGCGCTGGCGGGCGAGACCCCGGCGGGCGAGGGCTCCGCGGCGGGCGCCGGGGGCGAGGAGACGGTGTCCGCGCTCTCCTCGCTCACGGAGGCGGAGTTGCGCCTGGCCCGGCTCGTGGGCCAGGGCGCCAGCAACCAGGAGGCGGCGGCGAAGCTGTACCTGAGCGTGAAGACGGTCGAGGCGCGGCTCACCCGCATCTACCAGAAGCTCGACGTCCGCTCCCGGGCGCAGTTGGCGACGGCGCTCAGACCGTGAGCGCCGTGGCGTAGGTGCCCCGGGCGGTGGTGCCGTCGGGCCGCCGCCACTCGCCCGTCACCCGGCCCCGGTCGCCGTCGGCCGGTCCGCCGCCGGCCCGCAGGACGCGCCGCACCCGCAGGGTGAGCGGCGTGGGCGCGCCGGGCCGCCGCACCACCACGTCGGTGTGGTCGGGGCCCTCCTCGACCCGTACGGGCTGCGCTCCGGCCCCCGTGCCGCCCGGGGCGAGGGGCGAGACGGTGACGGTGGGGTCGGGGGTGTCGGTCGCGTTCTGGTCCTGGGGCTCGGCGCGGCCGTCGAGCAGGGCGTGCAACCGCTCGACGAGGACGGGGTCGTGGACGCCGTCGTAGATCCAGCGCCTGCCCAGCACCCCGTGCTCGGCGGTGCCGACGAGGGCGTGCTCGGCGCCCGCCAGCGGGGCCGGGCGGTAGGTGAGGGGGACCTGGTAGGCGACCGCGTCCGTGCCGGTGCCGTCGGTCACCACCATGAACTCGATGCCCACCTCGCCCTCGGGGTCGTCGAGCCGGAACCCGCCCGCCCGGACCGGTCGCGGGCCGCCGGCTCCGCCCGCGTACCAGGGGCGGGTGGGCAGCCACGCGGTGAGCAGCTCCGTCTTGCCGGGCTGCATCGTGGTGCGGTGGACGACGGCCATCGTGCGCTTCTTCCTCTCGGTCGGGCTTCCCCCCGGTCACCGTACGAGGTCGTGCGGTCGGTCCTCGCGTCCCACGCGCACCACGCCTGATAACGTCACGCATTATTTGTTTGGGGCATATGCGGCATTCGTCCGCGTCTTCGTCTGAACGGGAGCAGGAATGACCGGTGGACCCGAGCCCATCAACGCCGTCGCCCGCGAGGCGCTGGAGAAGGAGCTGGCCCAGCTGCGCGCCGAGCGCGACACGGTCGCCGCCACCTTGCGGGACGGCGGCGGCGACCAGACGGGCGACCGGGCCGACGAGGCCGACGAGTTGATGCGCGCCGACGAGGCCGACCGGCTGAACGGGCGCATCGGGGAGATCGAGGACCGTCTGGAGGAGGCCTCCGTCGCCGCGCCCCCGCCCGCCGGCTCGGTCGGCGTCGGCAGCAGCGTGACCGTGCGGTTCGACGACGGCACCGAGACCACCGTGCGGATCGCCGAGCTGCCCGACGCGCTCGACCCCGCCCTGGTGACCGGCGACAGCCCCCTCGGCAAGGCGCTGCTCGGCCACGGCGCCGGCGACACCGTGACGTACGAGACGCCCGGCGGCCGGACGACCGCGACCGTGGTCTCGGTCGGCTGACGGCGCCGGGCGGGGGCGGGAGGGGCTCGGGAAGACCGACCGCAGGGGCGGGCCCGGCCACACCGTCCTGGTGGCGCTCGCCCTCGCCGACGGGAGGGGCACCACGGCACCGGCCACCGGCCACCGGGCCGGCTGCGCCGGGCCGCCGGGGCCGAGCAGTGGGTGGCGCCGGTCCTGACCGTGGCCGTGCTGCCGGTCCTGTTCTTCGTCTCGGCGCTCGACGGACAGGCGTGGACGTCGATCGTGACGTGCCGGGTCGTGAGCGCCGCCGGGACGGCGGACGACCGGCTGATCGAGCTGAGCCGCAGGGGCGACGGCGTCGTGGGGTGGAACCTGGACGCGGAGGAGATCTCCAACGGCCTCGGCTGCACGAGCGAGGAGAGCCGGTACGTGCGCGAACCGTGGTGGCGCGGCCGAACCCCCCGGGGGGCATCGGGGGAGTTCAGCCCGTGACGATGCCGGTGACCAGGTTGATGGTGGTGGCCAGGATGCCGGCCCCGAAGACGTACGACAGCAGGCAGTGGCGCAGGACGATCGCGCGGAGCCCGGCGGTGGAGACGTCGGTGTCCGAGACCTGGTAGGTCATGCCGAGGTTGAAGCTGAAGTAGAGGAAGTCGCTGTAGCGGGGCCGCTCCTCGGTGTTGAAGTCGATCCCGCCGCCCGGCTCCAGGGCGTAGTAGTGGTACGCGTAGCGGGTGGCGTACATCAGGTGCAGTGCCGCCCAGGCCATGAAGACGCCGCAGAGGGCCGTCGCGGCCGCCGCGTGGCTCAGGTCGGTGCGGCCGACCAGGAGCAGCACGACGATGCCGACCAGGCCGGCCAGGGAGGTCGCGACGACGGCGAGTTCCTCGACGACGGGCCGGAACTCCTCCCGGCCGACGTTGCGGTGGGTGGTGGCGGCGTCCATGGGCCACAGGACGACCCAGCCGGCGACGACGAAGGCGGTCTCCGCCCCGGCGATGCCGGCGAGGACGCCGAGCGGCGCGTGGGTCGACACCGCGACGAGGAGGCCGACCGCCGCGCCGACGAACGCCGCGCCGACGAGCCGGGGGACGGCGCCGAGCAGCCGGGCGCGCACGGCTCAGGCCTCCGGGGGGTCGACGGTCACGACCAGGGACGGGGCCGTCCGGGAGGGCGGCACGAGGACGGGCTGGGGTACGGCCATGGCGCTCCCGCCGGAGATGGGGCCCCGCAGAACGGAACGAGAACGAGAACGGGAAGTCGGGCAAAAGGCGTGCGGGACTTTCCGGACACCGCCTGGAGAGACAGCGCCAGCGTAGGCGGGCACGATCCCCCGCGCAGCCCGGCGGGGCACCCCTCGCGCGCCTCGCCGGCTACCTCGCCGTCCCGTACGACATCCCCCGGGGGTGCGCGGCCGGCTACATGCCCGAGATGAACGTCCTGTGCGCGCTGGACGACCACAGCACCCAGAGCGACCAGCCGATCATGAAGCACGTCAGGGTCACCATCGTCCCCGCCCCCTAGGCCGGGGTGCGGCGCGGGCGGACGCGCCGCCCGTACGGCGGCCCGGTCGAGGAGCGCGCAGCCGAGCGCGACGGCGACCCCGAGGAGGCTGCCGAGGGCCCGGTCCTGGATCAGGGCCCCGGCGGGCTCGGGGTCCGGCCAGGTCGCTGAGCAGCAGCCCGGCGACCGTGCCCAGGAAGGATGCGCTGCACGGCCCGCCGGGCCGCCGTGCGCACGTTGACCGAGTTTGCAGGACGGCGGCGGCCGAGATCGCCGCCCAATAGCCGTGCCCCAGGCCGAGGAGGAGGGCCGCGCCGCCCGCGAGGCCGGTGCCGAGGACCATCCGCAGGGCGGGGACGAGCAGGACGGGCGTCGAGCGGTTCGTGACCGTCGAGGACTCGATCGGCGACGTCCACGCCTCCCGGGGCAAGCTGCCGCCCGCCTCTCCGCAGCTGCTCGGCGAGGTCGCGATCGTCCCCCGGCCGACGCGCGACCCGGGGCGACGACGGGCCGGCGGCCCCGTGGGAGCCGTTCGAGCGCGACTACGGCGCCGTCCGCGACCGGATCGCGCGGGTGGTGCCGGGCTTCGAGGACCTCGACGCCCGGGTGGCCGTGCCCGGCGGCCTCCATCTGCCCGACCTCCGAGGGCGTCGTGATCCGGCCGGAACCCGCGGATGCCCCCGTACGACCGGCGTGACACCGTGGACCCGGGGGTCCGGCGTACGGATCCCCGGGCCCGAGGAAGGAAGAACCATGGGGCGAGTGACCGCGCGGCGGCGCGTCCTGCGCGTGCGGGAGGGAGGGGCCTCCTACCGTCCGGACACGCTGGCCGCCGAGGAGCCGATGGAGATCCGGGTCGGCGGGCGTCCGCTGACCGTGACGATGCGGACCCCCGGCGACGACTTCGACCTGGCGGCCGGGTTCCTGGTGAGCGAGGGCGTGGTGCACGCGGCCGGGGACGTGGCCGGGATCCGGTACTGCGCGGGGGCCACCTCCGACGGCGGCAACACGTACAACGTGGTCGACGTCGTCCTGGCCCCGGGCACGGCCGCCCCCGACGCCTCCCTGGAGCGCAACTTCTACACGACGTCCTCGTGCGGCCTGTGCGGCAAGGCCAGTCTGGACGCGGTGCGCACGACGGCCGCCTGGTCCGTCGCGGAGGACCCGCTGCGGATCGGCACGGAGGTGCTCACGGTCCTCCCCGACCGGCTGCGGGCGGCCCAGCGGGTCTTCGACAGCACGGGCGGTCTGCACGCGGCCGGGCTCTTCTCGGCCGAGGGCGAGCTGCTCTGCCTGCGGGAGGACGTCGGCCGGCACAACGCGGTGGACAAGGTCGTCGGCCACGCCCTGCGGTCGGGGCTGCTGCCGCTGCGCGGGACGGTCCTGATGGTGAGCGGCCGGGCCTCCTTCGAGCTGGTGCAGAAGGCGGTGATGGCGGGGATCCCGATGCTCGCGGCGGTCTCCGCGCCCTCCTCGCTCGCCGTGGACCTGGCGGCGGAGAGCGGACTGACCCTGGTCGGGTTCCTGCGCGGCACGTCGATGAACGTGTACTGCGGCGACGAGCGCCTGGAGACCGTGCCGGTGGCCTGAGGCGGTCCCGGCGGCGCCGACCGCGACGCCCTCACGAGCGAGGTCGGCGCCCTGCGCACCGGGCTCGGCGGGCGGACGCGGACCGGCGCGGTGCCGACCGCGTCGGGGGCCGTCGCGGGCCGCGCCGACGTCGCCGCCGCTCCGGACCGCCTCCCGGGAGACCCCGTACGGCGGTGAGAGCGGGGCCGGGTACTACGCCGCCTCGGCGGGGCCCTCCGCGTCCTCGCGGTGCGAGCCGCTCCCGGAGTCGCCCTTGCGGACCGTGCAGTGGATCGAGTCGTCCACCACGTCGGCGACGATCGTGTCGCCGGGTTCGGCGTCGCCGCCGAGCAGCAGGGAGGCGACCCGGTTGTCGAGCTCCGTCTGGATGGTGCGGCGCAGCGGCCGGGCGCCGAACGCGGGCTGGTAGCCGTGGGCGACGAGGAGCTTCTTCGCCGCCTCGGTGACCTCCAGGGTCATGTCCTGCGCGTGGACGCGGTGCTTGCTGCGGTCCAGGAGGTGGTCGACGATCTCCGACAGGTCCTCCTCGGTGAGGCTGTGGAAGACGATGATGTCGTCGATGCGGTTGAGGAACTCGGGCAGGAAGCGCCCCCGCAGGTCCTCCATCAGCCGGTCCTTGAGCTCGGCCGCGTCGCCCCGGTGGTCGAGGATGCGGTGGGCGCCGATGTTGGACGTCATGATGACGACGCAGTGGCGGAAGTCGACCGTGCGGCCCTGTCCGTCGGTGAGGCGGCCGTCGTCGAGGATCTGGAGCAGGGTGTTGAAGACGTCCGGGTGGCCCTTCTCGATCTCGTCGAACAGCACCACGCTGTAGGGCTGGCGGCGGACCTTCTCGGTGAGCTGGCCGGCCTCCTCGTAGCCGACGTACCCGGGGGGCGCTCCGACGAGCCGGGCGACCGTGTGCTTCTCCTGGAACTCGCTCATGTCGAACCGGATCATCCGGTCCTCGTCGCCGAACAGCAGGTCGGCGAGGGTCTTGGCGAGCTCGGTCTTGCCGACGCCGGTGGGTCCGAGGAAGAGGAAGGAGCCCACCGGGCGGTCGGGGTCGCCCATGCCGGCGCGGTTGCGGCGCACGGCCTCGGAGACCGCCGTGACCGCCTCGTCCTGGCCGACGATCCTGGCGTGCATCTCCTCCTCCAGCCTGAGGAGCTTCTCCTTCTCGCTGGCGGTGAGCTGGGAGACCGGGATGCCGGTACGGCGGGACACGATGTCCGCGATGTCGCCGGCCGTGACGGAGACGACGCCCTCGCGGCGCTCCTCGATGCCCGCGAGCTCGCCCTCGACCTCGGCGATCCGCTGCTTGAGGTCGGAGGCCTTCTCGAACTCCTCGCCCGCGACGGCCTGGTCCTTCTCCCGGCGCAGCTTCGCGAGCGCGTCCTCGCGGCCGATCACCTCGGTGGAGCGGCCGCCGCTGCGCAGCCGCACCCGGGCGCCGGCCTGGTCCATCAGGTCGATGGCCTTGTCGGGGAGGAAGCGGTCGCTGATGTAGCGGTCGGAGAGCTCCGCCGCCGCCGCGAGGGCGCCGTCGGCGAAGCGGACCCGGTGGTGAGCCTCGTACGCGTCCCGCAGTCCTTCGAGGATCTGCACGGTCTCCTCGACGGTCGGCTCGGGGATCAGGACGGGCTGGAAGCGGCGTTCGAGGGCGGCGTCCTTCTCGACGTGCTTGCGGTACTCGTCGATGGTGGTCGCGCCGACCACGTGCAGCTCGCCGCGGGCGAGGGCCGGCTTGAGCATGTTGCCGGCGTCCATCGAGCCCTCGCCGGTGGCGCCGGCGCCGACGACCGTGTGCAGCTCGTCGATGAAGAGGACGATGTCGCCCTGCGCCTCCTGGACGTCCTCGATGACCTTCTTCAGGCGCTCCTCGAACTGTCCGCGGTACTGGGCTCCGGCCACCATCCCGGAGAGGTCGAGGGAGACGACCCGCTTGTCCTTGAGGGTGTCGGGCACCTCACCCGCCACGATGCGCTGGGCGAGGCCCTCGACGATGGCGGTCTTGCCGACGCCGGGCTCGCCGATGAGGACCGGGTTGTTCTTGGAGCGGCGGGAGAGGATCTCGATGGTCTGCTCGATCTCCTCGGCCCGTCCGACCACGGGGTCGAGCTTCCCGGCCTTCGCCTCCTCGGTGAGGTCCCGGCCGAACTCGTCGAGGGTGGTGGCCGGCTGCTTCGGGGCCGCCGGGGCGCCCTCGCCGCCGAAGGCGGCCTGGTCGGCGGCGCCGCGCAGCTTCGAGACGTCCAGGTCCTCGGCGCGCAGGAAGCGGGAGGCGCCGGAGTCGGGGTCGCCGAGGAGGGCGCCGAGGATGTGCTCGGGCCCGATGTACGACACGCCGGAGGCCTGCGAGCGGGCGTGGGCGAGGGCGAGGGTGCGCTTGGCCGCCGGGGTGAGGCCGGGCTCCGAGGAGGGCTCGGCGGACTCCCGGGGCAGCACCCGGGCGATCCGGTCCGCGAGGGCGTCGGGGTCCACACCGCCCTGGGCGAGCAGCCTGCGGGAGGGGTCGACCTGGGTGGCGGCCCACAGCAGGTGCTCCGTGTCGAGGTCGGACGTGCCGTCCTCGACCGCCTTGCGGGTGGCCAGGTTGAGCAGTTCGTGCGAGGACTCCGTGAGCAGCCTTCCGATGGGCACGCGCTGCACGGCCGGGGGCGAGGAGGCCGGCGACATGCCGAAGAACCGGTTCAGCATCTCGCTGAACGGATCGGAGGAACCGAAAGGAGAACCGAACGCCATCGACATGTCTGCTCCAGAGAAGCGGGGGGGAATCCTTCTCACTGAAACGCCATGTCCACCGCTCCGCAAACGGAACGGGCACGGGTCCGAACCCGGTGCGAGCGGGACTCCGGACCCGGCACGAACGGAATGTCCGACACGCCCGCCCCGCCCGTATCGTCCGCGTTCCCGGGCCCCGGGGCCGCGTCCGCCGACGATGGCCCCATGAGTTCCGCGATCCCCCCGCACGCCCCCGGCCCGCAGGCCCGTGCCGCCACGCTGGTCCGGCGGCCCAGACTGTGGCTCGTACCGACCGTTCTGAGCGCCCTGGTCGCCCTGCTGCTCTCGCTCCTCTACGTGGGCGGCATCCTCAACCCGTCCGACAACCTGCACCGGCTGCCCATCGCCCTGGTGAACGAGGACCAGGGACCACCGCTGCCCGGGCAGCGGGAGGAGCTGGGCCGGCAGCTCACCGACTCGATCGTCTCGGCCGCCTCCTCGGACACCGGCGTCGACTGGCGCCGGATGGACCGCCCGGCCCTCCAGGACGCGCTGGAGTCCGGGAAGGTGTACGGCGCGCTGGTCGTCCCGAAGGACTTCACCGCGTCCGTCGCGGCGCTGACCACGAACCGGGCGACGGCCCGGCCGAAGCTCGACGTGCTCACCAATCCCGGTGTCGGCAGCCTGGGTTCGTCCATGGCGTCCCAGATCTCCCAGACCGCCGCCCACCGCGCCTCCCTGAACGTCGGGGAGCGGCTCGCCGCCTCCGCCACCCTCCCCACCGCGCGGCTGCTCCTCACCGACCCCGTGGAGGTCGTCACGAGCGTGGGCCATCCGATCGGCCGGCACAGCGGCCTGGGCCTCACCGCCTTCTACTACACGCTGCTGCTCGTCCTGGGCGGCTTCATCGGCGGGAACACGATCAACAGCGGCGTGGACACCGCGCTCGGCTACGCGGACAGCGAGATCGGGCCCTGGCACGCCCGCCACGCGACCGTTCCCATCAGCCGCACCCAGACGCTGCTCCTGAAGATGCTGATGACGGCCGGCATCTCGCTCCTCACCACCACCCTCGTCATGGTGGCCACGGTCGCGGTCCTGGGCATGGACGCCGACCACCTGCCGACGCTGTGGCTGTTCTCCTACTGCGCGACGGTCGCCGTCGGCCTGGGCGTCCAGGCCATCAACGCCGCTTTCGGCGGCATCGGCCAGCTCGTCTCGATGTTCGTCTTCATCGCCCTGGCCCTGCCCTCCTCCGGGGCGACCGTCCCCCTGGAGGCCACCCCGGGCTTCTACCGCTTCCTGGGCGTCTTCGAGCCGATGCACCAGCTCAGCGCGGGGGTCAGGGCCATCCTCTACTTCGACGCCCGCGCCGACGCCGGTCTCGCGCGCGGCTGGATCATGATCGCGGTCGGTGTGGTCGCGGCCCTGCTGTTCGGCTTCGCCATGACCCACTACTACGACCGCAGGGGGCTGCGGCGGCTCACCCCGCAGCCCGACTGAGCGGCCCGGCTACTCCTCCTCGTCCCACGGCGGTTCGAGCTCGTCGAAGTCGAAGGGCGGTTCGTCGTCGTACGGAGCGGCGGCCGCGGCCGGGGCGGTCGGCGCCCGGCCGGGTGCGGCGGCCGGGGCGGGTGTCGTGACCGGTGCCGCGGTCGGTGCGGATGCGGCCGTCTCCCGCGTCCCGTCGGCCGGGGCGGCGGTCCCGGCCTCCGCCAGCGCCTCCAGCACGCCCTCGGCGTACTTGGTCAGCTTGGCCTCGCCGACGCCGCCGACGGTGCCCAGCTCCTCGACCGTGGTGGGGAGCAGGGTCGCGATCTCCCGCAGCGTCGCGTCGTGGAAGACGACGTACGCCGGGACGCCCTGCTCGCGGGCGGTCGCGGCCCGCCAGGCGCGGAGCGCCTCGAAGACCGGCACGGCCTCCGCCGGCAGGTCGACCGGCACGCGGGCGCTCTTGCCGGAGCGGCTTCCGGACTCCTTCCGGGCCGGGGCGGCCGCCTTCTCCTTGCGCATCTGTACGGTGCGGCGCCCGCCCAGGACCTCGCCGCTCTGCTCGGTGAGGACGAGCGTCCCGTAGTCGCCCTCGACCGCGAGCAGTCCCTGTGCGAGGAGCTGGCGGACGATCCCGCGCCACTCGGCGGTGCCCAGGTCGGAGCCGACGCCGAACACCGAGAGGGCGTCGTGGTCGAACTGGATGACCTTGGCCGTCCTCTTCCCCTGGAGGATGTCGACGATCTGGCCGGCGCCGAACTTCTGGCGCCGCTCCTTGGCGAGCCGCCACACCGTGGACAGCAGCTTCTGCGCGGCGACCGTGCCGTCCCAGGACTCGGCCGGGGTCAGGCAGGTGTCGCAGTTGCCGCACGGCTCGCCCTTCTGCCCGAAGTACTCCAGGAGGCGCACCCGGCGGCAGTCGACGGTCTCGCAGAGCGCCAGCATGGCGTCCAGGTGCCGGGCGAGGCCCCGGCGGTGCTGCTCGTCGCCCTCGGAGCCGTCGATGAGCTTGCGCTGCTGGACCACGTCCTGGAGGCCGTACGCCAGCCATGCCGTGGCCGGCTCGCCGTCCCGGCCCGCGCGGCCGGTCTCCTGGTAGTAGCCCTCGACGGACTTCGGCAGGTCGAGGTGGGCCACGAACCGCACGTCCGGCTTGTCGATGCCCATGCCGAAGGCGATCGTCGCCACCACGACGACCCCGTCCTCGCGCAGGAAGCGGGCCTGGTTCGCGGCGCGCGTGCGGGCGTCCATGCCGGCGTGGTACGGCACGGCGTCGACGCCCTGCTCCACCAGGAGCGCGGCGGTCTTCTCGACGGAAGAGCGCGAGAGGCAGTAGACGACTCCGGCGTCCCCGGCGTGCTCGGTCCTGATCAGCTCCAGGAGCTGCTTGAGCGGGTTGTTCTTGGGGACGATGCGGTACTGGATGTTCGGCCGGTCGAAACCGGCGACGAAGTGCCGGGCGTCCTCCAGGCCCAGCCGCTTCGCGATCTCGGCGTGGGTGGCCTCGGTGGCCGTCGCCGTCAGCGCGATCCGGGGCACCTTCGGCCACCGCTCGTGCAGCATGGACAGGGCGAGGTAGTCGGGCCGGAAATCGTGGCCCCACTGGGAGACGCAGTGCGCCT
The DNA here is from genome assembly GCF_001280125.1 of Streptomyces sp. NRRL F-6492. Classification (GTDB taxonomy): domain Bacteria; phylum Actinomycetota; class Actinomycetes; order Streptomycetales; family Streptomycetaceae; genus Streptomyces. Next base: position 34,582 of record NZ_LGEG01000149.1, read on the forward strand.
CGTCGATGGCGAAGAGGGACACCCGGCCCCGGTCCAGGAGCCGCTGTGTGCCCTCGGTCCGCAGCCGCTCGGGGGCCAGGTAGAGCAGGTCCAGCTCGTCCGCGAGGAACGCCTGCTCGACGGACTGCCGCTCGTACGGGTCCTGCGTGGAGTTCAGGAACCCGGCCCGCACCCCGAGCGCCCGCAGCGCGTCCACCTGGTCCTGCATGAGCGCGATGAGGGGCGAGATCACGATGCCCGTGCCGTCTCTGACCAGGGCCGGGATCTGGTAGCAGAGCGACTTGCCGCCGCCGGTCGGCATCAGCACGAGCGCGTCGCCGCCGTCGACGACCTGCTCGATGATCTCCTGCTGCTCCCCGCGGAAGGAGCTGTAGCCGAAGACACGGTGGAGCACCCGGGCGGGCTCGGAGATCTCTGGGGAAGCGTCGGAGAGGACCATTCGTGAAGCGTATCCGCCCGCGCCGACACCCCGGTCCCGTCCGCCGCAACCTGTGGAGAACCCGGCCGGACCGGCCTCCGGCAGTCTGTGGAAAACCCGGCCGACCCGGCTTCCGGCAGCCCGTGGAGAACCCTCCCGGCCCGGCCTCCGGCAAGCCGGTGGGGCACGCTCCCGGGCCGCCCGCGGTGATCCGTGGACGGTCCGGGCGGCCCGTCATCGGGGCAGGTCGGCCCCCTCCCGGGTGTCGTCGAGGAAGCCGCCCGACTGGTGCTGCCACAGCTTGGCGTAGGCGCCCTCCGCGTCGAGCAGCGCCCGGTGCGTGCCCTGCTCGACGATCCGGCCCCGGTCGAGGACGACGAGCCGGTCCATCCCGGCCACCGTGCTCAGCCGGTGGGCGACCACGAGCGCGGTCCGCCCCTCCATGAGGCGCCACAGCGCCTCCTGGACGAGGATCTCGCTCTCGGAGTCCAGGGCGCTGGTGGCCTCGTCGAGGAGGAGGACCGGGGCGTCGCGCAGGATCGCCCGGGCGAGGGCGACCCGCTGGCGCTGGCCCCCGGAGAGCTTCACGCCCCGCTCGCCCACCATGGTGTCGAAGCCGTCGGGGAGGGCGTCCACGAACTCCGTGACGTGCGCCGCCCCGGCCGCGCGCCGGATCTCGGCCTCGGTGGCGTCCGGCCGGGCGAAGGCGATGTTGTCCCGCAGGCTCCGGTGGAACATCGCCGGGTCCTGCGGCACGTAGGCGATCATGCTCCGCAGGTCGGCCTGGCGCAGTCTGCTGATGTCCTGCCCGCCGATGAGGATCCGGCCGCCGTCGACGTCCGCCATCCGCAGCAGCAGCCGGGTGAGGGTGGTCTTGCCCCCGCCGGACCTGCCGACGAAACCGACCTTCGCCCCGCCGGGCACGTCCAGGTCGAGCCCCTCGAAGAGGGGCTTCGCGCCCGCGTGGGCGAAGGTGACCTTCTCGAAGCGGACGCCCGCGTCCCGGGGCGCCAGTGGCTCCGGGACCTCGGGGTCGAGGACGGTGGGCGGTTCGAGGAGCAGTTCGGTGAACTGTCCGGCCTCCGTCATCGCGCTCTCCAGGCGCCGGTAGATCTGGTTGAACTCGAACATGATCCGGGTCGCGTTGGCGTAGTAGGTGAAGGCCACGATGACGGCCTCCACGCCGTGCCCTCCCCCGCCGAGGGTGACGGCGAGGACGAGTCCCAGGACGTTCGTGAGGACGGACATCGGCGCGACCAGCGTGTCGATGCGCAGATTGCCGTAGTCCCAGGAGCGCAGGGTGAGCCGGCGCGATTCCGCGACGCGGGAGCGGTGCTCGGCGGCCTCCCGGCCCTCGGCGGCGAACGACCGGACCGTGTCCATGTTCATGAGGCTGTCGGCGACGTGTCCCGAGACCCGGGCGATGGCCTGCTCGCGCCGGGCGACGAGCGCCTGGCGGCGGCGGATCAGCGGGGTGACGCACAGGCCCGTGAAGGCGATCAGCGTCAGGAGGCCGACCACGAGCAGCGGGTCGTACTGCCAGAGCACCACCGAGGCGAAGAGCAGCGGCACGAAGTTGCCCATGACCGAGAAGGTCAGCGTGTCGACGAACACCTCGAAGCGGGAGGCGAAGCTGAGGACCCGCTTGGTCAGCGATCCGGCGAAGTTGTCGTGGAAGAACGAGGCGTCCTTGGCGAACAGCTCGTCCATGCCGACGACGTAGAGGTGCTCGATGCCCCGGGCGTCGAGGCGGTTCAGACAGTGCAGTCCGACGCGCCAGAGCGCCTCGCCGAGCAGCAGCACGCCGGCGAACCCGAGGACGTACGGGAGGTGGGCGCCGAGGTCGCCCGCGCCGTCGCCGTCCCCGGCGACCCGTCCGACGAGCTTGGCGACGACGAGCGGCGCGACGTAGAAGATGCCGATGTTGCCGAGCGCCGGGAGCAGCATGGCCGGCGCGGTCAGCCACCGCAGACGGAGCAGTTCCCGTCCGTAGTGGCGCAGTGCGAGGAGTACCGAACCCTTGGACGGTAATCCTTCACGCGTTTCAGGTGATCCCATACCCAACCCTGTGCTGTCGTACCGAAGGTGAGGAAAGGGAGTCTCCCGCGCAAACGTCTCCGCGGTCCACGTGTTTTCCGGCGGTCCTCCGGGGGCCGGGGCAACCCGTCGCGCCCGGCGCGCGTCCTTCCGCACAGGACCCGACGCCGCCCGGCGGCCACCGACCCAGGAGCCAGGACACCCCATGAGCGACAAGGCCCGGACCCTCTTCGACGCGCTCGACCTCGACCGGAACGGCACGCTGACCCGTACCGAGGTCATCGAGGCCCTGCGGTCCAAGGGACCCACGCTCGCCGCGCGGGGCGTGATCCCCTTCTGGGGCGTGGGGACCGAGGACGACTCCTCGGCCCTGTTCGACGAGGCCGACATGAACGGCGACCGCGTGCTGTCCTTCGAGGAGTTCGCGACGCTGGTGAACCGCCGTTTCGGCTGGTGAGCCCCGGGCCGTCACCGGCCCGGGGACGGACGGGTCAGACGGAGACCGCGGGGAGCACCCCGGTGACCGGCGCGGCCAGGTCGGTGAGCTGGTGGAGCTGCTGGAGGTCGTGGATCCGGTTCAGCCCGCCGAGCTGCTCGGCGAGGCCGGGGAGCTGGGCGGCCTGGTCCTCGGGAAGGCCGGTCGCGGCGAGGGAGTCGAGCTCCGTGACCGGGTTGACCGGCGGGCCGAGGGGGCCGGCGGCGGGAGCGGCGCTCGCCGCGGACGCGCCCAGGCAGGAGAAGGCGGCGGCGACGGCGAGGACGGAGGAGATGCGTCGTGTGGAGATCATGTCCTCACCAACGCGCCCGGCCCGCCGGCGGACACGGCCGCCCCCGTTCCCACCGTCCGAACGGGGGTCGGCGGCGGGGGAAAGCTGAGGGGCGAGGAAAGCGAAGGGACTAGTCGCGGAAGGTGAGAAGGAAGCCCCTTCATGGCCTCGCCCGGGACGACCGTAGCAGTCAGGCGGGGATCAGGTCGCGCAGATTTTCCGGGGTGAGGACGCGCGAGCCCGGGGGCAGTCCGGCGGGGCGGTCCAGACCGATGTACGTGACGGGGCCGTCCGGCACCGTCGTACCGTCCCACGGGGTCGTCGCCACGGCGTCGTCCGCCATCAGGTCCACGAGGTGGCGGACCGTCAGCGGGGTGCGGGCGAGCAGTCCCCGGAGCAGGACCGCGACCGACACCCGGTTCTCCTCGACGCGGTTCGCCGAGGGGCTGCCCTTGAGGTACAGGTGCAGCCAGCGCGCGTGCCAGCGGCCGTCGTCGTCCCGTGCGAACGCGAGCGGCAGCGCGACCCGGCCGGGCCCGCGCAGGTCCGACTTCATGCGGACCGTGCGCGGCTCGAACGGGCGCCCCTTCTGCTCGGCGTCGCGCAGCATGAAGCCGAAGAACGACTCCTCGACCTCCTCGAAGCCCTCGCCGGAGTAGATGTTCACCTGCGGAACGACGTACGTGCCGCGCACGGCTCCGAGCCGCAGGTCGATGAACTCCGAGGCGCCCTCGGGGGCGTCGGTGACGTCGCCCGAGTGCGCGCCCTCGACGGCGGTGAGGGCCGTGTACGAGAGCCAGGTGACGGTCCGGTGGTCGGCGTCCAGGACGAGGGCCGACAGATCGTAGTCGGTGCTCCGGCGCGTCTGCTTCCAGTACGTGAAGAAGCGCAGCAGGTCGCCCTCGACCGGTGAGACGGAGCCGCGCGGCAGGACGCCGAGGCCGTCGGCGGTCGCCCTGCCGCTGAGCGGGAGCGCCACGTCCAGGACGGCGGGGTCGACGAGCAGGTGGCCGGGGGCGGGGAGCCGGCGCCGGGTCTCGGCGTCGAGGGCGGCGCAGAGGCGCTCGCGCACGGCGGGCGGCAGCGGCGGCCGGGTGTCGGGGGTGACCCAGGCGCCGCCGAGCCGGTTGACGAAGACCCGGTGCGCCCCGCCCTCGCCCGTCCGGTGGTGGAGGTGGTCGCGGAGGGAGAGGACGACACGGCCGGACACCCCCGGGAGGGCCCGCTCGCACGCGGTGACGACGGCGTCCAGCTCCTCCGGGCCGTCCGCCGTGCGCAGCAGCCGGTCGAGGACGCGCAGGAGCCGGCCGGGGGCGGAGGTCAGCAGCGCGGCAGCGCCGGTGACGTCGTTCCGGCCGAGCAGTTCCTCCACGCGGGCGTCGAAGGACGGGACCGTCCTCTCGCCCCGGGCGACGGCGAAGACCTCGGCGGCGTGCGGCCACCGGGGGTACTCGTGCGGGTGCAGCCGCTCGCCCAGGCGCTTCCAGGCCTCGCGGTGCGCGGAGACGTCGGCGAGCTTGGCGGGGTTCGCGGCGACGACGGCGTCCAGGCCGCCGAGCAGGGCGCGGCGGACCGGCCGGGACAGGGCGCGGAAGCGGGTCGGTTCGCGCAGGGCGACGTCGCCGTCGGCGAGCGCGCACGCCAGCCGCAGGACGTCGGTGACGGTGTCCAGGAGCGGATCGGCGCCGGCCGCGAGCCGGGCCCGGTTGACGACGGCGCGGATCTCCCGGACCGGGATCTCCCCGGGCTGGGGCCCGTCGGCGCGGTGCCCGGCGAGGACGGCGAGGTCGCGCAGGTGGTCGTCGCCGAGCGGGGTGGTGCTTGCGGCCAGGGAGAGGTAGAGGGCGGTGGCCTCGTCGTCGAGCGGGCGGCCGGGGTGGAGGACGGTCAGGCGGTCGGCGGCGGAGGCGATCAGCTCGTCGTGGGCGGCGAGCAGCTCCTCGTAGGTGTGCGGGTAGGTGCCGTAGGACGGCAGGTCGAGCAGGTTCACCGCTCCGGCGCGCAGCTGCTCGGTGACGGTCCCGCGCGCGGAGGGGTCGGCGAGGGCCTCGGCGAGGCAGCGCGCCCAGAAGTCCCGGGTGTCGGGCACGCCGGCCGGGAAGTCCTTGAAGTAGGCGTTGTGCCGGACGTGGTCGCCGGCCAGTTCGCGGACGGTGTCCAGGGTGCGGGCGGCGGTCGCGAGGACCGTCTCCGGGGCGAGGCCGGAGAGCGCTTCGAGGAGGTCGGCCGAGAGCTTGAACCCCACCGACATCAGGGCGGCGTCGAACTGCCGGGCCGCCCCGGCGCCCGCTCCGGCGGGGCCGGCCGGGACGGGGAGGCGGCGGGTGTGCCGGACGACCAGACGTTCGAGGGCGTGATCCATTCCGGCATGCTGTCAGCCTTTCGCACGCACGTGCATGCGGATTTCGCTCCCGGTCGCGAAGGTCCGGCCGCCGGGATCGGACCGGGAGGGTTGCCGCGCGGGATTCGGGGAACCCGCCTAACGTGACCGAAGTACCCCAGTCGACCAGAAAAGGGGCGTATCAGTCATGGGTGAGAGCCACATGGACAAGGCCAAGGGCAAGCTCAAGGAGGCCGCCGGCAAGGCGACCGGCAACGAGCGCCTGAAGAGCGAGGGGAAGACGGACCAGGCGAAGGGCCAGGCCCGCGAAGTGGGCGAGAAGGCCCAGGGGAAGGTCGAGGGCGTCCGCGACTCCCTCAAGCGCGACGGCTCCTAGGGCTCGCACCACCCTCAGCGCTCGGGCCGCCGTACCGCGCTCTGGAGGACGGCCCGAACAGCGGAAGGACCGCCCGGCACCCGCCGGGCGGTCCTCCTCGCGTGGAGAGCCTCCGTACGGCAGGGCTCAGGGAGCCGTCCGCACGGGGAAGCTGAAGGCGTGCCCCTGCCGCTTGAGCCACGGCAGCACCTGACGCAGGGCCGCGACGGTCTGGCCGCGGTCGCCGCCGCCGTCGTGGAAGAGGATGGTCGGACCGTTGGACAGCTCGTTCTTGACCGTGTTCACGATCGAGGCCGTGCCGGGCAGCTCGAAGTCCTTGGTGTCCACGTTCCAGCCGAGCGGCCGCATGCCCGCCGCCGCGGCGATCCGCCGGCTGTCCGGGGTGAAGGCGCCGCCCGGCGCCCGGTAGTACTCGACCTTCGCTCCCCCGGCCGCGTCCTCGATCATCTTCTTCGCGTCCAGGATCTGCCGCTTCTGGTACGCGACGGACTTCTTGTCCATCGCGGTGTCGTGGGAGATGCTGTGGTCGCAGAGCCGGTGCCCCTCCGCGACGACCCTCTTGACGAGGTCCGGGTGCCGCTTCGCCTCGGGTCCCACCATGCAGAACACGGCCTTGACCCCGTGCCGCTCCAGGATGTCCAGCATCTGGGGCGTCCAGCGCGGGTCGGGCCCGTCGTCGATGGTGATGTTCACCGCCGTGCCGCCCGCCTCGGCGGCGTGCGCGATGCTCTCGGGCATCTTCTTCGGCGGCGCCTGGGCCGGCCCCTCGGCTCCCCCGGCCGGCGACCGCACGGCCGTCGGGCGCCCGCTCCCCGCGCCGGCCTCCGCCTCCGTCCGCGTGACCGCGCCGGCCGCCCACACCGCCAGGCTGAGTCCGACCGCGGAGGCGACCACGGCTATGTGCGCTGTGTACTTGTTCCGCCCCATGGAATTGTCCGCTCCCCGTTGTTCCAGGTCCTGCTCCCGGGAGAGAGGACGGTGCGGACGGCGGGAAGGTTTCATCCCGCGGGGTCGAAAGTCGGCCCCCTGGCCGGGACCGGGCGCCGCTCGGCCGACGCGACGGGCCCGGCCAACTGTCGGGTACGCGCCAATGGTGTACGCCACACTGTGGGCACGCGCCGGGTTCCGGTCCGGCCGGCGGCGTGCGGGCGCACCCGTCGCGGCGTGCGCGGATGCACCCGGACGGCACACGTCACACTTTCTCCGCAGGCCCTTCACCGGAAGCGCACTTTCGGCCGCGGGCCGCCCGGACGGCCCGCGCGGGGGCAGACGCCGGGCCCCGCCCGTCCCTAGCCTCCCGAGCCATGCGATCCCACCTCACGAGACGCCTCGGTCTCACCGCCGTCCTCGCCCTCTTCCTCGCCGTGTTCGGCCTGGCCCCGGCCGCGAGCGCCTCCGAGCCGCTCGCCCCCGCCGAGCTGACGTTCAGCACCGACGCCGCCACGACCACCCCCGGCGGCACGGTGAACCTGTCCGTGACGCTGACGAACAACAAGTCCTACGACATCTGGTTCGTCTACCAGACGATCGACCCCACCTGGCTCACCACCCAGCGCCCGGACCTGAAGTACTCCTTCACCGGCTGTTCGCTCGCCGGCCCCAACGGCAGCACCCCCTGCGCCGGCACCGGTCCCGCCAACCTCGGCGCCAACTACGGGGCCACCGTGCCGCCCGGCCAGAGCAGGACCGTGACCCTGACGCTCCAGGTCGCCGCCGACTCCGGCTGCAACGGCAACATCGGCTTCTACTCGTACTTCTACGCCGAGTTCAGCGACAGCTCCAGCACCAGCGGCGGTCCGGTCTACACGCCCGAGACCCGCGTCCTCTGCGCCTGACGGACCGACGGCCGTCCGGGGCGCGTCCGGAAATAGACCAAGCCCCGACCGACCTACCGGTCTAAACCAATGGCGGAAGCCCCGGCAGCCCCACGGTCCGCCGAGGCCCCTTCTCCCCCTCCCACCTGGGCTTCAGTCCCGTGGCGGGAGGGGCGGCCGGGGCTCGGAACGGTTTCCGGTCCGATCGTCACACCGGAAACGCCGTCCCGGACGCCCGCGTTTTTCCGTCACCTTTCGCGGCGGGACCACAAAAGCTCCACAGATACCTCACCATTTGACGCGACGGATGCGTGGACGACCGGCCTTCGAGGGGGATGCCGGCGTGCACGAGGGGGTGCGTCCGCTCCTCGGAGCCGTACTCACCCCTGCTCCGGGAGGGGACACCACCGCATGAAGCGGCTCATAGGCACCACCCTGTTCACCACGGGCGCGCTCGTCGCCGCCCTCGTCCTGCCGGGCGCGTCGGCGCAGGCGGTCGAACTGGACCCGCGCGTCGACCTGCGGGTCCTCGTCGTGACCGACGGCGGGCCGGCCACCGACGCCATCGCCGCCGAACTGGACGCGGCGGGAACGCCGTACACGAAGATCGACCTCACCCGTGCCGACCGTCCCGTCATCAACGCCGCCTACCTCGCGGACACCGTGGGGAACCGCAACCGGGCCAAGTTCCAGGCCGTCGTCCTGCCGAACGACAACCCGTTCCCGGCCGGCTCCGCCGAGATGACCGCGCTCGCGAACTACGAGCGGGCCTACGACATCCCGCAGGTCGACGCGTACACCTACGCCCGGCCCGAGGTCGGCCTCCAGTACGCCGTCTACGGCGGGTACGCGGGAAGCCTCGACGGGGCGCAGGCCCAGACGACCGCGGCCGGGCTCTCGGGCCCGTTCGGCTACCTCGAAGGGGCCGTGCCGTTCGAGGACAACTCGCCCACCGTCGGCGAGAGCTACGCCTACCTGTCGACGCCGGTGGCGGGCGCCGACTTCACCCCGTACGTCGAGGCGACGGTGCCCGGGACGACCAAGCGCGGGTCGCTGGTCGGCGAGTACCGGCACGACGGGCGCCGCGAGCTGGTGGTCACCTTCGTCTACAACCAGTACCAGCAGCAGTTCCGCCTGCTCGCCCGCGGCATCGTGGACTGGATGACCGGCGGGACGCGCCTGGGCGCCTCCCGGAACTACTTCGCCGTCCACGTCGACGACGTGTTCGCGGCGGACGACCGCTGGAACTCCACGCTCAACTGCACGCCCGGCGACGTGGACTGCACCGATCCCAACGCCGTGCCGGACCCGATCCGGATGACGGCCGCCGACGTGGACCACGCCGCCTCCTGGCAGACCTCGCGCGGCTTCACCCTGGACATGGCCTACAACGCCGCCGGCACCGTCGACTTCCGCGCGGACAACAACGGCGCCGACCCGCTGGCCGACCGGTTCGTCGCCAAGCGGAACGACTTCCGCTGGATCAACCACACCTACACGCACGCCTTCCTCGGCTGCGAGCAGAACACGAGCGTGGTGCCGTGGCAGTGCGCCACGAACCCCAACGGCTCCGTCAAGTGGGTCTCCCGGCAGGCCGTCTCCGACGAGATCGCCCTCAACCGCGTGTGGGGCCAGACCGCCGGACTCCCGCTGGAGAACGACGAGCTGGTCACCGGCGAGCACTCCGGACTGCGCGTCCTTCCCCAGCAGAACGTCGACAACCCGAACCTGGGGCCGGCCCTCGGCGACAACGGCATCGGCTGGCTGGGCTCGGACAACTCCCGTGAGCCCGGACAGCGCCAGGTCGGAACGGCCACCACGGTCCCCCGCCACCCGATGAACGTCTTCTACAACGCGGGCCGGGCGGCCGAGCAGGTCGACGAGTACAACTGGATCTACACCAGCCGCGCGCAGGGCGGCAGCGGGATCTGCGAGGACAACCCGGCCACCACCACCTGCCTGGCCGCCCCGCTCGACCCCGCCACCGGCTACGCGGACCACATCGTGCCCCTGGAGCGGCAGATCGCCCTGGGCCACGTCCTCGCCAACGACCCCAAGCCGCACTTCATCCACCAGTCGAACCTGGCCGAGGACCGCATCGCCTACCCGGTCCTGGACGGCGTCCTCAACGGCTACGACGCGCTGTTCGCCCCGAGCACCCCGGTGGTGAACCTGCGGATGAAGGACATCGGGCAGGAGCTCCAGCGGCGCTCCGCCTGGCGCACGGCCGTGCAGAACGGCCAGATCACGGCGTACCGCATCGGCGACACGGTGACCGTCGAGGGTCCGAGCGGCACGACGGTCCCGGTGACCGTGCCCGAGGGCACCCTGCGCTCCGGCTCCGCCTTCGGCGAGGCGTACGCGGGCGGGCGCTCCGGCTGGACGTCCCTCGCGGGCGCGGCGCTGACCCTGGAGCTGCCCTCCGCCCCGGCCCTCGGCACGAGCGGCACCGCCCCGGCCCGGGTCGCCGCCCCGGCCCCGGCCGTCCGCGTCCCCGCGGGCGTGGCCGAGCCCGTCTCCCCCGGCGCGGGCGGCTGACCGCCGCACCTCCGGCGCCGGCCCCGTACGGGCGGCGAGGTCCCGGCCGCCCACCGGCGGCCGGGACCGGCACGACCACTCCCACCACGGCCGTGGAGCACACACCTATGCACGTTCACCGCGGTGCGCGGCGCTCCGGCGCCCCGCGCGTCACCCTCCTGACCGAAGGCACCTACCCGCACAGCCACGGGGGCGTCAGCGTCTGGTGCGACCAGCTCGTCACCGGCATGCCGGACATCGACTTCGACGTCCTCGCCGTCACCGGCTCCGGCCGCGAACCGCTCGCCTGGGACCTGCCGGCCCACGTCTCCCACGTCCTGTCCGTGCCCATGTGGGGTCCGGCGCCGGACGGCCGGGCGCCCCGGGGCAGGGCGGGCAGGCGGCTCGCCGACGCGTACGAGAAGTTCCTGACGGCGCTGCTCGACCCGGGTGCCGAGGCCGGTTTCGGCCCCGCCCTGTACGCCCTCGCGCACGCGGCCGGGGACGGCCTGCTCAGCCCGTTCCTGCGGAGCGACGCGGCGATCGCGGTGCTCACCTCCGTGTGGCGGCGGCCGGGGCTCGCCGTGCGGGAGGCCCGGCCGACCCTGCACGACGCGATCACGGCCACGGCCCTGCTCGAACACGCGCTGCGGCCGCTGTCCGCGCCGCCGCCCGTGGAGGGCGTCGCGCACGCCGTCAGCGGCGGGGTGGCCGTCCTGCCGGGCCTCGCGGCCCTCGAACGGAACGGGGTGCCGCTGCTGCTCACCGAGCACGGCGTGTACCTGCGCGAGCGGTACCTCGGCTACCGCACCGCCCCCTACCGCTGGCCGGTGAAGGCCGTGGTCCTGGGCTTCTTCCGGCTGCTCGCGGAGGAGAGCTACCGCCGGGCGGCCCTGATCACCCCGGGCAACCGCTACAACCGGCTGTGGGAGGAGGAGGGCGGCGCCGACCCCGAGTCGATCCGCACCGTCTACAACGGCGTCGACCCCGCCGCCTTCCCGCCCGCCGGGCCCGAGCCGGACGCGCCCACCCTCAGCTGGGCCGGGCGCGTGGACCCGATCAAGGACCTGGAGACGCTGATACGTTGCCTCGCCCTGGTCCGGGAGCGGATGCCCGACGTCCGGCTGCGGCTCTTCGGCGGTACGCCCCGGGGCGGCGAGGCGTACCGGGAGCGCTGCGAGGCCCTGGCGGCCGAGCTCGGCCACGCGGACGCCGTGACCTTCGAGGGGCGCGTCGACGACATCAAGGACGCCTACGCGGCCGGCAACGTCGTGATGCTCTCCAGCATCAGCGAGGGCTTCCCCTTCACCCTGATCGAGGCGATGTCGTGCGGGCGCGCGACCGTCTCCACCGACGTCGGGGGCGTGCGGGAGGCCGTCGGCGACACCGGTCTCGTGGTGCCGCCGCGCGATCCGGCCGCGATGGCGACCGCCGCGCTCACGCTCCTCGGCGACCCCGCCCGGCGCCGGGCGATGGGCGAGGCGGCCCGGCTGCGGGTGATCGAGCGGTTCACCCTCCGGCAGACCGTCGACACCTTCCGCGCCATCTACCACGAACTGGCCGCCGGGGAACGGCGGTCGGAGCCGGTCCGGATCGTCCTGCCCGTCCCGGCGGTCAGCCGCACGGGGAGCCTCGCCGGATGAGCGGCCCGATATTCCTCGAACCCGGCGGAGCCGAGCAGGACACGCTCGCCATCCGCCTGGCCGTGCCGCGCGCCCGCCGGTTCCTGGACGACGCGACCCTCGCCATCCGGCTGCCGTCGAAGGGTCCCGACGAGGAGGCGGTCAGCGCGCTCGCCGCCGAGCTCGCCGACCGCATCGGCCCGGCCGTCCACCCCTACGAGGTGGCCGCGCTCCTGGAGGCGGACGGCCTGTCCGCCGTCGTGATCAAGGAGCGGTACGGCCACCCCACCCTGTTCTCGCTGGCGGCGGCACTGTACGAGCGGGTGCCCCGGGCGTTTCCCGAGCCGGCCGCGCCCCCGGACCCGTGGCGGCCCGACACCGTGCGGTGCCTGCTGCGCGGCCTGCTGTTCGCACTGCCGGCCCTGGCCTATCTGCTCACCGGACCGCTGTGGCGCATCGACGAGCACGCCCCCGTCCTGGTCACGGCGGGCGTCGTCTCCTGGGCGTGGGGGCAGGGGCTCGGGCACCGGGCGCACCTGCGGCTCACCACGGGCCGGCGGGAGGCCTCGCGCACGCTGCTCTCCGGTTCCGTGCTCGGGGCGTGCGTGGCCACGGGCCTCGCCGCGATCCCCGCCGGGGGCGGCCCGGCCACCGTGGCCGCGGCGGCCCAGTCGCTGTACCTGGCGGCGGCGGGCGTGCTGCTCGTGCTCGGCCGGGAGCGGCTGCTCCTCGTCGCGCTCAGCCCGCTGATCGCCGGCGCGGCGGTGCTGCCCTGGTGGGAGCCCGGCACCCTGCTGCGGCTCACCTTCCCGCTGCTCGCGCTCCTCGCCACGCTCGCCGTCGCCCTGCGGGTCCTGGCCTCCGGCCTCGCCGTCCCGGCCGCCGAGGGCCCGCGCCCCCGGATGCGCGGCTCCGTGCCGTACGGCCTGTTCGGGCTCGCGGCGGCGGTGCTCGTGATGCTGGAGGGCCGGCAGGACCCGTACGCGGTCATCGTCCTGACCCTCAGCATGGGCCCGGCGGAGTGGCTGCTCTACCGCTACCGGGGCTGGTCGGTCGCCGCGCTGCGCGCCAGCGCGACGCCCCGGGCGTTCCTGCTGCGCTCCTGCGGCGTCCTCGCGCTCTGCCTCTTCTGCTACCTGCTGCTCCTGCTGGTCCCGGCGCTGCTCCTGGGCTCGGAACCGGTCGCGCTGCTCTCGCTCGCGGCGGTGCTGTGGGCCGCCCTGCTACTCCAGGCGTTCGGCGTGGCCTGGCCGCCGGCGGCCGTCTGCCTGGCGACGGCCGCGGGCGCCGTGGTCATCACCCGGGCCGGGCTGCCCGAAGGGTCCGCCGTGCTGCCGTCGGTCTGCGCCGCGTCCGCGGTCTGCCTGGCGGCCTGTGTGGTCGCCCTCCTGGGCCGGCCGTCCCCGCACGTCTGACGGGCCGTCCGCCCGCCGCTCCTCCCTCTCCTCACCACCCCGCCGTCCCCTGTCGAAAGGACCGAAGAGTTGACCTCCGCACCGCTCGCCGCCGTCACCGGAGCCGAAGGGTTCATCGGCTCGCACCTCACGGAGGCGCTCGTCGCCTCCGGCCACCGGGTCAGGGCCATGGCCCAGTACAACTCGTTCTCCTCGTACGGCTGGCTGGAGACCCTCGCGCCCGACGTGCTCGACCAGGTGGAGATCGTGCTCGGCGACGTCCGCGACCCGGGCTCGGTGCGCGGCCTGCTCGACGGCGCCGACTGCGCCTACCACCTCGCCGCGCTCATCGCGATCCCGTACTCCTACCAGGCGCCGCACAGTTACGTGGACACCAACGTGACCGGCACCCTCAACGTCCTCGAAGCCGTGCGCGCCCTGGGGACGCCCCGGCTGGTGCACACCTCGACCAGCGAGACGTACGGCACGGCGCAGACGGTCCCGATCACCGAGGACCACCCGATCAACACCCAGTCGCCGTACGCCGCTTCGAAGGCGGGCGGCGACCGGCTCGCGGACAGCTACCACGCCAGCTTCGGCACCCCCGTGGTGACGCTGCGGCCGTTCAACACCTTCGGCCCCCGGCAGTCGATGCGGGCCGTGATCCCCACCGTCATCGGCCAGGTGGCGGCCGGGGAGCGCACCCTGACCCTCGGGGACCTGCGCCCCACCAGGGACTTCACCTACGTGAAGGACACCGCGCGGGCGTTCCTCGCGGTGGGCACGGCCCCGGCGGAGCGGGTCGTGGGCCGCACCTTCAACGCGGGCACGGGCGGGGAGATCTCCGTCGGCGACCTGGTCGCGCTGATCGGCAAGGTCATGGACACCCCGCTCGACGTCCGCGAGGACCCGGCGCGGCTGCGTCCGGCCGACTCCGAGGTGATGCGGCTGGTCGCGGACGCCTCCCGGCTGACCGCGGCGACCGGCTGGGAGCCGGGCCACTCCCTGGAGGAGGGCCTCGCGCGGACCGCCGAGTGGTTCACCGACCCCGCGAACCTGGCCCGCTACAAGACCGGCATCTACAACATCTGACCCGTCCGGCACGTCCCGCAGGAGGTATGCCATGCACGCTGTGATCCTGGCCGGTGGAAAGGGCGTCCGGCTGCGGCCGTACACCACCGCGCTGCCCAAACCGCTCGTCCCCATCGGCGACGAGCACGCGATCCTGGAGATCGTGCTGCGCCAGCTGTCCCAGGCCGGCTTCACCCACTGCACCCTCGCCATAGGGCACCTCGGCGAGATCATCCGCGCCTACGTGGGCGACGGTTCGCAGTGGGGCCTCAGCATCGACTACGCCACCGAGGAGAACCCGCTCGGCACCATGGGCCCGCTGCTCAACCTGCGCGACCGGCTGCCCGAGCACTTCCTCGTCATGAACGGCGACGTGCTCACCGACCTCGACTACGCCGACGTGCTGCGCCGGCACGAGGTGTCGGACGCGCCGCTGACCATCGCCACGTACGCCCGCAAGGTGCACATCGACTTCGGGGTGCTGACCACCGACGACAGCCGGGTGGTGGCCTTCACCGAGAAGCCCAGCATCGACTACCGGGTGTCCATGGGCGTCTACGGCGTCTCGCGCAAGACCCTCGACGCCTACACGCCGGGGCTCCCCCTCGGCTTCGACGAGCTGGTGCTCGACCTGCTCGCCGCCGAGACCCCGCCGCACGCCTACGACTTCGAGGGCTACTGGCTGGACATCGGACGTCCCGACGACTACGACCGGGCCAACGCGGAGTTCACCAGCCGCAAGTCCCTCCTGCTCAAGGGAGCCTGAACAGCGATGCGGATCCTCGTCCTCGGCGCCGGCGGATACCTGGGCGGCCACGTCACCGAGCGGCTGCGCGCCCTCCCGGGCGCGCGGGTGCTCGTCGGCGGCCGTTCCCCGGGGGCCGACGTCGCCGTCGACCTCGCCTCCGATCCCCCGTACCTCCTGGCGGGGGCGCTGGCGAAGGCCGCGCCCGACGCCGTGGTGAACTGCGCGGGCGCGACCGGCGGCGACGCCGTCACCCTCGCGGAGGTGAACGCGCGCGGGCCCGCCGCCCTGTGCGCGGCCCTGCGCGAGGCCGCCCCCGGGGCCCGGCTCGTCCACCTGGGGTCGGCCGCCGAGTACGGGCCGGGGACGCCCGGTCTGCGGGTGGCGGAGTCGGAGCCGTGCGCCCCGGCGGGGCCGTACGGCGCGACCAAGCTGGCGGGCACGGTGGCGGTGGCGGCCTCGGGCCTGGACGCGGTGGTGCTGCGGGTGGGCAATCCCGTGGGCGCCGGGGCGCCGGCCACGGGCCTGCCGGGCCGGGTGGCCGGGCTGCTCGCCGAGGCCGAGTCCGCGTCCTGGAACGGGCCGGAGGGGGAGCTGCGGCTCGGCGACCTCTCCGCGTACCGCGACTTCGTGGACGTACGGGACGTGGCGCGGGCGGTGGAGCTGGCGGCGACCGCGCCCGGTCCGCTGCCGTCCGTCCTGAACGTCGGCGGCGGCGAGGCCCTGCCCGTACGGGAGTTGGTGCGGCGGCTCGCGGACGCGGCCGGGTTCCGCGGCCGGATCGTGGAGGCGGTCGGGGACGGGAGCGGTTCGGAGCGGTCCGCGCGGGTGTCCTGGCAGTGCTCGGACATCACCGCGGCCGGCGCAGCCCTGGGCTGGGCCCCGGCCCACTCCCTGGACGCGTCGCTCACGGCGCTGTGGGAGGCCCGGTCCCGCTCCTTCGTGCCCGACGGGGTGGCCGCGTCGTGAGTCTGCTGATCCCGTTGTACGTCCACCCCGCCGAGGACCCGGACGCCTGGCACCGGCTGATCACCGGCGCCGCGCACACGTACGCCGTCGTGCTCAACCCGGCGAGCGGCCCCGGGGACGCGCCGGACCCGGCGTTCGCCGCCGCGGCCCGCGCGCTGCGGTCGGCGGGGGCCCGGCTGCTCGGCTACGTGGACACGGACTACGGCATGCGCGACACGGAGGTCATCACCGAGGAGGCGCTCCGGCACCGGGAGTGGTACGGGGTCGACGGCTGCTTCCTGGACCAGACGACGGCGGGGCGCGACGGCCTGCCGGCCTGCCGGCGCACGGTGCGTTCGCTGCGCAGGGAGGGCATCTCCCCCGTGGTCATCAACCCGGGGGTCCACCCCGCCCCCGGCTACGTGCGGCTCGCGGACCTGACGGTCACCTTCGAGGGCCACTGGTCGACGTACGTCTCGACGTTCAGCCGCCCGTCGTGGACGGCCCGGCTGCCGTCCGAGCGCCTCTGCCACCTGGTGTACGGTGTGCCCGCCCCGCTCGTCCCGCTGGCCGTGCGCACCGCGCGCGAGCGGGGCGCGGGGGTCTGCGGCCCGGTGACGGGCGAGCCGCCGAACCCCTGGTCGGGGCTGACCCCGGCGCTGGCGGAGGCCGACCGGTGAGGCGGCGACCGGGCGCGGCCCTGGCGGCCGCGCTCCTGGCCCTGGCCGTCCTGGCGGGCTGCTCGGGGAGTGCGGAGGGACCGGCCGAGGGCGCGGGTACGAGCGGGCCGGGCGCGAGTCCCGGGACCACCCGGCCCACGAGCGCCGCACCCGCCCCCACGGCGGGCGGCCCGACGACGTCCCGGCCCACCACCGGCCCCACGCCCGCGCCCACGACCGGCCGGCCCACGACCACCCGCCCCGCACCGGACCGCACGCCCACCCGCCGGCCCGTGCCCGGCGCGCGCTGGCAGCCGCGCCCCGGCGTGTCCTGGCAGTGGCAGCTCAACGGCAGGGTGGACCCGTCCGTCGACGTGCCGGTGTACGACATCGACGGCTTCGAGAACAGCGCCGCCGACGTGGCCCGGCTGCACCGGGACGGGCGCAAGGTGATCTGCTACGTCAACGTCGGCGCATGGGAGGACTACCGCCCCGACCGGGACGCCTTCCCCGACTCCGTCCTGGGCGGGCCCAACGGCTGGCACGGCGAACGCTGGCTGGACATCCGCCGCCTCGACGTCGTGCGCCCCCTGATGGAACGCCGGTTCGACATGTGCCGCGACAAGGGCTTCGACGCGGTGGAACCGGACCTGGTGGAGGGCTACGGCAACGACACCGGATTCCCCCTGACGGCGGACGACCAGCTCCGCTACAACCGCATGATCGCGGACATCGCCCACGAACGCGGCCTCGCGGTGGGCCTCAAGAACGACCTCCACCAGATCCCGCTCCTGGTGGACCACTTCGACTTCGCGGTCAACGAGGAGTGCGCCCAGTTCGACGAGTGCGGTCTGCTCGAACCCTTCGTCGCGGCGGGCAAGGCGGTCTTCCACGTGGAGTACGAGGAGTCCCCGTCCCGCTTCTGCCCCCGGTCCCGCTCCCTGCGCCTGTCGTCGATGCTGAAGAACCCGGAGCTGGACGTGTGGCGGAAACCCTGCTGAGGCCCTTGCCGGCCCGGAAACGATCTCCGCCGTCCCCGGTGCCGTCCGGCGCGGCTAAGGTGTGTCCGCGACGACACCACGCCCGCCGCTCGCCCAGGAGGTCATGAGTGGGGCCAGCCGAACCCCCGCCGCTACGCGTGCCGGTCGGGGAGGGATCCCCTCGGTGGACAAGCCGCACCGTCCGGCGGCGGGTCCTGCTGGTGGTCCACAACGCCACCTCGGCGGGCCGCCTGCTCGACCTCCTGCCGCTGTTCCACGACGACTTCCGCGTCCAGCTCCTGGTCACCTCCACGGGCTCCTCCGCGTTCCAGAGCGGCATCCGGGAGATCTTCGCCGAGCTGGAACTTCCGGTGCTGCCGTGGGAACAGGCGTTGGCGACGCGGGTGGATCTGGCGATCTCGGCGAGTTTCGGGGGTGAACTCGCCGACATCCAGGGCAGTTTGTCGATCATTTCACATGGTGTCGGATATACTAAAAGACTGGGCACGCCGGGAGCCGGGAGCCGGGAGCCGGGAGCCGGGAGCCGGGAGCCGGGAGCCGGGAGCCGGGAGCCGGGAGCCGGGAGCCGGGAGCCGGGAGCCGGGAGCGGGAGCCGGGAGCCGGGAGCCGGGAGCCGGGAGCCGGGAGCCGGGAGCCGGGAGCCGGGAGCCGGGAGCCGGGAGCCGGGAGCCGGGAGCCGACGTTCGGGCTGTCGCCGGAGTGGCTTCTGGACGACGGGCGGCCGTTCGTCGACGGCTTCGTCCTGTCCCACCCTGAGCAGTTGGAGCGACTGGCCCGCACGTGTGCCGAGGCGGTGCCCTCCGCCGTACTCGCCGGTGACCCCTGCTTCGACCGCATGCTCGCGGCCCGCCCGTACCGGGAGAGGTTCCGGCGCGCCCTGGGGGTGCGCCGCGGGCAGCGGCTCGTCGTCCTGAACTCCACCTGGAACCCGGAGGGCTTCTTCGGCAGCGGCGGGCAGGACGTCCTGCCCGGCCTGCTGCCCCGGCTCGCCGCCGAACTGCCCGCCGACGACTACCGGTTGGCCGCCGTCCTCCACCCGAACATCTGGCACGGTCACGGCCCCGGCCAGATCCGGGCGTGGCTGGACCGGGCCCGGCGCGGCGGGCTGACCCTGATCGACCCCGTCCACGGGTGGCGGCAGGCCCTCCTCGCCGCGGACCTGGTCCTCGGGGACTTCGGGGCGGTCACCTACTATTCCGCGGCCCTCGGCACCGCCGTGCTCCTGGCGGCGGACGGGCGGGAGAGACTCGATCCCGAGGCGCCGCTCGCGGAGTTCGTGCGGCGCGCGCCCCGCCTCGATCCGTACGCTCCCCTGCGCCCGCAGGTGGAGCGGGTGCTGGACGGGCACCGACCGGACCCGGCCCCCGCCGGGTTCGTCACCTCCGACCCGGGCCGGTCGGCCGTCCTGCTGCGCCGGCACTTCTACGCGCTGATGGACCTCCCCGAGCCCGCCACTCCCGCGTCCCTGGAGCCCCTGCCCCTCCCTCCGTACGATCCCCCGAGGCCGACCGCCCCCTTGTACGTGCGGACGCGTGTCCGCGGGGACGGCATCACGGTCGAGCGCTCCACGGAGCACCCGTACGACGCGGTCGGCGACGCCCACCTCGCCGTGCACGAGGACACCCGCCACCCCGGGGACCTGGAGGTGGCGGACGTGATCACGCGCGACGGGCGGCCGGACGATCCGCGCCTGGGCGGCGCGGAGCTGTGGACCGCCGAAGTGCTGCGGGAGCATCCGCGCTGCGCGGCGGCGGTGTACGTGACCGGGCCGGACGCCTGCACCGTGCGCACCCGGGACCACGGCGTGTTCCGGCTGACCGCCGGCGCCGGGGCGGACGCGGACCCGGCGGCGTACGCGTCGTCGCTGCACGCCTGGCTGGCGCACGGCGGGACGGTCCCCCCGGACGGCGTCACGCTCCGGACGCACACGGCGGGCGGCGCGCACCCCTTCCTCGTGGAGACCGGGGCGAGCGGAGAGACCGGCGGGACCGCCGCCGGGGCTCCGTGACCGGCGGCTAGCCGGCCGCGGCCTCGCAGCGCCGCCGCAGGCCGGCCAGGTACCGCAGGTGCGGGGCCGCGGCCGGGGTGAGCAGGGCCTCCGCGTCGGCGATCCTCTTCAGCGCCTCCCCGTCGTCACCGCTGTCGTGCAGCGTCTCCGCGAGGTCCGTGAGGGCGCGGGCCCGGTTGTACGGCTCCGCCGGCCTCTCCGCCGTCCCCGCGAAGAACTCCACGGCGCGCTCCAGCAGACGGCGGGAGTCGTCGAGGCGGCCCATGCCGCGCAGGGCCCGCCCCTGGTGGCGCTCCACCAGGGCGAGGGCCCGGGGCAGGTCCGCCGCGCCTTCCTGGCGTTCCTGGCCGGAAGTGATCCTCCGGTAGACGTTCTCGGCCTCGACGAACCGCTCGTACGCCTCCTCGTACAGCCACCGGTTCAGGCACAGCAGTCCGAGGAGCTCCACGGACGACGCCTCGCCCCGCAGGTGCCGTGCCGCCCGCTCGTACGTGACGGCGGCGCGCGCCGCGCGGTTCGCCTGCTCCCATCGGCCCAGCTCGCCCAGGCAGTGCGCGAGCTGGAAGTGCAGCGCTCCCGCCATCCGCGCGTCCGCTTCGTTCTCCTCGGCGCACCGGGCCGCGACGCGGAGCGCCGGAAGCACCTCGTCCCAGTGCCCGGCCTTCAGTTGCAGCGGCCACAGGGCGCGGGCGAGCCGCAGGGCGGTGGTGATCCGCCGGTGCTCCTCGGCGACGGACACGGCGTGGACCACGTTGGCCGCCTCGGCCGCGAGCACCGCGATGCCGTCGGTCTCCCCGCCGGGCGCCGCCGCCTGCTCCGGCGCGGGCTCGGTCCGCCAGCTCGTCGGCAGGGCGGCGTGCGCCGCGTGCAGGGCGCGGTCCAGGAGCGCGTCGAGCACCCGGGCCACGGCGTCCGAGCACTCCTGGGCGCCGTACTCCGACGCGGCGTCGGCCAGTTGGCGCCTGACCTCGGGCCGGAAGCGGTAGCGCAGGTCGGGGAGGCGTTCGAGGAGGTCGGCTTCCGCCGCCTCGGCGAGCATCCGGGCAGCCCGCTCCTCGTCGAGGCCCGCGGCGGCGGCCGCGATCCCGGCGCTGACGGACGGCCAGCCGCCCAGGGCCGTGAGTCGGCAGAGCCGTACCGTCCGCGGATCGAGCAGGAGCGAGGCGTGCCGGGCCGTGGCCCGCACCGGGTGGTGCCGCCACCCCTCGGCGCTCTGGTCCGGGGCGGCCGCACCCGCGGCGAGCAGCCGCGCCTCGGCGTGGAGGGCGAACGGATTGCCCCGGCAGCGGTCGAGCAGGCCGGGCAGCTCCGCCTTGACGCGCGCGGCGTTCTCCGGCCCGGCGACCTTCCGCACCATCCGCTTCGCGTACCGGTCGCTCAGCGGCGGTACGGCGACGCGCTCGGCCTCCAGGAGGAGGGGCGGTCCGGACACGACGACGAGCAGGAGGACGTCGGGGGTGGCCGGTACGAGGCCGCGGACCTGGGCCGGGGAGGTGGCGTGGTCGATCACCACCAGCGCTCTGCGGTCCACGGTGAGCTGCCGGTAGAGCCGCTCCCGCTCCGCTTCGGCGGTCGGCGTCCGGTCGGGATCCACGCCCATCTCGCGCAGCAGCCGCAGCAGCACGGCGGCCGGTTCCGGTCCGCCCTCCCCGGCCGATCCGCGCAGGTCGACGTAGAACTGCCCGTCGGGAAAACGGTCGCGGTTCTCGGCGCCGAGACGGAGGGCCACGGACGTCGTGCCGCTGCCGGGAGGGCCGGAGAGGAGCGCGACCCTGGGCCGTCCCTCCCAGGGGCGGGTCGCCTCCCCGAGGAGCTGCTTCAGCACTTTCTGGCGGTTGGTGAACGCCCAGGGAGCAGGGGGCATGCCGCTGCCGGACGGGGCGTGGACCCCTTCCTGTCCGCTTTCCACGAGCAGCGCCCACTCGTCGGCCTGCCGGGGGTCGTGGGCCAGCCTCGCGTACAGCCGCCCCGCCAGTTCCCGGCGGTCCTCGGCACCGGCCGGGAGCGGGGTCTCCCGTCCCAGCGTCCTCCTCACCAGAGCGCCCGCCGACAGGGCCAGGTTCTTGCCGACCTCCCCCGCCGCCCCGTTTCCCACTCCCAACAGGAACGTGGTGAGCGCACTGAGCGCCACGACCTCCAGCACGCCGGCCCCTCCCCCTGGTCGCCCGTCCGACTCTGGCCGGACTGTATCGCCGTGACTCGGGCTCACGGAAACATTCAGGCCTCCGTGGCTTCCCTCCCCGAACTTCCCTTCCCGGCGCGAGACATGCGGCGCACCGGCGGTTCCGGGGGAGAGTCCGGGTGAAAGTCCGGGGGAAATCAGGGCGGCGGCCCGCGTCGGCCGCCCCCGGATGTGTCACCTTCGTGTGCCGGAGCCACCCGCCGGAGCCACCCGCCGGAGCCGGAGGCCGGATCCGAAAGCCGCATCCGGAGGCCGCCGGGGAGATCAGCCGCATGCCCCACGACAGGCGGGGCAGACGCCCCTCGCATACCGTCGACGAAGGCGAAGACGAGGAGGAGAACCCGTGGAACCCGTGGACCGGACCACACCGCCGGGCAAGGCCCCGGACGTCACCCCCGAGGCCGCTTCCACCCTCACCCTGCGGGTCAACGGCACGGCCCACGAGCTCACCGTCGACAACCGCACCACCCTTCTGGACGCGCTGCGCGACCACCTCGACCTCACCGGTTCGAAGAAGGGCTGCGACCACGGGCAGTGCGGGGCCTGCACCGTCCTCCTCGACGGGCGGCGCGTGAACGGCTGCCTGCTGTTCGCCGTCGCCTGCGCGGGCGCGTCCGTCACCACGGTCGAGGGCCTCGCCGACGGCGACCGGCTCCATCCCGTCCAGGAGGCGTTCGTCGCCCGGGACGCCCTGCAGTGCGGCTACTGCACCCCCGGCCAGATCTGCTCGGCCGTCGCCCTCCTCGACGAGGCGGCCGACGGGCGGCCCTCGTACGTGACGCCGCCGGACGGCCCGGTGTCCCTCACCCCGGAGGAGATCCGCGAACGCATGAGCGGGAACATCTGCCGCTGCGGCGCCTATCCGAACATCGTCGACGCGATCGCGGAGGCCGCGCGGTGAAGCCCTTCGCATACGTCAGGCCGGAGCGCACCGAGGAGGCGATCGACCGGTTCGCCGCCCAGCCCGGCGCCCGGTTCCTCGCGGGCGGGACCAACCTCGTGGACCTGATGAAGCTGGGGGTCGCCGGACCGCCGCTGCTCATCGACATCAACGGCCTGCCGCTCGACGCCGTCGAGGAGACCCCGGCGGGCGGTCTGCACATCGGCGCGACCGCGCGCAACAGCGACGTCGCGGCCCATCCGGTCGTGCGCGCCCGCTACCCCGTCCTCTCGCAGGCCCTCCTGGCCGGCGCCTCCCCCCAGCTGCGCAACGCGGCCACCACCGGGGGCAACCTGCTCCAGCGCACCCGCTGCCCGTACTTCCAGGACGCGTCGAAGCCCTGCAACAAGCGCGTGCCCGGTTCCGGCTGCCCCGCCCGGGAAGGCGTCCACCGCGATCTCGCCGTGCTCGGCCACTCCGCCCACTGCGTCGCCACGCACCCGTCGGACATGGCGGTCGCCCTCGCCGCCCTGGACGCGGAGGTCCGGCTGCGCGGTCCGGCGGGCGAGCGGACGGTGCCGGTCGCGGAGTTCCACCGGCTGCCCGGCGACCGTCCCGACCGGGACACCGTCATCGAGGACGGCGAGCTGATCACCGGCGTGACGCTGCCCGCGCCGCCGCCCGGGGCGCGCGGCGCCTACCGCAAGGCCCGCGACCGCGCCTCGTACGCCTTCGCGCTCGCCTCCGTCGCCGCCGTCCTGACCGTCGAGGACGGGCGGATCGGTCACGCGGCCCTCGCCTTCGGCGGTCTCGCCCACAAGCCCTGGCGGGCCCGCGCGGCGGAGGAGGTGCTGCGCGGCGCCCCGGCGACCGCCGAGACGTACGGGCGGGCAGCCAACGCCGAGCTCGCCGCCGCCGAACCGCTGCGCGACAACGGCTTCAAGGTGCCCCTCGCCCGCAACCTCGCCGTGAGCGTGCTGCGCGGCCTCGCGTCCCGCGCCGACGCGTCCTGAAACCACCCGACGCCCACCACAGGAGGCACCGCGCCATGACCAGCCAGCCCGTGCCGCGGCCGACGACGGGAGCCGTCCGTCGCGACGCCCGGCAGAAGGTGACGGGCGAGGCCCGCTACGCCGTCGACCGGACGCCGCCCGGCTGCCTGCACGCCTGCCCCGTGCCCGCCGCGGTGGCCCGCGGCCGGGTCGCCGCCGTGCACGCCGACGCGGTCCTGAAGCTCCCCGGCGTGCGCGCCGTGCTCACCCACGAGAACGCGCCCCGCCTGGGCGAGGCGGACGACCCGACGCTCCTGCTGCTCCAGGACGACCGGGTCCCGCACCGCGGCTGGTACGTCGCCGTCGTCGTCGCCGACACGCCGGAGATCGCGCGCGAGGCCGCCGAGGCCCTCGACGTCGACTACGCCGTCGAGGACCACGACGTCCTGCTGCGCGCCGACCACCCGGACCTCTACACGCCCGAGGAGGCCAACGGCGGTCACCCGGCCGTGCGCGAGCGCGGCGACTTCGCCGCGGCCTTCGCCGCCTCGCCGGTGCGGCTCGACGCCACGTACTCCATGAGCGCCCTGCACAACCATCCGATGGAGCCCCACGCGTCCACGGCCCACTGGGAGGACGACGGGCTGACCGTGTACGACTCCAGCCAGGGGGCGTCGACGGTGCGGGACGTCCTCGCGGGCCTCTTCGAGCTGCCCCCGGAGCGGGTCACGGTCGTCTCCGCCTTCGTCGGCGGCGGCTTCGGCTCGAAGGGCACGCCCCGGCCGCCGTGCGTCCTCGCGGCGATGGCCTCCCGGCACACCGGCCGTCCGGTGCGGCTCGTCCTGCCCCGCCGTGAGCTGGCGGCGGTGGTGGGCCACCGCGCGCCCACGGTCCAGCGCGTGCGGATCGGCGCGTCCGAGGAGGGCGTGATCAGCGCCCTCTCGCACGAGGTCGTCACCCAGACGTCGACGGTGAAGGAGTTCGTGGAGCAGGCCGCCGTCCCGGCCCGTGCCATGTACACCTCTCCCCACAGCTTCACCGGTCACCGGGTGGTGGCCCTGGACGTGCCGTCGCCGTCGTGGATGCGCGCCCCGGGCGAGGCGTCCGGCATGTACGCCCTGGAGTCGGCCGTGGACGAGCTGGCCGGGGCGGCGGGCGTCGACCCGGTGGAGCTCCGGCTGCGCAACGAGCCCGACACGGAGCCCGACAGCGGCAGGCCCTTCAGCAGCAGGGGCCTCGCCGACTGCCTGCGGGAGGGCGCGCGGCGCTTCGGCTGGGAGGACCGCGACCCCCGGCCGGGCGTCCGCCGCGAGGGGGACCTGCTGTGGGGCACGGGGGTCGCCTCGGCCACCTATCCCGTCCTCCTGAGCGCGTCGAAGGCCTCGGCGCACGCCGGGCCGGACGGGCGGTACACCGTACGGGTCGACGCCACCGACATCGGCACGGGCGCGCGCACCGTCCTGGCCCAGATCGCCGCCGAGGCCCTCGACGTCCCGCTCGACTCCGTACGGGTCGAGCTCGGCAGCAGCGGTCTGCCCGACGCCCCGGTGGCGGGCGGCTCCTCCGGCACGGGTTCCTGGGGCTGGGCCGTGCACAAGGCCTGCACCGCCCTGCGCGAGGAGCTGGCCGGCCGTTCGGGCCCGCTGCCCGCCGGGGGCGTCACGGCCGAGGCGGACACGGAGGAGGAGACGGGGCGGGAGTCCCCGTACGCCCGTCACGCCTTCGGCGCCCACTTCGCGGAAGTCCGCGTCGACGTCGTCACCGGCGAGGTCCGGGTGAGCCGGCTGCTCGGCGTGTACGCGGCGGGCCGGATCCTCAACTCCCGTACGGCCCGCTCCCAGTTCATCGGCGGGATGACGATGGGGCTCGGCATGGCGCTGACCGAGCACAGCACCATGGACCCCGCCTTCGGCGACTACACCGAGCGCGACCTGGCCTCCTACCACGTGCCGGCCTGCGCCGACGTGCCGGAGATCGAGGCGCACTGGGTGGACGAGCACGACCCCCACCTCAATCCGATGGGCAGCAAGGGCATCGGGGAGATCGGCATCGTCGGCACGGCCGCGGCGATCGCCAACGCCGTCCACCACGCGACCGGCGTGCGTCTGCGCGAGCTGCCCCTGACCCCGGACCGGCTCCTCCCCCACCTGCCGGCCTGAGGACGCGGGGGAGGCCGCCGCCCGCCGGCCTGAGGGCGTACGAAAAAGGCCGTTCTCTCCTCACATGAGAGAACGGCCTCCGACCTGCGTTTCCGCGTGGTCGGGACGACAGGATTTGAACCTGCGACCCCTTGACCCCCAGTCAAGTGCGCTACCAAGCTGCGCCACGTCCCGTTGCCCGTCTGACCTGGGGTTTCCCCTCGGCCGAACGCGCATGAGAACAATACCGCACTTTCTCCGGTGGTCACGAACCCCTTTCCCGGCGCCCCGGCGGGCGCGGACACGAGGGGCGTGGAGGGCGCACGGAAGGGGCGTACGGAAAGCGGAATGCCGCTCTTCCATGGATGAAGGTGCTCATATGGTGAAGTCAGAGGCTTGCGGGCATGCGCCCGGGACCTCCTTGCCCCTGGCATGTGGCAGAAACATGCCCACGGACGAAGGAGTGCGGATAGGGCCGAGCAGGCCAAGTTCACCCGAAACATAGTCGAACTCAATCGTCAACCGCTCCTGTTTCAGACAAACTTCGTTCCGTTATTGATCCATCACGGAAAGATCAACACCATGAAGAGGTCGGCCTGTTCGGGACGGGACCACTGCCGATGCACCACCTGACCGGACAACCCACCGGTCAGGCGTTTCGCCGGAGGGACTCGTAATGGACAGCTACTTCAGCAGCCGGCTGCATCATGAGCTCAGGGAGACGGTCCGGGACTTCGCGGAGCGTGAGGTCCGGCCGCGCATAGCGGAGATGGAGGCGTCCCGAACGGTCCACCACGAGCTGTCCCGGCTGATCGCCGAGCAGGGCTGGCTGGGCGCGACGATCAGTCCCGAGTACGGCGGCATGGGCGCGGGCCACCTGGCCAAGACCATCATCATCGAGGAGCTCTCCCGGGTCAGCGGCGCCATGGGCGCCATGGTCCAGGCCTCCCAGCTGGGCACCGCCAAGATCGTCCACTTCGGCAGCGACGAGCAGCGCAAGACCTGGCTGCCGGCGATCGCCGCCGGTGAGTGCCTGCCGACCATCGCGGTCACCGAGCCCGACGCCGGCGGTCACGTCCTCGGCATGAGCGCCAGTGCGGTCCGGGACGGCGACGACTACGTCCTCAACGGCAGCAAGGTCTACGTCGGCAACAGCCACGTGGGCGATCTGCACGGCGTCGTGGTCAGGACCGGTCCCGGCTCGAAGGGTCTCAGTGCGTTTCTGGTCGAATCCGATCGACCGGGTTTCAGGACCGGTCCGCAGCAGACGGCCATGGGCCTCCACGGCTTCAGCTTCGGCGAGCTGATCTTCGAGAACTGCCGGATCCCGGCCGCCAACCGGCTCGGCGACGAGGGCGACGGCCTCTCCGTCGCGTACTCCTCCAGCGTGCTGTACGGACGGGCCAACCTCACCGCCGTCTCCCTCGGCATCCACCAGGCGATCCTGGAGGAGACCACCCGCTTCGCCTCCGCGCGCATCCGCTACGGAAAGCCGCTCCACGACCTCCCGACGGTCAAGCTGAAGCTGGGCCAGATGCAGTCCCGGCTCATGATCGCCCGGCTGGCCGCGTACCACGCCGTGCACCTGCTCGACCAGGGCCTCTCCTGCGACGCCGAGCTGATGAACGCCAAGCTCGTCAACGTCGAGTCGGCGCTCGACTCCGGCCGCAACGCCATGGAGATCCACGCCGCCGCCGGCCTCTTCACGGACCGGGCCATCGAGCGGTACCTCCGGGACGCGCATCACATCTTCGCTCCCGCCGGCACCTCCGACATCCAGCTCCTGCGACTGGCCGAGGTCGCCCTCGGCCAGGACAAGGGCAGCTGGTCGGAGCGGCTGTCCGAGCTGGTCCGCACCCCGGAGCCGGAGCCGCTGCACGTCTGATCCGCGAGCGGATCGACGGCCCGGGGGCCCGGTGCGGTCACCGCCGCACCGGGCCCCCGGGCCGTCGCCGGGCGCCGGCGGTCAGAGCCCGCCGTCCTCGCGGCGGTGGATCTGCTCCATCAGCTCCGCGGCCATCGCCTTGATCGTCTCCAGGCCGGCGCGCCCCCACGGGCACACGTCGGTGTCGACCACGCAGATGGTGCCGAGCGCGGTTCCGGTGCGGTCGATCAGCGGTGCCCCCATGTAGGAGCGGATGCCGATCTCGTCCACGACCGGGTTGCCCGCGAAGCGCGGGTAGTCGCAGACGTCCTCCAGGACGAGCGCCTTGCGCCGCACCACCACGTGCGGGCAGTAGCCGTGGTCACGGGCCATGAAACGGCCGACGCCGCCCGCGCCCGCGGCGGCGGCGCCCAGGTCGCTGCCGGAGTGGGTGCCCTCGGGGGTGTGGAGGCCCGCGAAGAACTGCCGGTTCTCGTCGATGAAGTTGACCATCGAGAACGGGGCGCCGGTCATCTCGGCGAGCCGGTGCGCGAAGTCGTCGAACGCCGGCTCCGGCCGCTCCCCCAGACCGAGTTCGCGCAGCCGCCGCACCCGGGCCGGCGCGTCCTTGTCTTGGGGGGTCAGCAGGAGGTGACCGGTCGGGTCGTAGGTCATGGCGTGGCTCCGTAGCTCGGCACGGTGTCCGGGAGGGTGGTGAGCAGGTACTGGACGAGGGTGAGCAGGGTGCTGATGCCGGAGCTGGAGATCCGGGCGTCGCAGAGGACGACCGGCACCTCCGGGTCGAGGTCGAGCGCGGACCGCACCTCGTCCGGTTCGTAGCGGTGGGAGCCGTCGAACTCGTTGATCGCGACGACGAAGCGGATCCCCCGCCGCTCGAAGAAGTCGACGGCGGCGAAGCACTCCTGGAGCCTGCGGGTGTCGGCGAGGACGACCGCCCCGAGCGCGCCCTCGGAGAGCTCGTCCCACATGAACCAGAAGCGCTCCTGGCCGGGGGTGCCGAAGAGGTACAGGACGTGGTGGTTGTCGAGCGTGATGCGGCCGAAGTCCATGGCGACGGTGGTCGTGGTCTTGGACTCCACGCCCTCCAGACTGTCGGTGGCCGCGCTGACCGAGGTCAGCAGCTCCTCGGTGCTCAGCGGTTCGATCTCGCTGACGGCGCCCACGAGGGTCGTCTTGCCCACGCCGAACCCGCCCGCCACCAGGATCTTGACCGCGGTGGGGAAGGAGTCGGTCGCGAGGCTCTCGTGACGCTCAGAGCCGTTGTCGTAGGCCATCGAGCACTGCCTCCAGCAAGGAACGGTCGGTTGGGTTGGCGTGGAAGCGGGGCGCCCGGGCGGTGAGCGCCCCGCAGTCCACGAGATCGGAGAGCAGGACCTTGGTGACGACGGCGGGGAGCCTCAGGTGCGCCGCGATCTCGGCCACCGAGGTGGGCCCGTCGCACAGCCCGAGGGCCAGGCTGTGCTCGGGACCCATGTGCGCCTGGGGGGACGAACCGGTCGCCATCACCATCGACAGCAGGTCGAGGGCGGTGGTGGGCCTGGTCCGGCCGCCGCTGACGGTGTACGGGCGGATCAGCCGGCCGGCCGCGTCGTCGAGCCAGGGTCCTTCCTGAGGGGACGTCACGACTACTGCCCGAAGCCGCCGAGGGCGCCGGCGGCCTGCCGGGCGGGAGTGACCAGATACGGACGGACGCTCTTGACGAGCATCGCCATCTCGTAGCCGAGGACGGCGGCGTCCGCCTCGCGCCCGGCGAGGACGGCCAGGCAGGTGCCGGAGCCGGCGGTGGAGACGAACAGGAGGGTGGAGTCCAGCTCCACGACCACTTGGCGGACCTCGCCGCCGTCGCCGAAGCGGGCGCCCGCGCTCCGGCCGAGCGAGTACAGGCCGGAGGCGAGCGCCGCCATGTGGTCGGCGGCGTCGGGGTCGAGTCCGTGGACGGATTTGACGAGGCCGTCGGAGGAGAGCAGAACGGCGTTGCGGGTGTACGGGACCCGCTGGACCAGTCCGCTCAGCAGCCAGTCGAGGTCCGAGGAATGGCCGGTCGGCGCATTGCTCGCCATGGTGCATCTACTCCTTGTGGGGGTCGCCGGGACGCGGCGACTCATGGGGGGCGGGCTGGGATTCGGCGAGGCCGATGCCGCGCTGGAACGCGGCCATCAGACCCGGATCGTGCAGGGCGTGCTCCTCGGTCCTGCGGACCACGGGTTCCTCGCGCAGCTGCGGGACGAGGTGCTCCTGGGCGCGCCGCTTGGGGAGCAGGGGCCGGCCGTTGTCCTCGGCGGCGGGTGCCGGGGGAAGCGGCGAGACCAGGGAGGGCGGCGGGCCGGGGTGTGCGGTGTCGGCCGGACGGTCGGGGACCGCGGGGGTGCGGCCGGTGTCCCCGTACCCGCCGTGCGGCCCGGTCGTACGGGGGTACGCGTGCGAGCCGTTGGCGGGGGTCTCCTCGTGGCGGACGGCGGTCCGCTCCGGGAAGGGCGAGGACGCCGGGGCGTGGGGGGTGGCCGCCCCGTCGGGCAGCGCGGGCACGGGCGCCTGCGGGTGGGACGGGACGAGGGGGGACGGAGCCTGGTGGGGCGGGACCCGGGCCGGTACGGGGGCCGGGTGCCGGGGGTCCGGCACGTGGCCCGGGGACGGGGCCGGTGCGTGGGCCGGCGCCGTCTGCGGGGCCGCGACCGCGGGCTGGGGCTGCAGCTGCACCTGGCCGGGCGGGATCGCCGAGGATCCGGCGGTCGCGGCGGCCTGGCGCTCGTGCTGGGCGAGGCCCTCCGGGTCGGCGCCGAGGAGGCCCTGCGGAAGGACGAGCACGGCCTGGACGCCGCCGTAGATGTTGGACTGGAGGCGTACCGCGATGCCGTGCCGCCGGGCGAGGGCCGAGACGACGAAGAGGCCGATGCGGCCGTCCTGGAGCAGGTGCGAGACGTTGACCTGGTCGGGGTCGGAGAGCAGGGCGTTCATCTTGTTCTGCTCGGCGGCGGGCATGCCGAGTCCGCGGTCCTCGACCTCGATCGCGAGGCCCGCCGTGACGTACTGGGCGCGCAGCAGCACCGTGGTGTGCGGCGCGGAGAACAGCGTCGCGTTCTCGACGAGTTCGGCGAGGAGGTGGATGACGTCGGCCACGGCATGGCCCCGGAGCGTACCGTCGATCGGGGGCACGAGCTTCACGCGCGGGTACTGCTCGACCTCGGCGATGGAGGAGCGGAGCACCTCGGTCATGGTGACCGGGTTCGACCACTGGCGGCGGGAGATGGCGCCGCCGAGCACGGCGAGGTTCTCGGCGTGGCGGCGGATGCGGGTGGCCAGGTGGTCGACGTGGAACAGGCCCTTGAGCAGCTCGGGGTCCTCGACCTCGTTCTCCAGCTCGTCGAGGAGCTGGATCTCGCGGTGGACCAGGGACTGGAGGCGCCGGGCGAGGTTGACGAAGACCTCGACCTTCTGTTCGTTGCCGACACTGCTGGAGAGCCGGGACGCCTGCACGACGGCGGCGACGGAGGCTTCGTGAGAGCGCGTCAGTTCCTGTGACAGGAGGTCGAATTCGTCACCTGTGGTGGAAGCGGCCGGCGGCGCGGGGCGGGGCGGGACCCCCTCTCCCCTGCGCAACTGTTCGACGATCGCACGCAGTTCGCTCTGACCCCGGGCGCTGGTGCGGCGCAGGGCGTTGCAGCGGTCGAGGACCGCCTTGGCCGCGCGGTCGGCGCCGAGCGCGGCGGCCGCGACGGAGGCGACGGTGAGGGCGGCGGCGCCGGTGAGCGCGGCCCAGAGGCCGGGGGTGGGGGCGGCTCCCGTGGAGCGGATGGTGAAGAGGACGGCCGCCGCGCCACCGAGGGCCACCGCGACGGCGGGGAGCACGGAGGTGCGCAGGAGTTGGGGCCGTATGCGGACTTCCACGGGGAGCGGCGCGGGGGACTGCGGGGTGGGGTTGCTGCCGTTACCGGTGGCGGAGCGGGCGCCCGGCCGGCCGTGCCGCCCGCCCTCGCGTCGGTCGGAACGCGAGGCGGGTGCGCGAAGTTGAGACATGAGTGTCCTTGGTACGTGCCCAGGAGTCGGCGTACTGCGGGGAGCGTGCGGAGGGGCGTGCTGGGTGTTCTACCGGGGTGGACTACGGGGTTCGTCTACGGGGGTGCGGTGAGCCTACCGGTGATCATCAACCACACACTGTAGTCGTCAACCGTTCATGTGCGGTGCGCAGTTGGCAAACTTACCGGTAGACCGACCCGCTCTGGTATCGCCCTTCGCACGACAGGCCGAGAACAGTCGGCCGAAAGTCGTCACCGTGGCGCGGAGTGATCGCCGGGGAGCGGGAACGGAAGGGGGCGGAGGCGTCGTCACGCCTCCACGTCCTGCGGAAATCACCCCTGACCGGAATCCCCCGGCGGGGTATGCGGACCCGCCCGGTCCACCCGCACCCCAGGGCATACGTGATCTCCGGCACCCCCGGCCCGCATCCGCGAAGGACGCCTTCCGCCGTCCGGCCGGCGCTCGCCACGGTGGCCGGATCCGCATGCCCGAGGGCACGGCGGCGGAGGGCGCATCACATTGGGTGAAGGCACGGGCGTTCCGGCCGCCCGCCGTCCGCCGACGACGACTGCGCACCGCACCGCACCGCGCGCGAGTGAGGGCGGGCGGGGATCGCCCGAGGACGGCCTTCTCGACGCGTCAGAACGCGTACGGGGCAGTCGTACCCGCGTGGTCTCGCGCCCGGGCTCTCAGCACGTCGACCTCACAGCCCGGTGCGAACGGGTCGAAGCCGTGCTCGGTCAGCCAGCGAACCGCCAGCAGGCTCCGCAACGACCACCACGCGTGGATCACGTCGAGGTCGACGTCGGTGCCGTAGCCGGCGAGGACGTCGTCGAGGTGCTCCTCGTGTCCGAGTGTGAAGGTGGCGAGGTCGTACAGGGCGTCGCCCCGGCCCGCCTCGGACCAGTCGATGATGCCGGTGACCTCGTCGCCGTCGACGAAGACGTGCGCGATCTGCAGGTCGCCGTGTGTGAACGCCGGAGTCCACGGCCGGAGCGCGGCCTCGGCGACCTGGCGGTTGCGGGCGACCAGGTCGGCGGGCAGGAGGCCGTTCGTCACGAGCGACTCGCACTCGGCGTCGAGTTCCGAGGCCAGTGCGGCGACGGTCCGGCCGGCCCGGCCGGGCCGGGGCGGCAGCGGCGCGTCGTGCAGCTTCCGGATGGCGGCGCCCGCCGCGGCCCACGCCGCCGGCGACCCGGTCGACGGCCCGCCGAGGCGCCCGAGCGTCGTCCCCGGGAGTGCGGCGATCGCGAGTACGGACGGCTTGCGCCACAGGACCTCCGGGGTCGGAACCGGCGCGCGGGACATCGCCTCGACCTCGACGTCGATACGCGCCCGATCGGCGTCCACCTTCAGGAACACGTCACCGACGCGCAGGGTCGCACGCTCGGAATGGGCAACGACGACCTCGACCTCATCCATGGACTCCAGTATCCCGGAGGGGGCCGCCCGGCCGGCC
The DNA here is from genome assembly GCF_001280125.1 of Streptomyces sp. NRRL F-6492. GTDB lineage: Bacteria > Actinomycetota > Actinomycetes > Streptomycetales > Streptomycetaceae > Streptomyces. The sequence goes on from NZ_LGEG01000149.1 coordinate 67,850, forward strand.
CGGTGGACCGGCCGGGCCGGTGGTCCTCCGGAGCCGATACCTCCGGCAGGTTTCCGTACAACCGCTCGAAATGATCGCGAGTCTCATCGGCTGCGGCACACGCGTGTCCGATCTTCCCCGCGGGGGTTCCACCTTGCAGCACCGCACCACCGGCAGGCGTCTCGGCCCGGCCGTCACGGGCGTCCTCTCCGCCGCGGCTCTCGGCGCCGACGCCCTGCTCACTGCTCCGACCGCTCGCACTGCGGCGGCTTCCGGCCCCACCAGGGCGACGGCAGGGGCCCGTTCGCCCCGCCGGGTGCGGGTCGGCGGCGGCTGGGGCGCGTACGTCTGCCGCTCGACGGGCCTCGTCACCACGCCGTTCGACCGCCGGACGACGGACCTGTACAAGTACCAGGACGACAGATACGGCAGCGTCGCTGGAGACCTGTTCCGAAGACGCCCCGGGCACTGTCCGGTGGACGGAGGGCATTTGTTCGTTTTCGTGTGTGCGGGATGCGGCGCCGAGCTGACCGTCCCGCTGTCCCGGGTCGCCCTGCCGGCGCACGCTCATCAGAAGTACGGGAACGGGGCGCAGCTCCCGGTGCTCATGGAGGCGGGCACGTTCGCCGAGGACCCGGAACCCTGGGGGCCGCCGTGGCGGAGGTGGGAGGAGGTCCGTCCGGACGAGGCGGTGGCCCGCGGCGTCTACGCGCCGGTCCACGCCCTCTCCGACGGCGCCCCCGGCTCGATCGTCATCGCACCCGGTGACGCCCGCGGGACCGTGCTGATCCCGGAGAGGGCCGGCGGCTACTGCTGCGGCCTCGACGGCGGAGACGGCCCCAACATGGCCTGCGAGGCGTGCGACCTGCCCGTGGCGAGCCGAATCGACGACTGCTCGCTCTGGCAGGCGGTGTGGCTCGCGCCCGGCGCCGTGCGCCGCCTGGTCGTCGACGGCGCCGACTCCGTACCGCCGACCTGGGCGGAGCTGGTGGAGGAAGGGAAGTCCATACCTCCGTTCGAGCCGATCGCCACCTGGGGGGCGCGGCTCGGGCCGGACCGCTTCTGGTCGTGGAGCCCACAGTGGGAGGCCGCGGTCGGCCGGGCGCTCGCCCACCTGCTGGCGGCCTCGCAGGGCCGGCCGGTGACCGTCCCGGACGGTCTGGGCAAGGAAGTGTTCCAACGGGCCCTCGACGCTCTGCTGCCCGCGGGTCCGCCGGTCCGACGCGCCGTTCTGGCCGGGCCGGGACGGCCCGCCGACGCGGACGCGGACATCGTCCTCGTGCCGGTCCATCCGCGGACCGGACGGATGTGGCTCCCGTCCGGCCCGGCCGCTTCGGCCTGCCCGGTGCCCCTGCCGTTCGGGGTGTGGCTGTGGCTGGCCTTCCCCGAGCCGCACCTGCCGTTTCCCGCGACCGGCGGCATGCCCGACGGCGTCCTCCGCGACGACCCGCCGGCGCCGCGCCCCCGGTACTCGTTCCGGGCCGATCCGGACGTCTTCCGGCACACCTTGGTCCGGCTGCCGGCCGTCCGCGATCCGTGGTTGGGCGGGATCCTCGAAAACCTCACTCGGCACATGCGCGCCGGGATCTTCTGAGACCTGCCCTGCCGCTCGTGAACGCTCCCCGCGTCACGTTCCGGAGCCTCTCCGGCGGGGGGCTGGGCGGCTCCGGTGCGGGTCAGGCCGCGCGGCTGGGGTTTCATAGGGTGCCGGGAAACCAGGAAGGACCGAGTGGGTGGCCGTGGTGCTGAGTTCGACCGATCTGACGCTGCGTCCGTGGGAGCCGGGTGACGCCGATGCGCTGGCGGCGCTGGCCGACGACGAGGAACTGCGTCGCTGGACGTCGCATCGCATCGCCGGGAAGCGGGACGCGGTGCGCTGGATAGCGTTGCAGGAGGCGGGTCGGAAGTCCGGGGAGCGCCTCGGTTTCGCCGTCCTCACGGCCGGACGGATCGTGGGGCACATCGTTCTCAAGCGGTCCGGGTCCGGGGGCGGGGCCTGCGGTGAGATCGGTTACTGGACGGGGGCTTCGGCACGGGGCCTCGGCGTCGCTCCCAGGGCCGTGGAACTGTTGACGGCCTGGGCCTTCGGCACCGGGACGGGAGGGGGACTCAGCCGTCTGGAGTTGATCCACAACACCGGCAACCCCGCCTCCTGCCGGGTCGCGCAGAAGGCGGGCTACGCCTTGGAGCGCGTCCTGCCGCCCCGTACGCCGCACGAGGCCGAGAGGCATCTCCACGTACGCGAACGCGGGACCGTCCCTCTGCCGTGACGAGTGCCGTGACAGGTGCCGTGACCAGTGACGCGACCAGCCGTGCCGGGCCGTCGCCGAGGTGCCGGAAGTGAGGTGCCGGAGGTGAGGTGCCGGAGGTGAGGACGGCGTACGGCAGGGGCCCGGATCGCCGCGCGGCGGCTTCACGCCCCGTACGGAGCCGCCCGGGTCCGGCGGCGAACGGTTCGGCCCGTCGGCCGGGAGGCGCCCGGGCATCCGGACCGTGTCGTGCCGGGCCCGCCCCCGGCCGACGTCACAGCTCGCCCGCGAGGTTCAGGTCGCCCCTCTCCGTCCCGGCCACGCTCCCGGCGCGTCGGAGACGGCGCCACGGGTGCGCGATCGGCGCCGACACCGCCTGCCACCAGGCTTCCACCGGCAGCTTCCCCGCGGGCTCGAACGGCTCGCCGGGGCGGGGGAGCGCCACCGCCTGGCCCGCCTCGTCCGCCGCGTCCCTCGTCCACTCCCCCGGCTCCGCCCACGGGTGCGGGGCGAGGTTGAAGGTGCCCCAGTGGATCGGCAGGAGCACCCCGGCCGGGCCGCCGCCCTGGAGGTCCAGGTGGGCGCGCGTCCCCTCGGCGGGGGTCATGTGGATGTCGGTCCAGAACTCCGAGTACGCGCCGATCTGGATCATGGTGGCGTCGAAGGGGCCGTGCTCCGCGCCGATGTCCCGGAAGCCGGAGAAGTACCCGGTGTCACCGCTGTGGAAGATCCGGTGCTCCGGGCCCCGCACGACCCAGGAGGCCCAGAGCGTGTGCTGCTTGTTGCGCAGCCCGCGGCCGCAGAAGTGGCGGGCCGGGGTGGCCGTCAGACGCAGGGCGCCGACCTCGGTGGACTCGTTCCAGTCCAGCTCCCGCAGCCGGGAGGCGGGCACGCCCCAGCGCTCCAGGTGCGCGCCCACGCCGAGCGGCACCGCGAAGAGCGTGTCGGTGGTGGCGAGCGCCTTGATCGTCGGCAGGTCGAGGTGGTCGTAGTGGTCGTGCGAGATCACCACCACGTCGACCGGGCCGAGCTCGGCGAGCGGCACGGGCACCGGATGGAGCCGCTTGGGGCCGGCGAACGGGAACGGGGAGCAGCGGTCGCCCCAGACCGGGTCGAACAGGACCCGGTGGCCGTCCACCTCCGCGAGGACGCCGGAGTGCCCCAGCCAGGTGAGGCGCAGACCGGTGGCCGGGGGTCGCGCCAGGTCGGCCACGGTGGTGGGATGGACGGGGATCGCGCCGGTGGGGGCCCGGCGCGCACGCCCCTCCTTCTCGAAGTAGGTCCTGGCGAGCTCGACGGTGGAACCGGAGGGGCCGCGCCGGGCCTGCTCGGGGTTCTGGAAGATCCCGTCCCTGAAGTTCGGCGAACGCCGGATCCGGGCGAGGCGCTCGCCGGTGGGTTCCGCACCGAAGGATTCGGGGCGCAGGGCGCGCAGCCGGGCCCGCGGCGAACGGTCTGAGCCGGTTCCGGTCACAGGAGCTCCTGATCTCTGGGGGTCATCCCATTATGGGCGGCCCGTGCCCGGACGCCCGGGGCGGGTGGCACGGTGCGCGCTTCGACGGAGGAACGGCTTCCAGTGACCTCCGGGGGGTTACGGACGGTGTCGGCGACGTCGCCCGGTGGAGTAGATGATGATCATGCTCTTGTCATGTGCTGTGTAGGCTGCCGGACGTGACGAGAGTGCGGTTGAGCGTGGCCGAGCGGCGGGAGGAGCTGCTGCGGGCGGCCGTGGAGCAGATCGAGGCGCGCGGGGTCGCGGCCGTGCGGATCGCCGACGTGGCCTCCGCGCTCGGCGTGAGCAACGCGCTCGTCCTCTACCACTTCGCGTCCAAGGAACAGCTGGTCGCGGCCGCCTTCGCGCACGCCGCCGAGGCCGACCTCGCCCATCTGCGGCGACTGCTCGGCCAGCGCTCCACGGCGGTGCGAAGGCTGCGGGCGGCGGTCCGCTGGTACGCCCCGACCGGGCAGGCCAAGGGCTGGCGGCTGTGGATCGAGGGCTGGGCCGCCTCGCTGCGCGACCCGGAGCTGCGCCGGGTCGCCGCCTCCCTCGACCAGGAGTGGAAGGCGGCGCTGACCCGGGTGATCGCGGAGGGGGCCGCCGCCGGGGAGTTCTCCTGTCCGGACCCGGCCGAGGCGGCCTGGCGGCTCACCGCCTTCCTCGACGGCCTGGCCGTCCAGACCACCGCCTACGCCGGCCCCCTCTCCCGCGCCGCGATGCTCCGCTGGGCCGACGCCGCCCTCGTCCGGGAACTCGACCTTCCGGACGGGGACCGGGAGGGAAGCGGGGGCGAGGACGGGGACGGGAGCGAGAGCGGATACGGCGAGGACGCGCGGCCCGGAGGGGGCTGACACCCGCCACCGGAACCGGGTCGACGGGCCCGGGTCGACGGGCCCGGGTCGACGGGCCCGGGTCGACGGGCCCGGGTCGACGGGGCCCCGATCGGGGGGATCGGTTCCGCCGGGCCCCCGCCCGGCGGAGACAGCGCGGTGGGCTCCGCTCGTCAGAGCAGTTCGAAGACCGCCGAGACCGTGACCTGCTCCTCGATCTCGCCGGGGGCCAGCGGAACGCTCGGCTCCTCGGCGGCGAGGGCCTGGGCCGCCCCGCCGGGGCCGGGGCGCACGGATTCGCCCTCGCTCAGCGAGATCAGCCGGCCGAGCCGGTGACCGCTGAGCCGCGCGTGCTGCGCCGCCTTGTCGTACGCGTCACGGAAGGCGGCCTCCCGCGCCCTGGTCCGCAGCGCCGACGGGTCGGCCACGTCGAACACGACGCCGTTGATCCGGCCCGCGTCCCGGGTGGTGTCGTTGACGGCGCCGACGACCTGCCCGGTCCTGTCGATGTCGCGGACCTTCACGGAGAAGGCCTGACCGGCCTGGTAGCCGGTCACCCGGCTCTCCCCCTCGGCGCTCTGGGTGTAGACCGGGGCCAGCGAGAGGCTGTCGGTGCGGATGTCCCGCTCGGCGATCCCCTGCTGGTGGAGCACCACGAGGAGGGTCTCGGCCGCGGTCTTCTGCGCCGCCATCGCCTCCTTCGCCGTCGCCCGGCTGGCCTCGACCCCGATGGACAGGATCGCCAGGTCGGGCGCGGCGGCCGCGCGCCCGTGCCCGGCGACGGTGACCGTGGCGGCCTCGGCCGCCGGGGCGGCGGCGGAGAGGGCCGTCCTGCCGGGTGCGGCGGCCAGGGCGGGGGCGGCGGTGCCGGCGAGGAGGCCGCCGAGCACGGCGGTGGCGGCGAGCAGACGGATGGTGCGGGCGGCGCGTGGCCGGCGGGTCGTCACAGGCGGTCCCTTCGGGTGTGGGTGCCGGGGCTCCGGCGGGCACATCCCAGCACCCGGCGCCGCCGCACCCGGTACGCCACTCCTGACCGGCGTCCCCCTTCCCCTGTCCGTACCAGCCGGGTACCGCTACCGGGGCACACGGCTCAGGTCTGGACGAGTGGCCCGTACGCCTCGGGGCGCAGGCCGAAGGTCCAGGCGACGCCCTCCCGCGCGGTCCGGGTGGTGGGCGGCACCCGGAGCCAGTACGTGCGGTGGGTGCCGTCCGGTTCGGGCGTGGAGTTGACGACCTCGACGGTCACCACGTCCTCGTCGTCGGCCAGTTCGATCCGCCACAGGACGCCCGTCTCGTCGCGGTGCTCGTGCCGGGCCCCGGAGGCGGCGAGATAGCGGTCGTAGCCGTGGTGCTCCAGCATCACGCGCCGCAGTTCGGCGTTCTCCTCCGCGCGTATCCGCTCGGGGGTGAGGTCCGCGAGGCCGGCCAGGAAGGCGGCGGAGACCGTCATGCCCCGCCAGGCGTGGAGGGCGAACCCGTCGGGGTAGGCGAGCGCCGGACCGTCGCCGCGGTCGAGGCGCCCGGCCTCGTCGCGGTGGAGTTCGACGGGCCGCTCGCAGACCACGGCGACGTTCTCGTACGGCCACCACCAGCCCGCGTGCGCGGCGACGGCGGCGAGTCCCGCGAGGCGCTCGCCGTGCCCGTCGAAGGCGGCGAGCCAGGCGGCGTCGTGCTGGCCGAGGACGGCGTCGAGCAGGACGAGGCGGACGTCGCCCGGTCCGCCGTCCGTCTCCGCCCTCCCGTGCGCCTTCTCGTACGTCTTCTCGTGCGCCTCCGTCACCGCGGCCCGTATCCGGTCGGCGAGGGCCCGGTTGAGGTCCCAGAGCACCGCCCCCGTCGACTGCCAGTGCGCCGCCCAGCCCGCCGGGCCGAGCGCGTCGTGGAGCCGGCGGCGCTCCTCGGCCCACGGCCGGGTGCGCACCTCCTCCCGTACCGGCCGGCCCCGGTCCGCCAGGCCGTCCAGGAGCGCGACGGCGGCGAGCGGCGAGGCCGCCCAGAGGACGCGCTCCGGCTCGCCGAGGCCGGCCGTGCGGTAGGCGAGCCGGACGCCGGCCTCGGCGGCGGCGCGGTCGGCGGGCCCGGTGGCCGCGGCGACGGCCCGCCACTTGTCCCGTGCGGTGGTGCTGTTCATGTCGGTGTCCCCCGAAGTCCCTCTGGTGCGTCGGCTTGTCGATTCGTCGGCCCGTCGGCCCGTCAGTCCGCGACGAGCCGGTACGCGCCGGGCACGTACTCCCGCTGGCGCACCACCCGGTACCAGCCCTTCGGCAGCGGTATCGGCGCGTGCTCCTCGTGCACCACCCGGCCGCCCTCGGGCAGGTGGAGCAGGAAGGGGCCGTGGGGCCCCGGCTCCCGCACGAGCCGGCCGGGGCCGGGGATCGCGTGGGCGTGCCCGGTGACCTCGCCGGAGGCGAGGACGAGACGGCCCCGGGCGTCCCTCGGCTCCCCCGCCGCCGTCCTGGCGCGCTCCGGAACGGCCGTCTCGTCGACGGACACGATCAGCACGTCTCCCTGCCGGTACATGGCTGTCCCCTCCCCGTCCGGCGCGGTCGGCCGGACACGAGAACGACGCTAGGGGGCGGCACTGACAATCGGCCCCGGCCCGGATCCACGGGCCCCGGTCCCGTCCCCGTACGGCACCCGGCCGGGACGCGCACGGACCCGACCCGGACCCGTACCGCACCCGGCGCGGGTCCTGTCGGTGCCGCTTGGTAGAACTCAGGGGTTCAGCGACCCACGCCGTCCGTCCCCTGGAGCACCGTCATGACCATCGGCCACCACCTGCGGGAGTTCCACGGCCTTCCCGTCTTCGACTTCCCGGACGCGGCCGCGCCGGTCGAGCCGCCCGACGCGGCCGGGGTCGCCTGGCGGATCTCCGCGCCGACGTACTCCGACCCCGGGGACGAGGACTGGGGCACCCGCTTCGAGCGGTTCCTGAAGGCGGTCGACGCCCCGCGGGTGCGCGCGCTCGTCGTCGGCGGCTGGGACGAGCCGTACGAGACCTCGTCCGCCGGCATCGTCACCGCCCTGATGGGCGCCAACAACCGGCTCACCGGCCTGGAGGCGCTCTTCCTCGGCGACATGACCTTCGAGGACTGCGAGATCTCGTGGATCGTCCAGTCCGACGTGACGCCCCTGCTCGCGGCCTATCCGGCGCTGCGCGAGCTGGGCGTGCGCGGCGGCACGGGCCTGGTCTTCCCGCCGGTCCGGCACACCGCCCTGGAGGCCCTGACGGTGGAGACGGGCGGCCTCGGCGCCGAGGTCGTGCGCGGGATCGTCGGCAGCGACCTGCCCGCCCTGGAGAACCTGGAACTCTGGCTCGGCACCGACGAGTACGGCGGTGACAGCACCCCCGAGGACCTCGCGCCGCTGCTCGCCGGCACGGCCTTCCCCGCCCTGCGCCGCCTGGGCCTGCGCAACAGCGTGATCGAGGACGCGATCGCCGCCGCCGTGGCGGGCGCGCCCGTCGTCGCCCGGATCGAGCGGCTCGACCTGTCCATGGGCGTGCTCACCGACGAGGGCGCGAGGGCCCTGCTCGACGGGCAGCCCCTGACCCACCTGTCGCACCTCGACCTCTCGCACCACTACCTCTCGGAGCCGATGCGGGAGCGGCTGCGGGCCGCGCTCGTGCCGCACGGCGTGACCGTGGTCCTGGACGACGCCCAGGCGGGAGAGGACGACGGCGACGGCGAGGTCCACCGGTACGTCGCGGTCGCCGAATGACCTCCGGCCCGCGCCCCGTGGTCGTCGGCGTTCCGGCGGGCCGCCGCGTCGCGTTCTTCCAGGACGCGCTGCGGTCCGCCGGGCTGCCCGGGGCGCGGGTCGTGTCCTGGCCGGACGTGCTGCGGGGCCGGGCCCGGTTCGCGGCGGGCGAGACCGTGCGCCTGGACTCGCCCGGCGAGGACCCGGAGTCCGACCGGCTGCTGCGCGGGGCCGGCGACCCGGCCCGGGTCGAGGGCACCGGCCGCTGGTACGAGCGGTTCACCGCCGCCGTGGCGGACCTCGGCCGGAGCGTCGGGGAGGCGGGGGCCGCCCTCGTCGACGATCCCGCCGAGCTCCCGGTCCTGTTCGACAAGCGGCTGAGCCACGGCCGGCTGCGGGCGGCCGGCGTGCCGGTGCCCGAGTCGCCGACCTCCGGCGCCTCCGCGCCGGCCGTGCGCGGCTGGGCGGACGTCCGGGCGGTGACGGCCGGGGCGGGGATGCGCCGGGTGTTCGTGAAGCTCGCGCACGGCTCCTCCGCCTCGGGGGTGCTCGCGGTGGAGACGAACGGCGCGGGCCGGGTCCGGGCCACCACCTCGGTGGAGCGCGATCCGGCCGGACGGCTCTTCAACTCCCTGCGGGTGCGGCGCTACACGAGCGAGCGCGAGGTCGCCGCGATCGTGGACGCCCTGGCCCCCGACGGCCTGCACGTCGAGCGGTGGCTGCCGAAGGCCGACCAGGACGGGCGGGCCGCCGACCTGCGGGTGGTGGTGATCGACGGGCGGGCCACCCACGCGGTGCTCCGCACCAGCCGCTCCCCCATGACCAATCTGCACCTGGGCGGGGCCCGGGGCGACCTGGACGCGGCCCGGGCCGCGATCGCCGCCGCCGGCGCGCGGTGGACGGACGCGCTGGAGGTGTGCGAGCGGGCCGCCGCCGCGTTCCCCGGCACCCGGTGCGTGGGCGTCGACCTGCTGCCCGCGTCCGGATGGCGCCGCTTCTCCGTGGGCGAGGTCAACGCCTTCGGCGATCTGCTGCCCCGGCTCACGGGCCTGCCCGGCAGCGGGGCCGAGGGCCTCGACACCTACGCGGCCCAGGTGGCCGCGCAGTTCCCCCGTACCGCGGGCGCCCACCGGAGCACAGGCCCCGCACCCACCGCCCGCCTCACAGGCACCACCCGCACCACAGGAACGAGCACCGCGTGAACCGGACCGACATGAACGCGATCGTCGGCAGCCACGACCTGCTCCTGGTCACCCTCGACACGCTCCGGTACGACGTGGCCGCCGAGCTGGCGGCCGAGGGCCGCATCCCGAACCTGGCCCGTCACCTGCCCGGCGGCGCCTGGGAGCGGCGGCACGCGCCGGGGAGCTTCACCTACGCCTCCCACCAGGCGATCTTCGCCGGCTTCCTGCCGACCCCGGCCGCCCAGGGGCCCCATCCCCGGCTGTTCGCGGCCCGGTTCGCGGGGAGCGAGTCGACGGCCGACGGCACCTGGGTCCACGACACCCCCGACTTCGTCTCCGGCCTCGCGCGCGAGGGCTACCGGACGGTCTGCGTCGGCGGGGTGGGATTCTTCAACAAGCGGCCGCCGCTCGGCTCCGTGCTCCCCGGGCTCTTCCGGGAGAGCCACTGGGAGCCCTCCTTCGGCGTCGCGTCCCCGACCTCGTTCGAGTCCCAGGTCGCTTGCGCCGAGGAGGTCGTGGCCGGACTCCCCGACGAGGAGCGGCTCTTCCTCTTCGTCAACGTCTCCGCGCTGCACCAGCCCAACTGGTTCCACCTGCCGGGGGCGACCCGCGGGGCGGGCGACTCCCGGGAGACGCACGCGGCGGCCCTGGAGTACGTCGACCGGCACATCGGGCGGCTCTTCGCCGCCGTGAGCTCCCGGCGCCCCTGTTTCGCGATCGTCTGCTCCGACCACGGCACCGCGTACGGGGAGGACGGCTTCACCGGTCACCGGCTCGGCCACGAGGTCGTGTGGACGGTGCCGTACGCGCAGTTCGTCCTGCCGGGACCCGACGGGGAGGCCGCCGCGTGAGCACCACCGACCACGCCCCGGGAGGCCACCGCGTGAGCGCCCGCACCCCCGCCCCCCGCCCGTACCGCAGCTACGTCTACGCCTATCCGCACAAGACGGCGTACCGGGAGCTGACCGATCCCCCGGAGCTCGCCGCGCTCTGGGCCGGGGAGCCGAAGGACGCGCTCTCGCTCTACGCGCACGTGCCGTTCTGCGAGGTCCGCTGCGGCTTCTGCAACCTCTTCACCCGGATCGGCGCCCCCGGCGAGCTGACCACCCGCTACCTGGACGCCCTCGACCGGCAGGCGACCGCCGTGCGCGAGGCCCTCGGGGACGGGGAGCCGGTGCGGTTCGCCACGGCCGCGTTCGGCGGCGGCACGCCCACCTTCCTGACCGCCGCCGAGCTGGAGCGGCTCTGCGACATCGCGGAGAAGCGCATGGGGGCGGACCTGCGGGCGGTGCCGCTGTCCGTGGAGACCTCGCCCGCGACCGCGACCGCCGACCGGCTCGCGGTGCTCGCGGAGCGGGGCGCGACCCGGCTCAGCATCGGGGTGCAGAGCTTCGTGGAGGCCGAGGCGAGGGCGGCGGTCCGGCCGCAGCGCCGCGCGGACGTCGAGGCGGCGCTCGGCCGGATCCGGGACACCGGCGTCCCCGTGCTCAACATCGACCTGATCTACGGGATCGACGGGCAGACCGAGGAGTCCTGGCGCCGCTCCCTGGACGCGGCCCTGGCCTGGCGTCCGGAGGAGCTGTACCTGTACCCGCTGTACGTCCGGCCGCTGACCGGTCTGGGCCGGACGCCCCCCGAGGACGACCGGGAGTGGGACGGGCGGCGGCTGCGGCTCTACCGCCACGGCCGGGACCACCTCCTGTCCCGCGGCTACGAGCAGGTGTCGATGCGGATGTTCCGGCGGCGGGACGCGGCGCCGCTCGGTCCGGACGACCACGCGTGCCAGACGGACGGGATGATCGGGCTGGGCTGCGGGGCCCGTTCGTACACCTCGGCCCTGCACTACTCCTTCGACTACGCCGTCGACATGCGGGAGATCCGCTCGATCATCGACGCCTACACGGAGACCGGCGACTTCTCGCGCGCCCGGGTGGGCCGGTGGGTGGACGCCGGGGAGGCCCGGCGGCGCCATCTGCTCCAGTCGCTGCTCCAGGCGGAGGGGATGCCGGTCGCCGGGTACGAGGAGCGGTTCGGGTCCTCGCCGTTCGCGGACTTCCCCGGCGAGCTGGGCCGGTTCGAGGCGCTCGGCTGGCTGGACGGGGAGGCCCCGGAGGGACTGCTGAGGCTCTCGCCGGAGGGGCTCGCGCACTCGGACGGCCTCGGTCCGGAGCTGTTCTCCCCCGGGGTGCGGGCCGCGATGGCCGCGTACGAGCCGAAGTAGGGGGCGGCCGTGGACCTGACGCTGCTCTACCGGGGGCCGCTCTCCTCCTGCGACTACGACTGTCCGTACTGCCCCTTCGCCAAGCGGCGGGACAGCCGCGAGCAGTTGCGCGCGGACCGGGCGGCGCTCGAACGGTTCACCGGGTGGGCCGCCGCGCAGACCGGGGACCGGCTGCGGATCCTGTTCACGCCGTGGGGCGAGGGCCTGGTGCGCTCCTGGTACCGGCGGGCGCTCGTCGAGCTGTCGCGGCTGCCGCACGTCGAGCGGGTGGCCATCCAGACCAATCTGAGCTGCCGGACCGACTGGCTGGCGGAGGCGGACCCGGAGGGCGTGGCGCTCTGGTGCACGTACCACCCGGGGCAGACGCCGTACGGGCGCTTCCTCGCCAAGTGCCACGACCTGGCGGAGCGGGGGGTGCGGTTCAGCGTGGGCGTGGTGGGGCTCCCGGAGCACCGGGAGCACGCGCGGCGGCTGCGGGACGCGCTGCCGCCGCACGTGTACCTGTGGGTGAACGCGGCCGAGGGGCACGCGTACACCGACGAGGAGGCCGACGGGTGGACGGAGCTCGACCCGCTCTTCCCGTACAGCCGGCATCCGCACCGCTCGGCGGGGCTGCCCTGCCGCACCGGCGAGTCGGTGATCTCGGTGGACGGCGGGGGGACGGTGCGGCGCTGCCACTTCGTCAAGGCCGAACTGGGGAACCTGTACGACGGTTCGTACCGCGCCGCCCTGCGTCCCCGCGCCTGCCCCCTCGCCGTCTGCGACTGCCACATCGGCTACGTCCACCTGGAGACGCTGCCGCTGTACGACGTGTTCGCCGGCGGGGTCCTGGAGCGGATCCCCGCCGCGCCGCCCGCTACAGGGGCATGAGGTCGCCGAGGGGCATCAGGTCGGGGCGCTTGGCCTCGACGTGGTCCCCGGAGCTCTCGCCGCGCAGCCGTCGCCCGATCCAGGGCACGAGGTACTCCCGCGCCCACTGGATGTTGTCCCGGCGCACTTCGAGGGAGCCGCGCGGCGGCACCGGCGGCCACACCTGGTCGGGGTCGGCGGGCACCGGCAGGCCGAGGACCTGGGCGGCGCGCAGGGCGACCCGGGTGTGCCCCTCGGGCGAGAGGTGCAGCCGGTCGCCGTCCCAGGCCCGCCGGTCCTGCACGGACTTCAGGGACCAGAGGTCGAGGACCGGGCAGCCGTGCCGGTCCGCGATCGCCCGGACGTGCGCGGTGTAGGTGGCGATCTTGCCGCGCAGGTGCCGGAGCACGGGGACGTCGCGGGTGTCGAAACCGGTGGTGACCATGACGGTCCCGACGGCGGAGGTCAGGTCGGCGACGGCGCGCTCGAAGCGCTCGGCCACGTCGTCCGGATCGGTGCCGGGGCGGATGATGTCGTTGCCGCCCGCGCAGAAGGTCACCAGGTCGGGGGCGAGTTCCTTCGCCCGGGGGACCTGTTCCGCCACGATCTGGTCGAGGAGGCGCCCGCGTACGGCCAGGTTGGCGTAGCGGAAGGCGTCGTGCTCCGGCAGCTGGTCGGCGAGCAGGACCGCGAAGCGGTCCGCCCAGCCGACGTACGTCCCGTCGGGGCCGGGGTCTCCGACGCCCTCGGTGAAGCTGTCACCGATCGCCGCGTACGACCCGAATGCGTTCTTGTCTCTTGATCTCGAATCGTCTGCCACGGGGGCACATCCTTCCCTTTCGCGTGTGACCTACGCGACCGTAAGGAGGGGTTGACGACGGGTGACATATGCCACCGATAAAGATTCGCCCAAGTCGGAATAGGCCGACGGCCCGGCACGGGTGTGCCGGGCCGTCGGAAAGGGTCTCCCCTTCGGTGCGTCAGACGGAGACGCCGTGCTGGCGCAGGTAGGCCAGCGGGTCGACGTCCGAGCCGTAGTTCGGCGTGGTGCGGATCTCGAAGTGCAGGTGCGGGCCGGTGGAGTTGCCGGTGGAACCGGAGAGGCCGATCTGCTGCCCGCCGCTGACGCTCTGCCCGGCCGAGACCGAGAGGGAGGAGAGGTGGGCGTACTGCGAGTAGTTGCCGTCCGCGTGCTGGATGACGACCTCGTTGCCGTACGAGCCGCTCCAGCCGGCGGAGACGACCGTGCCGGCGCCGACGGCGCGGACGGTGGTGCCGGAGGAGGCGATGAAGTCGACGCCGGTGTGGTAGCCGGAGGACCACATGGAGCCGGAGGCGCGGTACGGGGTGGAGAAGCCGCCGGTGACGGGGGCGACCCAGCCGGACGAGGAGGCGGTGGAGCCGGTGGAGGACGAGGAGCCGGTGGAGCTCTCCTCGGCCTTCGGGGCGGCGGCGGCCGGGGCGGCGGCGCGGCGGCTCTCGCGGGAGGCGCGGGGGGCGTCGTCGCCGTTCTTGCCGGCCTCCTGGGCACCGGTGGTGCTCTTCGGGCCGGCGGGGGCGGAGCCCTTGGCGCCGATGGTGAGCTTCATGCCGGGCAGGATGAGGGAGGGGTCCGCGCCGATGGTCCGGCGGTTGTCCTCGTACACCTTCTGCCAGCCGCCCGCGAGGTGGTGGTCGGCGGCGATCTTCGACAGGTAGTCGCCGGAGACGACGGAGTAGGTCCGGGGACCGGTCTGCGCGGCGGCCTTCGCGGGGGCGGCCTTCGCCGCGACGGCGTGCGCGGTGACGGCGGACTGGACGGAGGCGGCGGCCGGGGCGGTCTGCTCGGCGGCGTGGGCCCCCGTGGCGCCGAGGAGCGGGAGGGCGACGACGGCGCCTCCCGTACCGGCGGCGGCGAATCCGCGGGTGAGGGGGTTGCTCTTGGGACGGCGGTGCTTACCCTTCGCGGGCATGGCGAATTCCTCTCCGGCGCCTGCGAGGTGAGCTGTCGGGTTCGGACTGGAGATGCCCGGCCGCGCTCTCACGCGGCTTCACCCCGAGCCGTCCTGCATCGCGGGACCGGCGTACTTCCTGGGTCCCCCGCTCCTGCCACGCATGGGATGGGTGGAATTCCGGGCGGTGGCAGGATTAGGCGGTCCGTCCGGATTGACGGTGACGCTAGACGAGCGGGGTCGGCGCGAACAAGCCGCTGTTTTGTCCCGGGATTCCGCCCTAGATCGTTCCTCCGGGATTCCGGTCACCCTCCGTGGATGACGGTCCTTCGACTTCCTTTTCCCGTAAGGAAATTGCGCCGGAGGTCCGGCCACGATCCGTCACTTCTATGACGCTGCTCACGCGCCGGAACCCATCTCGCCCGTAAACAGGGCGTGTTATATCCAATGACCCAATTCGGACAGATCACCCATTCCCGTCTGAGGGGGTGCGCCGCGTCCCTCCCGTCTGGATGATTGCCCCAGGAACCGATTTCTCGTCGGGCACCCGAACGCCGACTCCCCAGGAGCATCCGTGACGCAGCAGCTGCCGCAGGTCCCGCCCATCGAAGCCGCCGAGCCCGAGCTGACGGAGGTCCGCAACTTCCGGGACGTGGGCGGCCTGCCGACGACGGACGGGCTGGCGGTCCGCCCCGGCCGTCTCTTCCGCAGCGGCCACCTCGCCCACGCGACCGAGAGCGACGCCGCCTTCCTCGCCACCCTCGGGCTGCACACGGTCTTCGACTTCCGCAACGAGGCCGACCGGCGGATCGAGGGCCCGGACGTCGAGCTGCCCGGCGTACGGAACGTGAACATACCCCTGAACGATCCGGCCGACGGCAAGGAGTTCTGGAAGCTGGTGCGCGACGGCGAGACCGCGCAGCTGCGGGAGATCCTCGGCGCGGGCAGGGCCGCGGCCCGGATGTCCGATTCGTACCGGCGGATGGTGATCGAGCGGACCGCGGAGCACAGCCGGATCCTGCACTCCATGGCGGAGGAGAGCGTCCCGGCCCTGATGCACTGCGCGGCGGGCAAGGACCGGGCCGGGCTCGCCGTGGCGATCACGCTGCTCGCCGTCGGGGTCGAGCGGACGGCGATCGAGGCCGACTACGTGAAGTCGAACGAGCCGCACCGCCGCTACAAGGTGCGCCGCAGCTCCACCGCCCCGGACGCCATGGGGCCCGAGGTGATGGAGCTGCTGAGCCCGCTCTTCGACGCGCGGGCGGAGTACCTGCGGGCCGCCTTCGAGACGATCGAGACGACCTGGGGCTCGGCGGACGCCTACTTCAGCGGGGGGCTGAAGCTGTCCCCGGAGACCCGCGAGCGGCTGCGGGAGCGTCTGGTCACCGGGGCGTAGACAGCCGGGCAGCCTACTTGGCGCCCATCGCGAAGAGCAGGTAGAGGAAGCCGGCGAAGAGGTGACCGGCGATCAGGTAGGCGAAGAGGCGGAGCACCAGGCCCTTGGGGAACTTGCCTTCCCCGCGCTCCTCGCCGGTGACGGGTGCGGACTTCTCGGACATGTCGGTCCTTTCCTGAAAAACCATCACAGGGGAATCGTTGCGGCGGTCAGCCCCGGTGCAGAGCCCCGTCGCCGAGGCACAGCTCGGCGACGGGGCTCTGCAGCAGGGTGTGGACGAAGAGCAGCTCGGCCCCGCCGGGGGTGGCGGCGCCGATCCGGTGCGGGGTGAGCGAGTCGAAGTGCGCGCCGTCCCCGGGGTCGAGGACGTGGACCGCCTCGCCGAGCGCCAGCCGCACCCGGCCCTCAAGGACGTGGATCCACTCCTCGCCGGGGTGGACGCGCACGATGTCGGCCCGGGTGGCGTACGGCACGTGGACCCGCAGGCACTGGAGGGCGCGCCCGGCGCCGCCCGCCTGGCGGTAGATCCAGCCGTCGGCCTCGACGGGTTCGGAGCGGTCGGCCCGGACGACGGGGTCGCGCTCGGGGGGCGCCTCTCCCAGGAGCTCGGAGACCGTCGTACCGTAGGTGCGGGACAGGGCGAGCAGCATCGGCAGCGAGGGCTGCCGGTTCCCCGTCTCCAGACGGGAGAGGTGGGCCGGCGAGAGGGCGGCCCGCTGGGCGGCGGCCTCCAGGGTGAGCCCCCGGCGGCGGCGCAGGGCCCGCAGCCGCGGGGCGACGTCGGGCAGGACGCCGGAGGGGGCGGGGTCCGGGGAGGTGTCCCCGGGGACGTGGTCCATGCCCCCATTCCGCCAGGATCGTGCCTCCGAGGCAAGTTTCTTGCCTCGGAGGCAAAACCCGGAGGGCTCCTCGCGCGCCCGATGCTCTTCATGCGCCGGAGGCCCCTCGCAAGCCCGAGGCTCCTCATGCGCCCGAGGGCCCTCGTACGCCCGAGGGCCCCGCCGCGTCAGCGCTGCGCGACCGCCTGCCTGACCAGGGTCTTCCCGAAGTCCCACATCAGCCCGCCCCCGCCGTGGGCCTCGTCCATGACCGCCGTGAAGGCGGTGACGAACCGGTCCACGTCCGCCTCGTCGACGACGAGGGGCGGGATCAGCTTGATCACCTCCAGGTGGTCCCCGGAGACCTGGGTGAGGATCCTGTGCCGCTGGAGCAGCGGGACGACGACCATCTGGGCGAAGAGGCCCTTGCGGGCCGCCTGGAGCATCGTCCAGCGGCCGCGCAGGCCGAGCGAGGACGGCCGGCCGAACTCGATGCCGATCATCAGACCGCGCCCGCGGATCTCGTGGAGCAGCTCGTACCGGGGCACCAGCTCCTTCAGGCGGCCGGAGAGCAGGTCGCCGATCCGGCGCGCGCGGGCGACCGTGCCCTCGTCCTCCATCACGGAGAGGACGGCGAGCCCGGCCGCCATGGCCTGCGCGTTCGATCCGAAGCTCGCGGAGTGGACCAGGACCCGGTCCATCGACGAGTAGACCTTCTTGAAGATCCAGTCCTTGCCGAGGGTGGCGCCGACCGGCACGTAGCCGCCGGAGAGCGCCTTCGCGACGCAGACCAGGTCCGGCTCGACGCCCTCCTCGTGCTGGTACGCGTAGAAGTCGCCGGTCCTGCCGAGGCCGGTCTGCACCTCGTCCGCGATCAGCAGGGCGCCGTGCCGGTGCAGCAGCTCCTGGGCCCCGCGCAGGAAGCCGGGCGGGGCCGCGTGGACGCCCTTGCCCTGGACCGGCTCCACGACGAAGCCGGCCACGTCCCCCTTGCGCAGCTCCCGCTCCAGGGCGTCGAGGTCGCCGAGGGCGATCGCGGTGTCCGGCAGGAGCGGGGCGAAGCCGTCCCGGAAGCCCCGCTCGCCGTTGACGGAGAGGGAGCCGGTGGTGAGCCCGTGGAAGGCGTGGTCGCAGTAGACGATCCTGGGCCGCCCGGTGGCGTACCGGGCGAACTTGAGGGCGGTCTCCACGGCCTCGGTGCCGCTGTTGCCGAAGAAGACCCGGTCCAGGTGGGGGCTGTGGGCGAGCAGCCGCTCGGCGAGGAGGCCGGGCAGCGGCTGGCAGTCGAAGCGGGTGAGGTCGGCGAGGCCGGCGTCCAGGACGTCGTGGAGGGCCTTGCGGACGACGGGGTGGTGCCGTCCGAGGCCCATCACGCCGAAGCCGGCGAGCATGTCCAGGTAGTCGTTCCCGTCGGCGTCCCAGAAGTGGGCGCCCTCGGCCCGCTCGTACACCTTGTCGAAGCCGAGGGTGTGGAGCATGCGCGGCAGCTGGGGGTTGAGGTACCGGGCGTGCAGCTCGTACCGCTCGCCGCCGCGCTCGGCGAGCAGCCCTCGCAGGTCGAACCCGCCGCCGGTCACGCGCCGCTCACCTGCTGTTCCCGGAGGCGGTCTCCCGGACCGCGCGCAGGGACTCCTTGAGGGAGCCCATGGTGGCGAGGACGGCGGTGGGCTCGTAGCCGCAGTGCGCCATGCAGTTGGCGCAGCGCGGGTCCTTGCCCCGGCCGTACTTCTCCCAGTCGGTCTCCTCGACGAGCTCGCGGTACGTGGGGACGTAGCCGTCGCTCATCAGGTAGCAGGGGCGCTGCCAGCCGAAGAGGGAGTAGTTGGGGATGGCCCAGGCCGTGCAGGGGAAGTCCGCCTTGCCCTCCAGGAAGTCCAGGAAGAGCGGCGAGTGGTTCAGGCGCCAGCGGCGCCGGTTCCCGCCGGCGAAGGCCTTCCTGAAGAGCTCCCGGGTCTGCTCGACGCCCAGGAAGTGCTCCTGGTCGGGCGCCTTCTCGTAGGCGTAGGCGGGCGAGATCATCATCTCGTCGACCTGGAGGTCGTCGTTGAGGTAGTTGAGCACCTCGATGATGGTCTGGGGGGTGTCGGTGTTGAAGAAGGTCGAGTTGGTGGTGACCCGGAAGCCGCGCCGCTTGGCCTCCTTGATCGCCGCCACCGCCTCGTCGAACACGCCCTCCTTGGCCACGGACTCGTCGTGCCGCTCGCGCAGCCCGTCGATGTGCACGGCGAAGGCGAAGTACGGGGAGGGGGTGAAGTCCTCCAGCTTCTTGCGGAGCAGCATCGCGTTGGTGCAGAGGAAGACGTACTTCCTCTTCGCCACCAACTGGCGGACGATCTCGTGGATCTGAGGGTGCATCAGGGGCTCGCCGCCCGCGATGGACACCATGGGGGCGCCGGACTCCAGGACCGCGCCGACCGCCTGGGCGACCGGCATGCGCTGCTTGAGGACACCCGCCGGGTGCTGGATCTTCCCGCAGCCCTCGCACTTGAGGTTGCAGGCGAAGAGCGGTTCGAGCTCGACGATCAGCGGGAACTTGTCACGCTTGCGGAGCTTCTGTTCGAAGAGGTAGGTCCCGACCCGGATGGACTGACGGAGCGGCATGGCCATAACTCGCTCACCTCCTGGGGAGCAGCAAAGAACGGTGCCATTCGAAGAAAGCGGGAAGGACGGCACGAAGGACGCGAAAGGCTGATATTCCCCCGCGCACCGTGCCAATACGGACCAGCTCATGTTCTGGAGCGTCCACGACCACCCGGACGGCCGCAACCGGACGCGCGCCCGGCCCCTCCCCGAAGGCTCCGGCGGCCCGTGCGGTCCGCAGGGTCGCGGCGGACTCCATGTCGACGGCGATCGCGCCGGTGCCCCGCAGCGCGGCCCGCTCGGGGCCCCGCACCACGTGGTCGGAGCCGCTCAGCGGGCCGGTGTGCACGGACCGGCCCGGCACCGCCCTGACCAGGGCCTTCACCAGGAGGTCCGTACCGGTGCACGCGGTCGTGCCGTCGGGCCCCCGGGTCTCGTCGGCGACGACCAGGTCCCCGGGGTGCATGCCCGGGGCGAGCCCCGCGCAGAACCCGGAGGCGATCACGGCCGCGTCCCACCGGTGCCGCTCCCCCAGCGCCCGGGAGACCGCCTCCCGGGCCCGCTCGGGCCCCATGCCCGTCCGCAGCACGGTGACCGGGCCGGGGGCGCCGCCCCGGTCGCCGCTGCGCAGGGCGAGCTGCTCGATGCCGAGCGCGCAGGCGATGAGCAGCGGCGGGGCGGTGGCGCCGGGGCCCGGCGCGCGGCCCATCAGCCCTCCTTGCGGGGCGACGGCTCCCCGTACGCGTAGCGGCCGAGCGCCGTGAGGGGGAAGACCTGGCGGTAGAGGTGGTAGTTGATCGAGAAGTCCCAGGGGAAGCCGGTGCCGGTGAAGTACGGCTCGTCCCACGAGCCGTCCGGGAGCTGGGTCGCGGCGAGCCAGGCGACGCCCCGCCGGACCGGCTCGGTCTCCCGCTCGCCCGCGGCGAGCAGCGCGATCAGCGCCCACGCGGTCTGGGAGGCGGTGGAGGCGCCGCGCCCGACCCACTGCTCGTCGTCGTACGAGCGGAGGTCCTCGCCCCAGCCGCCGTCCTCGTTCTGCACGGAGCCGAGCCAGCCGACGGCCCGGCGGACCGCCGGGTGGGAGGCGGGGATCCCGGCGGCGGCGAGGGCGGGGAGCACCGAGCCCGTCCCGTACACGTGGTTGACGCCCCAGCGGCCGAACCAGGCGCCGTGCGGCTCCTGTTCGGCGAGCAGCCACTCGATCCCCCGCTGGGTGCGGGGGTCCTGGGCCAGGCCCTCGTAGGCCAGCATCTCCACCACGTGGGCGGTGACGTCGGCGGAGGGCGGGTCGACGACCTCGCCGAAGTCGCAGAAGGGCAGCTTGTTGGGGAAGACGCTGGTGTTGTCGGCGTCGAAGGCCGCCCAGGCGCCGTTGCGGGACTGCATGCCGAGGGTCCAGCGCGCGCCCCGGGCGACGGCCCCCTCGACCCGGGCGGGGTCGGGGTGCCGGACCCGGCGCAGGGCGAGCAGGACCTCGGCGGTGTCGTCGATGTCGGGGTAGTTGTCGTTGTGGAACTCGAACGCCCAGCCGCCCGGCGGGAGTCCGGGCCGGCGCACCGTCCAGTCGCCGGTCCGGGTGATCTCCTCGTCCAGCATCCAGTCGACGGCCTTGACCAGGGCCGGGTGGTCGGGCGGGAGCCCGGCGTCGGCGAGGGCGATGGTGGCGAGGCAGGTGTCCCAGACGGGGGACTGGCAGGCCTCGACCATCCGGGAGCCGTCCTCGCGCCGGACGGCGAAGCGGTCGAGGGACTCCAGGCCGGCCCGCATGACGGGGTGGCCGAGGTCGTAGCCGAGGAGGTGCAGGGCGATGATCGAGTAGACGGCGGGGGGCTGGATGCCGCCCCAGCAGCCGTCGTTCTCCTGGCGCTCGACGATCCAGCGCGCGGCCAGGTCCATGGCCACCTTGCGCACCGGGCGCGGGGCCACCCGGTGGTAGAGGTGCAGTGCCTTGTCGAGCCGCTGGAAGATCCCGTCCCAGCCGGTCACCGGGGCGAGCGGACGGGGCGGGTTCGGGCGGGCCGGGTCGGTGTGCAGCTCGTCCAGGGGGAAGGGCGCGGGGCGGACCGGGCGCTTGGCGGAGACCACGGTGAGCGGCACGATCGTCTGGCGGGCCCAGCAGCCGAAGTCGTAGATGTTGAGCGGGAACCACTTGGGCAGGAAGAGCAGCTCCGGGGGCAGCTCGGGCAGGTCCTCCCAGCGCCACCAGCCGAAGAGGGCGAGCCAGATCCGGGTGAAGACCCGGGCGGCCGCGATGCCGCCGCGGGCGCGGACCCAGGCGGCGGCGCGGGCCATGTGCGGGGCCTCGGGCGGGTCCCCGGCGAGGCGCAGGGCCACATAGGCCTCGACGGTGGCGGAGACCTCGCCGGGTCCGCCGTAGAAGGTGGCCCAGGCGCCGTCCTCGCGCTGTTCGCGGCGGACGTGGAGGGCCGCGGCCCGGGTGGTGTCGGGGTCGAGGATGCCCAGGAACTGGCGGAGGAGGAGGTCCTCGGCGTCCATGGTGACGTTGGTCTCCAGGTCGCCCTTCCACCAGCCCGCCGGATCCTGGCGGGCGAGCAGGTGCTCGGCGGCGCGTGCCGCGGCCCGCGCGGCGGTCTCGTCGAGTCTTCCCGGGGAGGCGTCGGCCCCCTCCGGGAGAGCGGTGTCGGTCGTCTTGCCGGCCACGGCCGTCCGGGGGCTCACGGCCCCGGCGTTTCCGTCGGTCGTCGCTGTCATGGCTTCCCCTTCGCGCAGTCTGTTTCCTTCTGCTCCTGCGGGTCTGCCGTCGGCCGGCGCCGGGTGGCACCGGCCGGCGACCGCGAACTCATATCAGGGTGATGGTGATCATCTCTTCCGTACGACCACGAAGTCGGCCAGGGCGGTGAGCTGCGCCCGCACGCGGGCGGGCATGTCCACCTCGTCCAGGGCCGCGATCGCGACGGCGTGCTGGCGGCGGGCCTCCTGGGAGGTCCACTCCCGGCCTCCGGCCTCCTCGATCAGGGCGGCCCGGAAGGCGAACTCCTCCTCGGAGAAGGAGGCGAACTCGCTGGACTTGGCGTCCGCGGCGAGCAGCTCGCCGAGCCGCTCGGAGGCCGGGCCGCCGGCGGCGAGGGCGG
Organism: Streptomyces sp. NRRL F-6492; assembly: GCF_001280125.1. Lineage (GTDB taxonomy): Bacteria > Actinomycetota > Actinomycetes > Streptomycetales > Streptomycetaceae > Streptomyces. The sequence continues at coordinate 90,176 of NZ_LGEG01000149.1, forward strand.
CGACGACGGGCAGGGACTTCTTGCGCTGGCGCAGGTCGCTCCAGGTCTGCTTGCCGGTGGACTCCGGGTCGCCCCAGATGCCGAGCAGGTCGTCGACGGCCTGGAAGGCGAGGCCGAGGTGGTAGCCGTACTCCTCCAGCTTGTCGGCGGTCCGGTCGTCGGCCCCGCCGAGGACGGCGCCGATGGAGACGGCGCAGGCGAGGAGGGCGCCGGTCTTGTTGCCCTCCATCTCCAGGCACTCCTCGACGGTGACCCGCTCGCGGTGCTCGTAGGAGATGTCCTGGGCCTGCCCGTCGATGAGCTTGCGGGTGGCCGTGGTGAGCCGGCGGGTGGCCCGCCCGGCCTCGACGGTGCCGAGTTCGAGGAGCAGTTCGTTGGCGAGGGCGAAGAGGGCGTCGCCGACGAGGATGGCCTGCGCGGGGCCGTGCACCTTCCACACGGTGTCGCGGTGGCGGCGCTGCTCGTCGCCGTCCATCAGGTCGTCGTGGAGCAGCGAGAAGTTGTGGACGAGCTCCACGGCGACGGCGCCGGGGATCCCGACCTCGGGCGCGGCGCCCGCGGCCTCGGCCGACAGCAGGGCGAGCGCGGGGCGGACGGCCTTGCCGCCGTCGCCGTCGGCAGGGTTGCCCTGGGCGTCGATCCAGCCGAAGTGGTAGGCGGCCACGGTGTCCATGGGCGGCGCGAGGCGGTCGACGGCCGCCCGCAGTACGGGGGTGGACAGGGTCCGTCCCCGCTCCAGCAGTGCGGACACGTCCGCGGTGTCGACGGCCGGGTGTCCCGGCGGCGCTGTCGGCACGGTCTCTCCTCTTGTTCCGGTACTCACACTCATACCGCCTCCTGCAGCGGATGGTCATGGCGGCGGCCGAGGGCGGAGAGCGCCGCGCCCGCGGCGCTGAAACCACTGCGGACGGCCCCCTCCATGGTCGCGGGCCAGCCGGTGGCGGTCCAGGCTCCGGCCAGGTGGAGGCCCGGTGCCCGGGTGCGGGCGCCGGGGCGGAGCCGGCCGGTGCCCGGGGCGGGGTCGAACGTCGCCGTCCGCTCCCTGGTGACGAAGAAGTCGCGCACCCCGGCGCCGCGGGCGGCGGGCAGCAGCCGCTCCAGCTCCGGGAGGTAGCGCTCGCGCAGGACGGCGACGGGTTCGTCGATGTCGTCCTGGGCGGCGGACTGGGAGACGGCGAGGTACTGGCCGCCGCCCTTGAGGCCGGAGGCGTCGGTGCGGTCGAAGACCCACTGCACCGGGGAGCCGAGGGCGGTGAAGAAGGGCCGCTTCAGCACCTTGCGGTCGTAGACGACGTGCAGGTTGAGGATGGGGGCGGTGCCGATGTCGAGGAGCCGGTCGGGGTCGTCGAGGGCGCCCTCGGGCAGCAGGGCGTGGGTCTCGTGCTGCGGTACGGCGAGGACGACGGCGTCGGCGTCGAGCGTCTCGCCGGGCACCTCCACGGCCCAGCGGCCGTCGTCGGTGCGGGAGATCCGCTCGGCCCTGGCGCGCAGTGCGGTGCGCACCCCGGCGGCGGCGAGGGCCTTTCCGGCCAGGGTGTCGTGGAGGTCGCCGAGCGGGACGCGGGCCCAGCCGATGTCGGCGGCGCCGGGCTCGGAGAGGAGGCCGGTCTTGAAGACCATGGCGGCCAGGCCCATGGAGGCGTGCGGGGCGGTGGCGTTGAGGGTGGCGACGCCGACGAGGTCCCACAGGGCCTCCACCGCGCGCGGGGACTGTCCGTGGCGGCCGAGCCAGGTGGCGAAGTCGATGCCGTCGAGGGCCGGGTCGGCGGGGTCGAGCCGGCTCAGGGCGAGCGCGGCCCGGCCGACGCCCACGCGCTCGACGGCGCTGAGGTGGGGGTAGGTCGCCAGGCTCCGGGCGAGGTGGAACGGGACGGGCAGGTCGTCGCGGCGGATCCGGCCGAGCCGGGGGCCGCGGCGGTGGCCGACGTCGAGGACGGGCACGTCGAGGCGGTCCTGGACGGGGGCGAGGTGGGCGCCGTCGATCCGGTCGAGGAACCAGCGGTAGGCGGTGCAGCAGCGCAGGTAGACGTGCTGGCCGTTGTCGACGGTCAGCTCGCCGCGGCGGAAGGAGAAGGCGAGGCCGCCGAGCCGGGGCCGGCCTTCGAGGAGGGTGACGCGGAGGCCCGCGTCGGCGAGCCGGAGCGCGGCGGTGGTCCCGGCGAGCCCGCCGCCGACGACGACGGCGTGCGGCCGCCGGGCGTCCCGCCCGGTTGCGTCCTGGGTCACGCGGCCTCCGATCGGTCGGTCGTGCCCGGTCCCGTCGCGGACGGTTCCGGCGGTTTCGGACACGGGCCGTGCACGACGGCCGTGGTCAGGGACGCCGGAACGGCGCCGGGGGTTGCGGCGGGGGCGGCGGCCGTACGGGGACGGGTGCCGGACCCGTGGGCCGCCGCACGGGCGGGGGCTACGGCCGTACGGGAGCCGGCGCCGGACCCGTGAACCGCCGCGCGGGCGGGGGCCGCGGTCCCGGTGGCCGCCCGGAGGACGGTGCCGGGTCCGTGGGTCGCCGTACCGGGCGCGGCCGGAAGGGTCGGCGCGTACGGGGTCATCGGGTGCGCCTCCTGACGTCGCGCCGGGCGATGTGGCGGGTGTCGAGGCCGGAGAGGCCGCGGACCGCGACGTACGCCTTCTCGCGGCCCGGCAGCGAGACGCGGCCGCGCAGGACCGCCTCCGGGTCGCGCTCGATCCGGTCGAGCAGGCGCCGGTAGATGCCGGCCATGGCGGCGACGCAGGCGCCGCTGCGCCGGTCGAGCATGGGCAGGAGCCGGTAGCCCTCGGCGAACAGGGCGCGGGCGCGCCGCACTTCGAAGTGGACGAGCCCGGCGAAGTCGGAGCCCTCGGGCAGGGGCCCGCCGAAGCCGTCCCCGCAGCCGAACTTGGCGAGGTCGTCGGCGGGCAGGTAGGTGCGCCCGTTCTCCGCGTCCTCGCGCACGTCCCTGAGGATGTTGGTGAGTTGGAGCGCGAGCCCCAGGGTGTCGGCGTACTCGGGGGCGCGGTCGGCGCCGTGGGCGCCCGGCTGGGTGCCGAAGACGCCGAGGGAGAGGCGGCCGATGGCGCCGGCGACGCAGCGGCAGTAGACCTTGAGGTCGTCCCAGGTCTCGTAGGTGGCGCCGTGGACGTCCATGAGGACGCCGTCGATGAGTTCGTCGAGGCCGTCGAGCGGGATCGGGAAGCGCCGGGCGGAGTCGGCGAGGGCGACGGCGACCGGGTCGGTGTCGTCCTCGCCGACCTCGTCGGAGCGGATCCGGTCGAGCAGGTCCCGGGTGGCCTCCAGGCGCTCCCGCTTGGCCCCGGGCGCGAGCGTGCCGTCGCCGATGTCGTCGACGCGCCGCGAGAGGGCGTACAGGGCGGACATCGCCTGGCGCTTCTCGGCCGGCAGCAGCCGGATGCCGTAGGCGAAGTTGCGGGCCTGCTGCCCGGTGACCGCCTCGCAGTAGCTGTAGGCGGCCTGTACCGGCGCGGACGGCTGGTGCTGTCCCTCCACGGTCACGGTCACCCCTCTCTCCGCGCCCGGAGCAGGACCGCTCCCGCCCGGCGCATCAGGCTCGGCTTGGTGGGCCCGGGCGGGCCGGTCAGTACGTCGAATCCCGCGTCGGTGATCGCGTCGAGGGCCGCGAGTCCTCCGGCGGTGAATCCGGCGAGGAGGAGGCGGAGGCGGCCGTGGACGCTGCCGACGAGGGGGGTGCCCGCGTGGAGCAGCGCCCGGGCCCGCTCGGCCTCGAAGGCGATCAGGGCGCGGACGGAGGCTCCGGCGGTGGGCCGGGCGAGGTCGTCCTCGGTGACGTGGAACCGCTTGAGGTCCTCGGCGGGCAGGTAGATCCGGTCGCGGCCGAGGTCCTCGGCGACGTCCTGGAGGTGCTCGACGATCTGGAGGGCGGTGCAGATCCCGTCGGAGAGCCGGATCCGCTCGGGGGTCTCGGTGCCGGTGATGCCGAGGACGAGGCGCCCGACGGGGTTGGCGGAGAGCGCGCAGTACGCGAGGAGGTCGTCGTACGTCTCGTAGCGGCCGACCAGCTGGTCCTGGCGGTTGGCGGCGATCAGGTCGAGGAAGGGCTCGGGGGTGAGTCCGCACCGCTCGACGGTCGGCCGGAGGGCGCGCAGCAGGGGGTGGCGCGGGGTGGAGCCGAAGACGCGGTGGAGGTCGGCCTCGAAGGCGTCGAGGAGGACGAGCCGGTCGTCGGCCTCCCCGGGGGCGACGCCGAGGTGGCGGGCGTCGGCGCCGCCGGGGGCGAGGTCGCCGTCGCCGATGTCGTCGACGAGCCGGGCGTAGCCGTAGACGGCCATGAGGTCGTCGCGCCAGGCGCGGGGCAGGAAGAAGGGGGCGACGGGGAAGTTCTCGTCCGCCGCCTTGCCGAGTGTGGCACGCGAGGTGGCGCCGGGGCGCGCCTGCCGGGGGTCCGTCACCGGTCGCTGCCCGGCGGAGGGACGGCGACACCCTCGTGGAGCTGGAGATTCTGCGTCATGGCCGTCACGTCTCCCGTTCTACACTGCTGACCCAATCCATCCTATTTCGGACACGCCGCCGACCCCTGCCCGTAGGGCCGCCGCTCTGAGGCCCGATGGCCGTGGGGTATCGCCCTACTTGCCGCGAAACAGACCGGTCCAGCTTACGTTGTACGACGACCGTCGCCATTCCGGGGTGGCGCGCACCAGGAACTTCGTCCGCGCGAGACATCAACGCGCTTGTGGATCAAGGGAGTTCGGAGCGGACGGAAATTCAGGGAGCGCGTGTCCCGGTGACGACCATGGCGAGGGTGGACTCGACGACGGCGTTCCTGCGCTGCGCGGGAAGGCGGCGAAGAGGCCCTTCGAGCAGCAGAAGTGACAGTCCGTGCACGGCCGACCATGCCGCGACACCGGCGGCGGGCCGGACGGTCCGCCGCGGCGCGCCGCTCCGGGCGAGGGCGTCGAGGGCGTCGAGGGCCTCGCCGAGCAGGGTGAAGGCGCGGACCTCGGGCTCGTGCGGCTGCCGCTCCGGCGCCGGGACGGCCGTCCCGGCCGGGCGGGGCAGGCAGAACGCGGCCCGGTAGAGCCCCGGCTGCTCCACGGCGAAGCCGACGTACCCCCGGCAGAGGGCGGAGAGCCGGCGCTCGGCCGCGAGGACGGGGTCGTCGGCGCCGGGCTCGCGGGCGGCGGCGCGCTCCATGGAGTCGGCGAGCATCCGCTGGGCGTGGACCCTGACCGTGCGGAGGAGTTCGCCCCGGCCGTCGAAGTGGCGGTAGGCGGCGGTGGGCGAGACGCCGACCCGGCGGGCCGCCTCGCGCAGCACGACCCGTTCGGGGCCGCCCTCGGTGGCGAGGCCGACGGCCGCGCAGATCAGCGCGTTCCGCAGATCGCCGTGGTGGTAGGTCTTTCCCCCCGAGATCGCTGCCATGGGCTCATCCTGCCCGATGTTGACCGCATGAACATTCCGGGCGGGCGCGGAGCCCGGCGGAAACGGAGACCGCCCCCGCCGCAGGAGCTGCGACGGGGGCGGGACCTCTGACGGGGGCGCTCAGCGGGCGGTCTCCCGCTCGTACGCCTTGAGGACCTCGTCCGTGGGGCCGTCCATGAGGAGCTGGCCCTTCTCCAGCCAGAGCACCCGGTCGCAGGTGTCCCGGATGGACTTGTTGCTGTGGCTGACCAGGAAGACCGTGCCGGCCTCCTTGCGCAGCTCGCGGATGCGCTCCTCGGAGCGGATCTGGAACTTGCGGTCGCCGGTGGCGAGGGCCTCGTCGATGAGGAGGACGTCGTGGTTCTTGGCGGCCGCGATGGCGAAGCGGAGCCGGGCGCCCATGCCGGAGGAGTACGTGCGCATGGGCAGGCTGATGAAGTCGCCCTTCTCGTTGATCCCGGAGAAGTCGACGATGCCCTCGTAGCGGGAGCGGACCTCCTCGCGGCTCATGCCCATGGCGAGGCCGCCGAGGATCACGTTGCGCTCGCCGGTGAGGTCGTTCATCAGGGCCGCGTTGACGCCGAGGAGCGAGGGCTGGCCGTCGGTGTAGACCTTGCCGCTCTCGGTGGGGAGCAGGCCGGCGATGGCGCGCAGCAGCGTGGACTTGCCGGAGCCGTTGGAGCCGATGAGGCCGATGGCCTCGCCCCGGTAGGCGGTGAAGGTGACGCCGCGGACCGCGTGGACCTTGCGGACGCCCCGGGTGACCTCGGCCTTGCCGCGGCCGACGATCCGGCTGAGCGCCGCCGTGGCGCTGCCCTTGCCCCCGCCGCCGGCGTTGACCCGGTAGACGATGTGGACCTCGTCGCAGATGACGGTGGGAACGTTGGACCGGTTCGTGTCAGCCACGGCCGTACCTCTCCTCGGCCTTCCAGAAGTAGACGAAGCCGCCGATGCCGAAGACCAGGGCCCAGCCGAGGGCGGTCATCCAGACGTGGGACGGCAGGTTCTCCGCGCCGTAGCCCTCGATGAGGGAGAAGCGGATCAGGTCCATGTAGACGGCCGCCGGGTTGTACATGAGGACGTCGGCGATCCAGGCGGGCTTGTCGGAGAGCATCGCGGGGATCGAGAACATCACGCCGGAGGCGTACATCCAGGTGCGCATGACGAACGGCATGAGCTGGGCGAGGTCGGGCGTCTTGGAGCCCATCCTGGCCATGATCATGGCCAGGCCGACGTTGAAGACGAACTGCAGGAACAGCGCCGGGAGCAGCAGCAGCCAGCGGAGCGAGGGGTAGCTGCCGAAGGCGATCGCGATCGCCACGAGCACGATCATCGAGTACAGCAGCTGCTGGAGCTGCTGGAGGGAGAAGGAGATCGGGAGCGTGGCGCGCGGGAAGTGCAGGGCCCGGACGAGGCCCAGGTTGCCCGAGATCGCCCGGACGCCGGCCATCACCGAGCTCTGGGTGAAGGTGAACACGAAGATGCCGGTGACCAGGAACGGGATGTAGACGTCCTCGGACAGTCCCTTTCCGGCGCCCAGGATCAGCCCGAAGATCAGGTAGTAGACCAGGGCGTTCAGGAGGGGGGTCGCCACCTGCCACACCTGGCCCAGCTTCGCCTGGCTGTACTGGGCGGTCAGCTTGGCGGAGGAGAAGGCCAGGATGAAGTGGCGGCGGCTCCACAGCTCCCGGACGTACTCGAACAGCCCGGGCCGGGCGCCGCTGACCGAGAGGCCGTACTTCGCGGCCAGGTCGGCCGGAGCCAGGCCCTCGTCGACGGACGGGGGCGCGCTCGTCGCGACCGCCCCGCCCTGGTGTGTGTCACTCACAAGTCGAAACTTTCGTGTTCAAGATGCGCGGCACGTCGGGTACCACGATGTCAGACGACCGGGGGGCGACCCAGCCGGGTCAGCCGCCACACCGTACGCCACCTCATGGGGCGGCGCGGTCCGCAGGGGGTGGTCCAGCCCGCCCGGAATCCGCCGCACCACGCCTTCAGCGCGGGGAGCGAGGGCCGCCGGGCCAGGGTGAGCAGCAGCCAGACGCCGAGGTAGACCGGCACCAGGGGTGCGGGCAGATTGCGACGGGCCAGCCACACCCGGTTGCGAGCCACGTTGAAGTGGTAGGAGGCGTGCCGGGAGGGTGCTGTCGTGGGGTGCAGCAGCACCATGTCCGAACGGTAGTCGATCATCCATTCGGCGTCGAGCGCGCGCCAGGCGAGGTCGGTCTCCTCGTGCGCGTAGAAGAACTCGTCCGGCAGGCCGCCGACTTCGGCGAAGACCTTGGTGCGGACGGCGTTGGCGCCGCCGAGGAAGGTGGTCACCCGCGAGGAGCGCATCGGGTCGGCGGCGCGCAGCCGCGGCACGTGCCGGCGCTGGGTGGCGCCGGTCTCCGGGTCGGCGATGCGGAAGCTGATGATGCCGAGGCGCGGGTCGGCGGTGAAGGCCTGGCGGACCAGCTCGGCTGTGTCGGTGTGGGCGAGCAGGCCGTCGTCGTCGAGGAAGAGCAGGACGTCGACGTCGGTGCCGCCGGGGCCGAAGGCCTCGATGCCGACGTTCCGGCCGGCGGGGATGCCGACGTTCTCGGGCAGGTCGACGGTGCGGACCCCGTCGGGCACCCCGGTGACCGGGGTGCCCTGGCCGACGACGACGACCTCGACCGGGTCGCCCTCCTGCGCGGCGACCGAGTCGAGCAGCGCGCGCAGGTCGTCGGGGCGGTTGCCCATCGTGATGACGACGGCGCCCACCTTGAGCGGCGTACTCACGGCCGGCCTCACTTCAGCCTGCTGGAGACCATGATCGACACCAGGTGCAGCACGGTCTGGAGCAGGGCGATGCCGGCGAGGACGGCGACGCCGAGCCGGGAGAAGAAGAGGTCGCCCCTGACCTGGTCGGCGATCGCGAGGACCAGGATGAGCAGGGAGGCCTCGATCCCGAGGACCAGCCGGTGGAACTTGAGCGCGGCGGCGGCCCGGCGGGCCAGCGCCATGCCGGAGGAGCGCGGCTCGGCGGCGGACTCCTTGACGGGCGGGAGGCCGCCCTGGTGGCGTGCGACGCCGACGAGGTCGGTCTCGGCCTTGATCAGGATGGCACCGAGGGCCGCGAGGGTGCCCAGGAAGGCCCACAGCCAGTCGATCCGCCCGGTGCCCCACAGGTCGGCGGCGCGCAGGCCGAAGCCGACGAGGACCGCCGCGTCGCACAGGTAGGCGCCGACCCGGTCCAGGTAGACGCCGCCGAGCGAGAACTGCTTCTTCCAGCGGGCCAGCTCGCCGTCGACGCAGTCGAGCAGCAGGTAGAGCTGGACCATGAGCACGCCGAGGACGGCGCCCGGGATGCCCGGCACGAGGAGCGCCGGGGCGGCGAGCACGCCGAAGACGGTCATCAGGTAGGTCAGCTGGTTGGGGGTGACCCGGGTGTTCGCCAGCTGCCGGGTGATCCGGAGCGAGATCTCCCGCATGTAGAGGCGGCCGCCCCAGTGCTCGCCGCTGCGCCGGTCCTTCACCCCCGGGGGGTGGACGACCGGCCGGAGCTCAGCTACCGATGGCTTGTGCATAGTCGGCGTACGCGTCCCTGATCTCGTCGTCGGACAGGTCGAGGTGTTCGAGGATGGTGAAGCGGCCCGGCCGGGTCTGCGGGGCGAAGGACACCGCCTGGACGAACTCGTCCACGGTGAAGCCCATCTCCTCCGGCGTGACGGGCAGGCCGTGCCGGCGCAGCGTCTCGACGATCAGTCCGGCCTCCTCGCGGGCACCGCGCAGGTGCATGGCGAAGGCCGCTCCGAGGCCGCACTGCTCGCCGTGGCTGGCGGCGCGGTCCGGGTGGAGCAGGTCGAAGGCGTGGCTGATCTCGTGGCAGGCGCCCGAGGAGGGGCGGCTGTCGCCGCTGATCGACATGGCGATGCCGGACATCACCAGGCCCTCGGAGAGGGTGACGAGGAAGTCGTCGTCGCCGATGCCGCCGGGGTGGCGGAGCACCGCCTCGCCCGCGCTGCGGGCCATGGCGGCGGCGAGTCCGTCGACCTTCTCGCCGGTCTCCCGGTGGGAGAGCTCCCAGTCCGCGATGGCGGAGAGGTTGGAGATCGCGTCGCCGATGCCGGAGCGGACGAAGCGCGCCGGGGCGTCCCTGATCACGTCCAGGTCGATGACGAGGGCGATCGGGGTGGGGACGCCGTAGGAGCCGCGCCCGTTGTCGTTGTCCAGGGTGGAGATCGGGGAGCAGATGCCGTCGTGCGACAGGTTGGTGGCGATGGCCACCAGCGGCAGCCCGACCCGGGCCGCCGCGTACTTGGTCACGTCGATGATCTTGCCGCCGCCGAGGGCCACCACCGCGTCGTACCGCTTGCCGCGCATGGCGTCGGCGAGCTTCACGGCCTCGTCGATGGTGCCGCCGGCGACCGGGTACCAGTCGGCCCCGGGCAGCTCGGCGGCGAACCGGTCGCGCAGCTTGAGGCCGGAGCCCCCGCTGATGGCGACGGCGATCTTGCCGTTGCTGGAGATCCGCTGGTCCGCGAGGAGCGCGGACAGGTCGTCCAGCGCTCCCCCGCGGATGTCGACGACGACCGGCGACGGGATCAGCCGGGTCAGTACTGGCACGCGATCTCACGGCCCTTCGCGAGGTCGTCGTGGTTGTCGATCTCGACCCACTTGACGTCGCCGATGGGGGCCACGTCGACGGTGAAGCCGCGGTTGACCAGCTCCTGGTAGCCGTCCTCGTAGTAGAGGTCGGGGTCGCGCTCGAAGGTGGCCTTGAGGGCGTCGGCGAGCTCCTCGGCGGCCTCGGCCTCGATCAGGGTGACGCCGATGTACTCGCCGGTGGCGGTCGCCGGGTCCATGAGCTTGGTGATCCGCCGGACGCCCTCGCCCTCGGCGGTGATGACCTTCATCTCCTCGTCGGCGAGGCTCTTCACCGTGTCGAGGGCGAGGATGATCCTCTGCCCGTTCCCGCGGGCGGCGAGCAGGGTCTTCTCGACGGAGACGGGGTGGACGGTGTCGCCGTTGGCGAGGATCACACCGCGCTTGAGGACGTCACGGGCGCACCACAGGGAGTAGGCGTTGTTCCACTCCTCGGCCTTGTCGTTGTCGACGAGGGTGATCTTCAGCCCGTACGTCTCCTCCAGGGCCTCCTTGCGGTCGTAGACGGCCTCCTTGCGGTAGCCGACGACGATCGCGACCTCGGTGAGGCCGATCTCGGCGAAGTTCTTCAGGGTCAGGTCGAGGATCGTGGTGTCCCCGTCGACCGGCACGAGGGCCTTCGGAAGGGTGTCGGTGTAGGGGCGCAGACGCCGTCCGGCACCGGCTGCCAGTACGAGACCGATCATGCTGTTTCTCCTTCGTCGTGAACGGCGGGTGCTCCGGCGGAGACCCAGAAGCGGATGGACTCCACGAGCACCACCAGGGCGACGGCGACCGCGAGGGCGGTCAGTGCCAGGGTGAAGTCGTCGCCGCGGCCCGCGAGGAGGGCGGCGAGGACGGTCACCAGGAGCGTGCGCCCCTCGTGTCCGCCGGTGACGCGCACCAGCCAGGCGGGCGGCGCGCCGGTGCCGCCGCGAATGCGGTACACCGTGTCGTAGTGATGGTAGGCGACCGCCGCGACCAGCCCGAACGCCGCCGGGAGGGCCCCCGGGGAGTCGGAGCGGGCGGCCAGGACGAGGACGGTGGTGTACTCGGCGGCGCGGAAGAGCGGCGGTACGAGCCAGTCGAGGGCGCCCTTGAGGGGGCGGGTGACGGCGACGCCGGCGAACAGCACGTAGAGGCCCGCGGCGACGACGGTCCCCCCGTCCCCGAAGGGGCGGCCGAGGACGGCGGCGATCAGGGCGCCGGTGCCGGCGAAGGCGGCGACGACCCCGGGGAGCAGCTGGAGTCCGGAGCGGCCGAGGAGCCGGCTCGCGATCCGGGCGAGCGGTCCGGAGTCCGCCAGGTCGGCGAGCGCCCGGGCGGCCCGGTCGGTCCTCTTCGCCTTGCGGGTCAGGGAGCGCAGGACGCGGCCCGCGGTGGTGTAGCAGGCGCCGAAGGCGCAGCCGACGATCAGCGCCCAGAAGACGATCCGGGGGCTGGTGACGGCGGTGAGGACGGCGATCATCGCCCAGCGCTCGCCGATCGGCAGGATGATCATGCGGCGGGCCCAGACGGTCCAGCCGAGGCTGTCGAGGCGGCCGGAGAGGGCCGCGGTGGGGCTCGTGTTGGCGGTGGCGTCGTGGTTCGCCTCGTTGAAGGAGAAGTCCACGACGTGCCGGCAGGTCATCAGGACCATGGCGCCGAGGGCGAGGGCCCAGACGTCGTCGCCGTCGCGGGCGGCGCCGAGGGCGAGGCCCGCGTAGAAGGCGTACTCCTTGGCGCGGTCGAAGGTGGCGTCGAGCCAGGCGCCCATCGTCGAGTACTTCAGCGCGTAGCGGGCGAGCTGCCCGTCGGTGCAGTCCAGGACGAAGGAGACGAGGAGGAGGACGCCGGCGGCGACGTAGCCGCCGCGCTCGCCGGTCGCCGCGCAGCCGGCCGCGATCAGGGCGGTGAGCAGCGAGGCGGTGGTGACCTGGTTGGGGGTCAGTCCGCGGCGCGCGCACCAGCGGGCGATGTAGCGCGAGTACGGGCTGATGAAGAAGGTGGTGAAGAAGCCGTCGTGGGCCTTCACGGCCGAGCGGAGGCGTACGGCCTCGTCGTCGACGGCCTCGACGGCGGCGCGCGCCGCGTGGCGGGCCCCGGCGTCGGTGGGCACGGTGGCGACGAGGGTGCCGAGCTGGGGCCGGTGCACGGCGACGCCGTCGGCGTCGAGGGCGTCGGCGAGGGTGCCGGGGAGGTCGTCGGCGGCGCCGGGGGCCGTGCGGGCGCCGCTCAGGGCGCGGGTCAGGGCGGGGCGGGCCCCGCTCTGCGCGGTGAGCGCGCCGGGCGCCGCGGCGGCCGGGAACCGGGGGTCGGTGAGGGCGAGGCGCAGCGCGTGCACATGGCCGACGAACCGGGGGTCGACGAGCGCGACGCGCTCGCCCGCCGGGACGGCGGCCAGCAGGGCGCCGGCCTCCTCGGCGCCGGAGGCGATCCGGACGTCGAAGCCGAGCGACCGCAGATCACCGTCGAGCGAGGATCCGGGTGCCGGCGGGCCGGTGAGGATGGCGGTCGACAGACGAACTCACTCCTTGGAGCTGACGGAGGGGCCGGCGGGGCCCATGGCGGCCCCGGGCACGGCGGTGCGGCCCGGCACCGGGCGGCGACACGTCGGCTGAGGCTATCCGATGAACAGAAGGACAGTTCACCGAGGCTTCGCGGGCAGGACTCCCCCGGGCCCGCCGGTGTCCGTCCGGATGCGCCCCGCCCGCCGGAGATCATGATGGGTGATCGCCCGCCCGCCCCACAAACCCCGGTCGCGCGCCCTGGCGGGGCCTCCTTCCAGGCGTTTCCCCACACTCCCCGTCCGGACGACATCACCGCAGGTCAGAGCATATGACAACGGTGTTCAGTGCCGTGTTGCGCATACCCCCCACCCGTAGTTGACTTGCGCACCGGGGCATACGGACGACGCGACCGGGAGGCCATGTCATGGGGGCTGGACACGATCACGGGCACGCTCACGGGGGCCCGCCGCCGACGGGCACCGCGGGGGCCGCGTACCGGAACCGGCTGCGGATCGCACTCGGCATCACGCTCTCCGTGATGGTGATCGAGATCATCGGCGGCCTGGTCGCGGACTCGCTCGCGCTGATCGCGGACGCGGCCCACATGGCGACCGACGCGGTCGGCCTCGCGATGGCGCTCCTGGCGATCCACTTCGCCAACCGGCCGCCCTCGGGGAACCGCACCTTCGGCTACGCGCGGGCCGAGATCCTGGCGGCGCTCGCCAACTGCCTGCTGCTGCTCGTCGTCGGCGGCTACGTGCTGTACGAGGCGGTCCAGCGGTTCGTCGAACCGGCCGAGACCAAGGGCGGCCTCGCCATCGCGTTCGCGGCGGTCGGCCTGGTCGCCAACGTGATCTCGCTGTCCCTGCTCGTGCGGGGCCAGCAGGAGAGCCTCAACGTGCGCGGGGCGTACCTGGAGGTGCTCGCGGACGCGCTGGGCTCGGTCACGGTGATCGTCGCGGCGACGGTGATCCTGACCACGGGATGGCAGTACGCCGACCCGATCGCCTCGATCGCGATCGGCCTCATGATCGTCCCCCGGACGGTCAAGCTGCTGCGGGAGACCCTGGACGTCCTCCTGGAGGCGGCCCCCAAGGGCGTCGACATGGCGGAGGTGCGGGCGCACATACTGGACCTGCCGGGGGTCGAGGACGTGCACGACCTGCACGCCTGGACGATCACCTCGGGGATGCCGGTCCTCTCGGCGCACGTGGTCGTCGACCAGGGGGCCCTTGACTCGGTGGGGCACGAGAAGATGCTGCACGCGCTCCAGGGCTGCCTGGGCTCGCACTTCGACGTGGAGCACTGCACCTTCCAGCTGGAACCGGTGGGCCACGCGGAGCACGAGGCGAAGCTCTGCCTGTAGTACGGGCGCACCTGAGCGCCTGTTAGTCTTTTCGTACGAACGTGTGGTGAGAGGAGCTGGGGTCGATGACCGTCGCGATGGAGGCTGCCCCGTGCGGCAGCGCCCGGTCGTCCCTCAGCCTCCGGGTCTCCGGCTGACCTGATCCCGGTGCTCGCACCGGTACGTCACGTCGTCGGCCGGGGCCCTCTCACCCAAGGGTCTCCCACGTTGTCCGACAACGCCCCGCACGATTCCTTCTTCGCCCTGCGCCACGGCCTGCCGCGCCAGGGTCCGGGCTCCGACACCACCACCCGCCGGCTCCTCGCGCTCGCGGGGCCGCTTCCCGCGCGTCCGCGCGTGCTCGACCTGGGGTGCGGCCCGGGCCGTTCGGCGCTGCTGCTGGCCGCCGAGGCGGGCGCCGAGGTGACCGCCGTCGACACCCACGAGCCGTTCCTCGCCGAGCTGCGGGAGTGCGCCGCCGCGCGCGGACTCGACGGCTCCGTCCCCGGGAGCGGCCGCGTCCGCGCCCTGCGCGCCGACATGGGCGCCCTGCCGTTCCCCGACGGCTCCTTCGACCTCGTCTGGGCCGAGAGCTCCGTCTTCGTGCTCGGTTTCGACCGGGCCCTCGCCGAGTGGCGCCGCCTCCTCGCGCCCGGCGGCACGCTCGTGCTCACCGAGTGCGTGTGGACCACCGGGGAGCCGGACCCGGCGGCCCGCGCCTTCTGGGACGAGCACCATCCGCTCCGTACCGTCACCGGGAACGCGGCGGCCGCGGTCGCGGCCGGCTACCACGTCCTGGGGACCCTCACCCAGCCGGAGGGCGACTGGGACGAGTACTACGGTCCGCTGGCCGTCCGCGCCGAGGCGGCCGACACCTCCGTGCCCGGCATGGCCGAGGCGGTCGCCGGGGCCCGCGCCGAGATCGCGCTGCGGCGCGCGCACGGCTCCGACTACGGCTACGCCGGTTTCGTGCTCCGGCCCGCCGCTCCGCGCCGGCGCACCCGGCCGGAGGCCGCCGGCGAGGAGGCGGAGGTCCGGCGGGTCGAGGCGGCGGCCTTCGGTTCGGAGGCGGAGGCCGATCCGGCCGACGCGCTCCGGGTGGGCGGCGCCCCGGCGGCGGCGCTCGCCCCGGTCGCGGTGGCGCCCGGGCACCAGCGGACGGGGGCCGGGCAGGCCGTCGTCCGGGCGGTCCTCGACGCGGCCCGGCTGCGGGGCGAGACCCCGGTGCTCGTCCTGGGCCGTCCCGAGTACTGCCCCCGGTTCGGGTTCGAACGGGCGTCCGCGTATGGAATCAGGCCAGGTTTCGAGGTTCCGGACGAGGCGATGAGGGCGCTCGTCCCGGACGGCTCCGCGCCCGTTCCCCGGGGCGCGCTGGTACATCCGGCGGCTTTCGGGGGGTAGCGCCCCCGGGTCCGCTCCGCTCCCGCCGCCCCGGGACGCGCTCCGGGGCGGCGGGAGCGGGCGCGTCCGGCCGCCGAAGTACGGACAAGCCGCTTTTGTACGGCAGACTGAGGGGGCCCCACCGGGCCGAGGACCGAAGCGAAGGATGGGTATGCCGACCACACCAGCCACCGCGGCTCAGATCTCGCCGGAGATCGCGTCGAACGGTGTCCAGCCGTCCGGAGACCCGGCCCCGATCATGCTCGAACTCGTCGACGAGGACGGGAGGACGATCGGCACGGCGGAGAAGCTCGCCGCCCACCGGGCACCGGGCCAGCTGCACCGCGCCTTCTCCGTCTTCCTCTTCGACGAGTCGGGCCGGCTGCTCCTCCAGCGGCGGGCGCTCGGCAAGTACCACTCGCCCGGCGTCTGGTCGAACACCTGCTGCGGCCACCCCTACCCGGGCGAGGCCCCGTTCGCGGCGGCGGCCCGGCGCACCTTCGAGGAGCTGGGCGTCTCGCCCTCGCTGCTCGCGGAGGCCGGCACGGTCCGCTACAACCACCCGGACCCGGCCTCGGGCCTGGTGGAGCAGGAGTTCAACCACCTCTTCGTCGGCATGGTGCAGGCCGAGCCGCGCCCGGACCCGGAGGAGATCGAGGACACCGTCTTCGTGACCCCGGCCGAGCTGGCCGAGCGGCACGCCGCCGCGCCGTTCTCCGCCTGGTTCATGACGGTGCTCGACGCGGCGCGTCCGGCCGTCAGGGAGTTGACGGGTCCGTCCGGGGGCTGGTGACCACCGGCTCGTGCGGCGCCGCTCCCGGCTCCGGGGCCGCCGGGGCCAGGGGCAGTGCCGCCCAGATGATCTTGCCGCCGCTCGCGGTGTGCTCGACGTCGCAGGCGCCGCCGGCCTCCTGGGCGATCTCGCGGACCAGGAGCAGGCCCCGGCCGCCGGTCTGACCCCAGTCGGCCTCCAGGGCCTTGGGACGGTAGGGGTGGTTGTCCTCGACGGACACCCGGATCCACTCGGGGCCGATCGCCACCTCGACCGCTATCTCCGGGGACAGCAGCGCCGCGTGCCGCACGGCGTTGGTGACCAGCTCGGAGACGATCAGCAGCAGGCCGTCCATGATCTCGTCGTGGAGGGGGACGCCCTGGCGGACCAGCAGGTCGCGCACGGCGTGCCGGGCCTGCGGGACGGAGACGTCGACCGCGGCAGCGGTGAAGCGCCAGACTCCTTCGTAGGACGGGTGCCGGGTGGGGCCGCTTTCGCTGGGCTCCACCGTCCGGTTCCCGCCCTCGTGCTCGATTCTCGCCACGGATCGAGTCTTGGCAATGCGCGGGGGCGGACCGGCCTACTGACCAGAAGTCGACACTTATCGGCCGCCTTCTGATCGGGTGAGTATGCCGATGTCAGTTGTTCGACCGATTGCGCACGCTTTCTGAGGACTCCGGAAAGGGCTCCGCGGAGGACCCCCGAGGCGGCTTCGGGGCGGGACCGGAAACCGGCTCCGGCGGGGTCACCATACTGACGATCCGTCGGCCCCCCACCCCGATCGCGATCAGGCCGAGGCCGTCGAAGAGCAGCGCGAGCGAGAAGAAGGCCCCGAGGACGTACCAGCTGCTGTGCGGCCAGTCGAACAGGGCGAGCAGACCGAGCAGCAGGCCGAAGGCCCCCTGGAGGAGGGTCCAGCCGAAGAGCAGCATCGAGGTCAGGGTGGCGGCGCCCGTGTGGACCAGGCCGACGATCCCGCCGACCACGAGCAGGGCGCCGAG
Source organism: Streptomyces sp. NRRL F-6492 (assembly GCF_001280125.1). Lineage (GTDB taxonomy): Bacteria > Actinomycetota > Actinomycetes > Streptomycetales > Streptomycetaceae > Streptomyces. The sequence goes on from NZ_LGEG01000149.1 coordinate 107,145, forward strand.
CACGGCGAGCCGACCGAAGCCGCGGTCGAACTCCTTGCCCCGGCGCCGCATCTCTCCGGCCGGATCGGGGACGGCCTCCGCCTCGCGGTGGTCCTCGGCCATCCGGTGCCTCCTCGGCAGGGCGACCCCTTCCTGATCGTACGTTCGGGCGCGCCGGATAGCATCCGGCCCATGGAGCCGCAGCTGAAGGCCAGCGTCACGGACGGGATCGCCACCGTCGTCATCGCCAACCCCGCCAAGCGCAACGCGATGAGCGCCGGCATGTGGCGCGCCCTGCCGGACGTCCTGGAGCGGCTCGCCGCCGACCCGGAGGTCCGGGTCCTGGTGCTGACCGGCGAGGGCGACACCTTCTGCGCCGGGGCGGACATCTCGGCGCTGCGGGAGCCCGGGGACGAGCAGCAGAGCCTGGCGGTACGGGCGGAGGAGGCCCTCGCGGCCTTCCCCAAGCCGACCCTGGCGGCCGTCCGGGGCTTCTGCGTCGGGGGCGGCAGTCAGCTGGCGGCCGCCTGCGACCTGCGGTTCGCCGAGGAGGGCGCCCGCTTCGGGATCACCCCCGCGAAGCTCGGCATCGTCTACCCGTCCTCGTCGACCCGCCGCCTCGCCGCCCTCGTGGGCCCCTCGGCCGCCAAGTACCTGCTGTTCTCCGGCGAACTGATCGACGCGGAGCGGGCGCTGCGGACGGGGCTCGTGGACGAGCTCCACCCGGTGGGCGAACTGGACGAGCGGGTGGAGACCTTCTGCCGGGTGCTCGCCTCCCGCTCGCTGCTCACCCAGGCGGCGGCCAAGGAGTTCGCCGACGGGCGCGCGGACCGGGACGGGCACTGGGCGGAGCAGGCGCGCGGCAGCGGCGACGCCGCGGAGGGCGTCGCCGCCTTCCTGGAGCGCCGCCCGCCCCGCTTCACGTACGGAATCTGAGCCCCGTACGGGCTACTCGGTCCCCGTCCGTCCGGCCTCCGCGCGCCACTTCGCGACGAGTTCGGCCGGGGCCTTCTCCGGCGAGCCCGCGTCGTAGGGCGGCTGGGGGTCGTACTCGGTGAGCAGCTGGACCGTCTGGGCCGTCTCGTCCCCGGCGATCCGGCCGAGCAGGTGGAGCGCCATGTCGATGCCGGAGGAGACCCCGGCGGCGGTGACGTACTTGCCGTCGAAGACGACCCGCTCGCCGGTGGGCTCGACGCCGAGGGCCCGCAGCTCGTCGAAGGCGAGCCAGTGGGTGGTCGCCCGGCGGCCGTCGAGCAGGCCCGCGGCGGCGAGGACCAGCGAGCCGGTGCAGACGGAGGTGGTCCAGGTGCTGGTGGCGTCGGCCGCGCGGAGCCAGTCGAGGACCTCAGGGTCGTCCATGGCCGCCCGGACGTCGGGGCCGCCGGGCACGAGGACGATGTCCGGGGCCGGGACCTCGGCGAGGGTCCGGTCGGCGACGAGGGCGAGGCTGTCCTGGTCGTTGCGGACCGGGCCGCGCTCCTTGGCCACGAAGACGGTCTCGGCGCCGGGGAGCCGGGCGAGCAGCTCGTACGGTCCGACGGCGTCGAGGGCGGTGAACCGGTCGTGGAGAAGGACGGCGATCTGCACGGGGGTTCCTCTCGGTAGGTGGTGGGGGGCGGGTTCAGCGGACGGGAACGTGAAAACGGCGGCGGTACTCCGCCGGGGCGGTCTCCAGGGCCTTGAGGAAGGCGCGGCGCATCGCCTCCGGCGTCCCGTAGCCCGAGGCGCGGGCGACCTCCTCGACGCCGAGCGAGGTGTCCTCCAGGAGGCGGCGGGCGTGTTCGAGCCGGACCCGGTCGACGTAGCGGCCGGGGGGCGTGCCCGTCTCGGCGTGGAAGGCGCGGGCGAAGTGGCGGGGCGAGAGCCGGACGCGGGCGGCGAGCGCCTCGACGGAGAGGTCCGCGTCCGGGTGCTCGGTGATCCAGTGCTGGAGGTCGCGCAGCGGCTCCCGGCGGGCGGTCTGGGCGGACAGCTGGACGCTGAACTGGGCCTGGTTGCCGGGGCGGCGCAGGAACACGACCAGGTGGCGGGCGACGGTGAGGGCGGCGTCCCGGCCGAGGTCCTCCTCGACCAGGGCGAGCGCCAGGTCGATCCCGGCGGTGACCCCGGCCGAGGTGGAGACGCGCCCGTCCCGTACGAAGATCGGGTCGGGGTCCACGTCGACCCCGGGGTAGCGGCGGGCGAGGTGTTCGCAGGCGTTCCAGTGGGTGGTCGCCCGGTGTCCGTCGAGGAGTCCGGCCTCGGCGAGGAGCAGCGCCCCGGTGCAGACGGAGACCAGGCGCCGGGCGCGCGGGCCGTGCGTCCGCAGCCAGTCGATCAGCGCCGGGTCGGGCGTCCGGGTGCCCTCGCCGCCGGGGACCACCAGGGTGTGCGGCGGGCCGTCGGCGACGGCGTCCGCGAGCGTGGTGTCGGGGAGCAGGCGCAGCCCGCTCTGCGTGCGGACCGGGCCGCCGTCCGGGGAGGCCGTGCGGATCGGGTAGGCGGACGGGTCCCCGGTGGCCCGGCCGGCACCGGCGAACACCTCGACGGGTCCGGAGACGTCGAGGCTCAGGACGCCGTCGAAGAGGACGACGAGGACGGGGCGCTGTGGCATGGCTCCATCCTTGGCGGGGCAGAGGGTGTCCACAAGGACGAGGACCCCACCTTTCCTGCCGTCGCCGTCGTCGGTCCTGTCGCCGTCGTCGCCGTCGCTGCTCCTGCCATCGCCGTCGTCGGTCCTGTCGCCGTCGTCAGTGGAGGGGGGTGCGCCTGTTCCCGTCGTACCGACCAGTCGGTAACGTTCGGGGCATGACGAATGCCCTGCCGCCGCGCGCCGGACGCCGCTGCCACAACGCCCTGAACCCGCTGCACTCCTCGCTGTACTTCTCGCCCGACCTGGACCGCGAGTTCTCCGCCCTCGGCTTCACCGACCCGAGCGCGATGCGGCTCGCCGCCCGCAGCGCCCCGCTCGGCGCGGTGGGCGCGGGCACGGTCGCCGCGACCTTCTACAACTACAACCACGAGCTGCTCGCCCGGCACCTGCCCGCCGTGTGGGAGACCGCCTCCCCCGCCGAGGTCCTGGCCGCGCGGCTGCGCACCGTCGACACCACCCTGCGCCGGCTGCTCGGCGAGGACGCCGTCGCCTCCCCGGAGATGAGCGAGGCGGCGGAGCTGGCGCTGCGCGCCGCCGAGGCCTGCACGCGGCACGCCCGGCCCCTGTACTCGGCCAACGCCGACCTGCCGGTCCCCGAGGAGCCCCACCTCGCCTACTGGCACGCCGCCACCCTGCTGCGCGAGCACCGGGGCGACGGGCACCTCGCGGCCCTGCTCTCCGCCGGGCTCGACCCCGTCGAGGCCCTCGCCTCGCACACCGCCACCGGCAGGGGCATGGCCCCGCGCTGGGCCCTCAGCTCCCGGGGCTGGCGGCGCACCGACTGGGAGGCGGCGGTGGCGCGGCTGCGCGACCGGGGCGTGATCGACGCCCAGGGCGAGCTGACCGAGGCCGGGACGGCCCTGCGCGCCGAGCTCGAGGAGCACACCGACCGGCTGGACACCGCCCCGTACGAGCACCTCGGCGCGGCCGGCGTCGAGCGCCTCACCGAGCTGGGGCGCGGCTTCCTCTTCGCGGCGGCGGCCGCGGGCGCCTTCCCGGAGGACCTCGTCGGCAAGGGCTGAGAGGCGGCCGGCGGGCCGTGCGGAACACGCGAGGACGTCCGGGCCGGGTCGGTTGCCGCGTCCGGGTGACCGACCCGGCACAATGCAGTCGCAAGCTTGAGGCACGAGAAGGCGAGTCGGGACACCGTGACGACGTCCATCGAAGCAAGGATCGCCGAGGAGCTCGGCGTACGCGAGCGACAGGTGAGGGCAGCCGTCGAGCTCCTCGACGGCGGTTCGACCGTGCCGTTCATCGCGCGCTACCGCAAGGAAGCGACCGAGACGCTCGACGACGCGCAGCTGCGCACCCTGGAGGAGCGGCTGCGCTATCTGCGCGAGCTGGAGGACCGCCGGTCGGCGGTCCTCGACTCGGTGCGCGAGCAGGGCAGGCTGACGGAGGAGCTGGAGGCCCGGATCCGGGCCGCCGACACCAAGGCGCGCCTGGAGGACATCTACCTGCCCTTCAAGCCGAAGCGCCGGACCAAGGCGCAGATCGCCCGCGAGGCCGGTCTGGAGCCGCTGGCGGAGGGGCTGCTCGCGGATCCGTCCGTGGAGCCGTCGGCGTCCGCGGCGGGCTTCGTGGACCCGGACAGGGGCGTCGCGGACGCGGCGGCGGCCCTGGAGGGCGCGCGGGCGATCCTCGCGGAGAAGTTCTCCGAGGACGCCGACCTCATCGGCGAGCTGCGCGAGCGCATGTGGGGCCGGGGCCGCCTGGTGTCGAAGGTCCGCGAGGGCAAAGGCGACAGCAAAGAGGGGCCCGGGGCGAAGTTCGCGGACTACTTCGACTTCGCGGAGCCGTTCACGGCGCTCCCCTCGCACCGGGTGCTCGCCATGCTGCGCGGCGAGAAGGAGGACGTGCTCGCCCTGGAGCTGGAGCCGGAGGAGCCCGTCGAGGGCCCTTCCTCGTACGAGGGGATCGTCGCGCACCGCTTCGGCGTCGCCGACCGGGGGCGCCCCGGGGACAAGTGGCTCCAGGACACGGTCCGCTGGTCCTGGCGGACCCGGATCCTGGTCCACCTCGGGATCGACCTGCGGCTGCGGCTGCGGACGGCCGCCGAGGACGAGGCGGTCCGGGTCTTCGCGGCGAACCTGCGCGACCTGCTGCTCGCCGCCCCGGCCGGCACCCGGGCGACCCTGGGCCTCGACCCCGGTTTCCGTACGGGCGTGAAGGTCGCCGTCGTCGACGCGACCGGCAAGGTCGTGGCCACCGACACGATCTACCCCCACGTCCCCGCCAACAAGTGGGACCAGGCCCTGGCGGCGCTCGCGCGGCTCGCGAAGGAGCACGCGGTCGAGCTGGTCGCGATCGGCAACGGCACGGCCTCCCGCGAGACCGACCGGCTGGCGACCGAACTCATCGCCAAGCACCCCGAGTTGAACCTGACCAAGGTGATGGTCTCGGAGGCCGGCGCCTCGGTCTACTCGGCCTCCGCGTTCGCCTCGCAGGAACTCCCGGGCCTGGACGTGTCGTTGCGCGGCGCCGTCTCCATCGCCCGGCGGCTCCAGGACCCGCTGGCGGAGCTGGTGAAGATCGACCCGAAGTCGATCGGCGTCGGCCAGTACCAGCACGACCTCGCCGAGGTGAAGCTCTCGCGCTCGCTGGACGCGGTGGTCGAGGACTGTGTGAACGGCGTCGGCGTGGACGTCAACACCGCCTCCGCGCCGCTCCTTTCGCGCGTCTCCGGCATCAGCTCCGGTCTCGCGGAGAACATCGTCGCGCACCGGGACGCCAACGGTCCCTTCCGCTCCCGCAGGGCGCTCAAGGACGTGGCCCGGCTCGGCCCGAAGGCGTACGAGCAGTGCGCGGGCTTCCTGCGCATCCGGGGCGGCGAGGACCCGCTGGACGCCTCCTCCGTGCACCCGGAGGCGTACCCGGTGGTGCGCCGGATGGCGAAGACGACGGGCGGCGAGGTCGCGGCGCTGATCGGCGACACGGGCACGCTGCGCTCGCTGCGGGCGGGCGACTTCGTGGACGAGACCTTCGGTCTGCCGACGGTGACGGACATCCTCCGCGAGCTGGAGAAGCCGGGCCGCGACCCGCGTCCGGCGTTCCGGACGGCCACCTTCAAGGACGGCGTCGAGAAGATCGGCGACCTGGCGTCCGGGATGGTCCTGGAGGGCGTCGTCACCAACGTGGCGGCGTTCGGGGCGTTCGTGGACGTCGGCGTGCACCAGGACGGGCTGGTGCACGTGTCCGCGATGTCGAAGACCTTCGTGAAGGACCCGCGCGACGTGGTGAAGCCCGGCGACGTGGTGAAGGTGAAGGTCCTCGACGTGGACGTCCCGCGCAAGCGGATCTCGCTGACGCTGCGGCTCGACGACGAGCCGGGCGCGGACGCGGCGGGCGGCGCCCCCCGGCGCGAGCGGGGCGACCGGGGCAACCAGGGCGACCGGGGCGAGCGCTCCGGCAGGCCGCCGCAGCAGCGGCAGGGCGGCGGCGGCGGTCGCCGGGCCGAGCGCGGAGACCGGGGCGACCGGGGCGACCGGGGCGACCGGGGCGGCAACGGCCGGGACCGGGGCGCGGCCCCCGCTCCCGCCAACAGCGCGATGGCAGACGCCCTCCGCAAGGCGGGCCTGCTGGGCGAGGGCGGCGGCAAGCGGCGATAGCGCCCGCCGGGGGGAGGGCGTTACGGCAGGAAGCGCAGGGCCCAGTCGGCGCGGTGGGCGACGGCGAGGTCGTCGTCCTCCGTCAGGGGCTGGAGGAGGCCGCGGGCCGTCTGCGGGTCCGCCTGGACCAGGTCGACGATCTCGGCGGCCAGGCCGTCCTGGTCGTCGCCCAGGTCGACGGCGGAGGCCCGCACCAGGACCGGGAGGCTGCCGGTGCCGCCGACGCCCGCGACGACGCCGCCGAGCAGCTCGCGGGCGTAGCCGTTGCGCTCCTCGACCGCCCGGTCGAGCCCGGCCTCCAGACGCGGCAGCAGCTCCGGGCCGCCCGTCGCCGCGATCTCGTCGGCGAGGTCGATCGTCGCGTCGACGTCCGCGTCGAGGTCGTCCAGCATCGCGAGGAGCCGGGTGATGCCGTCGTCGGTCATGTGGTGCCTCCTGAAGAGTGCCGTCCGCGGGGACGGGGCCGGCCGCGCCCCGCGGAGAGCGGTGTCCGTACAGTTCACGGCCCGGGTCGCGGCCGTGCAAGGCGGCGGCCCGGGCCGGGGGCGTCTCAGAGTTCGGTGACCCGGCCGTCCGCGACCCGGACGCGGCGGGTGGTGCGGACGGCGTCGAGCATGCGCCGGTCGTGGGTGACGAGCAGCAGCGTGCCGGTGTACGAGTCGAGGGCGGACTCCAGCTGTTCGATCGCCGGGAGGTCCAGGTGGTTGGTCGGCTCGTCGAGGACCAGCAGGTTCACGCCCCGGCCCTGGAGCAGCGCGAGCGCGGCCCGGGTCCGCTCGCCCGGCGAGAGGGTGGTGGCGGGCCGCAGCACGTGGACGGCCTTCAGGCCGAACTTGGCGAGCAGGGTCCGGACCTCGGCGGGCTCGGTGTCGAGCACGGCCGCGCAGAACGCCTCCAGGAGCGTCTCGGTGCCGTGGAACAGCTTGCGGGCCTGGTCGACCTCGCCGACGACGACGCCCGAGCCGAGCGAGGCGTCGCCGGAGTCCAGCGGGAGGCGGCCGAGGAGGGCGGCGAGCAGCGTCGACTTCCCGGCCCCGTTGGCGCCGGTGACGGCGACCCGGTCGGCCCAGTCGATCTGGAGGGTGACGGGGCCGAAGGAGAAGTCGCCCCGCTTCACCTCGGCCTCGCGCAGGGTCGCGACGACCGAGCCGGAGCGCGGCGCGGCGGCGATCTCCATGCGCAGCTCCCACTCCTTGCGGGGCTCGTCGACGACGTCGAGGCGTTCGATCATGCGCTGGGTCTGCCGGGCCTTCGCGGCCTGCTTCTCGCTGGCCTCGCTGCGGGCGTTGCGGCCGAGCTTGTCGCCGTCGGTGGCCTTGCGGCGGGCGTTCCTGACGCCCTTGTCCATCCAGGAGCGCTGCATGTGGCCGCGGGCCTCCAGGGCCGCCTTCCGGCCGGCGTACTCCTCGAACTCCTCGCGCGCGTGGCGGCGGGCGGTCTCCCGCTCCTCCAGGTAGGCCTCGTAGCCGCCGCCGTACAGGGTGATCTGCTGCTGGGCGAGGTCGAGTTCGAGGACCTTGGTGACGGTGCGGGTGAGGAACTCGCGGTCGTGGCTGACGACGACCGTCCCGGCGCGCAGCCCCTTCACGAAGGCTTCCAGGCGCTCCAGGCCTTCGAGGTCGAGGTCGTTGGTGGGCTCGTCGAGCAGGAAGACGTCGTAGCGGGAGAGGAGGAGGGAGGCGAGGCCGGCGCGGGCGGCCTGGCCGCCGGAGAGGGAGGTCATCGGCTGGTCGAGGCCGACGGTGAGCCCGAGGGAGCCCGCGACCTCCTCGGCGCGCTCGTCGAGGTCGGCGCCGCCGAGGTTCAGCCAGCGCTCCAGGCTGACGGCGTACGCGTCGTCGGCGCCGGGGGTGCCGTCGACGAGGCCCTGGGTGGCCTCGTCCATCGCGGTCTGGGCGGCGTCGACGCCGGTGCGCCGGGCGAGGAACTCCCGCACGGTCTCCCCCGCGCGCCGCTCGGGCTCCTGGGGGAGGTGGCCGACGGAGGCGGTGGGCGGGGAGAGCCGCAGCTCGCCCTCCTCCGGGGCGTCGAGCCCGGCGAGCAGCCGCAGCAGGGTCGACTTGCCGGCGCCGTTGACGCCGACGAGGCCGATGACGTCGCCGGGGGCGACGACGAGGTCGAGCTGGGCGAAGAGGGTGCGCTCGCCGTGGCCGGCGGCGAGGTCCTTGGCGACGAGGGTTGCAGTCATCAGGGGACGAATCCTAGGCGACGGGAGGATCCGTCGAGGGGGCCGGGGCGCCGGTGGCCGTCCCCGGTCAGCCGCGGGCGGCGCCCACCGGGACGGGGGCGGCGGCCCCCTCCCGGGATCCGCCGAGGAGCCGGAGGAGGACGGCCCGGTAGGCGGCGCCGTGGAAGCGGTACGGGCCGGTGCCGGGGTAGCCGTCGCGCGCCGGGTCGACGGCGGGGCCGGTCCACCAGGCGAAGTCGCGCCAGACGACGTCGTCGCCGTCGCGCTCGACGACGGCCGTGACGGCTCCGCAGCCGGGGTCCTCGCAGTCGGGACAGGAGTGGATCACGTACCGGCCGCCGGGGAGGCCGTGACCGCCGGTGCCGACGTCGGAGTCCGCGCGGGCGCGGGCGCAGGCGTCGAGGAGGCGGCGGACGTGGGCGGTCCGGAGGACGGGCGGGAGGTCGGACGCCAGGGGGGAGACCGTGTCCGCGCCGTCGGTCTCGTCGAGCCGGTGGAGCAGCGGCCTGCCGTCGACCAGGAGGTCGGTGGGGGCGGCGGGGGTCGCGGGGGTGAGGTCGAGGCTGGTGTACGCGGACGGCATGCTCCGAGTATTTCCGCGCGGACGGGCCCGTTCCATGGCTGATCCGTCCCGGAAATGTCCCGGTCCGGGTACGAGGGCCGACGCGGGCCCGGCACCCGCTCCGGGCCGGGCGCCGGACCTCGGGCACCGAGCGTGCCGGGCGTCCCGGAAACGGCCACGGGGCGGTTGCCGTCCTTGCGAACGGCAACCACCCCGTGAGGTGTTACTTGCCGAACGGCGGGCGGGAGGTGTTGCCCGCGTCGGCGCACCGGCGGGCGCGCTTCTCCAGGGCCTCGGCCTTGGCGACGGCCCTCTCGGCCTCCGCCGGGGCACCGAGGCGCTTGAGCTGGGCGGCGCGGTCGCGCTCCTTGCGGGCATCGGCCTTCAGCTCGCCGATGTCGCAGGTGACGGCGCCGGCGGCCGCGGGCTCGGCGGTCGCCGTCTGACCGGCCGGCACGCCACCGGCCGGCAGGGTGGCGGCAAGCAGGGCGGGCAGGAAGCGGCGCGCGGTCGTGAGGGGGCGCATGGTGATTCTCCGACTTCCCGGCCAGGACAACCCGTTCGAGGCATGGCCGGCACCAGCAAGTGACTTTGCTCCAGCAAATAAGTGAATCACGTCAAGGGCCCCCGGTCCCACAGGGTCGTCAACACTCCTCCACGGGACTCCCACTGACGAGGTGGTAGGCGGCCCGCTCGTCGAGCAGCAGGGGCACGAGCGCGCGCTGCGACTGCCGCAGCGGTACGAACGCCCCGGCGCCCTCCCGTCGTACGGTGACGCCGTGCAGGGCGAGTTCGTCGCCGGCCTCGGCGTACTGCGCGGCGTCCAGGCGGTAGCCGCACGGCGGGTCGGCGAGGATCTCCTCCGGCTCCGGCGGGTCGTTGTCGGCGCCGCCGAGGAAGACCGGGCCCCGGTCGGCGAAGCCGGTGAGCCGGGCGCGGGCGGTGGCCGCCGCCAGGGGGCCGCGCCGCTCGTCGAGGTAGGCGAACATCCCCTTCAGGGCGGCGTGCTGGGTGGCGACCCGGCGCCGGTGGTTGCGGGACGGGTCGTCCTTCTCGTCCCGGTCGAGCGCGTCCACCCGGGTCTCGACGAGCAGGCCGGCCGCGTGCTTGATGCCGGCCGTGTTGCGCAGGATCCGCTCCTGGCCGTCGCCCGCGACCTGGCGGACCGGCTCGCCGGTGAGCGGGTCGGTCCAGATGCCGTAGATCCCGGTGCTGTGTCCGGCGCGTCCGGCGGCGGGGCGGACGTACGCCTCCGAGAGCGTCCGGGACTCGTCGTGGACGTGCGGGTCGGCGTCGAGGCTGCGGGGCCAGAGCGCGAGCAGGTCCTTCTCGTAGTACCGGGGGGTGGCGCCGTACTCGTGCAGGTCGTACACGAGCCGGGGGCGCCGGTCGCGGAGGACGGCGGCGACCGCGCGCGCCTCGGCGGTGCGCAGGGCGAGGTGGTCGCGGTTGACGTCGACGCCGTCGGCGTTGCCCCGGGTGTCGGCCTCCCGGCCGTCGGGGTTCGCGGTCGGGACGACCAGGAGGGCGGTGCGGTCGAGGAGGCGGCGGGTCTCCGGGTCCCGGGCGAACGCGAGGTCGCGCACCGTGCTCAGGCAGGCCTCGCGGCCCGCGGGCTCGTCGCCGTGCTGGCTGCACACCAGGAGCACGGTGGTGGCGGCCCGGGGCGCGCCGAGGGTGACGAGCCGGAGCGGGCGGCCCTGCGCGGTGGTGCCGATCTCGCGCAGCGACACCCGGTCGCCGGCCCGGTCGACGGCCGCGAGGAAGTCCCGCTCCTCGGCCTCGGTGGTCCACCGGGCGCCCCGGCTCGTCTCGAAGCCGGTGCGCGGCGGCGGCTGCGCGGGGGCGCTGCCGGCCGTCTCGGCGGGGACGGTGACGAGCGGCAGGGCGAGGGCGGCGGCGCCCGCCACGAGGGCGAGCGCGCGCCGTGAACTCCGCCGTGCGGTACGGGTCCTCATCGGGCGGCTCCCGCCCCGGGCAGGCGCGGACCGGCGACGGCGGCCGGCGGCGCGGATCCGCCCGGCGGCAGGAGGGCGGACGGCGGCGCGGAGAGGGCCGGGGCCGGTCCCTTCGTGGCCCGGGCGAAGGCGCCCGCGCCGCCGACCAGCGGCAGCTCCGCCCGGGTGCGGGCGAGGTCCAGGGTGAGGGTCGGGGTGGTCGACGGCGGGTCGAGCAGGTCCCGGTCGGTGCCGCCGACGATCAGGGCGAGCCGGTGGCCGGCCGGGACGACGTGGTCGGCGGCGGCGAGGTCCAGGGTGAGGGTGTACGCCCTGCCGGGGGTCAGCGGGCGCCCCTTCCGGGGGTCGGCCCAGGTGCCGAGGTCCGCCCAGCCCCGGCTGACGACCGTGTGCGGGACGTCGGCGGTGCGGGCCTCGGTCTCCTTGAAGCAGGCGCTGTCGCCGGGGGTGCTCGCGCCCCAGCAGGTGCGGTGGGCGAGGGTGGTGATGCCCTCCCCCGCCGCCGCGTAGTCGCGGATGGTGGCGGGGCCGAGGTCGACCAGGACGGCGGAGAGGTGGGCGGTGGGGGTGGTCGGGGTGGCGGTGACCGTCACCCGGGAGGAGCCGGCGATCCGCAGGTCGCGGGAGAGCGGGCGGGTGACGAACCCGGCCTTCTCGGGGGTCGCGGTGTCGATCCGGGCCGCCCAGTCCAGCTCCCCGAGGGCCGGGTCGTCGGTGAAGGTCGCGGTGGAGCCGGGGGCGGCGGGGGCGCGGCCGAGGACGCCGGGGCCGGCGGCGGCGCCGGGGGCGGTGCGCAGGGTGGTGGTCGCGGTGCCGCGCGGCGGCCAGTGCCGGTCGGTGGTCCAGCGGTCCGGGGCGCGCTCGACGTCGGCGACGGGTTCGCGGTCGATGCCGTTGTCGTAGCCGAGGAGGTAGTGGTCGAACCAGCGGTGCAGGGTGCGGACCCAGTCGGCGCGCCGGAAGTCGAAGGGGTCGACGTGACCGGTCTGGGAGAGCCAGACCTTCCGCTCGACTCCGTGGGCGGCGAGCGCGTCCCACCACTTGCCGAACTGCCCGGCCCGTACGTTGAGGTCCTGCTGTCCGTGCACGGCGAAGACGCTGGCCCTGACCTTGCCGGCGTTCTTGACGTGGTCGCGCTCGCTCCAGGCGGCCGTCCAGTCGCCGCTGTAGGGGGTGGCGGCGGTGATGCGGTCCTGGACGGCGCCGCAGCGGGCCCGCGCGTCGGGGCTGTCGACGTAGTCGGAGAGCCAGCTCGGGTTGGCGTCGTAGAGCGGGGCGCCCTGGGAGTGGAAGTAGTCGTACCAGGAGGAGATCGCCCCGATGGGGACGATCGTTTTCAGCCCTTCGACGCCGGTGGCGGCCACGCCGTTGGCGACGGTGCCGTCCCAGCTCTTGCCGATCATGCCGACGTCGCCGGTGCTCCAGCCGGTGGCGCGGGCCGGGGCCGTGCCGGTGCGGGTGGTGTAGCCGCGGGCGCGGCCGTTGAGCCAGTCGACGACGGCCTTGGCGGACCGCACGTCGGAGCGTCCGCCGACGTCGTCGCAGCCGTCGGAGCGGTTGGTCCCGGCGAGGTCGACGGCGACGAAGGCGTAGCCGCGCGGGACGAAGTAGTTGTCGTAGTACAGCGGGAACCGGACCGGCTTGCCGTCGGCGTCGTAGGTCTTCTTCTGGCTCTCGTTGCCGCGTCCGCAGCAGGCGTAGTACGGGCTGGCGTCCATGATCACCGGGATTCTCCGCCCGGCCGCGGCGGGCTCCCGGGGCCGGACGACGTCGACGGCGACCCGGTCGGCGCGTCCGTCTCCGTCGCCGTCGAGTCCGGTGTCGACCCAGACGGACTCGCGGACGGCGTCGGCGTACGAGTGGACGGGGCGCGACTCGCGCACGGACCCGGCCGGGGGCGCGGCGGGGTCAGTCCGGGCGCCGGCCGGGGTGACGAGGGTCGCGAGCAGCGCGGCCGTGGCCGCCGCCACGAGGGTTCCGTACGGCGCTCGGGCTCCGCGGGTGATCCGCTTTCGCATCGGCATGGGCGGGAACGTACCCCGGTCAACTCCCGTGCAAAAGAGCGCCGGAGGGAATCAGGGGTGATTCGGGGTGATCCCGGAGAGGGAGGGGTTCGTGTCGGCCGAATGGCGATCGTGTGACAGGAGGTCCTCTGGACGTGACGGTCCGTCGGGGCCCTGAATAGGGTCGAGAGCAAGGACCGACGACCACCCGCGCGTCTTACGTTTCTTATGACTTGGGGAGCACCCGTGCACCGCAGAATCATCGTTCCGAGCGCCCTCGCGGCCTCCCTGATGCTGGCGATCCCGGCATCGGCGGCCGACTTCACCCCCGGGGCCCCGGGCATCGGCGACTCCTACTACCCCGCCAGCGGCAACGGCGGCTACGACGTCTCGCACTACGACCTGCGCCTGAGGTACGAGCCCGCCACGGACCTCCTGGAGGGCACGGCGACGATCCTCGCCACCACCAAGCAGAACCTGTCCCGGTTCAACCTCGACCTCGGCCTGAAGGTCAGTGAGGTCCGGGTGAACGGCCGGGTCGCGAAGTTCGCCGCGTCGGGCGACCACGAGCTGGAGGTCACCCCGGCCGTCCCGCTGGAGAAGAACAAGGAGGTCTCGGTGGTCGTCCGCTACGCGGGCAAGCCCTCCGAGTTCAAGGTCGACGGCTGGTCGGCCTGGGCCCGCACCCCGGACGGCGGTGTCGCCGCGCAGGAGCCGGACTCGGCCGTGTGGTGGTTCCCGTCCAACGACCACCCGCTGGACAAGGCCACCTTCGACGTCTCGGTCTCGGTGCCGGCCGGTCACCAGGCCATCAGCAACGGCGTGCTGCAGTCGCAGTCGACGGCGCTGGGCCGGACCCGTTTCAACTGGCGCTCCGACAAGCCGCAGGCGACGTATCTGGCCACGCTCGCCGTCGGGAAGTTCGACATCACGACGGACCGGACGGCGAACGGGCTGCCGGTCCTCAACGCGTACAGCAAGGACCTGGGCGCCAACGCGGGCGCGGCGCGTGCCTCGATCGAGCGCACGACCGAGGTGGCGGAGTGGCTGGAGACGGTCTTCGGGCCGTATCCCTTCAACTCGCTCGGCGGTTACGTGCCCAACGTGACCAGCGGCTTCGCCCTGGAGACGCAGACCCGGCCGTTCTACAGCCCGCGGCAGTTCGCCAACGGCGCGAACGTGTCGGTGGTCGTCCACGAGCTGGCGCACCAGTGGTACGGCGACAGCGTGTCCGTCCGGGACTGGAAGGACATCTGGATCAACGAGGGCTTCGCCCGCTACGGCCAGTGGCTGTGGTCGGAGAAGGAGGGCGAGGGCACGGCGCAGGAGCTGGCGGACTACGTGTACGCCCTGCGGGGTGCCGAGGACCCGTTCTGGACGGTGAAGCCGGGTGACCCGGGTCCGGAGAACCAGTTCCACGGCGCCGTCTACGACCGGGGCGCGCTGGCGCTCCAGGCGCTGCGCAACAAGGTCGGGGACGAGGCCTTCTTCGCGATCCTGAAGGGCTGGCCGAAGCAGTTCGCGTATGGCAACGCGCGGGTGGCCGACTTCGTGCGGTACGCGGAGCGGGTCTCCGGCAAGCCGCTGGCCGAGCTGTTCGACACCTGGCTGTACCAGCCGTCGAAGCCGGCCGCGTCCGCCGCCGGAGCGGCCGGCGTGTCCGCCCCGACGGCCGCGGAGACCAGGGCCAGGGCCGGAGCCGGGGCGAGGACCGGGGCGAAGGCGGCGACGGCCGGGGAGAAGGCGAAGGCCGCCGCGAAGCCGGTGCAGCCGAAGTCGTGGAAGAAGATCGCGGCGACGAACACGGTCCACGAGCGCGACCACGGGCACGAGGGTCACGGCGGTCACTGAGCCGTGCGGTGAGCCTCCGGGGGCCGTCCGTCAGCGCTTCGCGCGGCGGGCGGCCCTCCGCGCTTCTCCGGCCAGGGGCAGGTAGCGCAGCCGCTCGGGCAGGACGGGGACCACGGCCCGCAGGACCCGGCAGAGCCGGCGCAGGGTTCGCTCCTGGGCGTCCGTCCACTCCAGGCCGATGGCCTCGCGGGCGTCCGGGGGCATGAAGCCCGCGGTGAGGAAGGCGCGCAGCCGCAGGAAGGGGCGGCGCAGGAGGGGCCAGAGGAGGCGGAGGGCGAGCCGGAGCGGCAGCGGGCCCCGGTCGGGGGCGGGGACGGGCAGGTCGGTGTCGAGGAGTTCCCGGACGACGACGGTGGCCTCCAGCTCCTCGGCGAGGACCTTCCGGTAGTACGGCCAGAACTCCTCGATCGTCTGCGGCATGTCCCGGTCGTGGATGCCGAGGATGCGGCCGACCCGGAGCCACTCGGCGTACAGCTGCCGTTCCTGGGCCTCGGCGAGGGGACGGAAGAGCAGGCGGAGGCCGTGCCGGTAGACGGGGAAGCCGGTGGCGTGGACCCAGGAGTAGTAGGCGGGGGTGAGGGCGTGGTAGCGGCGTCCGTGGGCGTCGGTGCCCCGGATCGTGCGGTGCAGCTCCCGGAGGCGGCGTCCCTCGCGGGCGGCCTCCTCGCCGCCGTAGATCCAGAGCTGGAGCGAGCGCAGGGAGCGTTCGCCACGGCCCCAGGGGTCGGTGCGGAAGACGGAGTGGTCGTCGACGCCGGCGCCGATCGCGGGATGGGCGACCTGCAGGGTGAGGGCGGCGGGCAGCATGAGGAGCGCCCGGACGTCGCCGGCGACGCTCCACAGCACCCCGCCGGCGGGCGGCGGCGGGGGGTCGGCGGGCTGGGGACGTTCCACGGCGGTTCTCCTCTGTGTCGTCTCCAGGGTGCACCCGTGACGGAGGGCGTGACCAAGGGCATGACGGACGAAGGGCATGACGAAGGGGCCGTCGCCCGGGCGACGGCCCCTTCCGGGTGTGCGGGTCAGGCGCGGTCGGCGCCGACCGGCTCGCCGACGATGCGGGCGGCGAGGGCGTGGGCCCAGGCGTCGACGTCGGCGTTGAGCTCGCGCTCGGCGGCGGCGCGCTCGTCGGCGATCTTCGCGGTGCCGGCGGCGAGGATGGCGTCGCGCTCGGCGGAGCCCTCGGCGCGGGCGGCGGCGATGGCGGCGGAGCCCTCCTCGACGGCCTTGGAGCGGATGCGCGCGGCCTCGTGGCGGGCCTCGGCGAGCTCGGCCTCGTACTGCTCGCGGATCCCGGCGGCCTCGGCGCGCAGGTCGTCGGCGCGGTCGGTGCCGCCGTCGATGGCGTCCTCGCGCTGCTCGAGCGTGCGCTTGATCTTCGGCAGGACGCCCTTCGCCAGGATGAGGAAGGTGATGCCGAACAACACCACGCCGAGGATGAGCTCGGCCCAGACGGGGTTGAGCGGACCGAGGTCCGTCTTGAAGATCTGCGAGTTCGCGAGGGTCATGCGCGCATTCTACCTGGAGCAAATGGGGTCGAATGAGACACCGGAGTGAGAGTTGGCACGCTCGTGCGGGTCCGGCCAGATTCCCGGCACCCAGAGGCTACCGGAAGGTAACCACGGCTGATTGTATGTGCGGCGCCAGGCCAATCCCCCACGTCTCCACGGGAGTTCACGTGTCGTTCGCCGCGCTCCGCCGCGCCCCCGGCGCCGCTCTTTCCCTCGCCCTCGCCGCCGCCACCCTGACGGCGACGGCCCCGGCCGCGTCCGCCGCGACCACCGAGGCCCCCCGGCTGAAGGTCCTCACCTACAACGCGTTCCTCTTCTCGAAGAGCCTCTACCCGAACTGGGGGCAGGACCACCGGGCGAAGGCGATCCCCGCCGCCTCCTTCTTCCAGGGGCAGGACGTCGTCGTCCTCCAGGAGGCCTTCGACAACTCCGCCTCCGACGCGCTGAAGGCGAACGCCGCCGGGCAGTACCCGCACCAGACCCCGGTCGTGGGCCGGAGCAGGAGCGGGTGGGACGCCACCGGCGGGTCCTACTCCGCGACCACGCCCGAGGACGGCGGCGTGACGATCCTCAGCAAGTGGCCGATCGTCCGCAAGGAGCAGTACGTCTACAAGGACGCCTGCGGCGCCGACTGGTGGTCGAACAAGGGCTTCGCCTACGCGGTGCTCGACGTGAACGGCAGCCGGGTCCACGTCCTCGGCACCCACGCCCAGTCCACCGACCCGGGCTGCGCGGCGGGCGAGGCGGCGCAGATGCGCAGCCGCCAGTTCAAGGCGATCGACGCCTTCCTCGACGCCAAGAGGATCCCGGCGGGCGAGCAGGTGATCGTCGCCGGCGACATGAACGTCGACTCGCACACGCCCGAGTACGGCACCATGCTCGCCGACGCGGGCCTGGTGGGGGCCGACGCCCGCACCGGCCACCCGTACTCCTTCGACACCGAGCTGAACTCGATCGCCTCCGAGCGCTACCCGGACGACCCGCGCGAGGACCTCGACCACGTCCTGTACCGGGCGGGCAACGCCCGCCCGGCCGGCTGGACCAACCACGTGGTCCTGGAGAAGAGCGCCCCGTGGACGGTCGGCAGCTGGGGCACCGCCTACACGTACACGAACCTCTCCGACCACTACCCGGTCACCGGCTTCTGACGGCCGGGCCGGGGGCGCGGCTCAGTAGCCGCGGCCGCCGAAGAGGCTGTAGAGCCAGGCGCCGAGCACCGCGGCGACGCAGACCATGACGAACAGGGAGCCGGCGCTCGTGTGCCGCTCCTTCCGGGGACGACCGGGGCGGGGGGCGCGAGCCTTCCGCCCCGGCCTCTCGCGCTTTCCGGCCCTTCCGCCGCGCTCCGGCGCCGGCTCGGCCACCGCGGCGACGTCGGCGAGCAGACCGCGGCAGACCGCGGCCAGCTCCGCCGTCCCGGCCGTCAGGTCGACGACCACCTCGGTGCGCGCCGGCGCCGTCGTCCCTCCGTCCAGGATCCGCCCGGCCCGCAGCAGCGCCCGGTCCTTGCCCCCGGTCGGGGCCAGGCTGATCCAGCGGCGGACGTGCTCGCCCCGGATCACCACCCCGCCGCCCCGCTCGCGGTAGACGGTGTGCTCCCGCCACAGGATCCCGGCCAACTCCCCTGCCGTGTCCCTGAGTTCCGCGTACATCGAATCCCCCCTGCTCCCCTGTCCCCCGCTGCGACAGCGGCCGACTCTAACCCTCGCGGCCGAGGCCCCGCACCGCGCCCCGGCCCGGCGCCCCTTACGCGCCGAAGTCGTACACGGTGACCGGTATCCCCCGGTCCACCAGCCGCCGGAGGACCAGCGGCTCGACCCGGACGAACCGGGCTGCCCCCGGGCCGAAGCCCTTGCCCCAGCCGCCGAGGTCGTTGCGGACATGGGCGATGACCTTGGCGCCCTTGCCGTGCGGGGAGGTCGCGTCCCCCCGGACGTACGTGATCCCGTTCGCACTCCCGTTCATGACGATCACGCTACGGGGGGCCACTGACAATCGCGCCGGTCTTTTACACGGATGGTGAGACAGCAATACTGTTCAAGCGGTCCGGACACGCGGGCCGACGGCTGGGGAAACGAGGCGGCTCGGATGGACGTCGAGAGCGACGTGGAGCGCGGACCGAGCTACACCGTCGACGAGCTGGCCGCGCGGGCCGGGGTCACGGTGCGGACCGTGCGGTTCTACGGGACCCGGGGGCTCCTCCCGCCGCCCGTCATCGGAGCCCGGCGGGTCGGGCACTACGGGCCGGAGCACCTCTCCCGGCTCGCCCTCATCGAGGAGCTCCAGCGGCAGGGCATGACGCTCGCCGCGATCGAACGGTACCTGGAGCAGCTGCCGCCCGACCTCAGCGCCCGCGACCTCGCGGTCCACCGGGCCCTGGTGGCCTCCTGGGCGCCCGAGTCCGCCGAGTCGACCACCCGGCGCGAGCTGGAGCGGCGCGCCGGGCGGGCGCTGACCGAGCGGGACGTCGACCGGCTCGCCGCGATGGGGGTCCTGGAGCGGACCGACGACGCCGACACGTACCGGCTCGACGGCTCGCTGCTGCGGCTCGGCGTGGAGATGCTGGACGTGCCCATCGAGCACGAGACGATCCTCGCCTCCCGGACCGTGCTCCTGGAGCACGCGCGGGCCGCCGCCGAGGAGCTCGCCCGGCTCTTCCAGGAGCAGGTGTGGAACCCGTACCGGGAGAGCGGCGAGGACCCGGACCACCTGAAGGCGATGAGGTCGCTCTCGGCCCACATGCAGCCGATGGTGATCCAGGCCCTCGTCACGGCCTTCCAGCGCTCGCTGAGCGAGGAGCTGAGGACGGCGTTCCGGAGCCCGTGAGGTCGCTCACGGGCTCCGGAGCCACCGGTCAGGCGTCGGTGAAGACCTCGCCCCGCTCGGCCTTCTCCACCAGGAGGGCCGGCGGGGCGAAGCGCTCGCCGTACGTCTCCGCCAGCTCGCGGGCGCGGGCGACGAAGCCGGCGACGCCGCCCTCGTAACCGTTGACGTACTGGAGGATGCCGCCGCTCCAGGCCGGGAAGCCGATGCCCATGATGGAGCCGATGTTGGCGTCGGCGACCGAGGTCAGGACGCCCTCCTCCAGGAGGCGGACGGTGTCGATGGCCTCGGAGAACAGCATCCGCTCCTGCATGTCGCGGAAGGGGATCTCGTGCCCCGGCTTGGTGAAGTGCTCGCGCAGGCCGGTCCAGAGCTTGCCGCGCTTTCCGTTCTCGTCGTACTCGTAGAAGCCGGCGCCGCCGCTGCGGCCGGGGCGCTCGAACTCGTCGACCATGCGGTCGATCACGGCCTCGCCCGGGTGGGTCGCCCAGACGCCGCCGGCCTCCTCGATCGCCCGCTTGGTCTCGTTGCGGATCTTGCGCGGGAGGGTCAGGGTCAGCTCGTCCATCAGGGAGAGGATCTTGGCCGGGTAGCCGGCCTGGGCCGCGGCCTGCTCGATCGAGGCGGGCTCGATGCCCTCGCCGACCATGGCGACGCCCTCGTTGAGGAACTGGCCGATCACCCGCGAGGTGAAGAAGCCGCGCGAGTCGTTGACGACGATCGGCGTCTTGTTGATCTGGCGGACCAGGTCGAAGGCGCGGGCCAGGGCCTCGTCGCTCGTCCGCCCGCCCTTGATGATCTCCACGAGCGGCATCTTGTCGACGGGCGAGAAGAAGTGCAGGCCGATGAAGTCGGCCTGGCGCTCCACGCCCTCGGCGAGGACGGTGATCGGCAGGGTGGAGGTGTTGGAGCAGAGCAGCGCGTCGGGCTCCACGACGGACTGGATCTCCTGGAACACCTTGTGCTTGAGGCCGGTGTCCTCGAAGACGGCCTCGATGACCGCGTCGCAGCCGGCGAGGTCGGCGACCTCGGCGGTGGGGGTGATGCGGGCGAGGAGGGCGTCGGCCTTCTCCTGGGTGGTGCGGCCGCGCGAGACGGCCTTGGCGCACAGCTTCTCCGAGTACTCCTTGCCCTTGGCGGCGGACTCGGCGGAGACGTCCTTGAGGACGACCTCGATGCCGGCGCGGGCGCAGGAGTAGGCGATGCCGGCGCCCATCATGCCGGCGCCGAGGACGGCGACCTTGCGGACCGGGCGGGGTTCGATGCCCTTGGGGCGGCTGGCGCCGGAGTTGACGGCCTGGAGGTCGAAGAAGAACGCCTGGATCATGTTCTTCGCCGTCTGGCCGGTGACCAGCTCGGTGAAGTAGCGGGACTCGATGACGGCCGCGGTCTCGAAGTCGACCTGGGAGCCCTCGACGGCGGCGGCCATGATGGCGGCGGGCGCCGGGTAGGGGGCGCCGTTCAGCTGCTTGCGCAGGTTGGCCGGGAAGGCCGGCAGGTTGGCGGCGAACTTCGGGTGCGAGGGGGTGCCGCCGGGGATCTTGTGGCCGGGCAGGTCCCAGGGCTGGTGCGACTCGGGGTGGGTGTCGATGAAGGCGACGGCCTTCGCGAGCATCTCCTCGGGGGTGGCCGCCAGCTCGTGCACCAGACCGTTGTCCAGCGCCCGCCTGGGGTTGTACTGGGTGCCCTGGAGCAGCACCTTGAGGAGGGCGTCGGTGATGCCCATCAGGCGCACGGTGCGGGTGACGCCGCCGCCGCCCGGCAGCAGGCCGAGGGTGACCTCGGGCAGGCCGATCTTGGAGCCGGAGGCGTCGAGGGCGATCCGGTGGTGGGAGGCGAGGGCGATCTCGTAGCCGCCGCCGAGCGCGGCACCGTTGATCGCGGCCACGACCGGCTTGCCGAGGGTCTCGATGCGGCGCAGCGCGTTCTTCATCTCCAGGGCGCCCTCGAAGATGTCCCGGGCGTGCTCGGGGCCCGCCTGGATCATGTCCTTGAGGTCGCCGCCGGCGAAGAAGGTCTTCTTCGCAGAGGTGTAGACGATGCCCCGGATGGAGTCCTTCTCGGCCTCCGCGCGGTCGGCGATCGCGATGATCGAGGCCCGGAAGGCCTGGTTCATGGTGTTGGCGGACTGGTTCGGGTCGTCCAGGACGAGGGTGACGATCCCGGTCTCGTCCTGCTCCCAGCGGATGGTGGTGCTCTCGCTCATGACTGATGCTTCTCCGTAAGAAGGGGTTCGGACGGGACGGTCAGACGCGCTCGACGACGGTGGCGATGCCCATGCCGCCGCCCACGCACAGGGTGGCCATGCCGTAGCGCTTGTCCTGGCGCTCCAGCTCGTCCACGAGGGTGCCCAGGATCATCGCGCCGGTGGCGCCGAGCGGGTGGCCGAGCGCGATGGCGCCGCCGTTGACGTTGACCTTGTCCAGCGAGATGCCCATGTCCTTGACGAAGCGCAGGACGACGGCGGCGAAGGCCTCGTTGATCTCGACCAGGTCGATGTCGTCCATGGTCAGACCGGCCTTGGCCAGGGCCTTGCGGGCGGCCGGGGCCGGGCCGGTGAGCATGATGGTCGGCTCGGAGCCGGAGACGGCCACCGAGACGATCCGGGCGCGCGGCGTCAGGCCGTACCGCTCGCCGACCTCCTTCGAGCCGACGGCGACGAGGGCGGCGCCGTCGACGATGCCGGAGGAGTTGCCCGCGTGGTGGACGTGGTCGATCTCCTCGATCCAGTGGTACTTCTGCAGCGCCACCGCGTCGAAGCCGCCCAGCTCGCCGATGTCCGCGAAGGACGGCTTGAGGCGGGCGAGGGAGTCGGCGGTGGTGCCGGGGCGCAGGAACTCGTCGTGGTCGAGGACCGTGAGGCCCGCGCGGTCCTTGACGGGGACGACGGAGCGGGCGAAGCGGCCGTCCTTCCAGGCCTCGGCGGCGCGCTCCTGGGAGAGGGCCGCGTACTCGTCGACGTCGCGCCGGGAGAAGCCCTCGATGGTGGCGATGAGGTCGGCGCCGATGCCCTGGGGGACGAAGTTGGTCTCCAGGTTGGTCATCGGGTCGGCGAACCAGGCGCCGCCGTCGGAGCCCATCGGTACGCGGGACATGGACTCCACGCCGCCGGCCAGGACGAGGTCCTCCCAGCCGGAGCGGACCTTCATGGCGGCCATGTTGACCGCTTCGAGGCCCGAGGCGCAGAAGCGGTTCTCCTGGACGCCGGCGACGGTGTCGGGGAGTCCGGCGGCGATGGCGGAGACGCGGGCGATGTCGGAGCCCTGGTCGCCGACCGGGCCGACGACGCCGAGGACGATGTCGTCGATGGCGGCCGGGTCGAGGCCGGGGTTGCGGCTCTGGATCTCCTTGATGAGGCCGACGACCAGGTCGATCGGCTTGGTGCCGTGCAGGGAGCCGGTGGCCTTGCCACGACCGCGCGGGGTGCGGATCGCGTCGTACACGTACGCTTCGGTGCTCACGGGAGGCCTTTCGCGAGGAGGGTGGGAGGGGTTGCGCGGGGGAGGTCAGCCGAGGAGGGAACGGCCGATGATCTCCTTCATGATCTCGGTGGTGCCGCCGTAGATGGTCTGGATGCGGCCGTCGGTGTAGGCCCTGGCGACCGGGAATTCAGTCATGTAGCCGTATCCGCCGTGCAGTTGCAGGCAGCGGTCGGCGACCTTCTTCTGCAGCTCGGTCGCCCACCACTTGGCCATCGAGGCGTCCACGGCGTCGAGCGCGCCGTTCGCGTGCTCCTCGATGCAGCGGTCCAGGAAGGCCCGGGTGACGGCGCACTCGGTGGCCATCTCCGCGATCTCGAAGCGGATGTGCTGGAGCCGGGAGAGCGGGCGGCCGAAGGCCTCGCGCTCCTTGACGTAGGTGGTGGTGATCTCCAGGAGGTGTTCGGCGGCGGCGATGCCGGCGACGGCGATGGCCATCCGCTCCTGGGCGAGGTTGGTCATCAGGTGGACGAAGGCGCCGTTGAGCTCGCCGAGCAGGTTCTCCTTGGGGACGCGGACGTCGTGGAAGAACAGCTCGGCGGTGTCCTGGGACTTCTGGCCGATCTTGTCGAGGTTGCGGCCGCGCTCGAAGCCCTCCGCGCCGCGCTCCACGACGAGCAGGGAGAGGCCGTGGGCGCCGCCCTCGGGGGTGGTGCGGGCGACGACGACCACGAGGTCGGCCAGGATGCCGTTGGAGATGAAGGTCTTGGAGCCGTTGAGGATCCAGTGGTCGCCGCGGTCCTCGGCGGTGGTGCGGATGCCCTGGAGGTCGGAGCCCGCGCCCGGCTCGGTCATGGCGATGGCGGTGATGGTCTCGCCGGAGCAGAAGCCGGGCAGCCAGCGCCGCTTCTGCTCGTCGGTGGCGAGGGAGGTGAGGTACGGGCCGATGATGTCGTTGTGCAGGCCGAGGGCGAGGCCGGGGGTGCCGGCCCGGGTGAACTCCTCGGCCAGGACGGCGCCGTAGCGGAAGTCGGGGTTGCCGCCGCCGCCGTACTCCTCGTCGACGGCGATGCCGAGCAGGCCCTGCCGTCCGGCGGCGAGCCAGGCCTCGCGGGAGACGATGCCGTCCTTCTCCCACTGCTCGTAGTGGGGCAGCACCTCCTTCTCCAGGAAGGTGCGCACGACCGCCCGGAAGGCTTCGTGGTCCTCGGTGTAGATACGGCGCTTCATGCGGAAGTCTCCTGGGTGTGCAGGGAGGGTACGGCCCAGTCGCGGGCGACCTCGGCGGTGTCGGCACCGGGCAGGGCGGGGCCCGTGCGCAGGGTGCCGGGGGTGGCGGAGAAGCGGGGTGCGGGGGCCGGCTGGACCAGCCCGTCGTGCTCGGCGAAGGTGCCGCGGGCGGCCAGGTGCGGGTGGGACGGGGCCTCGTCCAGGGAGAGGACGGGGGCGACGCAGGCGTCGGAGCCCTCGAAGACGCCGGTCCACTCCTGCCGGGTGCGGCTCAGGAACGCCTTGGCGACGGCCTCGCGCAGGTCGGGCCAGCGGGCGAGGTCGTAGCGGCCGGCGGCGGCCTCCCCGCCGATCCCGAGGAGGCGGACGAACTCGGCGTAGAACCGCTCCTCCAGGGCGCCGACCGCCATGTGGCCGCCGTCGGAGGTCGCGTAGACGCCGTAGAAGGGGCAGCCTCCGTCGAGCAGGTTGGTGCCGCGCCGGTCCTGCCAGCTCCCGGCGGCCAGCATGCCCCGGATCATGGTGGTGAGGTGGGCGGTGCCGTCGACGATCGCGGCGTCCACGACCTGGCCCTCGCCGTGGGCGCGGGCGTGCTGGAGGGCGGCGAGGACGCCGATGACCAGGTAGAGCGAGCCGCCGGCGTAGTCCCCGAGCAGGTTGGCCGGGATCGACGGGGGACCCTCGGGGTCCGGGCCGATCATGCCGAGGGCGCCGGTGATCGCGATGTAGCCGATGTCGTGCCCGGCGGTCGGGGCGAGCGGTCCGTCCTGGCCCCAGCCGGTCATCCGGCCGTAGACCAGGCGCGGGTTGCGGGCGAGGCAGGCGTCGGGGCCGACGCCGAGGCGCTCGGCCACGCCGGGCCGGTAGCCCTCGACCAGGACGTCCGCGCGCTCGACCAGGTCGAGGACGGTCGCGGCGCCGTCGGCCGCCTTGAGGTCGACGAGGACCGAGCGCTTGTTGCGGTTGGTGAGGTCGCGGGCGGGGTCGATGCCGAGCCCGGGGCCGCCGGGGCGGTCGATCCGCACGACGTCCGCGCCGAGGTCGGCGAGCAGCATCGCGGCGAAGGGGCCGGGGCCGATGCCGGCCAGTTCCACCACGCGCACCCCGGCGAGGGGGCCGTTGCGGGCGGTGTGCGTCGTACTCATCGAACCCCCGGGAGTGTGTGACACCAATGATGTAACACCAGAGATGCTAGGAACGTGTTCCACTCGGCACAAGCCCCCCGGCCGAGCAAGCGCTTGGAAATTCCGGAGAGGTTCTTCGATCGGGGGCCTCGCTCGCCTCCGGGCGCCCGGGAGTACCCGAGGGCCCGGGAGATCCGGAGGGGGTCTTCCGCTATCCTCCGCCGACGACGACCGCGCACGGCGGCGCGGTCCGGCCGAGACGAGGGGCTGCATGGACACAGGGGCGGGCGTGGGGAACGGGGCAGGGGCGGGCCCGGAGCGCGGCGGCAGGCCGTACGACGTGGTCCTCTTCGGGGCCACCGGGTTCGTGGGCGAACTCACCGCGGAGTATCTGGCCGAGCACGCCCCCGACGGGTGCCGCTGGGCGCTCGCGGGACGCAGCCTCGGCAGACTGGAGGCGCTCCGGGAGCGGCTGGCCTCGGACCGGCCGCACCTGGCCGGCCTCCCGCTGGTCGTGGCGGACTCCGCCGACCCGGCCTCGCTGCGGGAACTGGCCGGATCGGCCCGGGTGGTGGCGACGACGGTCGGCCCCTACGTCTGGTACGGCGAGGAGCTCGTCGCCGCCTGCGCGGAGGCCGGCACGGACTACCTGGACCTGACGGGCGAGGCCGAGTTCGTGGACCTCGTGTACGTGCGGCACGACGCGCGGGCCCGGGAGACCGGCGCCCGGATCGTGCACGCCTGCGGCTTCGACTCGATCCCGCACGACCTGGGCGTGCACTTCACGGTGGGGCAGCTCCCGGAGGGCGTGCCGCTGCGGGTGGACGGTTTCGTCCGGGCCGGGGCCGCGTTCTCGGGCGGCACCTTCGCCTCCGCGCTCACCGCGCTCGGCCGGGGCCGGGAGGTCCTGCGGGCCGCGCGCGAACGGCGCCTGCACGAGCCCCGGTTGGTGGGCCGCCGGTCGCGGGCGCCGCTCGGCGGCCCCCGGTTCAGCCGGGAGACGGGCACGTGGGCGCTGCCGCTGCCGACGCTCGACCCGCAGGTCGTGGCGCGCTCGGCGGCGGCCCTCGACCGGTACGGGCCGGACTTCCGCTACCGGCACTACGCCTCCGTGAAGACGCTCCCGATGGCGCTCGGCGGCGCGGCCGCCGTCGGCGCGAGCGTGGCGGCGGCCCAACTCCCGCCGGTGCGGAGCTGGCTGATGGAGCGTTACCGGGCCGGGGAGGGCCCGTCGGCCGAGCGGCGCGCCCGCAGCTGGTTCTCCGTGCGGTTCGTGGGCGAGGGCGGCGGGCGGCGGGTCTTCACTGAGGTGTCGGGCGGTGACCCGGGCTACGACGAGACGGCCAAGATGCTCGCCGAGTCGGCCCTCTGCCTCGCCTTCGATCCGCTGCCGAAGACCGCCGGGCAGGTGACGACGGCGGCCGCGATGGGCGACGCCCTCACCGCCCGGCTGCGGGAGGCGGGCATCCGCTTCCGGGTGGCGCACCGGGGTTAGGGCCCGCCCGGCGGATCAGGGCCGAGGGCCGGTCCGGTGCCGCCCCCGTGACACGGGGGCGGCACCCTGCGGCTTCCGGTCAGTAGGCGCTCACGTACCAGAGCGCGCCGCCGAGGAGGACCGGCACCGTGAAGGCGATCTGCAGCATCCAGGGGACGCCCGGCCCCTCGTCGTCCGGCTTGCCCGGGTTCTCCGAGCGCCACGCCATGAACGCGCGCATCGCCTTCTGGTGTCCGGCGACGCCCAGGGCGATGCCCAGGTACACCGCGCAGTAGACGGGGAGCGTCCCGGTCAGGGGCGTGTCGTAGGTGGCGCTGTAGGACGCGGCCCCCGCGAATCCCAGGACCGGGCCGCACGAGATCCAGATCCTCTGTCGGCCGCTTGTCATCCCCGGAAACATCAGCGCGAGATAGACGGCCACGCTGATCGCCGCGAACAGCCACCACAGCGGTGACGTCCTGTCCATTTCCGCCCCCTTCCCTCTTCCCCACTCTTACGGTCCGTGACCATTCTCCCCGGCGGTCACGGCGGGCGGGCGGCGGGGGGCCCGCCACCTCAGGGCCGTACGAGACGGAAGGGGTGGTCGGCCGGGTCCGCGTAGACGCGCCGGGCCGGGTCGCCTTCCCCGTCGTCCAGCGGTACGGCTCCGAGCGCGAGGACGGCCTCGCCGGCGGCGGCCAGGTCGTCGACCCGCACGTCGAAGTGGAACTGCTGCTCGGGCGCGCCCCAGACGGGCGGCCGGTGGCCCGGGACGCTCTGGAAGCCGAGGACGGGACCGCCGTCGCCGCGCAGCACGACGCCGCCCTCGCCGACGGTCCACCGGGGGTCGGGGTCGTCGATCTCGCCGCCGATCAACCGCTGGTAGAACAGGGCGAGTTCGTACGCGTCGGGGCAGTCGAGGACGATGCGCCGCAGCCGTCCGATCACGCGGCGCCCCCGGCGGCGCGGTTCGGGGTCGGGCCGCGCCGCGCCGGGCGGAACGCGGCGGATCGGGGAGGGGAGTCGTCATGGCCCCACTCTGCTGAGCGGGTCCGGCATCCGGTATCCGTACGCGTACTCAGGGGGCTCCGGGCGCTCCGGAAGGATCCGGACGCTCTCCGAGCGCCTCCTTGAGGGCGCGGCGGCAGAGGGAGTCGGCGCGGCGGGTGGTCTCGGGGATGCGGTAGCGCGGGGCGAGGTGGAGGGCGTGGGCGCAGGCCCGGGCGAGGGAGACCCGGTGGCCGGTGGAGACGAAGACCGGCTTGACCCCGTTCTGGGTGCGCACGGCCCGCCCCACCTCCTCCCCGTCGGCGAGCAGCGGGGACGAGTCGCCGCGCGCGGGTCCCGGCTGCTCGTAGGCGAAGGCGAAGGGGTTCTTGGCGACGCCGACGGACGGCCGCCCGGTGAGCACGCCGAGGTGGCTGGCGAGCCCGAAGCGGCGGGGGTGGGCGAGCCCGTAGCCGTCGCAGACCAGGAGGCCGGGGTCGGCGCCCAGGGCGTCGAGCGCGGCGAGCACGGTCGGGATCTCCCGGAAGGCGAGGAGCCCGGGGACGTACGGGAACGAGACCCGGCCGACCGCCGTCGCCTCCTCCACGACCTCCAGGGTCCGCGCGTCGAGCACGACGGCCGCGGCGGCGACGAGGTCCCGCTCGTCGTCGTAGGCCACGTCGAGCCCCGTGACGTGGCCCTCGCCGACCGCCGGCCCCTCCTCGTCCCGTACGAGCCGTTCCCTCAGCTCCCGCTGGACGGCGAGGGCGGCGGTCTCGTCGGCGGGCCAGCCCGCCGGAATCTCGATGATCGTCATGATGCGGCCACCCTACGGCCGGCCGGGCGCCCGTTCCGAGGACCGGGACGGCCGCCCGGGGCCGAGGGGGCGGCCGGTAGCCTGGCGATCATGTTCGTACTGGAATTGACCTACACCGCCCCCGTCGAGCGGGCGGACGCGCTGCTCGACGCGCACGTCGAGTGGCTCGACGCGCAGTACGCCGCCGGCGTGTTCCTCGCGTCCGGGCGGAAGAACCCGCGGGACGGCGGGGTGATCCTGGCCGCCGGGGTCGACCGCGCGGAGATCGAGAGGATCGCGGCGGCCGACCCGTTCAGCACCGAGGGCGTGTGCGCGTACCGGATCACGGAGTTCTACGCGACCAAGACGGTCGACGGGATCGCCGCTTACCGGGAGGAGCTGCCCTCCTAGGGCGTGTGTCGAAAGTCCCGTCTGCCCGGCGGCGCCCGGCACGCACGCTCGCCGCGTTGTCGGGATCGCCCCGATACAACCAGTATCGGGGCGAAGCCGCGCGATCCGGCCCTGTTCGCCCGAGGCCCAGCAGGAGCCGTCCGGGGTGCAGTCGACCGTGTCGTACGAGCCGGTGTCGACCGTGCGCCAGGTGCGGCCGCCGTCGGTGGTGAGGTCCGTGCCGGTGGGGCCGACGGCGAGCGCGGACGTCCTGCCGTACGGGAGCCAGGCGACGCCCGAGCGGTAGGCGGGCGGCGGCGCGGCCGAGGCGCGCCAGGTGCGGCCCGCGTCGGCGGTGACGGCGGCGGCCCGCGGGGACGGCTGGTCCTTGCGGTAGTCGCCGCCGACCGCGATGCCGTGCGCGCGGTCGCGGAAGGCGAGCCCGAAGACGCCCCGGGCCGGGTCCCCGGCCGGGATCGGCGAGGCGGTGGCGGTCCAGGTCAGCCCCCGGTCGGCGGAGTGCAGCACGCGCGCGGCGGCCGCGCCGCCCGTCGCGAGCCACACGTCCCGGGGTCCGGCCGACACCAGGCACTGGCCGCTCGCCGCGAACCCCGCCTCGCCGGGAAGCGCCTCCGGCATCCCCCCGTCCGGCAGGACCCGCCAGGACCGGCCGCCGTCGCGGGTCGAGAGGATGCGGTACCTCCCGTCGACCGGGTCGCTCATGGCGAGGCCGTTGCGGTGGTCGAAGAAGGTCATGCAGTCGTAGAAGGCGCGCGGGTCGGTGTTGCGGAAGGACTCGGTCCAGGTGGCGCCGCCGTCCTCGGTGCGCAGCACCCGCGAGGCCTCGCCCTCCCCGATGGCCAGGACGACGGCCCGGCGGGCGTCGAAGGCCTCCACGTCGCGGAACTCCAGGCCGTCCGCGCCGGGCGGCGAGACGTTCCGCCAGCTCCGGCCCGCGTCGGTGGTGCGCAGCACCGTGCCCCGGGAGCCCGCCGCCCAGGCGGTGCGGCGGTCGACCGCCGCGAGTCCCCGGAAGCGGGCGTCGGTACCGGTCGGCGTGAGCCGCCAGCCGGCCGCGGAGGGGAGGTGCCGGTCGGTCGCCCGTGCGAGCCGCCGGTCGGTGGTGAGCGTGGGTGGCCGGTCCGTCGCCCGCGTGAACTCCCGGTCCGCCGACGGGAGGTGTCGGTCGGCCGCCGGAGCGAGGTGCCCGTCCGCCGTCGGCGCGAGTGGCCGGGCGGTCGTCGGCGCGAGCTGTCCGCCGGTCGTGACCGTGGGGGTCTCCCCGGCCCGCGCCGGGACGGCCAGGGCCAGCGCGAGCGCCGCCCCGACCAGTCCCGCCGACATCGTTCGTCTCGTCTTGCCCATGGACGTCATGGCGCCGGAAGCTAGTGCCCCCGCCCGCCCGCCGTCCAGGGTGCCTCCGCGCGAGCGGCCCGTACCGGACGCGGGTGGTGCCGTGCCGATGGCGGAGCCTCCGGATTCCGGCCGTACCGCGACCTTTCCGGCCCTTGCCCCGAATCGGCCGGAGAGCTTTCCGGACAGAGTCGGGAAGCGGCCGAAAGACCCCGACCGGCCCGGACACCCCTCCCCGTGGGCCCGGTGACGCAGCTCACGTGGATCCGGAGTGCACGTTCCGGCCGTCTCTCCCGTCTTCCCGGGTGTCAGGAGCCCCGGTGTCGGGGAGACGCACAGGATCCGAAACCCGCGCGAGAGGAGCCGGTCTTGTCCGCCGTCATCGAGCAGGCCGTCCAGGCCCGTCTGGTCGCATCCGCTCCCCGGATGGAGACCGTCCCCGCCACCCTGCGCTACGACCGCGAGGATCCGTACGCCGTCAGCATGGCCTTTCCTCCTCCCGCGACCCTGGAGGGCGTCGAG
The DNA here is from genome assembly GCF_001280125.1 of Streptomyces sp. NRRL F-6492. Taxonomy (GTDB): domain Bacteria; phylum Actinomycetota; class Actinomycetes; order Streptomycetales; family Streptomycetaceae; genus Streptomyces. The sequence goes on from NZ_LGEG01000149.1 coordinate 137,552, forward strand.
GTCTCCTGGGCCTTCGCGCGCGAACTGCTCGTCCAGGGGGTCGAGCGCCCGGCCGGGGTCGGGGACGTGCGGCTGCGCCCGTACGGGTACGACCGGACCGTGGTCGAGTTCCACGCCCCGGAGGGGGTGGCCATGGTCCACGTCCGGACCTCGGAGCTGCGCCGCTTCCTGGAGCGCTCGCAGCACCTGGTGCCGGAGGGGCGCGAGCACCAGTACCTGGACTGGGACCAGGACCTGACCGAACTGCTCCGCGAGCGCCCGTAGGAATCCGCGCGCCCCTCGAAAGCGCCTGAAAGCCCGGGAAGCCGAGGAAGTCCCGGAAGTACCCCGGAGGTCCCCGGAAGCCGACGAGACCCCGGGAGCCGACGAGGCCCCGGGAGCCCCCAGAGGCCCCCGGAAGCTCCCGCCCCTTAAATCGTTTGCCGCCCTCCCGGTCGGGCTCGTATCGTCGGTATCGACCTTGTCGTCACCCGATCGGAGAAGGACGTTGCTCGTCTGAGGTTGCGAGACACCGCGCCGCGCGTGCCCCCTGTGCCGCGTGTGCCGTTCTCGACCTCGGCGTACGAGCCGTCTCTCCACTGCCCGCGCCCCGGTGTCTCCACGCGTTGCATCCCGTCACGCCCGCGCTCGCGCACCCGGAGGCCTACATGGCGCATCACCCCACCTTCCTCACCTGTTCCTCGCTCTCCTTCTCCTGGCCGGACGGCACCGAGGTCTTCGACGACCTCCGGCTCGCGGTCGGCCCCGGCCGCACCGGGCTCGTCGGGCTCAACGGCTCCGGCAAGTCCACGCTCCTCAAGCTGCTCGCGGGCGAGCTGACGCCCGTCTCCGGCACGGTCCGGGTCACCGGCGAGCTCGGCCACCTGCCGCAGAACCTGGTCCTGGACACCTCGCGCCGGGTCGACGAGATCCTCGGCATCGACGGGAAGCGGGCCGCCCTGCACGCCATCGAGGCGGGCGACCCGGCCGAGGAGCACTTCACCGCCCTCGCCGACGACTGGGACGTCGAGGAGCGGGCCCGGGCCACCCTCGACCAGCTCGGCCTGGGCGGCATCGGCCTGGACCGGACCGTCGGCGAGATCTCGGGCGGCGAGTCCGTCCTGCTGCGCCTCGCCGCGCTGCTGCTCGCCCGGCCCGACGTCCTGCTGCTCGACGAGCCGACCAACAACCTGGACCTGCACGCCCGCGCGCGCCTCTACGAGGCCGTGGAGAAGTGGTCCGGGGTCCTGGTCGTGGTCAGCCACGACCGCGAACTCCTGGAGCGGGTCGACCAGATCGCCGACCTGCGGGACGGCGAGGTCACCTGGTACGGCGGTTCCTGGTCGGACTACGAGGCGGCGCTCGCCGCCGAACAGGAGGCGGCGGAACGGATGGTGCGGGTCGCCGAGGCCGACGTCCAGCGGCAGAAGCGGGAACTGGCCGACACCCAGGTGAAGTTGGCGCGCCGGAAGCGGTACGGGCAGAAGAGCTTCGAGAACAAGGTCGCCTCCAAGCTGGTGGCGAACAGCCAGAAGCGCAGCGCCCAGGTCACGGCCGGCAAGCAGCGCACGCTCCACGGCGAGCGCCTCTCGGAGGCCCGGGAGCGGCTCGACGCGGCGGTGGAGGCGGTGCGGGACGACGACGAGATCCGGGTCGAGCTGCCGCGCACCTCGGTGCCGCCCGGCCGCGAGGTGCTGCACCTGCGGGACCTGGAGCTGCGGTACGGGGCCCGCGTCGAGGGCGCGTTCGAGCTGCGCGGCCCGGAGCGGATCGCCCTGGTGGGGCGGAACGGCGCCGGGAAGACGACGCTGCTCCGGACGATCGCCGGGGAGCTCGAACCGCTGGCCGGGGAGGTGGACGCGCGGGTGCCGCTGCGCTTCCTGCCGCAGCGGCTCGACGTCCTGGACGACGGGCTGAGCGTGGTGGAGAACGTGGCCCGCTTCGCGCCCGCCGCGACGGGGAACGCGATCAGGGCCCGGCTCGCGCGGTTCCTGTTCCGGGGGGCGCGGGCCGACCAGGCCGTGGGCACCCTCTCGGGCGGGGAGCGGTTCCGGGCGACGCTCGCGGCACTGCTCCTCGCGGAGCCGGCCCCGCAGCTGCTGATGCTGGACGAGCCGACCAACAACCTGGACATGGCGTCGGCGCGGAAGCTGACGGAGGCCCTCGACGCCTACGAGGGGGCGCTGGTCGTGGCGAGTCACGACGTGGCGTTCCTGGAGTCGCTGGGGATCACCCGCTGGCTGCTGCTCGACGGCGAGCTGCGGCCGACGACCGCCGAGGAGGTCCGGGAGGTGGTCGCGGACGGGTCCTGACGGCAGCGGACGGGTCCTGACGGCAGCGTGTCCGGCGCCGCCAGGGCCCATCCGGGTCGCGCACCCAGCGCCGCCGGATGCTCGCACCGTGTAGTCGGCCGGGTGTCCGGCGGACGCCACACTGGACGTGACCTGCGTCTCCGGCGCCACATCGACCAGGGAGCATAACGGAACGTAACCGGACAACGCCCGGGGCGGGGTTGGTGGACGCCTTACGGAGCCTTAACCTACGGTTTCGTAACCTACGGATTCGTAGGTACACCCGTATGCCCTTCTCCGTCCCCAGGAGTTCCCCTTGACGCTCACCTCTCCCCACCTCGGCAGCTCTGCGGAGTGGACCGACGCCCGGCTGCTCTACGCCCTGGAAGAGGTCGTGGAGAAGGAGCTCAACCGGCACCTGAAGGTCACCAAGGACTGGATGCCGCACGAGTACGTGCCGTGGTCCGACGGCCGGAACTTCCCGGGCTTCTTCGAGGACGGCGAGGCCTGGGACCCGCAGCAGTCCAAGGTGACCGAGATCGGGAAGATCGCGCTCGTGGTCAACCTGCTCACCGAGGACAACCTGCCGAGCTACCACCACGAGATCGCCAGCCTCTTCGGCCGCGACGGCGCCTGGGGCACCTGGGTGCACCGCTGGACCGCCGAGGAGGGCCGGCACGGCATCGTGATGCGCGACTACCTGCTGGCCTCGCGCGCCGTCGACCCGGACAAGCTGGAGCAGTTCCGGATGGCGCACATGAGCGAGGGCTTCGAGTCCGACAACCGGCACTCGATGCTGCACTCCGTGGCGTACGTCGCCTTCCAGGAGCTGGCCACCCGCATCTCGCACCGCAACACCGGCCACCGGTCCGGCGACCCGGTCTGCGACCGGATGCTCGCCCGCATCGCCACCGACGAGAACCTGCACATGGTCTTCTACCGCAACCTGCTGGGCGCGGCCTTCGAGATCGCCCCCGACCTGACCATGCAGGCCGTGCGGGACGTCGTGGTCAACTTCCGGATGCCCGGACACGGCATGCCGGGCTTCGAGCGGGCGGCGGCGCAGATGGCGATCGGCGAGATCTACAACATGCGCATCCACCACGACGACGTGCTCCAGCCCGTGCTGCGCTTCCTCAAGGTCCTCCAGATCGACGGCCTGGGGCCGGAGGGCCTGCGCGCCCAGGAGGAGCTGGGCCTGTACATGAACGGTCTGGACAGCGAGGCGAGCAAGTTCGACGAGAAGCTCGCGGCCCGCAAGGCCCGGCTGGCGGCCCGCGCGGCGGGCTGACGACGGGCCCGGCCGGCCGGACCGGCCGCACCACCGCGCGACGGGCGGACGCACCCGCCGCGCGGGCTCAGCCCCGGCCGCGCTTCAGCCGGAACCGCTCCTTCTCCGAGAGCCCGCCCCACACGCCGAACCGCTCGTCGTGCGCGAGGGCGTACTCCAGGCAGGCCACCCGCCCCTCGCAGGCCCCGCAGAGCTGCTTCGCCTCGCGGGTGGAGGAGCCGGGTGCCGGGAAGAAGAACTCCGGGCCGGCCTGGGCGCACAGCGCGTTCTCCTGCCAGCTCATGTCGGGCTCCGGTGCGGTCAGTACGCTCGTGTCGGTCTGCATGCCGTACACGGTGCCGGGGCGCCGTAAACGAGCCATCAACGTTCGATCAATGCGGCGCGCCGAAAGGGTTTGTCAGGTGACCCCGCACGGGCGAGGATCACCGCATGACGACCAGAAAGGGCCATGCCGCGTAGGCGCCCCGCTCCGCTCTCCCGTGCTCGCGCACCGCCGGTCCCCGCTCCCCGCAGCGCCCGACCGAACCCCGCGACCGCCCACCGAGGAGAGCCCGTGCACGAGATCGCCCTCGTCCCCCACGCCCGTCTGCCCCGCGCGCACCACGACCGCCACGTCCTGGCCAGTACCGTCGACGCCTTCGGCGCCGCGCACTGGCTGCTCGCCGAGCGCGCGCCGGAGGCGGGTGATGATGCGGACCCATACGACGCCCTGGTCGTGTCCGTGGCCGACGGGGCCGTCGAGACCACGGAGTTGAGCGGCGTGCGGGCCCGGTGGCCCAAGCTGGACCGGCTGCCGGACGGCAGGTTCGTCGTCGCCTCGGCCCGGAGCGACGGGGACGGCGACACGGGCCAGGTGCAGATCTTCAACACGCTCGGGCGTGAGTACGGGGCCTTCTCCGTCGGGGACGCGATCGAACACCTGCTCGTGGACGAGGTCGGCGACCTGTGGGCCGGGCACTTCGACGAGAACCCGCTGGGCATCCGCCGCTGGAGCGCGGCGGGTGAACTCCTGTGGGCGTCCGAGGACGATCCCGGCGCCGGGTGGATCATGGACTGCTACGCCCTGAACGTGTCCGGCACCGCCGTCTGGGCCTGCCCGTACGTCGATTTCCCGCTCCTGGAGATCAGGCCCGGCCAGGACGTGAGGAGTCGGACCGGCATCGTGGGAGGCGCCGATTCCCTGGCCGTCCACGGCGAGCGGGTCGCCTTCCTCGACCACGGCCGGATCGTCTACGGGGAGATGACCGGGAGCTCCGTGGAACGGAGGCACGTCGCCCTGCTCACCCGCCCGGAGGGCGGCCCCGTCGGCCGCCGTCGGGTTGCCGCCCGGGGGAGCAGGGTCTACGTCGGTTACGGCCCCCTCACCGAGTGGGGCGTCTTCGACCTCGGCGCGTGACCCCCAGGGCCGGCAGGACCGTCTCGGCCACCCGGTAGGCCTCCTCCAGGAGGGGGTTGCCGGAGAGGATGAAGGTGTCCACGCCCAGGTCCTGGTACTCCTCTAGGCGTTCGACGACCTGGGCCGTGGAGCCGACGACCGCCGTGCCGGGGCCGGGGCGGAAGAGGCCCATGCCGGGCCAGAGGTTGGGGTGGGTCTCCAGTTCGCGGGCGCGGGCCGGGACCCGGCCGCCGTGCTGGCGGAACTGGCGCTGCCAGCCGACGCCGTCCTCCCCCGCCCGCTCGCCGAGCTGGCGGGCGTAGGTCGCCTCGCTGGTGACGTCGAGGAGCCGGTCGGCGGCGGCCCAGGCCTCGTCCTCGGTGTCGCGGACGATGAGGTGGAGGCGCAGGCCGATGCGGAGGGTGCGTCCGTGGGCGGCGGCCCTGGCCCGTACGTGGTCGAGCTTCTCCTTCAGGAGGTGCGGCGGTTCGCCCCAGGTGAGGTAGACGTCGACGTGTTCGGCGGCCATCTCGATGCCGGGGGCCGAGGAGCCGCCGAACCAGAGCGGGACGTGCGGCGCCTGGACCGGGCGCAGGTCGCGGAAGGAGGCGCCCGCGTTCCTGAGGTCGTAGAAGCGCCCCTTGTGGTCGAAGACCTCCCCCGCCGTGAGCCGCTTCACGATCGACCAGTACTCGGCGCTCAGTTCGTACCGCTCGTCGTGCTCGACGTGCAGGCCGTACTCCCGCAGGGAGTGGGTGGAGCCGTTGACGACGTTGAAGCGGAGCCGGCCGCCGAAGAGGTTGTCGAAGCTGAGCGCCGTCTTGGCGAGCAGGGTGGGCGAGATCAGACCGGGGTGGACGGCGAGGAGGGGCTTGAAGCGGGTGCTGGTGGAGGCCGCGAGGGCGGAGCCGAGCGGCCAGACGTCGTAGAGGTCGGTGGCGAGCAACGCGCCGGTGTAGCCGAGGCGTTCGACCGTTCCGGCGAGCTGCTGGAGGTAGCCGAGGTCGACGGGACGGCGGCCCTCCGGCTCCCACGGGTAGGCGCCTTCGCGCGGGATGATGTACCAGAGGACTTCGGGTGCCCGGGGGTTCGGTTCCTGGGAGGTCACGGGGTCAGGCCTTCCGGGGCAGCGCGTCCGCGACGGTGACCGCGCGGTCGACGAATCCGGTGCGGTGGAAGACGTCGGCCGCCCGCTGCTGCTCCGCGACGAACTCCTCGGTGACCTCCTCGATCGTCCAGGGCAGGGCGCGCAGGGCGGTCTCCCAGTCGTCCACCGTGCCGCCCTGGTCGGCGGCGGCGATCCCGGCGGCCTCGCGGGGGTGGGCTGCGGCCCACTCGTCGGCCCGGCGCAGGGCCCGGACGAGCGCCTCGACCACCTCGGGCCGTCCCTCGGCCAGGTCGCGGCGGGTGAAGAAGACGGACCGGTCGCTGATGACCTCGGCGGTGGGGACGAGGACGCGCAGGCCGCCGGTGCGGCGGGCGGCGGCCAGTTCGGCGCCCTGGGCGACCCAGGCGGTGATCTCGCCGGAGCGCAGCTTCCGCTCGCTGCCGGAGTCCCCGCGCACGGGGGTGATGTCCGTGGCGTACGACAGGCCCGCGTCGTCCAGGGCCTTGGCGACGAGGTGGGTCTGCCAGGAGCCGACGGCGAGGTGGACGGTGCCGCCCTTGAGGTCGGCGACGGTGCGGACCGGGCTGTCCTCGGGGACGAGGAGGGCGCCGTGGCCGGGGCGGGGCGCCGAGACGGCGGTGTAGACGATGTCGTGGCCGGCGGCCTGCGCGGTGACGGGCGGGGTGGAGCCGGTGCCGCCGAAGTCGATGGTGCCGTCGGCGAGGTACGCGCCGGTGCGGACGCCGTCGGTGTACGGGTGCCAGGCCACGGTCTCGCCGAGGGCGGCGAGCTCCTGCTCCGCGTAGCCGAGGCGGGAGAGGTGGTAGAGGGAGGGGTTGCTGCGGTGGACACCGATGACGACGGTCATGCGGGCGCTCCTTCGAAAGTGGCTTCGGGGGTCGTTTCGGGGGCGGCTTCGGGGGCCGTTTCGAGAGGGCCGGGCGCTTCCTCGGGCGCGTGGACGCCGAGGTCCGCGAGGAGCCGGCGGCGGAGGGCGACGAAGGCCGGGTCACCGGGGTCGCGGGGGTGGTAGACGGCGACGGGTTCGTCGGTGACGAGCCGGCCGTCGCGCAGGACGGCGACCCGGTCCGCGAGGCGTACGGCCTCGTCGACGTCGTGGGTGACGAGCAGGACGGCGGGACGGTGGATCCGGCGCAGCTCGCCGACCAGGTCCTGCATGCGGAGCCGGGTCAGTGCGTCGAGGGCGGCGAACGGCTCGTCCAGGAGCAGGAGTTCGGGCTCCCTGACCAGGGCGCGGGCGAGCGCGACCCGCTGGGCCTCGCCACCGGAGAGGGTGGCGGGCCAGGCGTCGGCGTGCCGTTCGAGTCCGACCTCCGCGAGGGCCCGCAGACCGGTCTCCCGGGTCGCCGCCCCGCGCGGGAGGCCGACGGTCACGTTGGCGAGGACCTTCTTGGAGGGGATGAGCCGGGGCTCCTGGAAGACGATCGTGCGGGCGGCGAGGACGAGGGCCTCTCCCCCGTCGGCGCCGTCGAGGGCGCCGAGGATGCGGAGCAGGGTCGTCTTGCCGCTGCCGCTGGCCCCGAGCAGGGCGAGGAACTCGCCGCGCGCCAGGGTGAGGTCGAGGCCGTCGAGGACCGCGCGGGTGCCGAAGACCCGGCGCAGGCCCCGGACCCGTACCGCCGTCCCCCCGGTGTCGGTGCTGGGCGTGGTCATCGGGCTCCTCCTCCGGGTCCCGCCGTGCGCCAGGGCATGAGGACCCGCTCCAGGCCGCGGACGAGGACGTCGGCGGTGAGGCCGAGCAGGCCGTAGACGAGGATGCAGACGGCGAGGACGTCGGTGCGGGCGTAGCTCTGGGCCTGGGACATCAGATAGCCGATGCCCTCGGTGGCGTTGATCTCCTCGGCGGCGATGAGCGCGATGACGCTCAGCGTCATGGAGAGCCGCAGTCCGGCGAGGAGCGAGGGCAGGGCGCCGGGCAGGACGACCTGGCGGACGATCGCGAGCCGGCCGAGGCCGAAGCTGCGCATGGCCTCGACGAGCTTGCGGTCGGTGTTGCGGACGCCGCCGGCGGTGGAGACGTACATCGGGAAGGTGGTGGCGACCGCGATGAGCAGGATCTTCGCGGTCTCGTTGATCCCGAACCAGACCATGAAGAGGGGGACGAGGGAGAGGAAGGGGATGGTGCGCAGGGTCTGGAGGGAGGAGTCGAGGAGTTCGTCGCCGAGCCGGGTGAAGCCGGTGGTGATGCCGAGGGTGAGCCCGGCGGCGAGGCCGATGACGAGGCCGAGGCCCGAGCGGGTGAGGGAGGTGGCGAGCGCGTCGGACAGCTGCCCGTTGCCCCACAACTCGCCCACCGCGCTGACGACTTGCGCGGGCGAGGCGAGCACGTCGGGGGTGAGGAGACCGGTGGCGGAGGAGGCCCACCAGAGGGCGAGGAGGGCGACCGGGCCGAGGGCGCGGACGGTCAGGGAGTACGTGCGGGAGCGGGCGCGGTGGACGGGCGGGCGGGGGGCGACGAGACCGGCGGTGTCCTGCCCGGCCCCGGGGGTCTCCTCCGGCGTCTTCCCGGCCGGGGACTTCCCGGCCGGCGGCTTCCCGGTCGAGGGCTTCCCCGCCAGGGACTTTCCGGTCGAAGGCTTCCCGGTCGGGGTCTTTCCGGTCGGGGTCTTTCCGGTCGAAGGCTTCCCGGTCGGAGGCTTCCCGGTCGGGGTCTTTCCGGTGACGATCGGGGCCGTCACGACAGCTTCTCCACGTCGAGGAGGTGGGCGGCGATGTCGACCTCGTTCGGCGTGACCTTCTGGTCGGCGTAGAACCGCGCGACGGTCTCGAAGCGCTTGACGTCCTCGGGTCCGATCGGGTCGACGGTGCCCGCCTTGGCGGTGAAGGCGATCTGGACCTCCTTGGCCTTGCCGTTGACGGCGGTGGGACCGGCGTCGGTGAAGACGTTGAGGTAGGCGGCCGGGTCCTTCTTCTCCTTGGCGCTGTTCTCGTGGAGGTAGGCGTAGAGCGCCTCGACGATCTCGGGGTGCTCCTCGGCGAACTTCGAACGGACCGCGTTCAGGCTGTAGTTGTCGGAGCCGATGGCGGTTCCGTCGGCGAGGAAGCGGGCCTTGCCCGAGCCGATCTCGGCGACGGCGTAGGTGGACCAGACGGCCCAGGCGTCGACCTGGCCGGCGTTGAAGACGGCGGCGGTCTGGTCGGGGCGCAGGTAGACGCGCTCGACCTTGTCGGCGGGGATGCCGGCCCCGGCGAGGGCCTTGAGGAGGAGGTACTCGCCGGTGCCGCCCTTGTTGACGGCGACCTTGCGGCCGACGAGGTCCTTCACGGAGGCGATGTCGGAGCCCTCGCGGACGAGGATGCCCTCGCCGACGGGGTCGGGGTCGGTCGCGGTGAAGAAGGCGAAGCCGGGGCTCTGGGAGAGGGAGGTGATGCCGGAGGTGATCGAGCCGGTCGCGATGTCGAGCTGATCGGCGTTCATCGCCTGGGCGGCGGGGGCGAAGGGGCCGGCGCTGCCGGTCCAGGCCACCTTGGCGCCGACGGCGGCGAGGGCCGCGTCGAGGCTGCCGTCCTTCTTGCCGAGGGCGAGGACGCCGGAGTTGCCGGGGTCGGGGATGCGGACGGTGACCGTTCCCTTCGCCCCCTTCGGGCCGTCGCCCCCGCCCGCGGCCGTGTCCGCGGCCGGGCTGCCGCCGCAGGCGGTGACGGTGGCGAGGGTGGCGAGGGCCGCCAGGGCGGCGAACGGGGTGAGTGGGCGCATGGCGGTCGTCCTTCGGGGTCGGGTTCGCTTACGTCGGTGCGGGGCGGGGGCGGGTACGTCGGTGCGGGGCCGGGGCGGGTACGGCCGTACGCGGCTGGGGCGGGTACGGCGGGACGGGGGGGGGGG